>JAJPKR010000031.1 GCA_021323595.1 Terriglobia bacterium | reverse complement strand
TGCGTTTCGCCATCCGCGAGGGCGGCCGCACCGTCGGCGCCGGCACCATCGCCGAGATCCTGGCGTAGGGATTGATCACCATGCTCCGCGAACGCATTCGCATTCGGCTCAAGGCGTACGACTATCGCGTGCTGGATCAGTCGACCAGCGAGATCGTGGATACCGCCAAGCGCACCGGCGCCCAGATCGCCGGCCCGATTCCCCTGCCCACCGACATCAACCGCTATACCGTCCTGCGCTCCCCGCACGTGGACAAGAAGAGCCGCGAGCAGTTTGAAATCCGCACCCACAAGCGCCTGCTCGACCTGCTCGATCCGACGCAGCAGACCATGGACGCGCTGATGAAGCTCGATCTTCCCGCGGGCGTGGATGTCGAGATCAAGGCCTTCGGCAAGGAGCATCGGTAGCGGCGGCGAGGGAAGCCATGATCAAGGGCATTTTGGGCAAAAAGATCGGCATGACCGACGCCTATCAGGCGGGCGGCGAGTTGGTGCCGGTGACGTTGATTCAGGCCGGCCCCTGCGTCGTGACGCAGCGGAAGACGGCGGCCAAAGAGGGCTATGACGCCGTGCAGATGGGGCTGATCGAGTTCGTCAAGCCGGCGCGGCTGAGCAAGCCGGAACGGGGCGTCTTCGAAAAGCACGATTTGGCCCCCTGCCGCTTCGTGCGCGAATTCCGCCTGCCTGCCGGCGACGGCGAGACGAAGCCCGGCGATCGCGTGCTGGTGGACGTCTTCCAGGAGCGCGATTACGTGGATGTCATCGGCGTCAGCAAGGGACGCGGCTTTGCCGGCTTCGTCAAGCGCCACCACTTCGGCGGCGGCGCGGCCACCCACGGTTCCATGTTTCACCGCGCCCCGGGGTCGATTGGCGCCTCGGCCTTTCCCTCGCGGGTGCTCAAGGGCATGCGCGCGGCCGGCCACATGGGCCACGCGCGGGTGACGACCCGCAACTTGCAGGTCGTCGCCGTGGATGCCGACGAAAACATCCTGGCGGTCCGCGGGGCGGTGCCGGGGCCGAACGGCGGCTACCTGATGATCCGCGCTGCGGTCAAGCCCCCGCGCCAGCGGCGCGGGTTTGCCGGCGCCGGCACCGTCGATCCGCTGAAGGCTTCCAAGAAGCGGGCGGGCAAGAAGTAGCGCGAGGCGCGAGATGGCGACGATCGAGATCAAGGACCTGGGAGCCAAGACCGTGGGGCGGATGGAGCTGCTCGACGCCGTCTTCGCGGCCCCGGTCAACGAAGAGCTGTTGTGGGAGGCGGTGCGCCACTTCACCGCCGGACGCCGCCGCGGCACGCACCAGACCAAGGGGCGCGCCGAGGTGAGCGGCAGCGGCCGCAAGCTCTGGCGGCAGAAGGGAACCGGGCGGGCGCGCATCGGCAGTATCCGCAGCCCGCTGTGGCGCCATGGCGGCACCGTGCACGGACCGCAGCCCCGCGACTACTCCTGGACAATGCCGCGCAAGAAGCTGCAGGCCGCGTTGCGGTCGGCCCTGGCCGCCAAGTTCCGCGACCAGGAGCTGGTCGTCGTCGACGAATTCAAGCTGGCCCAGCCCAAGACCAAACAGCTGCGCGCGGCCCTCGAGGGCCTCGCCGTGACCCGCGGCGCGCTGCTGGTGGATGGCGCGGCGGAGAACCGCAACCTGGCGTTGAGTGCGCGCAATCTGCCGGAAGTTGAGGTGCTGGCGCCTGCGCGCGTCCACCCCTATCACCTGCTCCGCTATCCCAAGGTCGTGCTGTCGCGGGCGGCCGTCGAGAGCTTGCAGCGCGCCGCTGCGCCGCGGGGCAAGAGCGCCGCCTAAGGAGCGAAGATGCGCACTCGGTACCAAGTCATCCGGCGCCCGATCATCACCGAGAAAGGTCTGGACGCCAAGGAAAACCGGCAGACGCTGGTCTTCGAAGTCGATCCCCACGCCAGCAAGGTGGAGATTCGCGAGGCGGTGCAAGCGATCTTCAAAGTGAAAGTGGCGGCGGTGCGCACCATCGCGCTCGCCGGCAAGGAACGGCGGCGGGGGCGCTACTCCGGATATAAGCCGGATTGGAAGAAGGCCTACGTCAAACTGCAAGCGGGCGAGAAGATGCCCGAGTACGCCGAGAACGTCTAAAGGATTGAGCGATGGCGATCAAAACATTTCGGCCGACGACTCCGACGCGCCGCTTCCATTCCGTGGTCGTCAGCGAAGAGATCACCCGCGACCGGCCGCATAAGCCCCTGCTCGAGCCGCTGCGCAAGACCGGCGGGCGCCGGGCGCAGGGCGATATCACCATCTGGCACCGCGGCGGCGGCCACAAGCGCATGTACCGGCGCATCGACTTCCGCCGCGATAAGACCGGCGTACCCGCCGTCGTCGAAGCGGTCGAGTACGACCCCAATCGCAGCGCCCGCATCGCCCTGCTCAAGTACCGCGATGGCGAGCGCCGCTACATCTTGCAGCCCGCGGGACTGAAGGTCGGCATGACTGTGACCAGCGGTCCGGAAGCGGACATCTTGGTGGGCAATGCCCTGCCGCTCCGCAACATCCCGCCGGGCACCACGCTCCATAACATCGAATTGCGGCCGGGCAAGGGCGGCCAGATCGTGCGCGCGGCCGGCGGCGGCGCGCAATTGGTTTCGAAGGAGGGCGATTACGCCCTGCTCAAGCTGCCGTCCGGCGAAACCCGTCGCGTCCTGGCCGAGTGCATGGCCACGATCGGCTCGGTGGGCAATGCCGAGCACGAAAACATCAGCTACGGCAAGGCGGGGCGGGTGCGCTGGCTGGGGCGGCGGCCGGTCAACCGCGGCGTCTCCATGAATCCAGTTGACCATCCCCATGGCGGCGGCGAGGGCAAGACCTCCGGCGGGCGCCATCCGGTCACTCCCTGGGGACAGCCGACGCGCGGCTACAAGACCCGCAACAACAAGCGGACCGACCGCTTCATCGTCAGCCGCCGGAAGAAGGCGTAAATCATGGCCAGATCGGTAAAAAAAGGGCCCTTCGTGGACGCGCACTTGCTCCGCCGCATCGCGGAGATGAACCAGCGCAACGAGAAAAAGGTCTATAAAACCTGGTCGCGGCGCTCGACCGTGCTGCCGGAATTCGTCGGCCACACCATCGCCGTCCACAATGGCCGCAAATTCATCCCCGTGTACGTTACGGAAAACATGGTGGGACATAAGCTCGGCGAGTTCTCTCCCACCCGCACCTTCAAGGGGCACCAAGTGAAGGCGGCGGCGGAAAAGACGACCGCGCCGGCGCCGGCGCCGCGATAGGACGAGGAGAGGCATGGAAGCCAGGGCGGAAGCGAAGTTCGTGCGAGTCTCGCCGCGCAAGGCGCGTCTGGTGGTGGATCAGATCCGCGGCCGGCGGGCGGAAGAGGCGCTGCAAATTTTGCAGTTCACGCGGAAGCGCATTGCCGGCGACGTCGCCAAGGTACTGCGCTCGGCGATTGCCAACGCCACCCACCAGGACGAGGACGTGGACGTGGATCAGCTGTTCGTCGTCCGGGCCTACGTCAACGACGGGCCGCGGTTGAAGCGCATCCGGCCGGCGCCGATGGGACGCGCGTATCACTATCAGCGGCGGCTGGCGCATATCGCCGTGCACGTGAGCGATCGCGCGCGTCCGGAGCCGAGCGTCGCGCGGGTGGTGGGCGAGCCCGAGCCGCGGCCGCAGGCGGCCGCGCCCGCTCCGCCGCCGGCGCCGCGCAAGCCGGCGCGCAAGCCGCCGGCGGCGGGCAAGAAGCCCGCGGCCAAGAAGGCGCCCGCCAAGAAGGCGGCCGCGAAAAAGCCCGCCGCCAAGAAGAAGCCGGCGAGCAAGCCGAAGGCGAAATAAAGGACGGGGCATGGGACAAAAGGTTCATCCATACGGATTCCGGCTGGGCTACGTCAAGCCTTGGAAAAGCCAGTGGTTTGCCACTCGCGATTACGGCAAGCTGCTGCTCGAAGACCTTAAATTGCGCGACGCCCTCAAGGAAAAGCTGCGCGCCGCCGGCGTCAGCTCGATCGAGATCACGCGGCCCGGCAACAAGCTCCGCATCGTGATCCATACCTCGCGGCCCGGCATCATCATCGGCCGCAAGGGCGCGGAGATCGAAAAGCTGAAAGCCGAGCTGCAAAAAAAGACGCAGCGCGAAGTCTTCATCGACATCCAAGAGGTGCACAAGCCGGAGCTCGACGCGCAATTGGTGGCCGAGTCCATCGCCCTGCAACTCGAAAAGCGCGTCGCCTTCCGCCGCGCCATGCGCAAGGCCGTCGATAGCGCTATGCGCTTTGGCTGCAAGGGCATCAAGGTGCGCGTTTCGGGGCGTCTGAATGGCGCCGAGATCGCCCGCTCCGAGTGGTATTTGCAAGGTCGGCTGCCGCTGCACACGCTGCGCGCCGACATCGATTACGGCTTTGCCGAGGCGCGTACCACCTACGGGGTCATCGGCGTCAAGGCGTGGACCTATCGCGGCGAGATTCTGGGAAGGCGCCGTGGTCAGCAGCAGCAGGGCGCGGGCGCGCGCGCCTCGGCCTAGCGGGGGACTGCACCGATGCTGATGCCGAAAAAAGTGAAGTATCGCAAACAGCAGCGTGGGCGCCGCGCGGGCAAGGCCTGGGCCGGCGGCCAGCTGTCGTTCGGCGATTTCGGGCTGAAGGTCATGGAGCCGGGCTGGATCACCGACCGCCAGATCGAGGCCAGCCGCGTGGCCATGACCCGCTTCGTCAAGCGCGGCGGCAAGATTTGGATTCGCGTGTTTCCCGATAAGACGGTGACCAAGAAGCCGGCGGAAACGCGCATGGGCAAAGGCAAGGGCGCGCCCGACCACTGGGTGGCCGTGGTCAAGCCGGGACGGGTGTTGTTCGAGATGGAAGGCGTGCCCCACGCGCAAGCGGAGGAGGCGATGCGGCTGGCGGCCCACAAGCTGCCGCTGCGCACCCGCTTCGTCGCGCGCGAGGAGCAGGGCTAGCGAGACGACGATGAGCAAACGAGCCGAAAAGTTCCGCCAAATGAGCGAGACCGAGCTCAAGGCGCAGGAGCAGGATTTGCGCGATCAGGTGTTTCGGCTGAAGTTCCAGATGGCCATGGGCAACGCCGAGAGCTTGAAGAAGCTGCAGCAACTGCGCCGCGACGTGGCGCGCGTCAAGACGATGCTCGCCGAGCGGCGAAGGGCGGAGGGCCGGTAGCATGAGTGAAACCCAGACGCGCGCCGCTGCGCGCGGCGCACGCAACGAAAAGATCGGCACCGTCGTGTCGAACAAGATGGCGAAGACGATCGTCGTCGAGGTCGTGCTGCAAACCGCCCATCCGCTGTATCGGCGCAAGATCACCAAGCGCCATAAGTTCTATGCCCACGACGCGCAGCAGGCCGCGCGCCCGGGCGACGTAGTGCGCATCGTCGAAACCCGGCCATTGAGCAAGCTCAAGCGCTGGCGGCTGGTGGAGGTGCTGCGCCGCGCCGCGCAATTGCCCACCCGCGAGGAATTGGCGCGGGCGGTCGGCGAAGGCGAACTGCAGCGCGACACGCGCCGGCCGGCGCCCAAGCCGGCGGAGGCCTAGGAGAGCGCCATGGTGCAGATGCGGAGCATTTTGGAAGTGGCCGACAACAGCGGCGCCCGGCGGCTGCAGCTGATCCTGCCCGTCGGCGGCCACACCGGCTTGCGCGCCGGCCTCGGCGACGTGGTCACCGCCTCGGTCAAGGAAGCCGCGCCCGACGGTCAGGTCAAGAAGGGCAAGGTGGTGCGCGTCGTGATCGTGCGCACGCGCAAGGAGACGCGCCGCAAGGACGGCACCTACATCCGCTTCGACCAGAATGCCGGGGTGCTGATCAACGAGGCGGGCGAGCCCGTGGGCACCCGCGTCTTCGGCCCGGTGGCGCGCGAGCTCCGCGACCGGCGCTTCCTCAAGATCATCTCGCTCGCGCCGGAGGTGCTCTAACCCATGCCCGATATCAAGAAGAATGACGTGGTCAAGGTCATCGCCGGCCGCGACAAGGGCCGCCAGGGCAAGGTGCTGCGGGTGTTTCCCAAGGAGAACCGGATCCTGGTCGAGCACGTGATGATGGTCAAGCGGCATACCCGCGCCAATCCCGATAAGCAGATCAAGGGCGGCATCGCCGAGCACGAGGCGCCCATCCATGTCTCCAACGTGATGCTGGTTTGCCCCGAGTGCGGGCCCACGCGGCTGCGGCACGGGCGCAATCCGGAGGGCAAGCGATTTCGCAGTTGCCGCAAGTGCAACCGCGCCTTGGATTAGGTCTATGGCGGCTCGATTGAAAGAGAAATATCTGAAGGATGTCGTGCCCGCGCTCATGCGCGAGTTCGGGCTCAAGAATCCGATGGCGGTGCCCAAGCTCTCCAAGATCGTGGTCAACATGGGCGTCGGCGAGGCCACGCAGAATCCCAAGCTGCTCGAGGGCGCCGCCGCGGAATTGGCGGCGATCTGCGGCCAGAAGCCGGTCGTCACCAAGGCCAAAAAGAGCATCGCCGCCTTCAAGCTGCGCGCCGGCATGCCCATCGGCGTTTGCGTGACCCTGCGCGGCGACCGCATGTACGAGTTCTTTGACCGGCTGGTCAACGTCGCCCTGCCGCGCGTGCGCGACTTCCGCGGCGTCTCGCCCAAGTCCTTCGATGGCCGCGGCAGCTACACGCTCGGCCTGCGCGATCAGTCGATCTTCCCCGAGATCGATTACGCCAAGGTGGAGAAATTCAAGGGCATGAACGTCACGATCGTCACCAGCGCGCGCGGCGACGAGCAAGGCCGTTCGTTGTTGCGGCACTTGGGGATGCCGTTCCGCGCCGCCTAAAGGAGATTCATGGCAACCAAGGCAAGAGAGGCCAAGACTCGCAAGCAGTTGAAGTTCGCCATCCGGCAGCGGCGCCGCTGCCAATTGTGCGGCCGGCCGCGGAGCGTCTACCGGAAGTTCGGGCTGTGCCGGCTGTGCTTTCGTTCGCTGGCGCTGCGCGGCGAGATTGCCGGCGTGATCAAGGCCAGTTGGTAGGGCCGGAGGGGCCGAGGGAGTCGAGGATGAATTTGACCGATCCAGTAGCGGATTTGCTGACGCGTATTCGCAACGCCGTGCATGCCCACCAAGCCAAGGTGGATGTGCCGGCGTCGAAGCTGAAGCTGGAGATCGTGCGCATTCTGCGCGACGAGGGCTATATCTCCGATTTCAAGCTCGAAACCGAGGACGGCCAGCCGCCCCGGCTGCGTGTCTTCCTTAAGTACGACGCCAGTGATCAGCCGGTGATCAGCGATCTGCAGCGCGTCTCCAAGCCGGGCTGCCGCGTCTATGTCGGCCGCAAGCAGATTCGCCCCGTGCTGGGCGGCATGGGAATCAATATTCTCAGCACGCCGCGCGGCGTGATGACCGGGCGCGAGGCGCGCCAAATCGGCATCGGCGGCGAATTGCTGTGCGAGGTGTGGTGAGGCCATGTCGAGGATAGGACGCAAACCGATTCCGCTCCCCGCCGGCGTCAAGGTCGCGCTCAAGCCGGCCGAGGTGGGCGTGGAGGGCCCCAAGGGCAAGCTCACCGTCCCGCTGCCGCCGGGCATCACCATGCGGCAGGAGAACGGCCACTTGCTCGCCGTGCGCCAAAACGACGAGCAGGCGGCGTTGCATGGCCTGGCCCGCAGCCTGGTGGCCAACGCCGTGCACGGCGTGCAAAACGGATTTCAGAAAGAACTCGATATCGTGGGCGTCGGCTTTCGCGCCGAAGTGAAAAACAAAAACATGCTCGTGCTGACGCTGGGCTTCAGCCACCCCATCGAGTATCCCCTGCCGCCCGGCATCGAGATCGCGGTGGATGCCAAGCAGACGCACCTCACCGTGCGCGGCATCGACCGGCAAAAAGTGGGGCAGGTCGCCGCCGAGCTGCGCGCCCTGCGGCCGCCCGATCCCTACAAGAACAAGGGCGTCCGCTACACCGGCGAGCGCTTGAAGAAGAAGGTCGGCAAGACGGGAGCCAAGTGAGAGAAAGGCCATGAGCGATTCCACCTCCAAGAACCAACGCCGGCGCGCGCGCCACGAGCGGGCGCGCAAGCGGCTGCGGGGGACGCCCGAGCAGCCGCGCTTGAGCGTATTCCGCTCCTTGCAGCATATCTACGCGCAGTTGATCGACGACGACAGCGGCCGGGTCCTGTTGGCGGTTTCCAGCCTCGGCAAGAAGGACGACCCCGGGCGCGGCGGCAACGTCGCGGCGGCGCAAGCCGTGGGACGAAAGATCGCCGCCGCTGCCAAATCCCAGGGCATCGAACGCGTCGTCTTCGACCGCAGCGGCTATGTTTACCATGGCCGCGTCAAGGCCTTGGCGGAGGCGGCGCGCGAGGGAGGTTTGCGCTTCTAGGCGCGGAGATAGCATGCCGATAATCAGACAGCGGCTCGACGCCAATCAATTTCAGCTCAAAGACCAGGTAGTGGCCATCAACCGCGTCACCAAGGTGGTCAAGGGCGGCAAGAATCTATCCTTTAGCGCCTTGGTGGTCGTCGGCGATCCCGGGGCGGCGGTGGTGGGCTATGGCAGCGGCAAAGCTAAGGAAGTGCCGCAGGCCATTCGCAAGGGCATCGAGGCGGCCAAGAAAAACCTCGTGCGCATTCATCGCCGCGACTCCACCATTCCCCACCAAGTGCTGGGGTGCTTCGGCAGCGGCCGCGTGCTGCTCAAGCCCGCTGCCGAAGGCACCGGCGTCATTGCCGGCGGCGCCGTGCGCGCGGTGATGGAATCGGCGGGAATCTCCAACGTGCTCACCAAGAGCATCGGCACCACCAATCCGCATAACGTTATCAAGGCGACTTTCGCCGCGCTGCGGCAGTTGCGCGACCGCGAGGCGGTCGCCGGGCTGCGCGGCAAGGCGGCGGCGGAACTGTAGGGCGGAGGCAAGGCGATGGCAACCCAAAAGCAGCCCCGAGCGGCTAAAGCGGCGCCGGCCGACTCCGCCGCGAAAACCCTGCGGCTGGAATACTACCGCTCCGCCATCGGACGGAGCTGGCGGCAAAAGCTGATCGTGCGGGGCTTGGGCTTTACCAAACTGCGCCAGGTGCGCGTGCGCCCTGACACGCCGGGCATCCGCGGCATGGTCGCCAAGGTGCCTCATCTGGTGCGCATCTTGGCGCCGGGCGAGCCCGACGCGCGCGGGCGGCGGCAAATAGGAACCGACCAATGAATCTGAGCCAAATTCGCAAGCCGAAAGGCGCCACCCATCCGCGCAAGCGCGTCGGGCGGGGCATGGGCAGCGGCCACGGCAAAACTGCCACCCGCGGCCACAAAGGGCAGCGCTCGCGCTCCGGACATCGCCTGGTGCGCGGCTTCGAGGGCGGGCAGATGCCCCTCCATCGCCGCTTGCCCAAGCGCGGGTTTCACAACCCCTTTCGCAAGCGCTGGGCCCAGGTGAACTTGGACCGCCTGGCCGGGCTCGGCGTCGAGGAGATCACGCCCGCGGTGCTGCTCGACCGCGGCGTCATCCGCCACGTCGAGGATGGCGTCAAGGTGCTCGCCAACGGCGTGGTGGATCGCCCGTTGCGGGTGAGCGCGCACGCCTTTTCCCGGGCCGCCCGGGAGAAAATAGAAAAAGCCGGGGGCAAAGCCGAGCTGCTGCCGTAGCGGCGGAGGATTCGAGCCGTTTCGATGTTTAAATCCATCGCCAACATCTTCAAGGTGCCGGACCTGCGCAAGCGGGTCTTGTTCACCTTCTTCATCCTGGCGATCTACCGCCTGGGCGCCCATATCCCCACGCCGGGCATCAATACCGACCTCCTGCGCCAATGGTTCCAGCAGAACGCCGGCACCTTGCTCGGCTACCTGGATATGTTCAGCGGCGGCAACTTCCGTAGCTTGACCGTTTTCGCCCTGGGCATCATGCCCTACATCACCGCCGCCATCATCCTCGAGCTGATGACGGTGGTCTGGCCCTATCTGGAGAAATTGCAAAAAGAGGGCGAGCTCGGCCGCCGCAAGATTACCCAGTACACCCGCTACTTGACGGTGATCTTGTCCGTGTTTCAGGGCCTGATGATCGCCTTCACCCTGATGAAGAACACGGATAACGGCGCCGCCTTCGTCCGCCATCCCGGCGCCGGCTTCCTCTTCATGACCGTGCTGACGCTGACTACCGGCTCCGTGTTCGTGATGTGGCTGGGCGAGCAGATCACCGAGCGCGGCATCGGCAACGGCATGTCGCTGTTGATCTTCGCCGGCATCGTCGTCGGCCTGCCCGGCGCCATCGAGGATCTGTGGAATAAGGTCACCACCTCGGCCTACGGCCCGCTGACCGTGCCCGCCGTCCTGCTGCTGCTGATCATGATGGTGGCGGTGGTGGCGTTCATCGTCTGGGTCGAGCGCAGCGAGCGCCGGGTGCCGGTCCAGTACGCCAAGCGCATCGTCGGCCGCAAGCTGATGGGCGGCCAGTCCACCCATTTGCCCATTCGGGTCAATAGCGGCGGCGTCATGCCGGTGATCTTCGCCGCCTCCATCATGACCTTTCCGCAGACTGCCAGCCTGCTGCCGGCGGTCAAGAACAGCCCGTTCTTCTCGCAGGCCTTCGCGGCCCTGGGCTTCGGCCGTCCGCTCTACACCGTGATCTACTGTGTGGGCATCATCTTTTTCGCCTACTTCTACGTTTCGATCATCTTCAATCCCGTGGAAGTGGCCGACAATATGCGCAAGTACGGCGGCTTCATTCCCGGCATCCGTCCCGGCCGCCATACCTCCGAGTACCTGAATCAGATCTTGACGCGCATCACCCTGGTGGGCGGCATCTACCTGGTGTTGGTCTCGCTGCTGCCGCAGTTTCTGATGACCGGCACGCAGTTGCAGTATCTGCCCGGCTTTATCGGCAACTGGTTCGAAAGCTGGCCGACCTGGTTCCTGAATGGATTGAACGTAACCTTCTATTTCGGCGGCACCTCGTTGCTGATCGTGGTCGGCGTGGCCATGGACACGGTGCAGCAGGTCGAGGCGCAGCTCATCATGCGTCATTACGAGGGCTTTACGACGCGCTCCACGCGGATTCGCGGCCGGCGCGCGACGTGGGTCTAGGAGGGCCGGCGGAGCGCACCGGGCAAGATGGCGACGATCACGGCCGTGCGGTTTCGCCCGTTTGCCCTGCTCGCCCGGCGGGAGGACCCCTCGGCCGAATCCGCCCAGCCGCGCCGGCGCCCGGATGCGGCGGCGCCGGGCGGCGCCCCCGCGGATTCGCTCGGGCCGATCGTGATGCTGGGGGTGCCGGGCGCCGGCAAGGGCACGCAGGCGCGCCGCATCGTCGAACGCTTCGGGCTGCCCCAAATCTCGACCGGGGACATCTTTCGCGCCGCCGTCGCCGCTGGCACGCCCGCCGGACGCGAATTGGCGGGCTACATGGAAAAGGGCGAACTGGTGCCCGATGAGTTGGTTTGCGAGATCGTGGCGGCGCGCTTGCTGCTGCCGGATTGCCGCCGCGGCTGCATCCTGGACGGCTTCCCCCGCACCGTCGCCCAGGCGGAATGGCTGCGCGGCTTTCTGGACGAAAACGGCATGCTCGGACCGTGCGGGCTGATTGTGATCTATTTGACCGTGGGCTATAATGAGCTTTATCGGCGTCTCGCCGGACGCCGGTTCTGTCCCTCCTGCGGACGCATCTACAACGATGCCACCCAGCCGCCCCGCGTGGCGGGCCGGTGCGACGTGGACGGGACGGAGTTGCAGCAACGCCGGGACGACGACCCCCAAGTGGTTCGAGAGCGCCTTATTGCCTACGAAGAGCAAACTCTGCCGTTGATCGAGTATCTGCGGCGGTGCTCGTGCTTTCATCAGATCCTGGGAACCGATCCCATCGACCGGGTCACGGCCAACGTGTTCGGGGCGCTTGCGGCCTGCCGGGGCGCGGCGGAATGATCGTGCGCCGCTCCCCCCAAGAACTGGAACGGCTGCGCCGCAGCGGCCTGGTTGTGCATGAAGTCTTGCGCTCCGTCGCGGCAGCGGTGCGGCCGGGCGTGAGCACCTGGGATTTGGAAGAGATCGCGCAGCGTGCGATCAAGGAGCGGGGAGCGACGCCGGCCTTTCGCGGCTATCGCGGTTATCCCTGCGTGCTCTGCGCGTCGGTGAACGACCAGGTGGTCCACGGCATTCCCACGCGCAAGCGCATCTTGGCCGCGGGGGATGTGGTTTCGCTGGACTGCGGCGTGGTGCTGGACGGATATTACGGCGACGCTGCGATGACAACCGTCGCCGGCGGCGAGGAGTTGCTCTCGCCGTCGCTCCGCCGGCTATTGGATGCCACCCGCGAGTCGCTGGCGGCGGCCATCGAGGTGGCGAGGCCGGGAAACTACCTGGGCGATATCTCCCATGCCGTGCAGCGGCACGTGGAGGCCTCGGGGTTCAGTGTGGTGCGCGAGTTCGTCGGACACGGCATCGGCACCCACCTGCACGAAGAGCCGCAGATCCCCAACTTCGGTGCCCCGGGGTCGGGGCCGAAACTGCGCGAAGGCATGGTGCTGGCGATCGAGCCCATGGTGAACCAAGGCTCGGCGGAAGTGAGAATGATGCCCGATGGCTGGACCGCGGTCACCGCCGACGGCGGTTATTCCGCTCACTTCGAGCACACCGTCGCCATCACCAAGGATGGGCCGTGGATTTTGACCCAGCCGTGAGCCGGCGCCGGCGGAGAGAGAACGACGAAGCGATAGGAGGCTATGAGTAAGGAAGACGCGATCGAAGTCATGGGCACCGTGCTGGAGCCCCTGCCCAACGCCACGTTCCGTGTGGAACTGGAAAACAAGCATCAGGTGCTGGCCCACATCAGCGGCAAAATGCGCAAGAATTTCATCCGCATTCTTCCCGGGGATCGCGTGGCCATCGAGCTGTCTCCTTACGACCTGACGCGCGGTCGCATCGTCTACCGCTACAAGTAGCCGGAGCGGAGCCCGGATATGAAAGTTCGAGCATCGGTGAAGAAGATTTGCGCCAAGTGCAAGATCGTGCACCGCAAGGGCGTGGTGCGCGTGATCTGCGAAAACCCGAAGCATAAGCAGCGGCAGGGCTGAGGCCGCCGGAAAGGGATTAGGTATGGCTCGCATCGCAGGCGTGGATTTACCGCGGCAAAAACGCGCGGAGATCGCCCTGACTTACATTTACGGGATCGGCCGCGCCCGCGCGTTGGCCATTCTGGCTCAGGCGAACGTCGAGCCGGGTAAGAAGGTCGAGGAGCTGAGCGAGGAAGAGGTCAATCGCATTCGGCAGGTCATCGAAAGCCAGGGCGGCGTCGAAGGCGACTTGCGCAAGGAGATCGCGGTCAACGTCAAGCGGCTGATCGAGATCGGCTCCTACCGCGGGTTGCGCCATCGCCGCAGCTTGCCGGTGCGGGGCCAGCGCACGCACACCAACGCGCGCACGCGCAAGGGCCCGCGCAAGGGCACCATCGCCAACAAGAAGAAGGCTACGGCCAAAACCTAAGGAGCGAGAACGAATCCCATGGCGAAGCCAGCGGCAAAGCCGGCAGGCAAGAAAAAGTCGTTCAAGAAAAAGGAGCGGCGCCACGTGCCCGTGGGCGTGGTGTACATCCAGGCCACGTTCAACAACACCCTGGTCACGATTACCGACCCGGAGGGCAAGGTGATCGCTTGGTCGAGCGCCGGCGCCCTGGGGTTTCGCGGCTCGCGCAAGGGCACGCCGTTTGCCGCCGGCCAGGCGGCGCTGCGTGCCGGCGGTGTCGCCCGCGATATGGGCCTGCGCACCGTCGAGGTGCGCGTGAGTGGGCCGGGTTCGGGGCGCGAAACCGCCATCCGTTCGCTCGCCACCGCCGGCCTCGACGTGCGGGTCATCAAGGACGTCACGCCCATTCCTCACAACGGGTGCCGGCCGCCCAAGAAGCGCCGCGTCTAAGGGAGAGAGTCTTTCTATGGCACGTTATACCGGCCCCGTTTGCCGCCTCTGCCGGCGCGAGGGCATGAAACTGTTTCTCAAGGGCGAAAAGTGCTTTTCCAGCAAGTGCCCGGTCGAGAAGCGCAATTTCGCGCCCGGCCAGCACGGCAAGGATCGCCGCCCCAAGCTGGTCGGCTACGGCTTGCAATTGCGGGAAAAGCAAAAGACGCGGCGTGTCTACGGCGTGCTGGAGCGGCAATTCCGCGGCTACTTCGAGCGTGCGAGCCGCCGCGCCGGGGTTACCGGCGAGCACTTGCTGCGCCAGTTGGAGGCCCGCCTCGACAATGTCGTCTATCGCCTCGGCTTCGCCACCTCCCGCGCCCAGGCGCGGCAGCTCGTGCGCCATGGTCACATCACGGTCAACGGCCGCAAAGTCAATATCCCCAGCTATCAGGTCGCGGTCGGGGAGACCATCGCCGTGCGCGAAGGCAGCCGCCAGAACCCGGCCATTTTGAGCGCCCTCGAGTTCGCCAGCCATCAGGGCCTGCCCGCTTGGCTGGAAGTCAGCCGCGAGCAGTTGTCCGGGCGCGTGCTGAGCGTTCCCAAACGCGAGGACGCCAGCCTGCCCATTCAAGAACAAATGATCGTGGAGTTGTACAGCAAGTAGCCGATTTGGAGGCAATGACACCCATGCTTTGGAAAGGCTTTCAAAAGCCCAAGCGCCTCGCCGCCGAACAAGAAACCCTGACCGATCGCTACGGCAAATTCACCGCCCAGCCCTTCGAACGCGGCTTCGGCAATACTATCGGCAACGCCCTTCGCCGCGTGCTGCTGAGCTCGATCGAGGGCGGTGCGATCACCGCCGTTCGCATCGAGGGCGTCAGCCACGAATTTCAGTCGATTCCTGGCGTCGTCGAAGACGCGACCGACATCATCTTGAACCTCAAACAGGTTCCCTTCCGGTTGAACGTGGATGGGCCCAAGCACATTTACTTGCGCGCCGATCGGCCGGGTGTCGTGACCTCAGGCATGCTCGATACCGATGGCGACGTGGAGGTGCTCGACAAGAACATCTACATTGCCACCGTCAGCGAGAGCGGCAGTCTGGACATGGAACTGCGCTTGAAAGTCGGCCGCGGCTATGTCTCCGCCGACCGCAACTACGACGACGACCTCGCCCTCGGTTTCATTCCCATCGATAGCGTCCATTCGCCGGTGCGCAAGGCCAACTACACCGTCGATGCCGCCCGCCTGGGCCAGACCACTGATTACGAACGGCTCACCCTCGAAGTTTGGACCAACGGCGCCGTGCGCCCGGCCGACGCCGTCGGCTTGGCCGCGAAGCTGCTGAAGGACCACATGAACATCTTCATCAACTTCGAGGAATCGCCCGAGCAGAGCGAGTACGACAGCAGCGCCCTGCAGCTGCGCAACGACAATTTGAACCGCTCCGTCGAGGAGTTGGAGCTTTCGGTCCGCTCCTACAATTGCCTGAAGAACGCCAATATTCAGACCATCGGCGAACTTGTGCAAAAGACCGAAAGCGAAATGCTCAAAACCAAGAACTTCGGCCGCAAGTCGCTCAACGAGATCAAGGAGATCTTGGCGAGCATGGGCCTGTCGCTGGGCATGCGCATCGACGAGCATGGCAATCCCGTGCCGGGCAGCGCCGAAACCAGCGTGGGATAGCGAAATGCGACATCGCAACGCGGGCTACAAACTCGGGCGCAATACCTCGCATCGTCGCGCCCTGCTGCGCAACCTGGTCACGTCGCTGGTGCTCGAGGAGCGGGTGCAGACTACCGTGCCCAAGGCCAAGGCGATTCGCCCCTGGGCCGAGCGCATGGTGACCCTGGGCAAGACCGGCACCCTCCACGCGCGGCGCCAGGCGGCTTCTTATCTTCAAGATCCCAAGGCCGTGGCCAAGCTCTTTGAAGATATCGCGCCGCGCTTCGGCGACCGCGCCGGCGGCTACACGCGCATCATCAAGAGCGGATTCCGCGCCGGCGATAACGCCGAATTGGCGTTCATCGAATACCTGGGCAGCGAAAAGGCGCAGCAGGCCAAGAAGCAGCGCCGCGCCGAACGCATGGAACGCAAGGCAGCCGCGCAGAAGAAGGCTGCCGAGGAACTGCAAGCGCAAAAGCAATCGGAGTCGGAAGAGGAGCCGGGGAGCGGGGAGTAGCCGGCGTAAGGAGCGGTGCGTGCGAGTGGTGCTGGGTTCCGATCACGCCGGTTTCGAGCTCAAGAGCCATTTGCTCGACTACGTCCGCTCGCTCGGCCACGAAACGCTCGATGTCGGCACCGCCAGCGAAGCGCCGGTGGATTATCCCGATTTCGCCGCGGCGGTGGCCGAGGCGGTGCGCGCAGGCCGCGCCGAGCGCGGCGTGCTGATTTGCGGCAGTGGCGTGGGCGCCTCCGTCGCCGCCAATAAGTTTCCCGGGATTCGCGCCGCCGTTTGCCACGATTGCTATTCCGCGCACCAGGGCGTCGAGCACGACCGCATGAACGTGCTGGTCCTGGGCTCGCGCGTGATCGCCACCGAGCTCGCCCGCGACCTCGTCCGCATTTACTTGGAAGCCGTCTTCAGCGGCGCCGAGCGCCATGTTCGGCGCTTGGCCAAGGTGCAAGCGCTCGAATCCCAATTCCTGCGGGCGGACTAGCCGGGACCATGCCTCCTGGCCCCGTCCCCGAAAGCTCCCGCCATGCCTGAGATCGTCCTGCTCGGCGCCACCGGAGCCATGGGCCGGGCGCTGGGTGCCGAACTGCGCGCCGCCGGCCGCCCGTTCCGGGCCGTTGCCCGCTCCCGCTCGCGCCTGGCGGAGACCTTCGCCGGCTCTCCCGAAGCTGAGTTCTGCACTTGGAATCCCGACGAGCCGGCGTCCGTGCGCGCGGCGCTCCGCGGCGCCCAAACGGTATTTTTCTTGGTCGGCTTGCCCTACTCGGGCTTTGGCCGATATCCCGCGTTGATGCGGCAAGTGCTCGACGCGGCCGCGGCCGAAAACGTTGCCCGCATCCTGCTCGTCGGCACCGTGTACTCCTACGGCGTACCGCAAACCACGCCGGTGCGCGAGGACCATCCGCGCGAACCGGCGGCGTTTAAGGGCCGCATGCGCAAAGAGCAGGAAGACCTGCTGCTGGCGGCCGACGCCGGCGGGCGCGTCCGCGGCACGATCTTGCGCTTGCCCGATTTTTACGGCCCCGGCGTCGAGACCAGTATCATGGCGGGTGTTTTCCGCGCCGCGGTTCAAGGCAAAGCGGCGCCCCTGCTCGCGCCCCTCGACACGCCGCAGGAGTTTGTGTTCGTCCCCGACGCGGCCAGGACGGCGCTGCAGCTGGCCGCGCAGCCGAACGCCTATGGCCGCGCCTGGAACCTCGGCGGCTTTGCCCCCATTACGCCGCGAGATTTCGCCGCCAAAGTCTTCGCCGCCGTGGGCCGCGCGCCCAAGGTGCGGGCGGTCGGGCTTTGGACGCTGCGCTGGCTCGGTCTATTCAATCGCGTGCTGCGCGAACTCATCGAGATGCATTACCTGCGTGAGACGCCGGTGCTCTTGGATGACTCCGCGCTGCGCGCCCTGCTCGGCGGCTTGAGCAAGACTCCCTACGACGCAGGCATTCGCGCCACCCTGGCGGCCCTCGCCGCCGCGCGACCCGCCTAGCGCCGCTCGCGCGCCACGGCGCGCGTCCGGCCGCCGTCCCGCCGTCGCGCTAGACTGAAGCCGGATGTCGTCGCGCGAAATCGTCGGCTATTATCCGAGTCCGGTCGGTTGGCTCCGCATCGCCGGCGATGAGCAAGCCATCCGGAGTATCGAGTTTCCGAACGCCGGCCGGACGCGCCCGCGGCAAATCACGCCGCCCCCGCCCGGGCCCGTTGCCGACGCTCTCCGCCAGTTGGCGGAATATTTCGCGCGCGCGCGCCGCGACTTCGATTTGCCCCTCGCGCCGCAAGGCACCGATTTCCAGCGGCGCGTCTGGAAGTGCTTGCAAGCCATCCCTTACGGCGCCACCATCAGCTATGGCGAACTGGCGCGCCGCATCGGCCGGCCGGGCGCGGCTCGCGCCGTCGGCGCGGCCAACGGCGCCAACCCCATCCCGATCGTCATTCCCTGCCATCGCGTGATTGGCGCATCCGGCGCGCTCACCGGCTTCGGCGGCGGAGTGGCCGTCAAGGCGGCATTGCTCGCCCTCGAGTCCCCCCAGTTCCAGTTTTCGCCCTCGGAGCCATAGCTCTTGACCCTGACCTTGCGTCAGGGTGGAAGCTGGGAATACGAGCGCAACCATGAACGAGCGGCGTTGGCAAGCGCAAGAGTTCGCCAAGCTCGCCGGTGTGACCGTGCGGGCGCTGCACCACTACGATCGGTTGGGGCTGCTGCCCGCCGGTCGCAGCGCGGCGGGATACCGTCTCTACGGCGCCCCTGAACTCGAGCGCCTGCAGCAGATCGTCACCCTCAAGTTCATCGGGTTGTCGCTGCGGCAAATTCGCGACTTCCTCCGCCGGCCGGACTACGACCTGCGCCGCGCGCTGGCCGCTCAGCGCCTTGCGCTCGAGCAGCGGCGCGCCCATTTGGGCCGCGCCATCCGTGCGATCGCCGCGGCCGAGGCTGCGCTTGCGCGTGGTCGCCGGGAGCGGGCGGAGGCGTTGCGGCAAATCATCCGGGAGATTGAAATGAACGCACGCAAAGATTGGATGGGCAAGTATTACAGCGAAGCGGCGCGCGCCAAGATTCGCGCGCGCCGTAGCCAATGGACTGCGGAACAGGTGCAGCAGGCCGAGCGTGACTGGGCGGCGCTGATCGCCGAGGTTGAAGCGGCAGCGAAGGCGGGCATGGATCCGGCTTGCCCGTCGGCGCAAGCTTTGGCCCGCCGCTGGCGTGAGCTGCTCCAAGGATTTACCGGCGGCGACCCGGAAATTCAGGCCGGTCTAAACCGGCTTTACGCCGATCGCAAAAACTGGCCGGAGGATTTCAAACCGCCCTACAGCGACCGGGCGAGTGAGTTCATCCGGAAGGCCATGAACTGCTAAGCCTGACCCTCCGCCGCAATCGTGTTCCCCGGGGCGTCCGGCGTCCTTCCGCCGCGGCGCCCCTCGGCCGGGGCCCAGGGTCTGCTGCCGCGTCCGGTGTCAGCTGCCAACGCGTCGGCGCTCTGTAACTCCGCCGATTTAGCTGAGCAGCTCGCGCGCCGGCTCCGCCGCCAGCCGCGCCTGCGCCGCGCCGAAGCCCGGCCCGGTAGGCCGCCAGCGCCTCCTCCCCCGAGGCGGCGAACGCCGACCCCGCCCACCGTCCGGCGGGCAGCGCAGTGGTATTGGGGGGCACGTCTGCCTGCCAGTATGGGCTTCACCGGCCGGCAAGCATCCCTACCGGCCGCTAGGCGCGAGAGCCTTCTAGCCAAGCATCTGCCCCTGTCATCCGGCAACCTCGGCCAACTCTCCTGGCCCAATCTGAATCCTACTTATGAGGCCCCCCAGGGGTGCCTCCCCGGGCCGCCCGATCCATCGCGTCCCGCCGCTGTTTGACAACCTAACTCTTGCGTCTCTCCGACCGCGCAAAAAGGAGGGGGTCGTCGCCCCGTGCGTGCGATCCCCTCCTTAGTGGTGGCCCTTGCCTTGGCTCGTGCGTCTATCGGTCCGCCGTTTCGACGCCACCTTTCCGGCGCGGTGGACGCCTCGGCATCGCGTCCCGGAGCTCGTCCCAAAAAGGAGATCAGAACCGGGCTGTGTGCCGCAGCCTCACCTCAAGCCAAAGCACTGCAAAGGGTTAGCCTCGTGTTCCCGCGTGCCGGGATGGCGGGTGGCGCGCTACCTGTACTTTCGACCAGGAGACCATTTTTCGATCGGTTTTTCGTTGGTCTCCTCACCGCTAACCCATTGTGCTGCTTGATGTTCTCGTTCTGCACCCACGCGATTGCCGCCGAGGGTGGTCTCATCTCATCTGCCGCCCGAAATGTGCGGTGGCTGCGGCCTCTGGTGCCGACTCGCAGCCTGCAACTAACGCCGGCTCCCCACACGGTGGGCGGCCCTCCGCCCCCGGTCGCTAAGGATTTTGCGTGGCGTAATAGCCGCGGCGCGTGCGGGCTATGACGTTCTTGACTAGGATCTTGACCTCAATCGGGTGAAATGCCCCATTGGCGGTAAAGTCGTTGGGCTCGTAGGAGACAACGTATTGGTGCCGCAGTTCATTTGTGATCGAGGCGAAGATGTGGCCCAATTCGGGAGCCTCGAAGGGGAAAAAACTGCGCCCGCCTGTGGCGTCGGCGAACGTTTTCATCAGCTTGTCATCCTCCGGATCGGAACCGGTCTGGTCGGTGCTGATCGTGTAAATGATCGCGCCCGCCTGCTGGGCCATCGCGAGGGCTTCGCTGGCGCTGTAGCGGCTCTGGTCGTCGTCGCCGTCGCTGATCACCACCATGACGTTGCGAAGATCCGATCCGTCGTGGAAGAGCTTCTGGCGCGCGGTGTAATAAATCGCGTCGTACAGCGCCGTGCCGCCTCCCGCGCGCAGGCTGTTGATCGCCTGTGCCAGCGCTTCTTCGTTGTCGGTGAAGTCTTGCACGACCTGAAAATTCGAGTCGAAAGCCACGACCATGGCCTTGTCCGTGCCTTGGCGCAGCACCGATTCGATGAACTCGATTGCCGCTTCTTGCTCGAATTTGAATCGCCCGCGCACGCTGGTGCTGGTATCGATGAGCAATGCGATTCGCAGCGGCAGGTCGCCCTCGCTGAGGAATCGCGTAATCACCTGGGGGCGCTTGGAGTCGAAAACTTCAATTTGATCCCTGCGCAGTCCCGTGATGATGTGGTGGTGCTTGTCGAGGGCGGAAAAGACGATGTTGACCTCGTTGACGTTCTTGACGATGGTCGTCGGGCTCTGCCGCTGAGCGGGTGCTGGCGGTGCCGCGGTGCCTTGGGCGGCAGCGGGCAGACTCGCCAAAAAAAGAACTGCACAGGCCGGTAAAACGGCGGTTCGAAGCATATCGGCGCAAGACCCCGCTTGCTGGGATTGTGACGCGGCGGCGCTGCCTGCCCAAATTATAGGCGGCGCAGGTGCTCCAAGTAATCCTCCAGCTCGCTCGGCATGGGCGAGCGCAATTCCAGCGGCTGCCCGGTCAGCGGATGGCGAAACCGCAGTTCGGCGGCGTGCAGGAAAAGCCGCCCGAGCGGCCCGGCTGGTGCGCCGTATACCCGATCGCCGGCAATAGGATGGCCGATCGAGCTCAGGTGCACCCGGATCTGGTGAGTCCGGCCCGTGAAGATTCGTACCCGCAAGAGGCTATACCCACTGTGGAGCCCGCCCTGCCTCGCGCCGATCGCCTCCAATACGGTATAGGCGGTGCGCGCTTCCCGGCCGCCGCTGCGCCGCGTGGTCATGCGCGTGCGGCGGCGCGTGTCCCGGCTGATGGGGGTCGTGATCTCGCCTTCCCGTCGTGGCATCTGCCGGTGCACCAGCGCCAGGTAGTACTTCTCCACTTCGCGGCGCTGGAACTGCCGCGCCAATCGCTGGTGCGCCAGGTCGCTCTTGGCCACGATCAACAGGCCGCTGGTATCGCGGTCCAGCCGGTGAACGATCCCCGGCCGGGGCGGTCCGCCCGCGAATCCCGCTGGTAGTGAGCCAAAGTGCGCCAGCAGCCCTTCCACCAGCGTCGCCCCGGAGGCGGCGGTGCCCGCCCCGGGATGCACCACCAGGCCGGCCGGCTTATCGACTACGGCGATCGCCTCGTCCTCGTATGCGATCTTGAGCGCCATGGGCGCTGGCCGGAGCGCCCGTGCCGGGCGCTCGAGGAACTCGACGCCAATCGTTTCGCCGCCGCGCAAACGCCGCGCCGGCTCCATCTGAATCTGTCCGCCCAGCGTGACGCGGCCGGCGCGAATCAGCTCTTGCAGCCGAACCCGGCTGGAATCGGGGAACTGCTCGGCGAGCACGCGGTCCAAGCGCCAGCCGCGATGGCGAGGCTCGCTGACGATCGTCGGCACGGGTCCGCGCCCCGCCGCGCTAAGCTGGGCGCGCCGCGCGCGCCTCCCGCGGCGGATGGGCACTCCCGGCCAGCCGCCGCTGGCGGACCAAGATGGCGATAGCCAGCGCGATCATGCCCAGGCTGGTGAGCTGTGCGTCCGTCATCAGCCCATGGAACAACATGGCTTGGGGCTCATAGGCGCGCAGGAAGTCCACTCCGAAGCGCACGGCGCCATAGGCGACCAAGTAAAACGCGGTCAGTTGCCCCTCGAAGGCGCGCTTCCGGGCCATGCGCCAGAGCAGAATGAAAATGACCGCCTCCGCCGCCGATTCCATCAACTGCGTCGGGTAGAGCGGAATGTTGAGCGGAACCCCGACGGTGTTATGGGCATACAGGCTGGTGAACGTCACCCCGAAGAAAAGCGCCGTCGGCTTGCCGAAACAGCATCCCGCGGAGAAGCAGCCCAGCCGGCCGATCGAGTGGCCAATGGCCACGCCCGGCGCTACCGCATCCCCGACCGCCAGCCACCGCAAATGGTGCCGTCGCACATACCAAGTGAGAACCAGCAGGGCGACGATCACGCCGCCATAGAAAATTCCGCCGGACTCCCAGAAGTCGGCGCCGAGAAAGGCGCGCGGGTCGTGGACGTAGTAGCGCCATTCCTGTATGACCAGGAAGAGCTTGGCGCCGAATATGGCGCCGATCGCTAGAAAAATGGCCAGAGTGAAAATGCGGTCCGGATTGAGCTCGAACCGGCGCGCCATTCGCTCGGCGACGAAAATGCCAACCAGAAAACCCGTCGCCACGAGCAAGCCATAGGTATGCAGGGTGAAGTTGCCGATCTTTAGCAATACAGGGAACATGCGGCTCATTCCAGTCTAGCAGCCGGGCCCCCGGCCCCCCCAACGCCGCCCCCAGGCCGCCCATGGCTCGATCGTGGCGGCGAGCGATGCCGAGATTGGCGGCGCGCGGCCGCGCGCCAACGGGGCTGGAGGGCGTAAACTTTGGGGAGGAATGGCTAAGCTGTTGCATATCCGGTGTCCCGGCTGTGGCACGGAAATTACCGTGGATGCCGCCAGCGGTGCCGTCCTCGAGCACCGCCGCCCCGGCAAGAAGGCCAGCCTGGACTTAGAACACGCGAACGAGCAATTGAAACGCCAAGAAGAGCAACGCAACCGGCGCTTCGAAGAGTCCGTCCAGGCGGAGAAGCATCGTGATGAGTTGCTGGGCCAAAAGTTCCAGGAGGCCCTGCGGCGCGCTCGCGAGGACCCTACCGCGCCGCCCCCGCCGCGGGATGTTGACTTGGACTGAACCCTCCCGCGCGGCCTCTTGCGTCAGTTCACGTGACTATGGTATATTTTCAATCTACTGGTTCGGGCGGGTTTTTCCCGCTCGCTTCCCCGCGGTAGTTCCCTGAAATCCTGGGCTTCTCCAGAACTTGCGTTGAGGACGTGTTTGATTTTCCCGCCCGCACGTTAAACCCGCATGACAATTGCTGAATTGAAGGAAAAGAACATCACCGAACTCACCCGCATCGCCCGCACCCTCGAGCTGCCCGGCGCCAGCGGCATGCGCAAGCAGGATCTGATCTTCAAGATCTTGCAGGCGCAGAGCGAAAAAGAAGGCCACATCTTTGCCGAAGGCGTGCTGGAAATCCTCCCCGACGGCTATGGCTTCCTGCGCTCCCCCGATTACAACTATTTGCCTGGCCCGGATGACATTTACGTCTCCCCCTCGCAAATCCGCCGCTTCGACCTGCGCACCGGCGATACCTGCTCCGGCCAAGTGCGGCCCCCGCATGAGGGTGAAAAGTACTTCGCCTTGGTCAAAATCGAGGCGATCAACTTCGAGGCGCCCGAGGAGGCCCGCAACAAGATCCTTTTCGACAATCTGACCCCGCTCTATCCCAACGAGCGGATCAAGTTGGAAACGGTGCGTGAAAACATCTCCGGCCGCATCATGGATCTGCTCACGCCGATCGGCAAAGGGCAGCGCGGCTTGATCGTCGCCCCGCCCCGCACCGGCAAGACGATGCTGCTGCAGTCGATCGCCAACTCCATCACCGCCAACCATCCCGAGGTGGTGCTGATCGTTCTGCTCATTGACGAGCGGCCGGAAGAAGTCACCGATATGCAGCGGACGGTCAAGGGCGAAGTCATCAGTTCGACCTTCGACGAGCCGGCCTCGCGCCACGTGCAAGTGGCCGAAATGGTGATCGAGAAGGCCAAACGGCTCGTCGAGCACAAGCGCGATGTCGTGATTTTGCTCGATTCGATTACGCGCCTCGGCCGCGCCTACAACACCGTCGTGCCGCCTTCCGGCAAAGTGCTGAGCGGCGGCGTGGACTCCAACGCCTTGCAACGCCCCAAGCGCTTCTTCGGCGCGGCGCGGAACATCGAAGAAGGCGGGTCGCTCACGATCATCGCCACCGCTCTCATCGAAACCGGCAGCCGCATGGACGACGTGATCTTCGAGGAGTTCAAGGGCACCGGCAACATGGAAATCATTCTCGACCGCAAGCTGGTGGATAAGCGCATCTTCCCGGCGATCGATATCCAGCGCTCGGGCACCCGCAAGGAAGAGCTGCTGATCCCGAAAGATGACCTGAACCGCATCTGGGTCCTGCGCAAGGTCCTTAATCCGCTATCCGTGACCGAGTCCATGGAACTGCTGCGGGACAAGCTGCTCAAGGCCAAGAGCAATGCCGACTTCCTCGCCGCGATGAACACGCTCTAAGCGAACGGGCATCCCGCACGCCGGGGCGAGCGACGCTGCATCGTCGGCCCATGCTCGGCGGCATGGGGGCGAGGGCGATTGGTGAACCGCCGCCACGGGCCCCTACCTCGGCTGAAGGATGCATGCGGGTGGCTCGATTCGCCGTCAGTATGTCTGGGGCCGAATCTGCCTCATCACGTTGTGAAAACAATTGTGAACAATCGCTTGACAAAGGCCTCTGGGGGGGGAATTCTGCGCGGAGGGAGAAGTTATGCTTTCGCGTTTCTTGAAATTGGTTCTTTCCACAACTGCGGTGCTTGTGCTCGGAGCTAGCGCCGCGGTCCTGTTTGTGCCAACCCGGGCGGACGCGGTCACACTGGTCCGTAACGGCAACTATCTGTACAATCTTCAAGGGCAGAAGGTGGGGTGCGCTGCAATAGAGCCACCCTATGACTGCACTTGGAGCAGCTAGCGTGCAGGCTGCGGAACGGGCGCGCGGGGGTAGGGCCCTGCGCGCCCTGTATCGGCTGGCGCTCCTGGCGGTAGTCGGCGGCGCGGCGCTGCAGCTAGCCGCTTGGGTGCCTGGTGCCGCCCGTCGTAGCCAAAAGCGAACGGCGGCTCGGTGGGCGGGCGGGTACACGCTGCGAATCGCCCGGAAGACCATGCTAATCGGGGCGCTGCCGAGGGTTATATTCGCGACCGAGCGCCCCGAGGGCCGCCTGACCGTGCTATCGGGGACGTTCTCAGGGCCCGATACAGTCAGCCTTGCGCAATTCGATCTGTCGGGGCGCCTGATCGGCAAGCTGGCGGGAACGGATATACCGACCGGGCTTTCGCGGGTCGAGGGTTTTCGGGTCGACCATCTTGGCGACACTTGGGTATCGACACTTTACCCGCCTGAGCTGGCGCGGTTTTCGCAGGGCTCACTCATATCTGCGGTATTGCTCAAAGCGATCCGAATCACTTATGGGCTCGCGCTGGACGAGACGCGCGGACGGGTCTTCGTCGCCGGTTGCTCGCCAAGATCGAAACCGCCCGGCGGCTGTCTGCTCATCCATCAATTTACGTTCCCAGGTCTGCAGTACGTCCGCTCGTTTCTGCCGACGGCGCCCGAGGTGCTCCAGAAGCGACAGTTTTCCGTGCAGACGGTGCCCATCGAGGTTGGACCGAGAGGAAATGTCTGGGCCATCGATTCCCCGGCTTGGACACTCTATTCGATTGACCCGAGTTCCGGACGGGTGTCGTCGCACCCGATCCAAAGCCGGGTCATGCCGAGGGCGGGCGCTTTTGACGCTATGGGTGGCGCCGAGTATGTGCGGACTTATATGCAAAACGCGGCAGTCCCCGTTTCCATCGTGATTTCAGGGAGAACAGTGATTGTTTGCGTGCGGCGCTCGGGACATTTCTGGCTCGAGCTTTTCAATCTATCGGGCGCGCAGATCGGGACCGACGTGCCTGCGCCCGGGCGGCTGGTTGGAACAGGGCGCGGCGACGCCTTGCTCTTCGGCGCCAGCAGCAAGGGTGGCGCGCAACTGATCCGTGCCGAGCTGCGCGATCTGAGGTGACGTTACGGTGAGAGTCGCGAACGGGATCGCCGCGGTGGGGGCCGCCGCTCGGCGGCGGCTGTGGCCCATCTGTGTAATCGCCCTAATCGCGGCAAACGCCGCTCTATTGTGGAAGACTCAGGCTCTAAAGGCCGATGTCCAGCGCGCCTACGGCCGCCCGTCGAGCAGTGCTATCGACTGGTTGATGGATTCGGCTTTCCCCAGCGCCCAAGGCGGTTTGGTCGTGCCGGCCCACGCCGAGGGGCGTTATTTGGCGTTTTATGTTTTTACGCGATACGATGCCCCATTCCTCACGGCGGAGTCCGCGGCTTTAAGTCGTGTAGTATCGCGGCGGTCTGATATCGCGGTCTTTGGCATCATGGCCTATGCCACCCGCGAACAGGCGCGCGCGTTTGCGCGCCGAAACTTGCTACTATACCCGTTGCTAATAGACGAGGATGGCCGGCGCCTGCAAGCGCTCAGCCCGCCCCGCACACCATGGAAGCTGGTACTGGACCGCGCCCGCCATCGCGTGGCCTTCGAGGACGCGCCTGCCCTAGGAGCGCCCGACGGGAACGATTTCATCCGCCGCCTGCTTTCGCTCCCGAAATAGGATTGGTAATGTCGCGGATGTCTGGCCTTGGGGAGGATGCACGGCATGCGCTGCGGTCGGCCGCGAAAACCCCGGGCTTCATAGCGGCGGTCGGTCTGATCCTGGCCGCGGGGGTCGGCTTGAATTTTGCGGCCTGGCGGCTGGTGCAGAGCGTTTTTTTCCCCCAACTGCCGTTTGCCCGGCCCGATGCCCTGGTGGCAATCCATGAACGAATCCCCCCGGCAGCGAGCCGGCGCCTCGGCGTACCGTTCCTCAACCTGACCTACGCGAATTATTTGCTGGTGCGTCGGCAGACCCAGGTATTCGAAGGAGTGGGGCTCTACATTCCTCCCAGCCCCAACCTGTCGCTCGACATTACCGAACCCGGGCCGCCGGCCAAGCTGCGTGGCGCCGTGGTCTCGCTCGACCTGTTTCGCGTGCTGGGCGTCGCCCCGCAGCTCGGTCCGGGCTTCGGCCTCATAACTGGCTCACCGGGATCGCCGGTGGGCTCCGTCGCCGTGATTAGCGATCGCCTCTGGCGCCAGCGTTTCGGCGGCAGAGCGAGCGTGCTGGGGCGAGCCGTTGTCATTAACGATAGGGCCTATCGCGTGACCGGGGTGATGCCGCCGCACTTCGACTTTCCACTTGGCAGCGAAATTTGGCTGCCCGGCGCGGATCCGGTGACCGTCAACACGATCATGAATTCGCAGGGCAGCTTCTTCGAGTTTTTGCCGCATGCTGTTGGGCGATTGCGAGCCCGCCTCACCCCTGCCGAGGCGGAGGCGCAGCTTCGGGCCCCACTCGCGCGCATGCGCGAGCCGCACCTTTTAGGTTGGCCGCATGTCAGCCTTCGCCTGGTGCCCCTGGCCACCGATCTCCAGGGCGATCACCGCGGTGTGGCCGCGCTCCTATTAGCGGGCACGCTGCTTGTGCTTCTGAACGCTTGGGCCGTCATCTGCATTCTTTTTTGGGTGCGTGCAGCCCGCCGGGAACGCGAAATTGCCGTGCGGATTGCCTTGGGCGCCACCCGTGTCCGTGCGGTTCTCGGGACGGGAATAGAGATCGCGCTCGTCTGCCTGATCGGGGCGGTGGTGGCCGGCGCAACGTCCGGCTGGGCAGGGCGGTGCTTTCTTGCGGTGCTGCCCACGCCCGGGGCTGGGGCCCAAAGCGGATTGGCGCCCGCTTCGGGCACCTCGTATTTTTTGCTTGTAGCGATCATCGGTGCCAGCGCGGCGGTTCCACTGCTCGCTGTCGGGCTGCGGCTCGGCAGCTTGGGTCTGGCTCGCCACTTGCAGGAGCCCGGGCTATCCGTGACCGCCTCGCGGCGCCAACGGCGGCTCTTCTCGGTGCTGCTTGGCTCTCAGGCCGCGCTAGCATTTATCCTCACTGGTGCGGCCGCAATCGCCGCCGGGGCCTTGTGGAGGGCGGAACAAAAGCCGCTAGGATGGCAGCCGGCCCATTTGTGGTTTTACTCATTCAGCCCCCACGGGGCATCACCGGCGCTGCCGCTGGCCGCCGAGGATGCTCTACGCCGCGTCGACGAGGTCGCGCGACAGCCGGAAGTCATGGCGGCGGCGCTGGCGGACGGCAGCCCGGCTTCCGAAGACAGCGGTGAGACCTTGGTTGTGACGGGCGCGGGCGGCAGCACGCGAGCTCTGCCGGCACAGGGGCTGCAGTTCACGGCTCTCGCGGTCACGCCGGATTACTTCAAGGCGGTCGGCACACGTCTGGAGAGGGGACGCGGGTTCACACGGGCGGAATGCCTGGGTAATGCGCACGTGGCGGTCGTCGATGCCGCGTTTGCACGCTTCTTTTGGGGCGCGGCTTCCCCCCTCGGCCGGCAAATCGAGACGGCAGGGTTGGGCACATTCACGGTCGTGGGCGAGGCGTCTCAAGCTCGCTTGGACACGGGGATATTCAGCGATGCCGAACCTCTGGTATATCTCCCCTTCCCCCAGCACCTGGTCCTGCCGTTGGAGTGGTTGCTGGTGCGATCTAGGGGCGCAGCGCCACCGCCAGTGCCGAGCATCCGGAGGGCGCTTGCGGTTGGGCAACAAACTCCCGTTGCCGTTTCCGTTCAGGCAGCGAGCCAAGCGCTCAAGGAGGGCTCCGCGGCGCCGGAAAACAGGAAAGCGGTTTTGCTGATCTTCGCCGCTCTGGCGCTCTTACTGGCCGCGGCGGGGAGTTTTGCCGTCGCTTCCTTTGTCGCCCGCGAGTCCAGGCGGGAGATCGCGGTGCGGCTTGCGCTCGGCAGCCCAGTGTCACGGGTAATGCGGATTCTTCTGGTCAAAGTTTGCGGCCCGATGCTGGCGGGAGTCGCAGCGAGCGCGGCGGCGGTCGAGCTCTTTCGA
Source organism: Terriglobia bacterium (assembly GCA_021323595.1). Lineage (GTDB taxonomy): Bacteria > Acidobacteriota > Terriglobia > Terriglobales > SCQP01 > JAJPKR01. Next base: position 55,820 of record JAJPKR010000031.1, on the reverse strand, counting down.
CCTTCCTTGCGCTTGCTCGCCCCGGACGGGATCACTTATTTTTGGGCACAATTGGGAGTGGTTGCGCTTCTCGCCGTGGGTTCCGGATGCCTCGCGGCGCTGATTGGGGGTTGGTCCATTCGCGCCGTGAACCCAGCCGAGATTTTGCGGCAGGTCTAAATTCTCCTTGCATTGCCGCCCTGGCTGCGGGGGCGCACACTTTAAGCAGAAAATCGCTCGGGGCTCTGGGCTCGTGGCGAAGAGGCGGCCGAGCGGGGAGCCCTCGCTATAGAGCACGGCGCACTCGGCTACTTGCGCGGCGGCGACGACTAGCGCGTCGTGCCAGGCAAGGCGGTGCGCCTCGGCTAGAGCATCCGCTGCGACCAACAACTGGGGGGCGCGTTCTCGCCCCAGAGTGGGGCGAACATTTCCGCCGGGTAGCGAAGCGCGTCGTGCGGCTCTACGGAGCGATCGAAGCGGCGCAGCATTATTAAAAAAACTCTTGCGCCGCCTGATCGCTGCACCCGGCGGGTCGCGATCGCTCGCGCTTTCAGCGCCCGGGCGCGTGCGCGCTTGTCCGGTGCATCCGGATCGGGCGAATAGATCAAATGTTCGTATCTAGGAAGAACCTATCGCCCATTCATCTCTTCGCGAGCGAATTTTCTACCCGGACGCAAGTAAGACAGCCGATCCATAAGCGCTTCGTAGTTCCGCGCGACCTGGTTACGGTCCGCGTATTGCCTTAACCGTTCCCGAGAGGCTGCGTCCAACGTCGCGTGCCGCTGCCGCGCAACCGGGCGCGCCTGCGCGACCAGTTTGGCGTCGGCGCTGAGCCTGATGTTCCTCATACGAAAATAATGTGCCCGAAAGTCGCGCTGCTTGACGCTGCGGCGAGTGGCGAGGCGGCGGGGGCGGGGGTCGCGTACACTGGGGGGCGATGAGCGGGAAGACGACCGGCAATTTATTATCCCCACAAATTGACCGCCAATCGGCGCGCTACCAGGCCAATCAAAAGACCATGGCGGCGCTTGCGCGCCGCGTGCTCGAAGAGGAAGCGGCGCTGATGCAAGGTGGCGGCGACGCGGCGATCGCGCGCCAGCACGCTAAAGGGCGGCTGACCGCGCGCGAGCGCATCGCCTCCCTGCTCGATCGCGACACGACGTTTTTCGAGATCGGCCTCTACGCCGCTGATGGCATGTACCAGGAGTGGGGCGGTGCGCCGGCCGCGGGCGTGGTCTGCGGGCTGGGTGTCGTTGAGGGCCGGATGGCGATGATCATCGCCAACGATGCCACCGTCAAGGCAGGCGCTTTCTTCCCCATGACGGCGAAGAAGGTGATTCGGGCCCAAAACATCGCCCTGGACAATCGCTTGCCGGTGATTTACCTGGTGGATTCGGCGGGCGTGTTCCTGCCCCTGCAAGAGGATGTATTTCCCGACACCGACGATTTCGGCCGCGTCTTCCGCAATAACGCCGTCCTGTCGGCTCTTGGCGTGCCGCAGGTTGCCGCCATCATGGGCAACTGCGTGGCCGGTGGCGCGTACCTGCCGGTCATGTGCGACACCATTCTGATGACCGAAGGCAGCGGCCTCTATCTCGCCGGTCCTGCGCTGGTGCAGTCGGCGATCGGGCAAAAGGTCACGAGCGAAGATCTCGGCGGCGCTAAGATGCACGCCGCTATCAGCGGCACCGTGGATTTCCGCGAGCCTGACGATGCCGCTTGCTTGGCGCGCATTCGCGGGCTGATGTCGCGGCTCGGCCGGCCCCCGGCGTCGCCCTTCGACCGCATCATGGCCGAGGATCCGCTGTTTCCCGCCGAGGACTTGTACGGCTTGTTCACCAGCGATCCGCGCCAGCAGTATGAAATGCGCGACCTGCTCGCCTGCCTGCTCGATGGCAGCCGCTTTGACGAGTACCGCGCCGAGTATGGGCAAACCTTGGTGTGCGGCTTCGCCCGCCTCGGCGGTTTTGCCGTCGGCATCGTTGCCAACCAAAAACGCGTCGTGCGGCGGCCCGATCAGCGCATCGAAGTGGGCGGCGTGATCTATGCCGAAGCCGCCTCCAAGGCGGCCCGCTTCATCTTGGATTGCAATCAGAACCGCATTCCGCTGGTGTTCCTGCATGATGTCAACGGTTTCATGGTGGGGCGCGAGGCCGAAGCCGAGGGCATCATCCGGGCCGGCGCGCAGATGGTGAACGCGGTGGCGAACAGCGTCGTCCCTAAAATCAGCGTCGTCGTCGGCGGCAGCTTCGGGGCCGGCCACTATGCCATGTGCGGCAAGGCCTACGATCCGCGTTTCTTGCTGGCCTGGCCGAGCGCGCGGTATGCGGTCATGGGCGGTGATCAGGCTGCCCAGACCCTGCTGGAGATCAAGCTCAGTCAGTTGAAGAAGGAAGGGAAATCTTTGTCAGCCGCCGAGCAGGAGGAGCTGCTCGCCTCGATCCGCGCCAGCTACGACGCGCAGGCCGATCCGCGCTATGGCGCCGCGCGTCTCTGGGTGGATGCCGTCATCGATCCGCTGGACACGCGCGCCTGGCTGATCGCCGCGCTCGAAGCCGCCGCCCATAATGCTGAGCTGCCGCCCCTGCGCACCGGCGTCATCCAAACCTAGCCTCCCGGCATCATCGCAGGCGGCAGCCGCCGAGTCCACAACTGAAACTCCAGCCAGCCGAGATCGAGGGGAATCCGCAGCGCAGCGAAGCGCTGGGCGAGGACGTGCGAGTTCCGCGGGGCGGGTCCTTGTCAGCTGACCACGCCGGAGCGCAGCGAGAAGCCAGCAGGGCGAGGTCGCAGGCTGGGCGGGGCGGAGGAATACACCAACGTATCCGGTCCGCCCCGAGCAGCCGAACCGGGGTCCCCAAGGCGCAGCGGCGCGGCTTGGGGTGGGAACCGGGGTCCCCAAGGCGCAGCGGCGCGGCTAGGGGTGGGAACCGGGGTCCCCAAGGCGCAGCGGCGCGGCTTGGGGTGGAAGAACGACGCCCTGCGAAGCTTATCGCCCTGCCCACCATAAGCGTGGCGGGAGCGCGGCCTTCGGCTCTATTCTGAAACGTGCTCCGCGAACCGCCGCAATCGCTTGTGCGCGCCGCTCTGGCCGGCTCCAAGCGCGCGCTGCGCGGCCTCAACGACTCCGCCTGGTTCCCGCACGTGCCCCTGGCTGCCGGTCTCGCCCTCGGCGGGGCGCTGCTGCTGCTCTCCGGCTTGCACGGCGCCGCCCCCATCTGGCGTCAGCCGTTCGCGGCGCTGACGACCACCAGCTTGCGCCTCGGCGCCCGCGGCATCCCCTTCGCCATGATCGGCCTGGGCATGCTCGCCATGTCGGTGGGTTTGCTGCTGCGCTCGCGATTTTCCTGGATCGTCTCGCTCGGCCTGACCGCCATCACCATCTTGGTGGCGATCAAAATCACGCACACGTTTTACTCCGCGCTGATTTATTACGATGCGCTGCTGCTCTGCGCGCTGCTCGTCAGCTACCGGCGCTTCAACCGCAGCAGCTTGGCCGCAGGCACGCTCTTCGCGCTCGCCAGCGGCGTCTTGCTGCTGCTCTATGCCGTGTTCGGCGCGTTCTACATGGGGATGCAGTTCACGCCGCCCATCAACGATCTCACCACCGCTTTGTACTATGCGATCGTCACCATGGGCACCGTCGGTTACGGCGATATTACGCCGCGCACCCCGCACGCGCGCCTGTTCGCGGTTTCGATTATCATCCTCGGCATCACCGTCTTCGCCACCTCGCTCAGCGCCATCATGGGACCGGTGGTCGGGGGCAGTCTCCGGCGCATCGTGGAACGGCGAGGCAAGCTCATGAACCGCAAGGATCACTTCATCATCATCGGCAACACGCCGCTGGCGTATAACACCTATCGCGAGTTGAGCCGCCGCAAGCAGCCGGTGACCTTGCTTTTCGCGCAAGCGCCGGCGGAAGGGCAATTCGACGGCGCCGACATCGTGATCGGCGATCCCAACAGCCTCGACGTCTTGGAGAAAGCCGGCGCCAAGCAAGCGCGCGCAGTGCTCGCGCTGCGCGCCGACGACTCCGAGAACGCCTTCATCGTCCTCGCCGTCAAGGAACTCGAAAGCCGCGCCAAGACCGTGGCCGCGATCAACGACGGCAAGTATCTCGAGCGCGTGCGGCGGGTGCAGCCCGATATCTTGCTGGCGCCCCAGGTGCTAGGCGGCGAAATTCTGGCGATGGCGCTCAGCGGAGAAGCCATCGACAGCAACTACGTCCTCGATCGTCTCCTGCATTTCGGCGCCGATGCCCGCTCGGCCAACGCCGGATAAGCGGCGGGATTGAGGCTCCGCCGCTGAGCCTAATCGGCGCGGCTCAGAGCCGAATGGTTTGCGGCGCGCCGGAGAATGCGAGGGCGCGCGACTCGGCTTGCCCCACGACCCGCACTTTCAGCGGACGGGGCCGGGGCGCGAGCAGGCGCGACCCCGGCGCGAGCGAAAGCGATAGCGTGCGCGCGTCGTCGCGCCAGCGCAGGCGCAGCCCCATCCACGCGCCGCGCTGATAGTCGAAGCTGACGCCGTCATCCTCGAACAGCAGGAAATCGCCGTCCGCGCCCGGATAGACCGCGATTTCCAGCGGGTCCGTTACCGGCTCCGCCGTGTACTGCCGCACCGGCGCGAAGGGCAGGATCGCGCCGCTGCGCACATGCAGCGGCAAGGTAGCGAGATCCACCTGGCGCTCGATCTCCTTGCCGCCGTGGATGCGCTCGCCCGTCCAGAAGTCGTGCCAGATCCCGCCGGGAAGATAAGTTCGCCGGGTTTGCGCCCCCGGCTCGAGCACCGGCGAAACAATCAGGTCGCGCCCCCAGAAATATTGATCGGCGCGGTGGGCATTCGCGTCGCCGGGAGCGTGCATCCAGAGTGGACGCATCAGCGGCTGTCCCGTGCGATGCGCTTGGTAGGCGAGGCTATAGATGTAGGGCAAGAGCCGGTAGCGCAGTTCCAAGTAACGGCGGCAGACCGGCTCGACCGTGGCATTGTGCAGCGCCGAAGGCGGCGGCAGCACTTTGGCGCCGTTCGGGCCCATCTCGCCGGGACCGATCTCGCCCCGATCCCAGCCCCAGGGCAGCCGCAGCATCCAGGCGCGGCCGTGGCAGCGAAACACGGGGCAGAAAGCGCCGAACTGAAACCAGCGCAGGAACAGTTCAGCCGTGAACTCCGGCGTGGGATAGAAGCCGCCGATATCGGTGCCCCAGAAAGGCAGCCCGCTGAGACCGGCATTGAGGCCGACGGCGATCTGTGTGCGCAGCGTCTGCCATTGGGAAGTAATGTCGCCCGACCAAGCCAGCGGCGCATAGCGCTGCATCCCGGCGTAACCGTTGCGAGTCAGCAGATAGGGCCGGCGGTTGGGCCGGTCCCGCTGTTGCCCTTCCCAGTACATGCGGATCCGATTCAGCCGGGAAGCTGGGTCGAGCCCATCGCCTTCGTCGGCCCACCAGCCATCGACGCCGAGCGCGAAATCGCGGCGGTGCTCATCCCAGTAACATCCTGCCTGCTCGTCATCGAAGCGCGCCACCGGACAAGCGTCGCCCGCGTTGCCGCTAAGGCGCGGCGCGAGAATGACTGCGTGCATGACGACATGAAAGTGCTCGGAGTGCAGCTCGTCCAGCATCGCCTTGGGGTCGGGGAAGATGCGCGGATTGAAGTCGAACGAGCCATTGGCCGTGTTCCACCCCGAAGGCGCGAAGCCGGTGCCGAGATAGATCAGCACGTCGCAGGGCAGCCGTTTGGCCCGGTAGGTGCGGGCGATCCCCAGCACTTGTTCGCGGCTCTCGAGCGTGCGATGCGATTGCTGGAAGCCCAGGGCCCAGAGCGGTGGCAGCGCGGGAAAGCCGGTCAGCCGCGCGTATTCCGCCAGCAGTTCGGCCGGGCCCTCGCCGAAGCTGAAAAAGACGTCGAGCGGCAGCGCCGTGGCGGGCAAAAGCTCTGCCCCGCGGCGCGGGTACAGCTCGGCGCCGCGATCGGGATGAAACCAGCCTGCGCCTGCGGCCGCCGTTCCCGCCGGAGGCGGCGTGCCGTTCAGATCAAAATCCCCATACGGCGCATGCACGAAAAGCGACCAGCCGCCGCTGCTCAACAGGAATGGGATCGGCAGGCGCGCGCCATCGTGCGCCAGCTCCCCGCCGAACTCGCCGTTGCGCATCCGATACAGCGAGCCGCTGCGGTCGAAGTCGCCGCGAGGGCTGAATTGCGCGCCGCCTTCGCCCAGCCCGTAAAGCGGCGCCGCACTTAGGTCGAAGGCCATGGCGCCGGTGCCGGCGTCGAATCTCAGGCGCTGGCGGAGCGAGCCGTTGCGGTCGCGAATTTCAATGCCCAGCGGCTGCGCGGTCAGGCGCAGCCGGAAATCGCCGCAGGCGACTTCCTGTCCCCCTGAGATGGGTTGCGGGCGCCCGGACGCGTCCGGCTCCCCGATGACAAGAGCCCCATCGTCGGGTGCGGCGATGGTTGTTGCCGTCGGGAGGAAGGTGAAGCGCAGCGTGCGCTTCGAGATCGCGGCTGCGAGCAACACGCAGGACGCGCCGGCAAATGCAACCGGCCCGAATGACGTTCTGCCGGCTTCCGTTGCGCCCAAAGCGGGAGCGAGCGCCAGACCGGCGGCGCCGGCGGCCAAGGTCTTCAGCGCGTCACGTCGCGTTGGCTTTGGCATGGATCAGCGGCCTCAACGCGCACCGGCGAAGGCTGGCCGCGCGCGCATCAACTGGCGATGCCGGCGCGCTTCTTGGCGGCAACAATAATCGCGGCCATGATGTCGCGGTGGTTATCGAACGTGTCGTCCACCACGGTGATAGTCGGGATCTCCTCGGGATCGAGATCGAGCGTCGCGGGGTTGAACCGGCCAAAGCCGGACTCGTGTACGCCGCTGCTGCCGCGGCCGGGCGCGGGATGGCTCAAGTGCTGGAAGGCGCGGGCATACTTCTTGAACGCCGCTGGGTAGCCGCGTTCCGAGAAAACCTGAAATAGCGGAATCGAGCCGAGCAGCGCATCGTAAGACATTTCGCCGCACGCGAGAACGTGTGGAAAGCGGCGGCGCAGCTCGGCGACCAATTGCCGTTCGCCTTCGAACATGTCTCCCTGCGTGTTGTTCACCCAGCCGCCGGCGATGTCGAGAAAGTAAGCGTCGGCATCGTAATCGGCCACCGTGGCGGCGATGCGCCCGGTCAGCCATTCGCGCCAACTGGCTACGCCCAGGTTCATGAACGGCGACCAGCCCTCGTTGCGGCGGTCGTTGTCCCAGTCCACCCAGTTCAAGCGAAAGGGATCGCCGTCGGTTAGCACCGTGCGTGCATCGGCCAGGCGCTCGCGCGTGGGCAGATGGTCGTTGGCGGCGTCGGAGCCGAACATCGGCATGAAGTGGAATCCCAGGCGGTGGCCGGCGGCAATCAGCGTCTTGAACCCGGCGGCGCCGCCCAGCCGCGGGTCGGGCTCGTAGAGCGGATAATTCCAGTAATAACGTCCATCCCAGGCGGGCAGGAAGACGAGAACGCGATCGCCGGGAATCTGCGTCGCCACCCATTCCAAGATGCGGCGCATGCGCGCGAAGTCGTTGAAGATATACCCCGTCCAATGCATGCCGTGCAGCGCGATCACCAGCGCCGTGCGGCGCAGCCAGTCGGGAACGTCCCCGCGCGTCTCCCAATCGGGCAGGCCGAACGCCTGCTCGACGTGGGCGAAGTGCGGGCGGAAGGCGGCGTCGAGCGTCGTCGCCCGCTCGGCGCGCCACGCGGGCGAGGCGATCGCGGCGCTGCGCCGCCATCCCGCGGATTCGTAGGTCAGCTCGGCGCGATAGCCCTGGTCGCCGGGCTGCAAGTAAAACCGATGGGCATGCACGCCCTGATCGCGCGCGCCCAGCGCGAAGTAGCCGCCCGCGGGCGTTTCGATCACGACCAGTGGCGTATTCATGCCGCCGGCCAAGAATAGCGAGTCGCCGCCGAACGGATAGCCGAACAGCAGTTCGTTGTTGCGCGGCTCGAAGAAGCCGCCGCCGCCCGGCGAAATCTTCCCCCGCGGCACGCCGCGCACGATCGCGGAGATCGCCTTCAGCGCCAGCCGCGAGCCCTCCATGCGCGCCTCGGCTCGCCACTCGACGCCGTTTGCGGTGCGCTGAAAATGCGCCTCCAGCCGCCCCGCCGCCGGCGCCTGCCCGCCCGCCCAAGTCAGGCGGCGGCACGCCAACTCGCCGCGGTCGCCGTGATCGCTCCACTCCATCGCCGTGGGATCGAGCGCGTAAACATTCTCGAAGGTGTAGAGCCGAAACGAAAACAGCAGATCGGCGAAGCGGACCGATGGCTCCGGAAAGTCGAAGCTGAATTTCAGGAACGAGCGGCCGCGCGGCGGAATATAGACGTCGCTGGTCGAGTTGAGCGGCACGATCTGCGCGCCCGCCCCGGCTTGGAGCGTCCGCGCCGCGGCCGGCGTCGCGGCCTCCAACCATGCGCCGGCGCCGGTCGCCGCCGCTGCCTTCAGCAAATCGCGTCTGGTCAACTCCTCCATCCCGCTCTCCTTTTGGCTCGGCGGCGCGCACACCGCGCAATCGCGAGCTGCGGCGCGCCGCTCGTCGCGGGCGTGCGCGCCAGGCTCCCATCGTCCGGGTCGGCTGCGGCGACCGGATCTTCAGGCGCGGCGGCCGAAGAACGTGGGCCGGTTCAGCTTGAAATACACGGCGTAGCGCTGGTTGAAGGTCTGGTTGAGCGGCATCATCGCCATCGGCCCGTGCCCCGCGGTGAAGAGCTGGAAATCGAACGGCCCGCCGCTGCCCGGCTTGAGCGCCGCCAAGGCCTCCGTGCCGGCGATCTCGGGCGGCGGCGTCGGCCGCGCGCGCGGGCCGTAGCCGCCGAAGATCATTTTCTCCGTCAAGCCTTCGTCGCCCATCTGTCCGGCCAAAACGATCGGGCCATACATGTACGCCTGCAAGGTCTCGTCGCCCGGCAACGACTCCACATGCGCCGCCATCGGCAGCTTCAGCTCGATACGGTCGCCGTCATGCCAGGCCCGCCGCAGCGTGAGATAGCTGCCCGGGCTGGCGAACGCCGGCAGGGTTTCGCCGTTGACCTTGACCGCGCCGCCGTCGGCTACCCAGTAAGGAATGCGCAGATTGATGTCGAGCTGGGTCGGCCGCTCGGCGCGGATCGTCAGCGTCGTGCCCTGCTCGTCGGGGAAGTTCGTCCGCTGCCGCAACCGCAGCCCCTTTTCCGGCCAGTCGAGATCGGAGGCGAGGAACAAGTTCACGTAGAGGCCGTCATCGTCGTGGAAGTAAATGGTGTCGGCGAATTTGGCGAACTCTTCCGCGCCGGTGCCGGTGCAGCACCAGAACGAGTTGAACGGCGTGTTGAACGTCTTCCAATATCCCGCGGCCAGCGGCAGGTAATACATCTTCAGCCCGTGCGTTTCCTGGGTGCCCAGCCGGCTATTGAAAAGCGTGCGTTCGTAGTAGTCCATCATGCGCGGATCGCCCGACCAGCCGTAGACATGGCGGGTGAGCTTGAGCATGTTGTAGCCGCAGCAGCACTCCTCGCTCGCGGGACCGATGCGCAGGTGGCCGGGATCGCCTTCCCAGTGCTCGTCGTTGCTGGTGCCGCCGGTGCAATAGGTGCGCTCGCTCACGACCTCGCGCCAGAAATACTCGGCGATCTGCCGCGAATCATGATTGCCGGTCAGCTCGTAGGCGCGGGCGGCGCCGATCACTTGGGGGATATGCGTGTTGGCGTGCAGGCCTTTGAGTTCGTCGCGATGCGCCAAGAGCGGATCGAAGAAGGCGCGCTTGTCGAAGCGATGGCCGAGATAGATGTATTGGCGTTTGCCGGTGACGGCGGCGAGATTGTAGAGCACCTCGCCCATGCCTCCGTATTCGGTCTCGAGCACCCGCTGCACGTGGGCGTCGCTGAGCGGCTCGATCCAATGCGCCACCCAGCCGGCCATCTTCTCGCAGGTGTCGAGCGCCTGTTGCGTGCCGCAGTGGACATACATGTCGAGGTGCCCGGCCATGATCTTGTGAATGGTGTAGAAGGGCGCCCACACCGGCTGGCCGTCGCGCAGGCGGTCGAAAAAGGTTTCGGGAAAGGCGCTGAGATACCCGTCGGGATGCTTGGCTTGGCATTCGGCGAGCGCCGCCACCAGCGCTTCGCCGCGCTGCTTGACCTCGTCGTCGCCGGCGCCGGCATATTGCAGCGCGCAGGCGGAAAGATAGTGCCCGCCGGTGAAATGGCCGCGCAACTCGACGTCCGGCGCTTCCCAGCCGCCGAAGGGCTGCGCCGAGGAGGGCAGGCCGGCGGTGACCCGGAACATATGGGCCAGGCGGTCGGTGGGCAGCGTCAGCAAGTATTCGCGGTTGGCCTCCATGTTCTTCTGGAACACCCCCGGTGCCAGCCGCACCCGTCCCATGGGGAAGGGTTGCGCGCGCCAGGCGACGGCCTCCTTGTAGTTGGCGCGATGGGCGGCGGCGGCGTCCATAACCGGGTCTTGGCCGAAGACCCGGGTCTTGACCAGCGGCACGGCGGCGGCGCCGGCGGCAAGAGTGGCAAGGAACTGGCGGCGATTGGCGTGGGACATGGTGGATACCCTCCTGGCTTGCTGCGGACCCTACGGAAACGGACTAGGAGCTGGCCCGGCGCGCCCGGCGCGCCGGCACGGCGGTGGACTCGCGGACGATCAAGCGCGTCCGCAGCTTGTACTGCTGCCCTTGGTGGCTGGGCGCCGCGGCGATGTTGCGCAGCGCCTGCACCGCCAGCTCACCCAATTGTTGCCGCGATAACTCGACCGTTGTCAGCGGCGGCTGGGTGAGGGCGGAAAACATCACGTTGTCGAAGCCGATCAGCGAAACCTCCTCCGGCACGCGCAGGCCGGCGCCGTTGATCGCTTGCAGGGCGCCGAAGGCCATCAGATCGTTGGACGCCATGATGGCGGTCACCGGTTCCGCGCCGGCGAGCAGGCGCCGCGCCGCCTCGTGGCCGCCCGATTGCCGCATATCGCCGATCTCCACCCGCGCCCGCCCTCCCAGCCGCGCCAGCGACCGCTCGAAGACCTCGCGCCGCTGCCGCGTCGAGCGCAGCGTCGGCGGGGCGCTGATGAAGCCCAGGCGGCGGTGCCCCAAATCCCAGAGGTGCTCGACTGCCGCGCGAATGCCCGATTGATAGTCCACCACGATGTTCGAAGCGAACGCGTCGGCTTCGCCCCGCTCGAAATAGACGACCGGCACCTGCGCCCGCCGCAGCCGCTCGATCAGCATTTCGTCCATCTCCGAGGTCATCACCGCCACGCCGCGAACCCGCTCCGCCAGCATGCGCTCGACGCAGGCCACCGTGCGCTTGGGATCGTAGTTGGTGTTGGCCAGCGTAATCTCGCAGCCCATGCCCAGCGCGGCGGCTTCGAAGACCTTGACCAATTCCGGGAAGAAGGGGTTGGTGATGTCGCTGATGATCAGGCCCAGCAAGTCGCTGGCGCCGCGGACCAGCGCGCGCGCGGCGCGGCTGGGATGGTAGCCCAGTTCCTCGATCGCGCGGCGCACGCGCTCGCCGGTGGCCGGCTCGACGAAGCGCGTGCCGTTGAGCACGTGCGACACCGTGCTGGCGCTGACGCCGGCGCGGAGAGCGACATCTCGCATGCGGATCATGAACGGGCGGCTCGGCGCAATCGCTTGCGCAAACGTCATTCTAGTCCCGCCGGACCGCAGGTCAAGGGCGAATTTTTGCGCCACGCCTAGGGCAAAAAAACTACAAAAAACCCTTGACTCTGGTTTGCGGGTGCATACAATATCCGAGGAAATCGCTTGCGCCTCCGCTTGCGCAAGCGTTTATTCGAGCGACAAGGCGCAGGAGAATTCGCCGTGACCACCCCATCATATCGCTTCCCCCTCCATTCGGGCACCCGCATCCGCCGTTTGGCGCGCGCCGGTGCAGTGATGCTGTCGGTTCTGGCCGCCGTGGCGCTGCTGGCATTGACGCTGTCGGCGCAGACCGGCACCCAGGGCGGCGTCACCGTGTTAGTGACGGATACCTCGGGCGCCGTCGTGAGTGGCGCGACTCTCACCTTGACCGATCTGGGCACCGGCACCGTGCGCACCGGCACGACGCAATCGGCCGGCACCTACACCTTCGTCGGCCTGCCCGCGGCGACCTACTCGCTCACGGTCGTCAAGCAAGGCTTTCAAAAGCAGGTCTTCGGTTCGGTGATCGTGCAGGAGGCGCGCGTGACCGACGTCCGCGCCCAATTGAAGGTTGGGGCGGTGACCTCGGAAGTGGTGGTCAGCGGCAGCGCCGTGCCCATCGTCGAAACCACGACCAACACCATCGGCACGACGATCGACCTGAAGCAGGTGAACGATCTGCCGCTCAACGGACGAGACGTCAGCCAGCTCGCGCAAGTCGTGCCCGGATATAACGGCACTTGGAACGGGTTGCCGGAAGCGGCGCAAGGAAACAACATCAACGGCGTCGTCTCCAGTTCAAGCCGGATGAAGTTCGCCGGCAATGCCCGGCCCGCGGTCCAGGCCCGCCTGGAAGACATGCAGGAGATGACGGTGCAGACCGATCAGTTGGGATTGGCGCAGGGCAACGGCCAATCCAACATGCAGGTCAACTACGTCACCAAGCGCGGGAGCAACGCCTTCCATGGCTCCGCGTACGAGGATTTCCGCAACTCCGGGTTGAACGCCAACAGCTGGTTCAACAACGCTGCCTCCCTGAAGCGCAATACCCTGATCCTCAATGATTTTGGCGGCACATTCGGTGGCCCCATCCTGCACAACAAGCTATTCTTCTTCGGCAGCTTCGCGACCTCGCGCGAACCCAGTTCCTTTACCACCTCGAACACGTTTCTGACGCCGGCGGCGCAGGCGGGCAATTACACCTTCACTGACAATAGCGGGGTTGTGCATACGGTCAACGTCCTGACCGACATTGCCCAGCCCAACGGGCTGCCCTCGACGGTCAACTCCCAAATCGCGAGCCAACTCCAAGCGGTGAATGATGCCGTCAAGGCCGGTTCGGTCACGCCGACGGGCGACCCCAACCTTTCGCAAGTGTCGTGGCTGAATCCAGCGCCGACTACCAGCTATTACCCATCGCTGCGCCTCGACTACAACGTCTCTTCCAATCTCAGGTTAGATTTCAACTACCTGGAAACGACGAGTTCCAATCCGAACGCAAGTGCGCCGCCCTTTCCTGGCGCCAACTTCGCCAATCGGTCGGCCTCCAATCGTTCCACCAACTACACAACCGGATTAGGGGTGGACTATACAATTAGCCCGACGCTGATCAATCAATTCCGTGGCGGTTTCCTCTACGATGCCACCTGGTACGCCTACGACGCCGCGCCCCTTTATCTCACCCAACCGCAGATCTTTTACGCGCTGGGCGATGGCGGCCAGACCTTCCCAACCCCGATCTCAACCTATTACCCGGTGGTAAATTTCACGAATACCCTAAGCTGGGAGCGCGGCGCCCACCTGTTCAACTTCGGCATCTCGTTCTACCGCGAACAAGACCACTATTGGAACGCTCCGCTGGGGTATCCGAATATTGATCTCTACCTCGGGCCCCAGGATCCCGCGGCGAGCACCTTCGCGAACGCGCCGCAGTTTGCCAATTCCTCCAGCGCCGTCAGCGACGAGGCTGGCGCCCTCTACGCGACGCTGGTGGGCCGCATCGGCGACGTCAACGGCCAGCACGCACTCGACCCCAAGACCCACCAGTACCTTACCGGGCCGGGAGCGTATCCTCTGGACGAGCTCCAAAAGGGCTGGGGCTTGTTCTTCGAGGATTCCTACCATGTCACGCCCAGCCTGACGCTGAACTACGGTTTGCGCTGGGACTTCACGGGTGACGATCACGACCTTACCAGCGCTTACACGAGCGCCAGCCTGGCCAACATCTACGGTCCTACGGCGGTCGGCGATCTCTTCAAACCGGGTGTCCTCAACGGCGTTGCCGATCCCGTCCTCACCACGCGCGAGCATCAGTACAACCCTTGGAACAAGAGCCCGCAGCCGGCGTTCGGATTCGCGTGGAACCCGGATCTGGAGAATGGCTGGTTGGGTTCGCTGTTCGGCGGCCGGAGCACGGTCATTCGCGGCGGCTATTCTTTGCGCTACTACACTGAACCCAACCAGTTATTTTGGAACGACGCCACCGATGGCGGCTTCAACTATTACCAGAGCTTCAATCTCAACCAAGCCACGGGCGGGGCGCCCGGAACCTTCGCCCCCGGCAGCCTGGCGTTGGGCGATCCTTTCCCGCCCTACGCGCTGACCCCGCCGTCATTTCAGACGACAGTCCCGATGTCCGAGCTGACGTTCAGCAATAGCCCGTACGGCGCAACCGGCATCAATCCCAACATTCGGCAGCCGTACGTGCAGTCATTCACCTTCGGGATTCAGCGTCAATTAGGCCAGAGCAACGTCATTGAAGTCCGATACGTCGCCAATCACACGATCCATCAATGGGTCTCGCTGAATCCGAATGAGGTGAACGTCTTCGAAAACGGATTCTTGAACGAGTTCAAGGCGGCGCAGAACAACCTCGCCATCAACGCTGCCAACGGCATCAACAACTCCTTCGCCAACAACGGCTATGCTGGCCAGGTAAATCTCCCGATCCTGACGACTGCGGGAGTCAGCCCGACCGATGGTACCTTTGTCCGCTACCTGAAGAACGGCCAGGTTGGCGATGCCGCCGGCAACCTCGCCAACAACCCGAACTTCCTTTGCGCGCTCGTGGGCAGCGCCAATTTCTCCCCCTGCGTCCCCTATGTCGGAGCCGGGGTGGCAGGCGCCTACCCGATGAACTTCTTCCAGGCGAATCCGTTTGGCGCCGGCACCGAAGGTCCTCCGTACCTGGGGCCGGGCACCGCCGGCTACACCACCGATGCCGGATCGGGCAACTACAACGGTCTCCAAGTGGACTTCCGACAAAAGCAGTGGCACGGCATGCAGTTTGACGTGAACTACACGTGGAGTCACACGCTGGGGATCCAGCCGGATAATTCCTGGACTGGCTCTTTTAACCTCTACACGATGCGCAATCTGCGCAACAGCTACGGTCCCGCGCTCTTTGACCACAACCACGTCATTCACGCTTACGGCACCTATGATCTGCCGTTTGGCACGGGCAAGACCTGGCTCAACAACAACGGCTTGGCCGCGAAGGCTCTCGGCGATTGGACCGTGGGAACTTTCGTCACCTACCAAACCGGTGCACCCTTCCGGCTTACCGGCGCCTATCACACATTCAACGACTACGGCAACGGTGGTATCACTTTGACCGGTGCTTCGACCTCCGCGCTGCAAAGCTCGGTAGACGCCCAGCCGGTTCCGGGCCAGACCTACGCGACCGGCATCGACCCGAAGTTCATCGCCAGCGGCGGCCGCGCCAACGCTAGTTATTTGGTGCCCAATACTATGGCGGGGATTCTCGGGTTCATTCCCTGGTTGCACGGGCCCCGGCAGTTCTACCAAGACCTGTCGCTCACTAAAGCAGTCTCCCTAACCGAGCGTCTGCACATGGAACTGCAAGGGGAGTTCCTGAATGTCTGGAACCACCCTGTGTGGGGCACGCCGAACGGCTCGCTCCTGAGCACGGGCTTTGGGCACATCGGAGCGCCCACGAGCGGTCAGCGTCAGGTGCAGTTGCGCGCCAATTTCACCTTCTAGGCTGAGTGAAATCCATCTGGGCCGGCGCATTGCGCCGGCCCATTTTTTTGCTACGTCGCTGCGCGCGGGAACCGGCGCGGCACGATTCCTTTGCCTTCCTCGACGGCGAGGATTTGATCGGCCTTGACGTTGCGCAGCTCGGTGCGGCCGCCGCTGGGCCAGCGAATTTCGATGCGATCGGCGGCGGCGCGCGCGCCCAGGCCGAAGTGCAGCCGCGGGTCTTGGGCGGATTGGTAGCTCATGCCGCCCTTGCGCTGATCCGTCAGGACGCGATCGCCGGCCTCGACGCGCACGCGCGCGCCCACGGCGTCGCGGTTGCTCTTGCCCGCGCCGATCAGCAGCAACTCCAGCCAATGATTGGCGTTGCCGCCGTCGTTGCGCAGCAACTGCGGCGCGCCGCCGTTGTTGCTGACGAGAATGTCGAGATCGCCGTCGTTGTCGAAGTCGCCCACAGCCGCGCCTCGGCTGACGCAGGGCAGCGAAAAATCGCCGCCCAGCTCTCCGCTGACGTTATCGAAGCGCCCGCCGCCGGCGTTGCGGAACATGAGTTTGGGCTCCGCGTAGCGCACGTTCGATTTGTAGCGGGCGATATTGTCGAGCACGTGGCCGCAAGCCATGAAGACGTCGAGGCGGCCGTCGTTGTCGTAATCCATGAAGCGCGTTCCGAACTCGCTCATGAGAAAGGTGGCGTAGCCGATGCCGCAGCGCACGGTCACGTCGTCGAAAAGTCCCCCGCCCTGATTGGCGTAAAGCCGCGCCAATTGGTTGTCGAGATGCGTCACCACCAGGTCCATGCGGCCGGTTCCGAACGGATCGCCGGCATCCACGCCCATGCCCGCCTCCGGCTCGCCGTTCATGCCGACCGCGACGCCGGCGAGATAGCCAAGCTCGGTGAACGTGCCGTCGCGGTTGTTGTGGAAGAGGAAATTGGCCATCGAGTCGTTGGCGATGAAGACGTCTTGCCAGCCGTCGTCGTCGTAATCGAAGGTCACGACCCCCAAGCCGTTGCCTGGCTTGGCGCCGAGGCCGGAGGCGGCGCTGACCTCGGTGAACGTCCCGTCGCCGTTGTTGCGATACAGCGCCGGCGGCGTGCCGTTGAAATCGTCGGGATGGCAGTAGCTGCGCAGGCCGGGCCCGCGATCGCCGCAGTAGAAGTTGCGGCGCGGCGACCAATCCACGTAATTGGCGACGACGAGGTCGAGCAAACCGTCGTTGTTGTAATCGAACCAAGCCGCGCTCGAGGCCCAGCGGCCCGCGTTGGCCACGCCGGCGCGCTCGGTGACGTCGGTGAACGTGCCGTCGCGGTTGTTGTGAAACAGGCGCGAACGGCCGTAGCCGCAGACATAGAGATCGGGATAGCCGTCGTTGTCGAAGTCGCCGACCGCCACGCCCATCGCGAACAGTCCCTCAGCCCCCACGCCGGCCCGCTCGGTCACGTCGGTGAACGTGCCGTCGCCATTGTTGCGGTACAAGGCGCCGCGCAGCGGATGCGCGGGCTGGTAGGCGGGCGTGGCCGCGCTTTGCGCGAGATAAAGGTCGAAGAGGCCGTTTTGGTCGTAGTCGAGCCAGCCGCAGCCGGCGCCCATCGTCTCGATCAGGAATTTTTCCGGCGAGGCGGCGTTGTCATGCCGAAATGTAATGCCTGAGTGGCGCGCCACGTCCACGAATCGCACCCGGCTGGCGGCCGTGTCACGCTCCGCCCTAGCCGGCCACCAGAGCCGGCTCGGCGCCGCTGCCGCGCCGAGCAGGTAAAGCAGTTGACGGCGAGTGAGATTGCGGTCGAAGGGCACGGAATCGAGCAGGGAAAGCGTGGAATCGGTTTCACCGTTCACGCCGCGCTCCCTGATGGCGGATGAAAAGCGCGGCCTTTCCGTCGAGCAAAGCCCGGCGGCGTCCGCGGCGGAGCATGCCGGCGGTACTAGGAACCGCTTGTAGTATGACAGGGACTCGGGAGCCAGGACCAGAGGCCAATCGCAGCCATCCGCCTCGACGTAGCCTGCCGGACTGAACGGCTATGATGAAGGCAAGCGGATAAGACATTTGAACCACGAAGTGCATCCCCGTCCTCTGGGTTCGCGCGGGCCGCTCTTTGTGAAGCTGGCCCTGCCGCTTTTTTTGGCCGCGTCGCTGGGGGCGCAACAGGCGCGGACGGCGCGGCCCTGGTCACAACCCGATTCGGTCGTTCGCGGCATCGATCTCGCGGCGGATGGTCATTGCGAGCGCGCTTTGGCGCTGCTGCAGCACCATCTCGCCGCGGTTGCCGGCAAGCGCCTGCGCTATCGCGCGGCTTTGGCGAGCGCCCAGTGCGGCATGACCCTCGACCGCGAGGATGCGGTGATCGAAGCGCTCGATTTGTTGAATCGCGAGTTTCCCACGGATCCCAAGGTCCTTTACACCACGACGCACGATTTTTCCGAACTCGCCGACCGCGCGGCGCAGCGCTTGCTGAACCAAGCGCCTCAGTCGGCCGAGGCGCAGGAACTGATCGCCGAAGCCATGGTGGCGCGCGGACAATACCAAGACGCTACGGCGGCATATAGAAAAATCCTCGCCCAGTATCCGAATCAGCCCGGGATTCATTACCAACTGGGGCGCATTCTGCTTGCCAAACCGATGACGCCGGAGACCGCCAGCCAGGCCCGCGCGGAGTTCGAGGCGGAACTCAAAGTGGATCCCGCCTCGCCCGAGACCGAGTTCATGCTCGGCGACATCGCGTTTCACGAAAAGAACGCGCCGGAAGCGATCCGCCATTTCCGCCGCGCGATCCAAATTGACGCCAGTCTCACCGAGGCCTACCTCGGCCTGGGGATGGCGCTCAATGCCGTCGGCGAGTACGCCGAGGCCGCGACGAGCCTGGAAAAATACGTCGCCGCGGCGCCCGACGATCCCGCCGGCCATTATCAGCTCTTCCTCGCCTATGGACGGTCCGGCGACAAGGCCAAGGCCCAGCGGCAACTGGCGCTCGCGCAAAGCACGCAAGCGGCCCATCGCCGCGCCCCGGCGACCACCGAAGATCTGCTGCAGCCGCATTGATCCAACCGGGCCGGGGCCGGGAACAGGGATGGGAGTGCCGCCGTGGCGCCGGGCTCACTTCCAGCCTGGGTCGCCTTCCGTGATCGTGATGTAGCGGTCGACAGGGAGTTCGGTGAACCGCTGGATCGAACCGCCCGGCTGGGGCCAGCGCACCTCCAGCCAGTCGAGCTTGCGCCGCGCGCCAAGGCCCAGCACGAGGCGGGGATCATGCGCCGAAAGGAAGCTGCCGCCGCCTACTTGCCAGCGATGGCGCTCGAGGTCGCCGGCGCGATAGGTCAGCTTGGCGCCGATCGCGTCCGGGTTGCTCTTCTTGCCGATCAGCCGCACGCCGAGCCAATGGCGGCCCGCGGCCGCTTGGTTGCGCAAGAGGATGGGCGCGGCGTCATTGACGGAAATGAGCGCGTCCACCGCTCCATCGTTGTCGAAGTCGCCGACTGCCAGGCCGCGCCCCGCGAAGGCTTGCTGAAATACCGCGCCGCTGCCGGCGCTGACATTGACGAACCCGCCGCGGCCGTCGCCGCGAAACAGCAGCGGCCGCTCGTCGTAGCTCACGCCGTGCGCCAGCCGCGCGATCTGCGGCTCGGGATGGCCGTTGACGAGCATCAAATCGGGATTGCCGTCGTTGTCGAAGTCGAAGAATTTGACGCCCCAGCCGCTCAGCATCAGCGTGGCGGCGGCGATGCCGTCGCTGGCGGCGGCGTCGCTGAAGGTGCCGTCGTGCTGGTTGCGGTAGAGCGCAAACATTTCGTGGTCGATGTTCGAGACGAAAAGGTCGAGCCAGCCGTCTTGGTCGTAGTCGCCGGCATCCACGCCCATGCCCGAGCGCGCCAGCCCGAATTCGCTGTAGCCCACGCCCGCCAGCGCGCCGGTTTCCTCGAAACGGCCGCGATGGTTCATGAACAGAAAGTTCGCGACCGTGTCGTTGGCCACGAATAGGTCCATCCAGCCGTCGTTGTTCACATCGGCGGCCACCACGCCCCAGGCCTTGCCCAGCGAGGCGGCAATGCCGCTGCTCTTGCTGACGTCGGTGAAGGTGCCGTCGCCGTTGTTGTGAAACAGCCAGCTCGGCATGGATGGATACACGTTCGGCCGGCAGTAAATCTTCTGATGCGTGAGCTTGTCGCCGCACCAGATCTTGGGATCGAATTTCGCGAATTGACAGACGAAAAGATCCAGCCGCCCGTCGTTGTCGTAATCGAACCAGACGGCGCTCGTGGACCAGCCCGGCGCCGCCACGCCGGCGCGTTCGGTGACGTCGCTAAAGGTGCCGTCGCCGTTGTTGTGGTAAAGAATGTTGCGGCCATATTGCGTCACGTAGAGATCGGGATGGCCGTCGCCGTCATAATCGCCGACGGCCACGCCCATGCCGTAGCCGCCGCCGGATACGCCCGCTTTCTCGGTTACGTCGGTAAAGGTGCCGTCGTGATTGTTGCGATACAGAGCGTTGCGCAGTGAATGCGGAGGCGTATAGAAATCCGAACGGCCGCTATTGACCAAGTAAATGTCCATCCAGCCGTCGCCGTCGTAATCGAGAAACGCGCAGCCGGCGCCGTTCGTCTCCGGTTCGTACATCTGCGGCGAAATGCCCGCCACGTGCCGCCAATGGATGCCGCTGGCGGCGGCCGGCACTTCCGCAAAGGCGCCTCCCGTCGCGGCGATGGCGCGCGCCCACGGGAGCGGCAGCAACGCTCCCGCACCGGCCAGCCCCGCCGTCCCCAAGAAGCGCCGCCGCGAGCAGCGCGCGCGCCGGTCGTCTCGAAAGCTCATTCGCATCCGCTCATTAATGTGGAGTCCCGCCAGCCGGGGCGGCTCCGACGTAGCTCGCCGGTGCGGACTTATACCGGGCCACTTGGTGCTGGTTGACGGCCTCCAGCGCCGCCAGCGCCGCCCGCGCTTGCGCCATGTCGCCCATTTGCCGGTACGCTGACGCCAGCAGTGCGTAGCAGGCGGTAGCATTGGGATCCAAGCGGCGCGCCGCTTCCAAATGCGCCACTGCCTCGCGCGCATGGCCCTCCAGCAATTCGGCTTGGCCGAGCGCGAGTTGCGCGGGCGCGAAATCGGGCCGGGCGGCGACTGCTTCGACGAGTGCCGCCCGGGCGTCGGTGAAGGCCTGTTGGCCCGGCTGCGCGCCGCTCTTCAAAAGCGCCTGGCCGAGCAGAGTTTGCAGGATGTAGTTGTGCGGCGCCGTTGCCAGCCCGGTTCGCGCCGCCGCGGCCGCCGCCTCCGGCCGGCCTTCCAGCAGCGCCGCCTGGCTGGCCGCCAGCGCGCCGATGGCGCCGTGCGGATCGAGCGCCCGCGCCCGCGCGAACTCTTGCCGTGCGTCATCCGATTGCTGGAGTTCGGAAAGGAACACGCCGCGTTCGTAGTGCAGCCGCGCCGAGCGGGGAAGATGCTCGAGTCCGACGGCGACGACCTCGAGTCCCAGTTCGGGCCAGTGGTGGTCGGCGCAGGCGTCGGCTGCGAGCACATAGAGCCGTTCGTCGTTCGGGGCGGCGGCCGACGCTGCCTTCAGCTCGGCGCGCGCGGTGGCGGCATGGCCCGCGCCGATCTGCGCCTGCGCCAGCAAATCATGGACCTGCGCGGCATGGCCAACCTGATTGCTCCAAGGCCGCAGCAACGCGATCGCGCCTTCGTTCTCGCCGGTCGCTACATAACACAGCGCCAAATCGAAATCGGCGGCGAACTCGTCTTGCACGCGGCCGCGCGCGGCCTCAAGATGGGGAATGGCGGCGGCAAAGCGCCCCTGGCGGGTCAGCGCGATTCCCGCTTGCAGCTCCGCTTCCGGCGTGGCGGGCGCGGAGGGCGCCATTTGCGCAAAGCCGGCGCTGAACGCAAGGACCACGCCCAAAGCGACCATCGCGCACCCAGCCAGGAAGATGCGCACCCCACGCGCTTGATGCGGCGACTCCACGAATCCCGTCGCGTCCATTATGAATCGTTTTTCCCGGCCACCGCCTCGAACGCCGGCTCGGCGCCGGTGTCCGGCGTCGCGGCCGCGGCGAGCGAAGCGACCGGGACCGGAAACAGCGGCGGACGGATCGAGACGTCCTGCCAGCCGAACAGAAAGCGCGTCGCTGGGCCGCAGACGCGGCCTTGGCACGGACCCATACCGCAGCGCGTCTGCAATTTCGCGTCGCGCCAATCGCGGCACGAGGCCAGGCGCGCATAGGCGACGTCCTCGCAGCGGCAAACCAAGGTCTCGGGGCCCGCCAGCAAGCGCAACTCGGCACGGAGCGCGCAAGCCCGGTCGAGCGCCATCCCAAACCGATGCCAGCGGCGGCGCGCGCGCTTCTGGCGCGCCGAAATCGGCCGGCCGGCGGCAGCCGCCGCGGCGATCTGGCCGCCGATCAGCGCCGCGTCTACGCCCGCGATCCCGGTCGGCTCGCCGGCGCAAAAGACGTTTGCCACGGATGTGCGCTGCGCCTCGTCGATTTCGATGTAGCCGCCGCGGGTCCGGCACCCGAGCAGCAGCGGCAATTCGAGGTTGGGGACGAGATGAAAGCCGCAGGCGAGATAGTCGCAGGCGATGCGCGTTTCGCGGCCGTTTCGCAGCACGCGCACGGCGCGCAGCACCTCATCGCCTTCAGCCGCAATCGGCCAGCAGTTCGTCGCGCGCCGCACGCCGGCGAGTTGCCAGACCAGCGCCGCCGCCGGTGCCCATTTTCCGGGGTATTTCGCCAGCGCTAGCGCGAGTCCGGCGGTCTGCGAGGCCGGCGCTTGTTCGCACAGCAGCGCAATCTCGGCGCCATGATGGCGCAGGTATGCAGCGACCGCCGCCAGCAGCGGGCCGCTGCCGGCGATCACGACGCGTTTGCCGGCGACCGGCAGTCCGGACTTGACCATCGCTTGCAATCCGCCGGCGCCCAGCACATTGCGTAGGGTCCAACCGGGAAAGGGAAGAAAGCGTTCGCGCGCGCCCGTGGCCACCAGCAATTGGCGGTAGCGCAACTCGATCCGGCGCTCTTCGTCGCCTTCGTTCATCTCAGCCGCCAGCACCCCGGGGGCGGGCGCGTCGAAAACGCGCGCGCGAGTCACCATCTTGGCGCCGGCGGTGGCCGCTCGCCGGATCCACCTGGCCGCGGCGGTGTTGACGTCGCGGGTGGCTTCCGCGCGCCAAATCTGGCCGCCAAGGGCCAGATTGTCGTCGAGCAAAGCCACGCGCATCCCGGCTTCCGCCGCGCAGGCTGCACCCGCCAGTCCTGCCGGTCCTCCACCCACGACCAACAAATCCCAAGGTGCTGCGCTCATTGCCGAATCCGCCGCGAACCCGTCTAGTCTCCGGTTCTGACGGCCATTCCGTCCTCGCAAAGAATCTGGCAGCTGCGCCGGTGCGGCTGGCCGTTGATGGTGACGCGGCACTCGAAGCAGATCCCCATGCCGCACAACGGACCGCGCAGTTCGCCGGATCGGGAACGCCGGCACGCATATTCCCGCTCCATGAGCGCGGCTGCCACGGTCGTGCCCGCTGGCACGGACACCACTTGCCGATCAATAAGGATAGATATAGTGCGCGACACGAATACTGGATATAATATTCCTCTGCCGTGCCTGGGAGGAACCATTTTGATGGACTGGCAGGGCGTCTGGCCCGCACTTACCACCGCGTTCGATGTGCACTTTGATCCAGATTACAACTTCGTAGCCGACCATTGCCGGCGAGTGATCGAGGCCGGGTGCACCGGCGTTGTGGCTCTCGGGTCGCTGGGCGAAGCCGCCACGCTTTCGTTCGAAGAAAAAAAGCGGATCTTGCAGACCTGCCGGCGCGCGCTCGAGCGCGCGCCGCTGGTGGCGGGGATTTCCGCGCTGGGCACGCGCGAAGCGGTCGCTTTGGCGAAAGCCGCCGAGGCGGAGGGCTGCGACGGGCTGATGATTCTCCCGCCGTACGTGTATCCCGGCGATTGGCGCGAGCTGAAAGCGCACGTGAGCGCAGTCTTGCGCGCCACGCCCTTGCCGTCGATGCTGTACAACAATCCTGTCGCGTACGGCGCCGATTTCTTGCCCGCCCACATCGTCGAATTGGCAGAAGAGCATGCGAATCTGCAAGCGGTGAAAGAGTCAAGCACCGATGCGCGCCGCGTCACCGCGATTCGCGCTCTGTGCGGCGATCGTTTGGCGATTTTCGTGGGCGTGGACGATGTCGTGCTCGAGGGCGTGGCCATGGGGGCGGTGGGCTGGGTCTCCGGGCTGGCGGACGCGATGCCGGAAGAGGCCGTGGCGCTTTTGAACGCCGGCCGCCAGGGGCAATGGGAGCGCGCTTGGGAGTTGTATCGCTGGCTGCTGCCGCTGTTGCGCATGGACACGCTCCCGAAGTTCGTGCAGCTCATCAAGCTCATCCAGGAGGAAGCCGGCATGGGCAGTTCGCGCGTTCGTCCGCCGCGGCTGAGCTTGGTCGGCGAAGAGCTCGACGCCGCGCGCCGCACCATCCGCCAAGCGCTGAAGCAGCGCGACACGGTAATGGCGGCGCAGCGGATGGCGAGGGCCTAGATGACCGGCCGTTCGCGCATCGGCCAAACCCTGGGCGCGGAGTCGGGAACGCGATTTCGGGCGTGGGATCCCGCGCGAGGCGTGGCGATCGAGCCCGCTTTCGTATCGGCGACGGACTCCGAAGTGGAGCGCGCGGCGGCGCTCGCGGAAGCCGCGGCGGCTGAATACCGCGCCGCGAGTGGCGCGGCTCGCGGCGCCTTCTTGCGCGCTTGTGCCGAGCGTCTCGAGGCGCGCGGCGATGCGCTGGTCGCGCGCGCCGGCCAGGAAACGGCGCTGCCCGAGCCGCGCTTGCGCGGCGAACTCCGCCGCACTGCCAATCAATTGCGCCTCTTCGCCGCGCTCGCCGAGGAAGGGTCTTGGGTGGACGCGCGCATCGATCGCTCGCATCCCGCGCAGGAGAATCAGCCGCGCCGGCCCGATTTGCGCTCCTGCTTGCGCCCGCTCGGACCCGTCGCAGTCTTCGGCGCCAGCAATTTCCCCTTGGCGTTTTCCGTCGCCGGAGGCGATACCGCTTCGGCGCTGGCGGCCGGCAATCCTGTCATCGTCAAGGCGCATCCCGCTCATCCGGGAACGAGCGAGCTGGCGGCCGAGGCGATCCTCGAGGCGGCACGCGCCTCCGGCGCTCCAGACGGGGTATTTTCGCTGCTGTTCGATTCCGGGGTCGAAATCGGCGCCGCGCTGGTGCGCCATCCCGCGATACGCGCCGTCGGCTTTACCGGCTCGCTCGCCGCCGGCCGCCGGCTGATGGATCTGGCGGCGGCGCGCGCCGAGCCGATTCCGGTCTTTGCCGAGATGGGCAGCGTCAATCCTGTCTTCGTGCTGCCCGAGGCGCTGGCCGAACGCGGCGCGGCGTTAGCCGCCGGCTTGCACGCGTCGGCGACGCTCGGCGCCGGACAGTTCTGCACGAAACCGGGACTCGTCTTTTTGCCCGGCGCCGGCACGGCGGCGACGAGCTTCACGCGCGAGCTGGCGCAACGGATTCAGACCACGCCGCCCGCTACGCTGCTCACCCGCGGGATCGCCGAAGCCTACTGCCGGGGCGTGGATGAGCGCGCTGGGCACGCCGGCGTCGAGCTTCTCGCCAAGTCAGCCGCGCCGATCTCGACCGCCCTGTTTCAGGTGTCCTCCGCCACCCTGGCCGCCAATCCGAAACTCGAAGAAGAACTCTTCGGACCGGCATTGCTGCTCGTCCGCTATGGCGACGAGCGCGAGGCGCTGGAGGCTGCGCGGCGCCTTCCCGGCCAGCTCACCGCCACGCTGCACGCCACCGAGACCGATCTGCGCCGCAACGCCGGCCTGGTCGCGCTGCTGGAAACCAAAGCCGGCCGGCTGATCGTCAATGGCTATCCCACCGGGGTCGAGGTTTCGCATGCGATCGTGCATGGCGGCCCGTACCCGGCGACGTCCGACAGCCGCGCGACGTCCGTAGGCACGCGCGCCATTTTTCGCTTCGCGCGGCCGGTGTGCTACCAAGACGCTCCGGAATTTCTCTTGCCGCAGGAATTGCGCGACGCCAATCCGCTCGGCATTTGGCGGCTGGTGGACGGCGAGTGGACGCGCGCCGGGCTATGAACGCCGGTTCCGCTTGTGCTGCAGTACGGAAAACGCGAGGAAAAAGCCGCTCAGCACGGTGAGAAGCACGCCGCCCCAGAACGTGGCGTGGATCTGCGGCAGCGCGATGTCGGGCGGATGGTTCCATTGCTCGATGCCGGCGCCCAGCACCATCAAGCCATAGACCAGCAGCAATCCCGCGATATAGATCCAGACCGGGACGGCCTCATGACGCGGACTCGGTTCGCTCATCGGAAAATCCAGTTCAGCCAGACCAAGATGACCAGCACCAAAATGCCCCAGAAGAGCGGCCGCTGCCACCAGGCATACTCGCTCTCCTTCGGCAGGGGCGTGCAGCCGTAGACCAAGCCTCGCAGCTCGCCCACCGGACGCGGCGCGGTGCACAGGCTGACGACCACGGTAACGACGACGCACACGATCCACGACCACAGCGCTCGGTACATATCGTCGGCCATGGGCTTGGCATAACGCGAGAGCGCCACCACCGACAGGGCCGCCGGGTCGAGCCGCGCCCACGCCCACATGGCGATGGACGCGCAAGTCCCCGCCAGCAGCCCCCAGAAGCCGGCGGCCTTGGTGGCGCGTTTCCAGAGCATGCCGAGCAGCACGGTGCCGAGCAGGGGTGCGACGAAGAAGCTGAAGAGCGCCTGGACGTAATCCATGATGCTGTTGAACTGCATCGCCAAATAGGCGGTGCCTACGCTCACCAGCACCCCGACGATCGTGCTCCAGCGCCCCATCGCCAAGTAATGGCGGTCGGGCAGATCGCCGCTTGCTTCCGCATTGCTTCCCACCGTGACGCCCTCGCCCGCGGCGCCGGCGGCCGCCGCTATGGGCGCGACATCCTCGATCGCGGCAAGCCCGCGCAGCTTGCGCACCGCGGGGCGATAGATATCGTAGGTCCAGACGGTGGCAAAGGCGCTGACGTTGCCGGCCATGCCCGACATGAACCCGGCAATCAAGGCGGTGATGCCCAGCCCCATCAGCCCGGGGCCGGCGTAGCGCACCAGCATCAGCGGCAGGACGTCGTTGTAGGTCGGTTGGCCCGTCTTGGCGACCGACTCCGCGACGAGGTGGACCGGATGCGCGCCCGTGCCCAGCACCCCCAGTGCGATCAAGCCCGGCAAGATCACGATCAGCGGCACCGCCATCTTGAAATAGGCGCCGATGATGGGCGCCATTTTCGCCGCCCGCAAATCCTTGGCGGCAATGACGCGTTGCACCACCAAGAAATCGGTCGTCCAGTAGCCGAACGAGATCACGAAGCCCAGGCCGAAGACGATGCCGGTCCAGTGAATCCCCATGGGGTTGGCGCGGAAGCTGCCCAGGGTCGTCCAGGCGTGAACGTAGCTGGCGCCGAAGTTATGGATGATCTGCTGCTTGAGCGCCGTCCAGCCGCCGGCCTCGATCAGGCCGACGATGGGAATTACCAGCGCGCCGCACCAGATCAAGAAAAATTGCAGGACCTCGTTCAAGATGGCCGAGGTCAATCCGCCCAAGGCGACGTAGATCGCCACGGTAATTGAGGAGACCCAGATGGAGAAGTGCAGATTCCAGCCGAGCACGACCTCCATGACCTTGGCCATGGCGAACATGTTGATGCCCGACATCAACACGGTCATGCCGGCAAAGCAGACGGCGCTGAGCGAGCGCGTTGCTTCGCCGTAGCGCAGGCGCAGATAGCCGGGCACCGAATGGGTGCGGGAGATGTAATAGAACGGCATCATCACCAGGGCGAGGAAGACCATCGCCGGGATGGCGCCGATCCAGTACCAATGCACCGCCAAAATGCCGTACTCGTAGGCGCTGGCCGCCCAGCCCATGAGTTCGAGCGCGCCCAGGTTGGCGGCTAAGAAGCTCAGCCCGGCCACCCAGGCGGACATGCCGCGCCCCGCGAGAAAGAACTCCTCGCCGGTGTCGGTGCGCTTCTTGAGATAAAGGCCGAGACCCAGCACGGCCGCGAAATAGATAACGACGATTGCGAGGTCTACCGGCGCCAGGTGCGCCAGGTGCGTGCCGACGAGAAGCGCGGGAAGGAGGGGCATGGGGGCGCGCGCCCATAGCCGTCGGGGCGCGAACGCGATGCGTTCAGGCGTTATCGTACACGCGCCGCCATCGCTGTCAAGGAAAAATCCGCCGCGCGCGGCGGAAATCTTCGGCGCGTTTCACTCTGTCCGCCGCCTGTCGCAAAGTGTCCCTGTGGGCTTGGTACAACCGCTTGCGCAAGCGAACGCGCAACCGTTTGTGGCGGTGCCCGCCGGTGGCGGCGCGGCGGCGCGCCGCCGCCGAACTGGCGCGAGTTTTTGCTTGACCCGCCGCCCGGGAATCAGCGTAAGCTTGCGTTTGCCCAATCGTTTGCGCGCCGGGCGTCGCGCAGCGGGAGCCTAGCAATGTCCATGGATCGTCGAATGTTTCTCGCGGCGGGCGCGGCGGCCGCGGCGGGGCTGGCGTTGCCCCGGCGCGGCTGGACGCAGGCGGCCGGCGCGACCGCGCGGCTGCGCCTGTTTCCCGACCGGATCATCGGCCGAGTCCGCCCCGAGTTGCACGGTCAGTTCGCCGAGCATCTCGGCGCTTGCATCTACGGCGGGCTGTGGGTCGGCCGCGACTCACGCATTCCTAACGACGAAGGTTATCGCGCCGACGCGATCAAATATTTGGCCGCTTTGGGTATTCCCGTCTTGCGCTGGCCCGGCGGCTGCTATGCCGACGATTACCATTGGCGCAACGGCGTCGGTCCCGACCGCCCGCACACGGTGAACATTTGGTGGGGCGGCGTCGTCGATAACAACAGCTTCGGCACGCACGAGTTCATCGGCCTCTGCCGCAAGATCGGCGCCGAGCCCTATCTGGCCGGGAATGTCGGCAGCGGCAGTCCCGAAGAACTGCGCGACTGGATGGAGTATTGCAACTATCCCAGCGGCAGCACGCTCGCCGAGGAGCGGGCGCGCAACGGCTCGCCCCAGCCCTTTAACGTCCGCTACTGGGGCATCGGCAACGAGAGCTGGGGCTGCGGCGGCGACATGCGTCCGGAGGAATACGCGACGCTCTACCGCCGCTATGCGAACTTCCTCCACTCCTTCGGCGGCGTGCGCCCGGTCATGATCGCCAGCGGCCCCAACGGCAATGACATTCGCTGGACGCGCGGGCTCATGGACGGCCTGGGGCGCACCCGTCCCGGCGGCATCTCCATGCACTTTTACGAGGGCGGCGATGCCCCGCCCACGCAATTCACGCGCGAACAAGTGGTCAAGCAGCTCGCCATCTTCGATCGCGTGGAAGCGGCGATCGGGCAGCAACGGAGCATCCTCGACGGCTACTTCGGCGGCGCCCAGGTCGGGTTGGTGCTCGACGAGTGGGGCGTTTGGGATCGTCCCGGCCCGGAGGTCGAAGCGCGGTACGGCCGCTTGTGGCAGCAGGATACCCAGCGCGGCGCCGCCGCCGCCGGCCTTGGCCTCAATATCTTCAATCGCCAGGCGGACAAGTTGTACATGTGCAATATCGCGCAGATGGTGAACGTCTTGCAGTCGCTGTTGCTCACCGACGGTCCCGATGGCGAGCGCTGCATTCGCACGCCCACCTATTACGTCTTCGCGATGTTCAAGCCGCACCGCGGCCGCGATTCCGTGCAAACGCAGGCGGAAGGCGGCGGCGCTGCGCCGCTCTCCGCCTCGGCCACGCGCCAGGACCGGCAGATGCTCGTGACTCTGGTGAATCCCAGCCCGGATGGCGTGGTGCAGGTGGACTGCGACTTCGGCGGCCTCGCGGCTGAGGGCCGGGCGCAAATCCTCCACGACCCGGACTGGAATGCCTGCAACACCTTCGATCAGCCCAACCGCATCGTGCCGCGCCCGCATCCCGTCACGGCCGGCCGCCGCGGTCTGCGGGTAGCGGTGCCCGGCCTGGCGGTCGTGGCCCTGGAGGTTCGGCTGAGCTGATGGCCCGCGATGCCTTTGTCCTCGGCATCGATTACGGCACTGAATCGGGCCGGGTGGTAGTGGTGCGGGTCCGGGATGGCGTCATGGCCGGCTCCGCCACGGTGCCGTATGCCGACGGCGTGATCTCCGAGCGGCTGCCGCTGCCCGGCAGCCGCCCCCTGCCCGCCGAATGGGCGCTGCAAAATCCTCGCGATTATTTGCGGGTGCTCGAGAAGGGCGTGCCGCGGGCGCTGCGGCAAGCCGGCGTCCGCGGCGAGCGCGTCATCGGCCTGGCGACCGACTTCACCTGTTCGACGCCCCTGCCGACCACCGCCGACGGCACGCCGCTCTGCTTTCTGCCGGCCTGGCGGCGCGAACCGCATGCCTGGGTCAAGCTGTGGAAGCACCACGCCGCCCAGCCCCAGGCCGACCGGATCACGGAAATCGGCCGCGCCCGCCAGGAAGAGTTTGTTCGCGTCTATGGCGGCCGCTATTCCTCCGAATGGTTCTTCGCCAAGCTTCTGCAGGTCGTCGAAGAAAACCCGAGCGTCTATGACGCCATCGAGCGTTGGATCGAGGCCGCCGACTGGATCGTCTGGCAATTGTGCGGCGCCGAAAAGCGCAGTGCGTGCGCCGCCGGCTACAAGGCGATGTGGATCGCCCGCCGCGAAGGGGGCGCGTTTCCCTCGCCGGGCTTCTTTCGCGCCTTGCATCCCTCGCTGGAAAACGTAATCGGGACGCGCGTGCCGACCGCTTACTATCCTCTCGGCGCCTGCGCCGGCGGGCTCACGCCGTATTGGGCGCGCAAGACCGGCCTGCGCGCCGGCACGCCGGTGGCGATCGGCAATGTGGACGCGCACGGCGCCGTGCCGGCCTGCACCGTGACCGCACCCGGCCGCATGGTCATGGTCATGGGCACTTCCATCTGCCACCTGGTGCTGGGCGAAAGCCGCCGCTGGGTGGAGGGAATGTGCGGCGTCGTGCAGGACGGCGTCATTCCCGGCTTGTGGGGTTACGAGGCCGGGCAATCGGCGGTGGGCGATATCTTCGCGTGGTTTTTCCATCGCGCCGTTCCTGCCGCCCTGGAACGCGAAGCGCGGCGCGCCGGCGTTTCCCTTGCCGACTGGCTGGAACGGCGCGCGGCCGCCGTGCCCCCCGGCGCCTCCGGCTTGCTCGCGTTGGATTGGTGGAACGGCAACCGCTCGGTGCTGGTGGACGCCGGCCTCTCCGGTCTCATGGTCGGCTTCGGCTTGGAGACGCGCAGCGAAGAAATCTACCGTGCCTTGATCGAAGCCACCGCGTTCGGCACCCGCCAGATCATTGCCGCCTTCGAATCCCAGGGCGTCGCGATCGAGGCCCTATACGCCTGCGGCGGGCTGGCGGAAAAAAATCAGCTCTTGATGCAAATCTATGCCGACGTCACCGGCCGCGAGATTCGTTTGCCGCGCTACCCGCAAACGACCTCCGCGTTGGGGGCCGCCTTGCACGCAGCCGTGGCGGCGGGGCCGGCGGCGGGCGGGTACGCCTCGATCCAGGCGGCGGCGCAAGCCATGGCTTCCTTGGAGCGGCGCGTCTACCGTCCCCGGCCGGCGGCGCAGGCAACGTATGACCGGCTGTTCGAGGAATATCGGGCGCTGCACGACTACTTTGGCCGCGGCGGCTCGCTCGTGATGAAGCGGCTCAAAGCCCTGCGCGACGAGTGCCGCTCCCAGGCGGCCGCCGCACCCGCCCGGCGCCGCCCTGCCCGCGCTCGCATCCAAGGGGCCGCCTCATGAGCCCGCGCGCCCGCTCAGCCGCGTTTCCCGCCGCGCTGCGCCGGGAAGTGTGGGCTGCCAATCGCGGCATTCATCGCGCCGGGCTGGTCACCATGCATAGCGGCAATGCCAGCGGCATCGATCGCTCCCGCGGTCTCGTCGCCATCAAGCCGAGCGGCATGGACTACGACCGCCTGCGGCCGGAAGACCTGGCGATCGTGGATCTGGATGGGAGGCGCGTGGCCGGCCGCTGGAAACCGTCCGTGGACCTGCCGCACCATCTTTACCTTTACCGCCACTGTCCCGATCTTGGCGGCATCGTCCACACTCACTCCAATTACGCGACGGCCTTCGCGCTGCTTCGCCGTCCCCTGCCCGCCTATCTGACCGCCATGGCGGATGAATTCGGCCCCGAAATTCCCTGCGCGCCGTATGTTGACAATCAGGGCGACGCCATCGGCGCCGCTCTGGTGGCGGCGCGCAATCAAGCGCCCGCCGTGCTCCTCGCGCACCACGGCGCCTTCGCGTTCGGCCCCACGCCCACCGCCGCGCTCAAGGCCGCGGTCATGCTCGAAGACGTTGCTAAGACGTGTCACTTGGCCTTACTGTTGGGTCAGCCTGAGCCGCTGCCGCGCCAGGAAGTACAAAAGTGGTGGCAGCGCTACCATACCGCCTACGGACAATAACCCACGCCGACTGAATCCCTCATGCCTTTGCCGACTACTTTCGCTTTGCTGGTGGGGAATCGCGGCTTTTTTCCGGCGCAGCTCGTCCGCGCCGGCCGCGAAGAGATGCTGCGCGTGCTCAAGGAGCACGGCTACGGCGTCGTTTGCCTCGACGCCACCGCCACGCCGGAGGGCGCCGTGGGTTCGCTCGAGGACGCGCGCCGCTGCGCCGCGCTGTTTCGCGCGCACCGCGAGGACATCGCCGGCGTCATCGTGACGCTTCCCAATTTCGGCGATGAGCGCGCCGCCGCCGACGCCATCCGCTTGGCCGGCCTCGACGTGCCGGTCTTGGTGCACGCCTATCCCGACGAGCCCGGTCAAATGCTGATTGACCGCCGTCGCGACAGCTTCTGCGGCAAGATCTCGCTTTGCAATAACTTGGTCCAGTACGGCATTCCCTTCACGCTCACCGAGCGCCATACCGTCCCGCCGGCGAGCGAGGCCTTTCGCGCGGACCTCGCGAAATTCGCCGCGACCTGCCGCATCGTGCGCGGTCTGCGCGGCCTGCGCGTGGGCATCGTCGGCGCGCGTCCGGCCGCGTTTAATACCGTGCGCTTCAGCGAAAAGCTGCTCGAACGCGAGGGCATCACCGTCGAGCCCCTGGATCTCTCGGAAGTGCTGGGCCGCGTGCGCCGCCTGGGCGACGACGAGCCGGGCGTGCGAGCCAAGCTGGCCGCGATTCGCGGCTACATTCCGCAGCGCGCCGTGCCCGAGCCCGCGCTCTTGAAAATGGCCAAATTCGGCGCCGTGCTCGACGCCTGGATGGCCGCCAACGGCCTGGCCGGAACCTCCATCCAATGCTGGACCGCGCTCGAGGAGTACTTCGGCATCGCGCCCTGCACGCTGATGAGCATGATGTCGGAGTCGCTGTTGCCGAGCGCCTGCGAGACCGATGTCACCGGGATGCTCGCCATGCACGTGCTGCAGCTGGCCACCGGCGGCCCCAGCGCCATCGTGGATTGGAACAACAACTACGGCGACGATCCCGACGCCGCGGTCCTCTTCCACTGTTCCAACCTGCCCAAGAGCTTCTTCGCGGAAGCGGAGATGCACTTTCAAGAGATCATTGCCGGCACGGTGGGCAAGGAGAATACCTTCGGCACCATCGTCGGGCCGCTGGCCGCCGGCCCCATCAGCTTCTGCCGGATTACCACCGACGACGCCGGCGGCCGCCTGCGCGCTTATGCCGGCGAGGGCGAAATCACCGCCGACCGCCCCAAGAGCTTCGGCGGCTTCGGCGTGGCGCGCATTCCGCGCTTGCAGAAACTTTTGCACTTCGTTTGCCGTGAAGGCTTCGAACATCATGTCGCGATCAATCATGGCCGCGCGGCGGCGGCCATCGCCGAAGCCTTGGGCAATTACCGCCGCTGGCCGACAACTTTGTGGAGCGCCGAGGAGCGCTGTTAACTATGTCGATGCACGGGAGATTCCGCATGCCACCGCAATTTGCGTCGTTGCTGTCTTTGGCCGCCGCCGTGGGGCTCGTCTTGGGCGCTGTGTCCGCGCAGGCGCAGAGCGCGGTCAAGGTCGAAGAGGTTCCCTACGCGGGCTGGCAGCACGCCTACCGCATTACCAACGGCACGGTCACGGCTATCGTGACCGCCGACGTTGGGCCGCGCGTGATCTATTTCGGTTTCAATGGCGACCGCAATGAGTTTCATGAATTTCCCGATCAAGTCGGCAAGACCGGCGGCACGGAGTACCGCAGCTACGGCGGCCACCGGCTGTGGGTCGCCCCGGAAAACGATCGCACTTATTTTCCCGACAACGTTCCGGTGCGGGTGGTGCGGCAGGGCAGCCTGGTGAAGTTCATCGCGCCGGTCGAGCGCAAGCCCTTCGCCACGAATCTGCAGCGCGAGATCGACGTCCGCATGCCGGCAAGTGGTGCCGGCCTGACGTTGATCCAAAAAGTCACCAATCGCGGTAGCCGGGCCACGCGCTTCGCGCCCTGGTCCATTTCCGTGATGGAGCAGAACGGAACCGTGATTTTGCCGCTCCCCCCGAAAGCGTCCTGGGATAAACAGCATCTCCAGCCGGTTGGCGCGCTGGCTCTTTGGTCCTATACCGACTTTCAAGACTCGCGCTGGACGCTCGGCGACAAGTACATCGAGCTGCACCAAGACACGCACCCGACGGGCCGCTATCAATGGCAGAAGATCGGCGTCCGCGACCAAGCCGGGTGGGGAGCCTATTACAATAACGGCCATTTGTTCGTCGTGCACAGCAAGTTCGATCCGGCGGCCGACTACAGCGACTACGGCGCCAACTTCGAAACCTATACGGACCCGACGTTCTTGGAGCTGGAAACACTGGGTTCGATGCAGCGGGTGGCCCCGGGCCAGACCGTCGTGCACGAGGAACAATGGTCGTTGTTCAAAGACGTGCCCGCCGGCCGCGGTGATGCCTGGGTGGACGCGCACGTCCTGCCGCTGGTGCGCTAAGCCCCGCTCCCGCGGTTTGGTCGCGTGCACGTGCAAGAAGGTTGCGGTGTCTTCGCGCACGGAACTCACCCTGCCCCTGGCGTAGAGTGAGGGAGAGCGGGAGGCAGGGGTGGCGCCGAAGAAGCATGCCGGCAAGGACGCCGGAACCGCACCCAAGCGGCGTACTCGCCAGACTCACAAGCCAACCGAGCCGGGGCGCGAAGGCCGGGGCCGCGACGCCGTGCTGCGTGTCCTCGCTCGCGGGCCGCTCCTGGAAGTGCGGTGCGGGGCCGCGGCGGCTCCGGCGGCAGGGTTCGATCGCGCCGTCACCTTCGACGGCAGCACCACCCATTTCGGCGTCTATTATCAAACCGGCTTCAGCAACGGGCCCGCCATCGCGGCCGGGATCTTGGCCGTGTGCGAGCGCGACTATGCGGCCATGTCGGAGTTCTTCAACCAGCTTGCGCTGCCCAATCTGCCGCTGAACGTGGTCATCGCGCCCGGCATCGGCGGCGCGTACCATTATGGCTGCACCGGCACGGATCTCTACTGCGATGGAGATAGCGCAACTCCGCCGAATCTTGACCTGACCCGCTTTCTCATGGTCGCCGAGGCGGTGGAGGTATTTTCGGCGGCGCAGAATCGGGGCTGGGATTGCGGCGCGAGCAACGGCGAGGGGTTATCGCGCGTCCTCGCGACCGAGCTCTATCCCGCGCAACTCGACGGGTTCGCGACCGCTGCCGCTTGGTTGGACTCCCCGCGCCCGGATTGGGTGAGCCGCACCGACCCCACCGACCAAAATGCGGTTTCAACCGGCTGCGCGGTGTTATTCCTCAACTATTTGCATTACCAGCTAGGGTTTGCGTGGCCCGCCGTCGTCGCTGCGGCCGGCGCGACGCTTGAAGCTTGCTACCAAACGCTGACAGGAAAACAAGAGGGCTTTGCGCCATTCAAGGCGCTGCTGGACTCCCGGTTTCCGCCCGGCCGGCCTTCCGGCCTAAACTCCGACAATCCCTTTCCGATCGCCTGAGCCCGCCTCCCTCGAGTCGGGGAACTTACGCCGCTGCCACCGGCGTGGCATTCGCGGCGGCGGTTGCGCGCCGAGTCTTTCCCAGGTTCATCACGCGCCACAGCCCGATACCCCACCACCCCAGCGCGCCCAATTCCAATAGGCCCGTGATTCCGATCAAGGGATAGGCGATCGCTGGGGCAACGTCGGTCAAAATCTCCAGAATCACCCGGCCGGCGCAGCCGGCGTTGAGCAGGAGGAACGGGCCCCATAGATTCGCGAGCCGGCTGGAGTCAACCCCGGCCAAGATCGGCACTACGCGTGACGAAACTCCCACGATCATCATGCTGATGAACCCGACAGTGAAGGCATGACGGTGCGCGCCCCAAAAGGCATGCGAAAAAGCCTCGCCCATCCACAAGCTATAGGGCATTAGCAGCGGCATCATGAACATCGCGATGAGCAGCCAGACGTAAGCGGCGCGGATGAACTTCCAACTCCGGTCGGGCTGCGTCGTGGGCGAAAAAATCCGCAATTGGAGCACCAGCAGCACCGGCCATAGCGCCATGAGCAGGTAAGAAAATTCGAGGGCCCAAGCCCAGACGCCATTGCCGCTCGTCAGCAGCGCAAGGTAGCTGGCGATGTCCAGCACCAAGCTGCCATTCATCAACCAAAAGATCATCCGCTGCCGGCCGTGCTTCGGCGCCCCCAGGCCATAGACGCCGGGGACGAACCGCTGGCTCACTCCCGCGATAATCAAGGCGGCGAAGCCGAAGAGTTGCATGTCCCGCAACGGCCCATCCAGCAGGGCGATTCGCCGCACGGTTTCCTGCATGTCCGCCGCTGTGGCCTGAGCGAAAAAGAAGAAGGCGCTGAAAATCGACTGAATCAAGAACCAGGCAAGCGCCGCGAGGATAAAGGCCTCATAGGGACTGCGCGGATTTACGGATTGGCGGGCGGTGCGCAGGATGATGAGAACGAAAAGAAGGATGGCGGCGATTTCCGCGGCCGCGGAAGCCGCGCCCATGCTCAAAGCCAGCGCGCCATGGCCGATGCTGTCGGCGCCGAACCGGAGGACGATGCCGGCCAGCATGAGCCAAAGCGTGAGATTCGCCAAGCCAGGCCGCCACAACGTCGTGTGCTTGAAGCGCGGAAACGATTGGTAGGCGAACCCCATCACGAACAGACCCACCCAGCCGAAGATCATCGCGTGCGCATGCGCATGAATCATGGGAAGCAATTGCGGCTGGAGCAGGGCCTCGCCGCGCGAGATCTGCAGCAACGCGATCACACCCCACAATCCACCCAGGCTGAAGACGATGCCGATCGCCGCCTTGAAAAAGCGCCGGTAGATGTAGTCGGCCAAGTTCTCTCGATAGGTATAGCCTTCCGCCGGTCTTTCAAGCTCTGCATTGAGGTCGGCCAGCAGCGCCCCCAGATCCGCCTGATGGACGCAAGCAAAGAACTCCAACGGCTCGGCCGGCCCATTTTCCCCGCCGCAACCATGAAGTCCGTGCCGGTCGAAAATTCTTCGCGCCGAAGGACACAGCCGGAGGATCTCCGCGATGCTGGTCGATGCTGCAATGGTTCTGGCCATGTTCATTCTCGGGAGTGGGGCCCGCGCGGAAGAGCCGCCTTGGCGATCCACTTACCAAGACCGTAAGCCCGGGGTCTCCGGCGAACGATGATTTTTGTCAGCCGAAAGGGACGAGTTGCGCCTGCCGCCGAGTTGACCATCCGCGGGCCGCGAGCGAACTCAGGCGGCCAAGGGACGCAGCGGAGCGCTCGCGACGCGTTCGGCACTCCGCTTCCCCGTTGTGCCGGTTCGCCGCTGATTTATGTCATGGACAGGAGCGCTTCGGGCCGAAACAATGCAGGCGGTGATTCACCAGGAGGCACAAGCGCGAACCATGAGTGAAGCCGCGAGCAAGGGCACGCCCAAGGTCACAACGACGATTGACGTCCGCATCCTTCCGCATCAGGATCGCCATCCGCTGATTTTCAACACCTACGAAGGGTTGAGGCCTGGCGAGGCTTTCGTTTTGATGGTTGATCACGATCCCAAGCCGCTGTACTTCGAGCTGGATTTCGTTCACAAGGGCAAATTCACGTGGGATTACCTGGAGCAAGGTCCGCGCCAATGGCGCGTCCAGGTCGCGAAAACGAAATAGCGCTTGGCGCGTGGGGCGCAGGTGGATTCTGCGCAAGGACCCAAAGAGCCGGAGCGGGCAAGCGGACGGCTGCGCATGCCGCCGCTTGCCTGCGTTACACGTTAAGCGCCCAGGGCGCGCGATAACTGTAGGAGAGGAGTTCCCGCGCTTGCTGACCGCCCTCGATCAGTTCCTGCTTTTCCAGATCCCAAACTAGGCGCTCGCGGCTGCGATAGGCGACGTTGGCGAGCAGGCAGACCGACGTCGAACGATGCCCGATCTCGATGTCGCTGATCGGCCGCTGGCGCGTGCGCACGCACTCGAGGAAGTTCATGACGTGATTGGCGTGCGGGTCCGGCTCTTCGTGCATTTCCGCCGCCGCCGTCAAGTTCACTTCGCCCCTGGGCCCGCGCTTCGTTTCGGGATAGACCTGAAAACCGGAGCGATCCACGAAGAGCGTGCCGGACGTCCCATGGAATTCCATGCCATAACCCTTCCCATACATGGAGTTGGCATTGGCGGTGCGATTTTCATAGACCACCACGCAGCCGGGTGGATCCTGGTTCGGCACCGCCGCGCCGCCGCCGGGTTCGGCCTCTCGGATGGCCTCCACCGGTGGAGAGGACAACGCATATTCGAACGTGGCTTGCAACGTGTCCGGGGTTTCGCGGTTGTCGCGCAATAGGTATTTGCCGCCGCTGGCCGTGATCACGCGCGGGCCGTCCGCGCGCAGCGCCCAATTCACGATGTCCAGCAAATGCACGCCCCAGTCGGTCATCATGCCGCCGGCGTAGTCCCAGAAATACCGGAACGTGGACCAGCGGTCGCCGACGCCGAAGCGGTTCCAATTGAATGGGCGCTTCGGCGCCGGGCCCAGCCACATGTCCCAATCGAGATCGGCTGGCGCGGAGGAGTCGGGCGGATCGCCGATGCCCTCGGGGTACTCGTTGCCGTAATTCCAGGTGCGCACGAACTCGATCTTGCCGATCTGCCCGCTCCAGATCAGTTCCACGGCGCGCTGGAAACTTCGGCCGGACCGTTGCTGCGTTCCGACCTGCACGACCCGGTTGTAGCGGCGCGCGGCTTCGACCATCTTCTTGCCTTCCGCCAGGCGCACGCAGATGGGCTTCTCGACGTAAACATCCTTGCCTGCTTGGCAGGCCATGACCATGATCGCCGCGTGCCAATGATCGGGCGTGCCGATAATGACGATGTCGATATCCTTGCGGTCGAGGATGCGCCGGAAATCGCTCACGGCCTGCGGCGCCCGCGCCCCGGCGTTCATGGCCTCCTTCAGCGCCTTTTGTAGGTTGGGCTGGTACACGTCGCAGATCGCCGCCACGTCCACGTTGCCGTGACGCAAGTGATCGAGCATGTCATAGGTGCCCTGGCGGCCCGCTCCGATGAGCGCCGCGACCAGGCGATCGTTGGCGCCGATGGGCGAGCCCAGCGCGCGGGAGCCGGCGGTCAGCGCCAAACCGGCGGCGCCGGCGGTTTTCAGGAAGTCTCTGCGATTGGCTTCGGTCATGGCGGTACTCACGATATCACGGACCTGCGGCGCTTCCGCAGCGCGCCAACGCCCGGCTTCGATCCGCCGGTGAACGGGTGCGGGCGCGACCCCGGAACGCGAACGGCGGTGCGTGACAAAAATCATCTCCGGCGGCGGCGGACGGATTCACAATGGAATTGAGCGCGAGGAGGCAACCCATGGCGGATACCGAGACGCTGATCCGCGACATCGTGGCCGCGCATCCGGGCACGATCGAAGTCTTCGAGCAATTTGGAATCGACTATTGCTGCCACGGCGCGTTGAGCTTGGCGGAGGCGTGCCGCCTGGCCGATGTGGATGTGAACCTTGTCTTGGAGCGCCTGGCGGAAATCGTCACCACGGTCCCTTCCGAAGAAGCGCCGCACTGGGAGCGAGCCTCCTTGCGCCAAATCATCGGCTTCATCATCCATCACCATCACGAATACACGCGGCGCGCGATCCAAGCGATCCGCCGCGGCCTGAGCGAGGTGCGGGCGGAGCACGAGTCCGCGTATCCGGAGCTCGCGGCGGTCGCCTCCATTTTCAATCGGCTTTCGCAAGAAACGCTCTTTCATTTGGCGAAGGAAGAGAGCGGGCTCTTTCCCCGTATCGAACAGCTTGAGATGGCAAGCCGCGGCGAGCGGCCGGCCGCGGCGGCGGCGCCCGGTCGCGCCGGCGAGCACTCCACCATTCGCGTGATGATGGAAGATCACGACGCCGCCGGCGCCATGGTGGCCGAGATACGGCGGTTGACCGGCGGCTATGCTCCGCCCGCGCAGGCCGGCGCGGCTCATCGCCGCCTGTATCGGGAGCTGGCCGAATTCGAGCGCGATCTGCATCGCCACGTGCATCTGGAAAACAACGTCCTGTTTCCCCGAGCGCTCGAGTTGGAGCGGAAGTTGGCCGAGCACCGCGCCGCTTCCGAGCGCCTGCCGCTCGTCGGCTAGTTCTCGCTTCGGGCCGCTGCCCTAGCGGGGCCGGGCCAGCATGGCTGCCACTGAAAAGACCGAAGCCGCCGTGCGGCCGCCGCTCGCCTCTGCGGGCGCGCCGCCGGCCAGCCCACCCGCCGGCCCGCGGCGGTTGCTGGCGGCAAAGGAGGCCTGGATCGCGGCTCTTTCCGCGGCCGCGATTCTCCTCCACCTTCTCCTTCGCTTCGCCTTCCATACCACGCCGGCAGGCTACGATTGGCCGCTGTTCATTGCCTTGGCGGCGGGCGCGGTGCCTCAGCTCTTCGACCTAGGGCGGCGGCTTTGGCGTCGCGAATTCGGTTCCGATCTGCTCGCGGGGCTTTCGATCCTCACCGCCTTTCTGGTCGGGGAATACTTGGTCGCGGTGATCGTCGTCCTCATGCTCTCGGGGGGCTCGGCTCTGGAGCGATTCGCAAGCGAGCGCGCGACGTCGGTCCTGCAGGCTTTGGCGCGGCGCGCGCCATCCGTGGCGCATCGCCGGCAAGACGCCGCTCTGGTCAGCGTGACGCTCGACGAGATTCGCATCGGCGATACCTTGGTCGTGCTGCCGCACGAGATCTGCCCGGTCGATGGCGTGGTGACCGAGGGCCACGGCAGCATGGACGAAGCCTATTTGACTGGCGAGCCGTTCTTGATGGCCAAGGCGCCGGGCTCGACGGTGATCTCCGGCGCCGTGAACGGCGACTTTGCCCTCACGGTGCGCGCCACCAGCTTGCCCACGGAGTCTCGTTACGCCAAGATCGTGGCGGTGTTGCAGTTGTCGGGCGAGGCGCGCCCGCGACTGCGGCGTATCGGCGATCAGCTCGGCGCGTGGTACACGCCGCTGGCGCTGGCCATCGCCCTGGCTGCCGCCTCGGCCGGCGGGGGAGCGCAGCGGTTCCTCGCCGTGATCGTGGTCGCCACCCCCTGCCCGCTGCTGATTGCCATTCCCGTGGCGATCATCGGCGCCATTTCGCTGGCCGCGCGCCGCGGCATCGTGATCCGCCGTCCCGCTGCGCTCGAACGGATCGATGCCTGCACGACCTTGATTTTCGACAAGACGGGAACGCTGACCTACGGCACGCCCACGTTGACCGAAATTCACTGCGCGCCCGGCTTTCAACCGGCGCAGGTGCTGGCGCCGGCCGCCAGCCTGGAGCGCTATTCCAAGCACCCGCTCGCCGCCGCCATTCTGCGGGCGGCGGCGCAGGCGAATTTGGCGCTGCCTGCCGTCGAAGACGTGAGCGAAAAGCCCGGCGAAGGCCTTCGCGGAAACGTCGCGGGCCACGTCGTGCAAATCACCGGCCGCGAGAAAGCGGTCGTGCCGGTGCAGCAGCTGCCGCCTCAGATCGGCGGCCTGGAGTGCGTCGTGCTCGTCGATGGCCGCTACGCCGCCACGTTCCGCTTTCGGGATACGCCCCGGCGCGAAAGCCGCTCGTTTATCGGCCACCTCGGACCACGCCACCGCGTGAATCGTTTGGTCCTGCTCTCCGGCGATCGCGAGTCCGAGGTGCGGTATTTGGCCGACAGCGTCGGAATCCGCGAAATCTATGCCAATCAAAGCCCGGAGGATAAAGTGGCGATCGTCCGCGATGCCGCCCGGCGCGCCCTCACGCTGTTCGTGGGCGATGGCATGAACGACGCGCCGGCGCTGCTGGCGGCAACCGTGGGCGTGGCCCTGGGTACGGCCAGCGATGTTTCGGCGGAAACCGCCGATGCCGTGGTGATGGAAGCTTCGCTCGAAAAAGTCGACGAACTGATCCACATCGCGCGCCGCCTGCGGCGCATCTTGCTCGAGAGCGCGCTCGGCGGCATGGGCCTGAGCCTGGCCGGCATGATTTTCGCCGCCTTCGGCCTGCTGCCGCCCATCGCCGGCGCCGTCGCCCAGGAGGTCATCGATCTCGTGGCCGTGCTCAACGCCGCCCGCACTGCCGCCGCCCCCCGGGACTTGACCGATTTCCCGCGTCAGGACTGATTAGGCCTGGGCCGCCTGCGCTGCCGCCAGCTCCGCCTCGCTGACCACGCGACCGTCGAAGAGATGGATCGTGCGGTCGGCATGGCGGGCGAAGCGGGGATCGTGCGTCACCATGCAGATGGTCGCGCCCTGCGCGTGCAGCTCTTTGAGCAGCCGCATCACCGCCTCGCCATTGGCGGAGTCGAGATTGCCCGTCGGCTCGTCGGCCAGCAGAAGCGCCGGCTGGCCGGCGACGGCGCGGGCCACGGCGACGCGCTGCTGCTGGCCGCCGGAAAGCTGGCTGGGCAGGTGGCG
Source organism: Terriglobia bacterium (assembly GCA_021323595.1). Taxonomy (GTDB): domain Bacteria; phylum Acidobacteriota; class Terriglobia; order Terriglobales; family SCQP01; genus JAJPKR01. The sequence continues at coordinate 13,384 of JAJPKR010000031.1, read as the reverse complement.
GGCGCGATGCGACATGCCCACCCGCTCCAGAGCGGCATTGACGCGTTGCTTGCGCTCGGCGCCGCTCAGGCCCCGGTAGGTCAGCGGCAACTCCACGTTCTCGAACACGTTCAAATCGCCGATCAGGTTGAAGCTCTGGAAGATGAAGCCGATTTCGCGATTGCGGATCTGGGCGCGCATGTTCTGCCGCAGGTTCTGCACCGGCTCGCCTTTCAGCCGATATTCGCCGTCGCTGGGCGAATCGAGCAGTCCCAAGATCGAAAGCAAAGTGGATTTGCCGCAACCCGATGGGCCGGCGATCGAAACGAAATCGCCCGGCAAGATCTCCAACTGCACTCCTGACAAGGCATGGGTTTCGACCTCGTCGGTCAAAAACACCTTGCTGACGTTATCGAGCCGCAACAACGGTTCTTGTGACATGCGTGTGCCCTCGTTCGCGCCGGTGGCTACGTTTCATTTCGACGGCCGTTCTCCGGGCGCGTTAGCGGCAAAAACGCCGCACATCCGCAAATACGGGATGCCGTCCGATTTGTTCCGAGAAATCGCGCTCAGGAAAGCGCCAGTTCCCTGCGGACCCGCCGCGCCAACTCTGGGAGCGCGGCCACGGGGATCAGCTCGATTCCCGATTCGCGGAGGTATTCGGCATGGCGGCTCTCCATCGGGTCGGTGGCATGGATGGCTCGTGCCTGCAGCGGCGCCGCGCCATGACGGCGCAGATTCTGCACGGTGAAGCACAGTTCCTTGATGCGCCCGCTGCTGCGCGCTAGATCCACGGCTTGCATCACGACATGAGCCTTCCCGTTGCTCGGCGCCGCCTGGAGGTAGTAGAAATCGAATCGGTAGGGGTCGTTGCCGAGGTGCAGCTCTGCCGCCGAACGGCCGGCGGCCAAGCGGTCGAGCAGCGCGGCTTGCTCAAACGTGGCTTTCATTTCGTCGACGATGCGCGCGCGGGCGTTCGCGGGCGCCGGCAAGCGGGCAGGTTTGCCGGCCGCCGGCTGGACGAGCTGGCGATACAGATCGTGCGCGGCCGCGGCGGGATCCTCCGCCAGCAAGCCGCGGAAGGAGCTCACCCGCAGGGTCTGCGAAAATGTCTCCTCGGCCTGGTACCGCCACTGCCGGGCATCCAGCCGCAACGCTTCCTGCAGCGTCTGTTGCAAACCCTCCAAATGCGCGGTCTCAAAACCAGGAAACAGGCATCGCACGCGCCCGAAATCGGGGGTGACATGCACTGCCACGAAATCCCCTTCCGTGTCCCTGAGCGCTATGCCGATGTTGACCGCCTCGTCACGAAACGGGTTCGGCGCGATTTGTAGGATGACGTATTCGCAGAGATGCGGGAATGACGCCATAGTGGGCTGCTTCGTACCGAGTCTATTCCCACCTACGCCCTTCGGCCCTCCCCTGAACGGGGGTTATCGACAGTCTAACCGGCGCTGGCCGGGGCGTGCCGGTGGCGGGCGACGGTATACCAACGATAGATCAGCCAGCCCGCGCCCAGCAGCAGCCCTCCCGGCAGCAACACGGCCCCAATCAGCGCGGCCCGATCGAGGTTCTTGGGCGCGGTCCATTGCTCAGGCAAGGCCATAAATTAGCTCCCCTCGTGCACTTCGGATGCAGCATTTTGCCTGCCAGTCCTCAAGTACAGTCAGACCAGGACTTACGGCCAGAGGTGCGCAAAATCCTGCCGTAAAGCGGCCAAGCGCTGCCACCAGGCGGCGGCAAGTCGCTTGCCAGGATCCGTACCTCCGCCGTTGCCATCCGGCATGCGGCGCTCAATCCAGTTGGGCGACTTCGCGTGGTTCGAGGGACCGCGAAGAAGCCCGGGTCTGGAGGGGCAGGGAAAGGAGGGCGCGGCAGCCGCCTTGCCGCCGATTTTCCAGCGCCAGGCTGCCGCCGTGCGCCTCCGCGATTTGCCGGCTTACGAGCAGCCCAATGCCCGAGCCATCGGGTTTGGTCGTAAAGAAAGGCACAAAAAGATTTTGCAGATTGGCCAAGCCGGGGCCATCGTCGTCGACGAAAATCGCCACGCGGCCGTCGTCGCCCGCGGTCCACCGCACGCGGACCGGCGCCGTCTCGACGGTGTGTCGCTTCGGCGTCTCCAGCACCGCGTCGGCGGCATTCTTGACCAAGTTGATCAGCGCCTGCTCCAGTTGATCGGGATCGGCGTTGAGGATCAAGTCCGGCCCGCCGAGCACTTCAACCGGCAACCGTGTTTCCAACTGGGCGACGCGGCGCACCAGCGGCTCAAGGGCGATGGGACGAACTTTCGGCTTGGGCAGCCGCGCCCAGCGGGTGTAGGCGCTCATGAAGCGTCCCAGAGCCTCGGCGCGGCTGGCGATAATGCTCAGGCCGTGGTCCATGTCATCGCGCCAATCGGGCGGGGGCGGGGATGCCTTGAGCAATTGATCGAGGCTGTGCGCGAGGGAGCGGATGGGCGCGAGCGAGTTGTTGAGCTCGTGGCCCAACACGCGGATCAGGCGCTGCCAAGCTTCCCGTTCCTCCTGACGCAAGGCCCGGCTGAGATCGGTGAGCACGAGCAGCTGATGCACGCGGCCCTGCTCGCGGAACTGGCCGCGCCGCATCTCCCAGCGCCCGGCGCCGCCGGGTAATTGCAGCGGCAGGGTGCGAGCCCGGTCGCCGCTTAGGCAGGCGGCGAGGCCCAGGGAAAGCGCCGATTGGCCGAGCAACAGCTCGCGCGATCCGCCCAGCAGCCGCGCGCCGGCGCTATTGACGAGCGTCAAGCGCAGGTCGGGGTTGAAGGCGAAGACGGCGACATCGACTTCCGCCATCACCTTTTCGAGCAGCGCCGTGGCTTCGAGCGCGCCCAAGCGCTGTTCGCGCAGGGTCGCGCCGAGAGAATTGATTTCAAAGAGCACTTCGCCGAGCGCGTCGTCGTGCCGGGCGCCGCGCGCGCGCAGCGAGTAATCGCCCTCGCGCAGGGCGGCCAGCAGGTTCGAAAGCGTCTGCAGCGGGAAGACGACGCGGCTGCGGGCGGCTTCCGCGCCGCCCAGCCAGACGCCGACGACGATCCCCGTCAAGGTCCACTCCGCCCGCGCCGAGTAGCCGCCGCGCCAAAGCAAGGCCAGCGCCAGCGCCACGGCGGGCGCGCCCGCCAGCAGCGCGAGCAGGAAGATGCGGAGGTCGTGGCGCAGGGTCATCGGACTCCGCCGCTATTATGCGGCCGGCGGCGCGAGCGGCTCGACCCGGGCGGGCGCCCGCGGGCGCGAGGGGCGGCGAGTTGCGCGCCCGGCGGCGCCCGCGGCCTGGGTGCCGCGAACGAAGCCCGGCATCGGCTCCGCGCTTACAGTTTGTGCCGTTCCAGCCGGCGATACAGCCCGCTCCGGCTCAACCCCAGCGCCTTGGCCGCTTGGCTCACGTTGCCGCCGAAGCGGGCCATGGTTTTTTGCACGAGCACGCGCTCGACTTCGTCGAGCGTCATGTCTTCCAGGCGCTCGGTCCCGGCATCGGCGGCCGGCAACAATCCCAAATCCGCCGTGCTGATCGTCTCGCCCGTGGCCATGAGCACCGCGCGTTCGACCGCGTGCTCGAGCTCGCGGATGTTCCCGGGCCAGGAATGGGCGAGCAGCGCCTGCATGGCGGCCGGCGCGAAACCGTGCACCGGCTTCTTGTACCGCGGCGCGAATTGCGCCAAGAAGTGGCCGGCGAGGACCGGGATGTCTTCGCGGCGCTCGCGCAGCGGCGGCAGCCGCACTTCGACCGTATTCAGACGGAACAGCAGATCCTGGCGAAACTGGCCCGCGGCCACGGCTTGGGATAAGTTGACGTTCGTGGCGGAGATGACGCGCACGTCCACGCGATAGGTGCGCGAGGAGCCGACCCGCTCCAACTCGCCGCTTTGCAGCACGCGGAGGAGCTTGGCTTGCTGGCTCAGCGGCACGTTGCCGACCTCATCGAGAAACAGGGTGCCGCCTTCCGCCAGCTCGAAGCGGCCGACGCGGTCGGATTTGGCGTCCGTGAATGCGCCCTTGACGTGGCCGAACAGCTCGCTCTCGAATACCCCCTCCGCCAGCCCGCCGGTGTTGACCGCCACCCAGGCCTTGCTGGAGCGCGGCGAGAGCGCGTGCAGCGTGCGGGCCACGAGTTCCTTGCCGGTGCCGTGCTCGCCGCTGATCAGAACGTTGGCGTCGGAGGGCCCCACGCGCGCCACGATGTCGAGCACCGCGCGCATGGCCCGCGATTCGGCGATGAGCGTCGGGCGGCCGGCGGCGCGCAGCAGTTGGTTTTCCGCTTCCAGCCGCTGCTGGCGGCGCATCGCCCGGCCCAGCTCGACCTGGGTGCGCAGGATGGAGAGCAAGCGCTGATTCTCCCAGGGCTTCTGGATGAAGTCGCGGGCGCCGCGGCGGATGGCTTCCACCGCCAAGTCCACGCTGCCCCAGGCGGTCATCACCACCACGGGCAGACGGGCATCGAGAGCAAGGATGCGCGCCAGCAGATCGAGGCCTTCCGCGCCGGAGGTGGTGTCGCGCGCATAGTTCAGGTCGATCAAGGCGGCGTCGAACTCGCGCGCGCCCAGCGCCGCCAGGACGGCCGCCGGCGAGGACGCGGTCTCGATCTGATACCCCTCGGGCTTGAGCAACAGGCGCAGCGACTCCAGCACCGCCGTCTGGTCATCGGCGAGCAAGATGCGCGCCGGCTCGACATGCGCCGCCGGCAGGGGTCGTCCCGGCGGGAACGGAACATTGACCGCGGAGGACATACAGCTTACTCCCATGATAGCGAGCGTGCGATCAGCGATTCCCCGCCGGCAGCGCCGGAATCTTCCACGGGCTTGCAGGCCGCGGCGCTTGCGCTTGCACCGACGGCAACCGCACGCTGAACTGCTTGAGGATCGTGCCCGATGCTTGCGCCAATTCGATCTGCGCCTTGGCGTAAGCGGTGCGCGCCTCGATCTCGGCCTTCTGCAAATCGAGCAGGGCGTTTTGCGCGGCGATCACCGTGGTGACGGTGGTGGCGCCGAGCTGGAACCGCGCTTGCGCGTTGGCGAGCGCTTCTTGCGCGAGGTTTTTCGCCGCCGTGACTTCCTGGAGCTTTTGCACCGCGCCATCGAGATCGATCAGATCCGAATCCACCTGCTGTGCGAGCTGATTTTCTTGATTGCGGAATTTCACCTGCGCCTGCGCGTAGTCCAGCTCGGCGCGCGCCTGATCGGCCTGATTGACCCGGCTGCGCAGCGGCACATCGAGCGAGAAGCCGACCGCGTAATCGGGAAATTCGCGATGCAGCGATTGGGTAAACGCTTGGCTGATGCCGCCGGGGATGGGCGCCAGCAGGTCGGCCGCCGGGCACGGAAACACTGCGACCGAGCAATTCGCCGCCAATCCGGAAAGGCCGCTGGCGCTATAGGAAGCGCCGACCCACAAGCTGGGCATCAGGCGGTCGCGGGTCACCTTCACCGCGACTTCCTTCGATTGCAGATCGTAGCGGTCTTGCTCGATCTCCGGGCGGTTGGCGAGAGCGAGCCGGATCACGGCTTGCTCGGAGAGGTTGGGCGCGGCGGTGGGCAGCGGCAGCGGGTCGCTGGCCACCAGGCGCGCGGCGATAAGCGGCGCGTCCCACTCCCGCGCCAGGGCGAACTTAAGCTTGGTGGCCTGTTTGCGCGCGTCGGTCTCGGCGGCGATTTCGTTCTGCCGCAGGGTCGTGCGCTGGCTTTCGACCTGGATCAACTGATCTTCCGGCGCCTTGCCGCGCTGGACCAACTCGCGCGTGTCGGCGAGCAATTGATCGCCGTAGTCGCTCGCCTTCTTGGAGATATCGACCTCGGCTTGCAAACGCGCCAGGTCCCAATAGTCCTCGGCGGCTTGCGCCACGGTCTCGATCACCTTTTGGCGGAAGACCGCGTCGGCGATCCTGCCTTCGTTGCGCGCCACGATGATCTGGGCGCGATTGATGATGTTGTGAATGCCGCCGGGCAGGATCTCTTGCCCGACGCCGACGGAAAGATTCGTAACCACCTCGGGATTGAAAAACAGCTGGCTCGAATTTTGAAATTCCCGGAAGCCAAAGCCGCTGATGGAAATCGCCGTGCCGGTGGGGAAACCCTGGCTGTAGCCCACGCCGCCGAAGGCGGAGTTGGCCTCCGCCACGCTGGTGCCGAGCAAGATCGGGTTGCCGAGCGGGGTCTTCGAGTGCTCGGTGCCGAACGACATCGAAATATCGGGGTCGTAGGGCCCGCCCGCCGGCGCGCGCAGGCCGCCGCCGCCGCCGGCGAAACCGCCCGCTCCGCCGCCGCCGCCGCCCCCGCCTCCGGCGCTGCTGGCGCCGATGGCGCCGCTGAACAGCGTCGTGGGACCGGATGCGCCGGCGGCGCCGCGGGCCGCGCCACCGCCTTCGGTGCGGAGCAGATCGGCGAGGGCGTCGAGGCGGTCGTAGTCGGCGGAAGCGATCGTCAGATTGTCGGCCAGAGCCAGTTCGATGACCTCCTTCAGCGTCAACGGTACCGTCCCGGATTGCGCCTGCCGGGTCAGGAAACTGGGATTGGCGAGCCGGATCGGGCTCATATTCCAGGCCCGAAAGGCGTGCCAATAGGGCGGAAACACGGGCTGGTGCAAGAAGTCCACGTTGGTCGGCACCGCGGTGTTGGTGATGACCGTGGCGGCCTGCGCGGGCGCCGGCTGCGCTTGGGTCTGAGCGGGCGCGGGGGCGGAGGGCGGCCGGCGCGCCTGCTGGGCGGCGGCGCCGCCGCCCAGCAGGCCCGCGAGCGCGGCCAATCCGAGAATGCGGCTGATTGAGTTCATGAATCGCTGCCTGGTGCTTCTCTTCGTGCTTCGCGCTAGCCGACGCGGGCGGCCTTCTCCTCGCTGACGATCCATCCGTCCTTGAGCTGGATCGTGCGATGGCCGTAGGCGGCGTTCGCCTCCGAGTGCGTGACTTGCACGATCGTGGTGCCCTCGTCGTTGAGCTTCTTGAAGAGCTCCATGATTTCCTTGCCCTGTTGCGAGTGCAGATTGCCGGTGGGTTCGTCGGCCAAGATCAGCTTGGGGTTGGCGATGACGGCGCGAGCGACGGCGACGAGCTGCTGCTGGCCGCCGGAGAGCTGATTGGGGAACAGATCCTTCTTGCCGACGATATGAAAGCGGTCGAGCGTATCGCAGACCATGCTGACGCGCTGCGCGCGGGGGATGTTGCGATAGGAGAGCGGCACGTCCAGGTTTTCGTAGACGGTCATGCTGTCGAGCAAGTGATAACTCTGGAACACGAAGCCGATCGTGCGCTTGTTCAATTCATTGCGCTCCTTGGGCTTCAAGCGATGGACCGGCTGATCGAGCAGGTAGTATTCGCCGGCCCAGGCGGCATCCAGCAGGCCGAGGATGCTGAGCAGCGTGCTTTTGCCCGCGCCGGAAGGGCCCATGATGGTGACGAACTCGCCCTCGCGAATCTCGAGGTTGATGCGGCGCAACACCCAGGTGGTCTGGCCGCCGGCGGTGTAGCACTTTTCGACGTTGCGGAGCTGAATCATGCTTCGATTCTCCATCGGCGCACACCCCTGCCTCGGCGCCGGCCGCGGCGCCCGGCGGACGGTCTGCGGCGCCTTTAGACGGTGCCGGCCTCCAAGGCGGCCAGCTCTTGGTCCTCGACCACCCGGCCGTCGAAGAGATGCACGGTGCGGTCGGCGTGACGGGCGAAGCGCGGGTCGTGAGTCACCATGCAAATGGTCGATCCTTCGCCGTGCAGCTTACGCAGCAAGTCCATCACCGCCTCGCCGTTGCGCGAATCGAGATTGCCGGTGGGCTCGTCGGCCAGCAGGATCGAGGGGCTGCCGCACAGAGCCCGCGCCACCGCCACGCGCTGCTGCTGGCCGCCGGAGAGCTGGCTGGGCAGGTGCCGCGCGCGATGCGCCATGCCCACCTTCTCCAGCGCGTCGTTGACGCGCTGTTTCCGCTCCGCCGGCCGCATGCCGCGGTAGGTGAGCGGCAGTTCGACGTTTTCGAAGACGTTGAGATCGCCGATCAAATTGAAACTCTGGAAGATAAAGCCGATTTCGCGATTGCGGATGCGCGCCCGCTCATTCAAGTTGAGCGACTCCACCGGGCGGCCGTTGAGGATATAGGCGCCTTCGGTGGGGGTGTCGAGCAGTCCCAGGATCGAGAGCAGGGTGGACTTGCCGCAGCCGGAGGGGCCGGCGATGGAGACGAACTCGCCGCGCTGGATCTCGAGGTGAATGCCGGAGAGGGCGTGGGTTTCGACCTCGTCGGTCATGAACACCTTGGTGATGTTGTCCAACTTGATGACGCCTTGGCCGGCGCCGTTTTCGGTGACCTTCGTGGGCTCGTTCATTCGCTGGCTCCTGAAGCGCGGCCGCCGCCGGCCGCGCCTGGCTATTTCAATGCAATCCGGTCGAAACCATCCTCCGCCGACATATCGGAGAGGATCACTTGATCGCCCTCGCGCAGCCCGCCCAGCACTTCCACCTCATTGACCGAAGTGCGGCCGATGCGGACCTTGGTGCGCACCGCCTGCTGGCCGCCGTCCACCAGCTTGAACAACTCGATCTGGCTGTTGCTTTGCGCCATGGCCGGCCGGCCGACATGGAGCACGTCGGCGAGGCGCTCGAGCTGCACCGTGCCCTCGACACTCAGGTCAGGGCGGGCGCCCGGCGGCAGCGGGCCGTCCAAGCTGCAATCCACCGTCACCGTGCCGTTCAAGACCGCCGGATCGATGCGGATCACGCGGCCGGGCACGATGCCCACGTGCGTGTCAATTTGCGCGGGCTGGCCGAGGGCGATGTCCTTGGCGTCGGTTTCGGCAATCTTCAGTTCCGCCTTGAGCTTGGTGGGATCGGCGACTTTGGCGACCGGGGTTCCGGCCGTCACCTGCTGGCCGACTTCGATCGGCGTCGGCAATTCCTCGAGGATGCCGGTCAGCCCCGCCCGCACCTGCAGCGCCTGCACCTGGCTCGTCTTAAGATTGTATTCGGCGCGGGCCTGCTCGATCTTGGTTTGCGCCGAAGCCAATTGCGCCTGCTCGGAGTTCTGCACCGCCGCCAGGCGGTCCTTCTCCATCTGCGCATCGGTGGCGAGGCCTTGTTCCTTGGCGCGCGCCACCTCCAAATCGACTTGCGCGACCAAGCCCTTCTTGGCGAGCGCCTCGTCGCTTTGCAGTTCGACCTGCGCCTGACGGAGGTTGGAGACGGCTTGCGCCAGCGTGGCGCGCTGCGCCATGACTTGCGCGTCGAGCTGGGCTTTCAGATTGTTGTAATCGGCCTGCGCGGCCTTCAGCGCGTATTCGTCGCTTAACTGCTGCTGGATGAGCTGCGGATTGCTCATGACCAGGATGACGGTGTCGGCATTGACCTTGGCGCCCGGCAGGACTTTGCGCTCGATGATGCGGCCGTCGTTCTGCGCCGGCACCAAGCGGGTCTCGATGGGGACTAGGGTGCCCAGCCCGCGCACTTCGCGGACCATGGGCCCGCGCTGGACGGTTTCGATCCACACCGTCGCCCGATCCACGGAGGGCGGCGCCGGCTTGAGGCGGCTGACCGCCAGGGTGATCGCCCCGAGCACGATTATGCCGATGACGGCATAAAGGATGCGCATGCGGCGGCGCTTTTTGGCTTGGGAGGGACGGGCGATATCCATGGCGCTGAGAAGTGCTCGCTGGCTTGCGATCTCGCATCCCGCATGCCATAGTGCGAGACGGCGAATGAACCTATTTTCCGCCACTTGGCGGCGCCGCGTCAGCCTGGGGCCGGAGCAGTCTGTTCGCTTCTGCGACGCTCCTGTTCGGAATCGGACAGCCGTTTGGCTGAGCCTGGGGTCGAATCTGGGCGACCGGCGGCGGAATCTGGAGCGCGCCCTGGCAGCCCTGCCCGGCCTCGGCATCGAGCGGCTGCGCACGTCGCATCTTTATAGGACCGCGCCGGTCGGCATGCGCGGCTCCTGGTTCTTGAACTGCGTCGCCGCCGGCGAGACGGCGCTGGCGCCGCGGCCGCTGCTGCGGCGGCTGCAAGCGCTCGAATGGAAGCTGGGGCGGCGGCGGCTCGGCCCCGGCTATCGCGCTCGCACCATCGATCTCGATCTGCTGCTCTATGGCAACCGGCGGATCGCGACGCGCGAGCTGCGGGTGCCGCATCCGGCCATCGGCCAGCGGCGGTTTCTCCTCCTCGGGCTGCGCGAACTGGGCGCGCCCTTGCCGGCGCCTGCGACCGTGGCGGCGGCGGTCCGCCGGCAGTCCGTGCACGCAGCAGGCGGCAAACGGTGAACGATCGCGCGGGTCGTCCGGCGGCCTGAGACAAGGACGGGCGGCGAGGGGAAGCGCGGCGGCGCGGAGGGCAAGCCGCGCGGCGGTGACAGGCGGCGAAGGAACCAAGGGCGGGGCGCACGGCCGCTGGCCGCGTGGCCGGCCCCCGTCTTGTAAAATGGCCCGGTCAGCTCTCCATGCCCCAGCTCTTCGAGCCGCCTCGCTACATCGCCATCGAGGGTCCCATTCGCGTGGGCAAATCCACGCTGGCCGGCATTTTGGCCGAGCAGATGAACGCGCGGCGGGTGCTGGAGCCGGAAGCCAATCCCTACCTGGCGAGCTTTTATCGCGGCGAGGGCGGCTCGGCGTTCCGCTTGCAGATGTATTTTCTGATCGAGCGCTACCGGCAGCTGCGCGCGCTCGGGCCGACGCGGCCGCTCGATCCGGTGGTGGCCGACTACATTTTCGAAAAAGACAAGATCTTCGCCTATTTAAATTTGAGCGACGAAGAACTGGCGATCTATCGCGAGTATTTCGCGCAATTCCGGCGCGAGATCGCGGCGCCGGACCTGGTGATCTACCTGAAGGCGACGCCGGAGGTGCTGCGCAAGCGCGTGGCGCGCAAGAATCTCAAAGCCGAGCAACAGCTCTCGGACGAATATTTGGAGGAGGTGGTCAAGGCCTACGATCACTTCTTTTTCCATTACACGCAGAGCGACCTGCTGGTGATCGACACCAGCGAGATCGACTTCGTCGAGCGCAACCGGGATCTGCAAGAGCTGCTGCGGCGGCTGGCGGAGCCGATTCGCGGCACGCAGTACTTCCTGCCGCTCGGCTCCTAACCGGGCGGCGGGATCGGCGCTGCCGCGGCTGCCGCGATGGCGCGCGGCGGCCCAACTGGCGCGGCGGGCCGGGCGGGGTTAGCATTAGGGGTGGCTCCGATCCCGCGTTGACGGAGACCCCGATATGAGCGCTCATCCCGACCCCTCCTCGCTGAAATTCACTACCACAAGCTGCCGCGAGAAGAAGCGGCGGGGCGAAAAGATCACGTGCCTCACGGCCTACGACTACGCCTTCGCCCGCCTTTTCGACGAATGCGGCATCGATCTCTTGCTGGCCGGCGATTCGCTGGGGATGGTGGCGGCCGGCGAGGAGAGCACGCTGCCGGTGACGATGGAGCAGATGGAGCTGGCGGTGCGGGCGGTGCGGCGGGGGGCGCGGCGGGCGCTGGTCATCGCCGACATGCCTTTCGGCTCCTACCAGATCTCGACCGAGCGGGCGCTGGCCAACGCAGTGCGGCTGGTGAAGGCGGGGGCGGAGGCGGTGAAGCTGGAGGGGGGCGCGGGGCGCGCGGCGCTGGTGCGGCGGCTCACGGCGGAGGAGATTCCGGTGGTGGGGCATATCGGGCTGACGCCGCAAGCGCTGCACCGCATGGGCGGCTACCGGGTGCAAGGGCAAAGCGAGACCGCGGCGGCAGGCTTGCTGCGCGACGCGCACGCGCTGGAGGAGGCGGGCGCCTTCGCCCTGGTGCTCGAAGGCATGCCCCGCGAGGTGGCGGCGCGCATCACCGCCGAGCTGGCGATTCCGACGATCGGCATCGGCGCCGGGCCGGACTGCGACGGGCAGGTGCTGGTGATGCACGATCTGCTGGGGCTGACCTTCCATGCGCCGCCGAAGTTCGTGCGCCGGTACGCGGACCTGGGCGCGGCGGCGCGGCAGGCGGTGGATGCGTTTCGCCAGGACGTCGAGGCGGGGGCGTTTCCCGGCGACCGCGAGAGCTACCATCTGCCCGCGACCGCGCCGGCGAAACGAGGGTAAGCGGCGCGTGCAGGTGGTCGCCGATCCGGCGGAGTTTCACCGCCTGTGCCGCGGCTGGGCGGCGGCGGCGGGCGGGCTCGGCCTGGTGCCGACGATGGGCGCGCTGCACGCGGGCCATTTGTCGCTGGTGCGCGCCTCGCGCGGGCGCGACGCCGCCACCGCCGCTTCGATTTTCGTCAACCCGCTGCAATTCGGGCCGGGCGAGGATTTCGCGCGCTATCCGCGGGCGCTCGAGCGCGACTGCGCGCTGCTCGAGCGCGAGGGCGTGACGGCGGTGTTCACGCCGGCGGCGGAGGCGATGTACCCGGCGGATTTCGCCACCGCGGTCGAAGTCGCCGGACTTTCCGAACGGCTTTGCGGGGCGAGCCGGCCCGGACATTTTCGCGGCGTGGCGACGGTGGTGCTCAAGCTGTTCCTGCTGGCGCAGCCGGCGCGCGCGTATTTCGGCCAAAAGGACGCGGCGCAGGTGGCGGTGATCCGGCGCATGGTGCGGGACTTGGCGGCGCCGGTCGAAATCGTCGTCTGTCCGATCGTGCGCGAGCCCGACGGGCTGGCCATGAGCTCGCGCAACGCCTATCTCGACGCCGCCGCGCGCCGGCACGCGCTCGCGCTGTACCGCAGCCTCAGCGTCATGCGCGATCGCTACCAGGCCGGCGAACGCGACCCGGCGCGGCTGCTAGCCGCCGGCCGCGCGGTGCTCGAAGCCGAGCCCGGGGTGCGGCCCGACTACGTGGCCGCCGTCGATCCCGACTCGCTCCTTCCCGTCGCCGCCGCCGGCCCCGGAACGCTGCTCGCCGTCGCCGCCTTCGTCGGGCCGGCGCGCCTGATCGACAACCTGCTGCTCTGAATCCGCGGCGCGGGAAGCTGGGCCGTCAACCGCCGACAATCGGCCGCCAGCGGCGGAGAACGGCTGGGGCGGGGCGGCAGGGGGACCGGCGAGGATGGGAGCGGCGGCATCCTCGGGCCGAGCCGCGGCGGCGCGGTGCTGGGCTGCTTCTTCCTCGGCGGCGGCGTAGCGGGCGAGTTGTTCCATGCAGTCGTGGAAGAGGACGGCGCGGCGGGCGGAGAGGTAGTGGGCCTCGGTGGCGTGTTTGACGTTTTGGAGCAGGCGGTAGGTCGCGCTCATGGCGCCGACGGGCGGGGGCGGGGGCTCGGGATCGGCGCAGGAGTCGTCGTCGGGGTCGGTGTCGTCGTCGGCGGGGGCATTGGGGGGATGGGTGAGGTAATGGTTGAAGGCGGCGAGGCCGTTGGGATGGAAGCTAAATTTCAGCATGGCCATGGCCATTTTTTGGTCGCCGTTGACGGAGGCGTTGGAGGCGGTGATGGCGAGCAGGGCGGCGTTCATGAAGAGGTGATTGGCGAGGTCGGC
>JAJPKR010000019.1 GCA_021323595.1 Terriglobia bacterium | reverse complement strand
GGAACGGGATTCGCAAGACGCTCGAGTATTTCGCCGATCTGCTCCAGCAGTTCGTGGAGCGCTCATGGCAGAGCGAATCCACCGACGGTGCGGCCTCCGGGTCCTCGACCGGCGGCACGGCCAAGGTTAACTAGGCTGCAGGCGGCGATCATGTTTCATGAGCTGCTTAACCGGGTGCTCGGCTTTGCGGTGGCCGGCCTAATCAGCTATTGCGGGCTGCGCTGGATCTATTCCCACGACGACTGGTTTTCGGCCACGGTCAGGCTGTTGGCCGTCGAGACATGGGCCACGCTGACGGCGTCGCTGGCCGTCTACGCGGTCACCGGCCACTCGGTGGGCATGCTTCTCCCCCGCTCATTTGGGTTGCTCGCGACCAAAACGGCGGTAGCGCTCCTAGCAGTCGGCGGTACCTGCCCCATTATCTTTTTGTACGAGCTTTACGCAAAATGGAAGATGGGGCTCGAGACCACCGGGCGGCGGCTTTGCGTGGACGCGGCTTTCGTCGCCGCCTGGGCCGCGGGGTTTGTGGCTGCTTGGCGGTACGCGCCGCTGATTCTCAAAATTTGAATCCGCCGTGAGCGCGAAGCGGCTGCGGCTATGCGACCGACGCCGCCAGCAACCCGACCCAGATTCCCGACCTTGTGACCTGCCCCCATTTTCCGTTCAACCGAGAATACGACATTCAAGCCCCTGAGCGGTCCCCTTTTGATCGCGCGCGGCGCCACCGCGAAGGCGGCCACGGCCCCGCCGTGGCAGTGCGGCCCGGGCTATACCAGCTTGTCGTTCTCTATCCGTACGATGGCTGGTACGGTAAGGACGAAGCCGGCAACTTTCAGCCCGCGGCGGTCGAAGAGGTTTGGGTCCAGTCGCGAAGTATTCACCTGCGCGTGACCTTGTGGGCGGCAGCCATCGACCGGAAGTAGAGAAGGGAAGCGTCGTGATCACCGCTGTCGCGGACGGCAAGGTTACCACGCGCGAGCTGTGTATCGGCGAAGTCAGCTCGGCGGCTGGCTCAAAGATATCGGCTGGCTGCCTCCCGGTATTTCACCAGGGGCGCCGCCCGCGGGCCGGCATTTCCATCAGGCTGGAGTAGGGCTGAAACGCTCGCCGAAGCTCGGGCCGGTGCACGCCCCGGGCTCCGGAAAGGCGGCGCGATCACGGATTGATTCTTTGATCGCCTGGGCTCGACCGCGCACAGGAAGAGCGCATGAGCCTGAGGTCAGATGGTAGCGCCAGCGGGATTCGAACCCGCGATCTTCGCCTTGAGAGGGCGACGTCCTGGGCCGCTAGACGATGGCGCCACGCAGCACGGGCGGCCTCAATTCAGCCTAGCATGCGCCAGCGCGGTGGTGTGCTCGTGGATGATGCGCCAGCCCTGCGGGAAGCGGCGCCAAACCAGCGTGAAGATGCCGCTGACGCGCTGCCCGCCGCGATCCCAATGGAAGCGGCCGTCGCTGAGCGCGACGCCGGCCGCCAGCGGCAGCACGCGCAAGTGATCGAAGCTGAGGTGGCCCATGGCGGCGCGATCGGGATAGACGCGACGATAGCGCTCGAGCAGCGTCTGCCAGCCGCGCGTTTCGCCGTCCGCGCCGATGAAGACGGTGTCGGGCGAGCGCCAATACCCGCGCATGTAGGCGATCAGGTCGCCGCGGTTCCACGCCTCCGCTTGCGCGACCAGCACGGCTTCGATGGCGGGCGCGGATGAGGAGGCGCCGCGGGCTTGCCGGCCCTGCGCCGGCGGCCCCAGCAGCGGGACGAATGCGATCAGCACGGCGGACAAAAAGGCGGGCGTGCGCATGACCGCCATCATCGCCCCGTTCTGGTGACGGCACAAGCGCCGCGCGCGTACCGCGCGCCGGCATGCCTCGCGACCCATCGCGTCTCACGAAATCCGGCAAATGGCGGCGCGAGCCGCGAGTGAGAGCGCGGGAATGGCGGCTGCCGGCGCGTCTACGACGGTCCGCCTACTGCATTCGCGGCGCCGGAGCCTCGCCGCGCCGGGGCATCAGCGCGCCCAAGCATTACCGCGCCGGCTGGGGGTCCTCGGAGACGCTGAGAAGGTTGCCGTCCGGGTCTTTGAACCAGGCGACCGTCGCTCCCGAGGGCGAGGTCCATATCCCAAGCTGATCCTGCGCCATGCCGGGATAGCGTTCGAAGTTCACGCCTGCTTGCGATAGTTGCGCCACCACGGAGGCGATGCCGGTAACGCGCCAGCCCAAGGCCGTGCCGAATCGCGGCGGCAGCTCCTTGGCCATGACCAGGCGCAGCGTGATTCCATGGGCGTTGAAGACGATTGCGAACGGAGGCTCTTCGGCGACCAACTGTAAGCCGAGCGCTTCCATGTAGAAGCGCTTGGCAGACGCCACGTCCACGATCGGAACGAAGGCGACGATGTCGAAGTTCGCGAGGTTCCCGCCGGCTGCCATGAGCGCCATCATCGCCCCGTTCTGGCGACGGCACAAGCGCCGCGGGTGCGGCGCGCCAGCGTGCCTGGCGACCCATCGCGTCGCACGAAACCCGACAGACGGCGGCGCGGGGCGTTCGCGGCTAGCCGCCAGCGGCGCCGGCGCCGCGCGGGGCGAGCGCGGCCGCGGCTTGCGCGACGAGCGGCGCCTGCTCCTCCAAGAAGCGCCGCGCGTCGTCGGCGAGATGGCGCAAGTTGGCGGGGGAGACGTCATCCATGGCCGGTGATGCCCGCTGGAGTTGCGGCTGGAGGCGAAAGAAGGCGCCGGCGAGCGGCGGGCGCAGCACCTCGCGCAGCTCGTAATCCACGCCTTCGGAGACGCTATCCATCATGACCGGCACGATCTGGCGCGCCCATTGCAGCAGGCCCCAGCGGCGCGCCGGGCGCACCGGCAGCGCATCGAAGCGGTCGCCGGTGCCGATGGCGATCAGGTTGATGGCGGCGGCGCCGGGATAGAGCCGGCGCGCTTCGGCGTAGGCGGCCATCGCGGGGTTGTTGGCGAGGATGCCGCCATCCACGAAGGCATACTGCGCCGGGCCGCGCGCGGCCAGCAGCGGGGGAAAATACGTGGGCGCGGCGGAGGTGGCGCGGGCCACCAGCCGCAGCGGCCAGTCGTAGCTGGCGTCGGCGGCGATGCGGTGGCTCTTGAAAAAGAAAGGCTGCTGCGAGCGCAGATCGTAACTGGCGATCAGCAGCGGCGTGAGCGCGCCGGCCAAGCGCGCCTCGCCGAAGAATTTTGCCAGCACCGCCTCCAGCGGACGCGGCGAATATTTCGGACGCAGATATTGCGTCATGCCCGTGTACCAATGGCGGGCGAAAATGCGCGGGCCCTCGCTCATGTAAAGGTCCAGCAGCTCCGATGTTTCCGCCGGCGCGCCGTCGCGCACCGCCGCGCCGACGCCCAGCGCGATGATGCCGCCGGTCGAGGTGCCGGCGATGAGATCGAACAGTTGGTGCGGCGGCGCACCCGCCCGCTGCGATAGCGCCTGCAAGAGATGCGCGGCGATGATGCCGCGAATGCCGCCGCCGTCGAGAGCCAGGACGTTGATCGCGCGAGGCATGGTTAGCACTCTAGAACAGTCCCGGACGAGGCCGTGCGCAACGGCCGTGCGTCAAAGGCTTCTCAGACCTAAGAAGTCCCCCAACGGGAGAAGATGCGGGCCGGAGTGGAATGGTTGTGCCGCTCGGCTGTTTCTTCAGTGGGGCAGGTATTCCTGCCTGGCAGGCGTGGGGAAGATATTCTTGCCTGCCGGGCGCGAGCAAGTCTTAGCGACGGGGTCTTGAGTCGCCGAGGTGCAGGGGGCTTCGCCGGCCTTCCGGGACATTCTTTACACCGATGCGGGGGGAGAGACCAGGGCAGATTCGCCGCAATGCGCGGGATGCTGTGCAAGTGCCGTACAGTCAATCGGTTACACGGAAGAACACGGCGTGGCTGCGGCCGAAAAAATGGTCTCCTGGTCGGAAGTACAGGTCAACGCCCCCTGCGGCGCGGCGAACGCGTGCTGGCGGCTAAGCGATTGCGGCGCTTGGGTTTGCAGGTGGCACACGGGCTCGCGTGGGCTGCTTGCAGTGTTGAGCTTCCCAACGGGCGGAACCCAAAAGTAGGCCCCCCGAAAGGAGGGAATCGACGCACGCGATTCCCTCCTTGTCTAACGCCCGAGCAAGGCGCGGCCACATTATTCAGTTGTCAAACAGCGGCGGAGGCGCCGAGGCGCGATCCGCGGAGGCTACCCCTGGGGGGCCTCGTAAGTAGGATTCGGTTTGGGCCTGCGGAGTTGGCCGGGATCCCTGGATGGGCGCTTTATTGAGGTTGGCTGGCAGGCAGGAATGCCAGCCCCACGGCTGCCAGTTGGGGTGGTGGTTAGCTGAGGGAAGTTCGCAGGCAGGAACGCCTGCCCTGCAGCTTCGGGCGGGCAGGCGGGGCGGACGATTTGCAAAAGGCGGGATGGCAGGCGAGAATGCCTGCCCCGCGGGCGCTGAGGGAGCGTCGGGTTGGCAGGAAAGAATGCCTGCCCTACGGCTGCCGGTTGCGATGGCGGCTAGCTGCAAACCGTAGGGCAGGCAGGAATGCCTGCCCTACGAGCGTTGGGTTGGCAGGCAAGACTGCTGCGCTACGGCTCTGGGTCGGCGGGCAAGAATGCCCGCCCGACGGTTGGTGAATGCCTGCGCTATGGCTCTGCGTTAGCGGGCAAGAAAGGCCAGCGGCACGAGCGGCGGGAGGCAGCGTGCTAGAATCCTGCTGAGAAGGCCGATTTTTTCAGGCAGCGGAGGTTGTTTTCAGCAGTAGCACCGGCCAAAGCGGGCTCTCGGTTGTTTGGTCACAACTCGCAGGGCGGAGCTTTTGCGCTCTTTTCCCCTCTCCCTGCCGCATCTGCTCCCAGCCGCTTGCCCACTGGCGGCGCCTTCCGGTCTGCGAAGGCTGCCTGGCTGCCGTGGAAACCATCGCTGAAGACGATCTTTGCCCGAGCTGCGGGCGCGGCATGGCCGGGCAGGAAGGCCGATGCTTGAGCTGCCGCGCCGCGGCGCCCGCCTACGACGGCGCGCGCAGTTGCGTTCACTATCGCGGGACGGCGCGGGCGCTGGTGCATTTGCTGAAATATGAGCAGGTGCGAACGGCGGCGCCTTGGATCGCGGCGGCGCTCGCGGCGGCGCCGCTGCCGGCGGTGGACGTCATCGTGCCGGTGCCGCTAGGGCCGGGCCGGCGGCGGCGGCGCGGTTTCAACCAAAGCGAGGCGATCGCGCGCGCCTTGGCGCGGCGGCGGCGACTGCGCCTGGCGCCGGCGGCGCTGGCGCGGCGGCGCGAGACCGCGCCGCAATCCGGGCTGGATGCGGAAGCGCGGCGGCGCAACGTCGAGGGCGCGTTCCGCGCGCGCGCCAAGGAAGCCGTCGGCCGGCGCATTTTGCTGGTGGACGACGTGCTGACCACGGGCGCGACCGCCGGCGCCTGCGCGACGGCGCTGAAGCGGGCGGGAGCGGCCGCGGTGCACGTGCTGACCTACGCCCGCGCCGACCTGCGCTGGGTCGCGGCCGCCACGCCCGGCGGCGGGGAGGAAGGCGCATGAGCGCCGCGGCCCTGTTCCAGCCGGTGCTGGTGCTCAACGCCAGCTACGAGCCGATCAACGTGTGCGCCGCGCGCCGCGCCTTGGTGCTGGTGCTCAAGGGGGTGGCGCACGCGGAAGAGATCAACGGCCATTGCCTGCACTCGGCGCGGGTGGCGTTCCCGGTGCCGTCGGTGATCCGCCTGCTCGACTACCGGCGCATTCCCCACCGCACACGCGCCTTGTCGCGCAAGAACATCCTGCTGCGCGACCGCCATAGCTGCCAATATTGCGGGCGCACCTGCAGCGCGCCGGAGCTGACGCTCGATCACGTCGTACCGCGCTCGCGCGGCGGCCGCAGCTCGTGGGAGAACCTGGTCGCCTGCTGCCACCGCTGCAACCATCGCAAGGGCGACCGCCTGCCGGAAGAAGCCGGCATGCGGCTGCTGCGCGAGCCGCGTCCCTTCAACTTGCACACCAGCCGTCATTTGATGCGTATGATGGGACACGGCGACGAAAAGTGGCGCAAGTACCTCTTCTTTTGAGGCGCGCGCGAGGCGGCGGTGGATTACATTTTTTCCCCCTGGCGGTACCGGTATGTCAGCGAAGCACGTGCGGGCGGCGAGTGCGTGCTCTGCCTGAAGCTGGCGGCGCAGGACGACGCCGCCAATCTGATCGTGCACCGCGGGCGCCACAACGCCGTGATGCTGAATCTTTACCCCTACACCTCCGGCCACATGATGATCCTGCCGTTCGCTCACGTCGCCCATCTCGCGGATTGCGACGCCGAAACGCGCGCCGAGATGATCGAGCTGGCGGCGCGGGGCGAACGGGCGCTGGAAGCCGAGTACCGGCCCGACGGCATCAACCTGGGCATGAATCTCGGCGCCGCCGCCGGCGCCGGCATCGCCGGTCATCTCCACTTGCACCTGCTGCCGCGCTGGATGGCCGATGCCAACTTCATGAGCGTGGTGGCCGAGACGCGGGTGTTGCCGGAGGCGCTGGCGGACACGTATCGCCGGCTGCGGCAATATTTCTGAGGGGAAGCGCGGCGCCTAGGCGCCGTCCCAGCGCTTGAAGAGCAGGGCGGCGTTGGTGCCCCCGAAGCCGAAGGAATTGGACAGGACGTAACGCAGCTCGCGCGCTTGCGGGCGATTGGGCGTGTAGTCGAGATCGCAATCGGGATCGGGCACCTCGTAGTTGGCGGTGGGCGGCACGAGCTGATGGCGGAGGGCGAGGATCGAGATGCCGGCTTCGAGGCCGCCGGCGCCGCCGAGCAGATGGCCGGTCATGGATTTGGTCGAGCTGATCGCCAGCCGGCGCGCATGCTCGCCGAAGAGACGCTTGATGGCCATGGTCTCGAACTTGTCGTTATAGGCCGTGGAGGTGCCGTGGGCGTTGATGTAATCCACGGCGGCGGGCTCAAGGCCGGCGTCGCGGAGGGTATTGGCCATGGCGTGATAGGCGCCGGCGCCGTCTTCGGCGGGCATGGTGATGTGGTAGGCGTCGCCGGACATGCCGTAGCCGACGATCTCGGCCAGAATCGGCGCGCCGCGCCGCCGCGCGTGCTCCAACTCCTCGAGCACCAGGATGCCGGCGCCTTCGCCGACGACGAAGCCGTCGCGCTCCTTGTCGAAGGGGCGGCTGGCGCGGGCGGGATCGTCGTTGCGCGTGGAGAGCGCGCGCATGGCGGCGAAGCCGCCGATGCCCATGGGGGTGATGGCCGCCTCGGTGCCGCCGCAGATCATCGCGTCGGCGTCGCCGTGCTGGATGATGCGATAGGCGTCGCCCACCGCGTGCGCGCTGGAGGTACAGGCGGTGCAGGTGGCGGAGTTGGGGCCGCGCGCGCGATAGCGGATGGAGACATGCCCGGCGGCGAGGTTGACGATGCTGGCGGGAATGAAGAAGGGCGAGATGCGGCGCGGCCCGCCTTCCAGGAGATTGCGGTGCTCGCGCTCGATGACGTCGAAGCCGCCGATGCCGCTGCCGATGTGGACGCCGGTGCGGTCCGGCTCGGCGACAGGATCGCCGAGGCGCGCCGCCGCCACCGCCTCCGCCGCCGCGGCCAGGGCCAGCTGGATGAACCGGCCCATTTTCTTCAGCTCTTTTTTCTCGACGAACGCCAGCGGATCGAAGCCCTTGACCTCGGCGGCGAAACGGCAGGCGAACTGCGAGGCGTCGAAATGGGTGATGGGGGCGACGCCGGAACGCGCCGCCAACAGCCCTTCCCAAGTTTCCGGCGCGGTCAGGCCGACGGCGCAGATGAGCCCGACTCCAGTTGCGACAACGCGGCGCGGCACGGTGCCCTAAGCCTTGACGTGCGCCTTGATGTAGTCGACCGCCTCTTGCACGCGCCGGATCTTTTCCGCGTCTTCGTCGGGAATCTCGATGCCGAAAGCTTCTTCGAATTCCATCACCAGTTCCACCAAGTCCAGCGAATCAGCGCCCAGATCCTCGACGAAAGATGCTTGCGGGGTCACTTCGCTGGGCTCCACGCTGAGCTTCTCGACGACGATTTGCTTGACGCGCTCTTCAATATTTTCGGCCATTCCTTCAGTCCTTGGGTGCTGAGTAAACCCCCATCATACAGCATGGCTGCGGCGGGAAGACCGCCGTGCGGGGCGCATCCGGCGGTCAGCGGCGGCGATCGCGGGCGGCGGCGGGCGGCGGGCCGGCGGCCGGCTCGGAGCGCCACAACGCGCGCGCGGCGCGCGCCACGCCGCGCCGGTGGCGAACGAGGGCGAGCGCGGCGAGCGCGAAATAAATAGCGGTCACGGGAAGGCGCCATTCCGGCACGGCCAGTTGGACGGTGAAGAGCACCCACAGCGCCGCCGCATCGCGCCGGTCGAGCGCCAGGTCCAGGAGAATCAGCGCGGCGAAGAGCGATTGCGCGCCGGTGAGCAGCAATTCGCGGCTTTCGAGCTGGGTGAGCGGCAGCGCCGTCCAATGCCCGCGGCTGAGGGAGTAGATCACCGGCAACAGGCTCACGAGCAAGGTCCACTGGCTGACTTTCGAGGAGATCAGCGCTTCGAGCGCGCGGCCGCCGGCGGCATGCCAGGCGAAGATGGACACGACGACAAACTCCGGCAGCTCGGAGGCCAGCGGCGCCAGCCATTGCACCAAATAGAACTGGCTGACGCCGAAGAGGCTGCCGGCGGCCACGAGCGCGCGGGCGAAGGGCTCGCTGACCAGCAGGATGGCCGCAGCGGCCGCGCTCACCAGCGCGGCCAGCAGCCAGCGGCGGCGGCGGCGCGGCCGCTCCGCCAGGCGGCGGGCCATGCCGACCGCGTGCGAGGGCGCGCCGGCCGCCGTGGGCAGCCGCCAGACGTAGAGAGCGAAGAGCCCCAGCAGCACGATGGCATCGAACAGCGTCAGGCTGCGGCGGGCAGCGATCCAGAACGAAAACGCGGTGGCGGCGAGCAAGACCGCCACCTTCTTGAGCTGCGCCCGATCGAGGGATACCCGGCGCGCGCCGTGCCGCTTCCAGACCACCGCGACGACGAGCGGCCATCCCCAGCCGATCAAGATCCGGTTCGCGCCGGTCATGTTGGCGAGGGGAAAGGCGAGGTAGCCGGGATGGCGGCCGGCGAGCCAGGCAAACGTGCCGTCCACGGCGAACTCCGGCAGCACCGCCACCAATGCGAGCAGCGCCAGCGCGACGCCGCGCGACAGGTCTTGTTCGGCGGCCTCCGCGGCCCAAGCGAGCACGAACGCCGCCGCCGCGACGGTGGCGCCGAAGGCGAGCGCCGCCCCGGGCGCCGGCCAAGCATGCGGCGCGAACCGCAGCAGCGCCCCCGGCGCCGCACAAGCGGCGGTGATCCACAGCGGCCCATTGCGGTTCCACCCGGCGCGCATCTTCTCAGGCTACCGCCGGCGGGACGGCGGCCGGGCGGGGGGATTATTCGCAGCGGAGGGCGACGAGCGGGTCCACGCGGGTGGCGCGCCAGGCGGGCCAATAGCTGGCCGCCGCCGCCACGGCCAGCAGGAGGAGGGCGACGGCGGTGAGCGTCAGCGGATCGGAGGCGCTGATGCCGTAGAGCAGCGCCGCCAGGCCCCGCAGCGCCAGCAGCGAGATCACCGCTCCGGCGGCCACGCCCGCCAGCGCCAGGCGCAGGCCCTGGCCCACGACCAAGCCGGCGACGCTGCCCGCGCGCGCGCCCAGCGCCAGGCGGATGCCGAACTCGCGCGTGCGCTGGCTGGCGGAAAACGCCACCACGCCGTAGAGCCCCACCGTCGCCAGCGCCAGCGCCAGGAGCGCGAAGGCGGCGAGAAGAATCGCCGTCAGCCGCGAGAGCAACAACGGCACCCTCATGAACTGCGCGCCGGTCAGGATGCCGTCGGCGGGCAGATCGGGGTCCAGATCGGTCAGCGCGCGGCGGAAGCCGGGCAGGAGGGCGGCGGGCGGCGCCGCCGCGCGCGCGACCAGGGTGGCGCGGCTGTCGAAGCGATGGAGCTGGAAAAATACCGGCCGCGGCGCTTCGCCGAGGGTGCGGTATCTCCCCGTGGGCACGACGCCGATCACCGTCGCCTTGCCTTGCGATTGCAGGTCTATTTCCTTGCCGATCGCGTCCTGGCCGGGCCAGAAGCGCGCGGCGAAAGCTTGGTTGACCACGATCAAGTGACCCGCGCGGGGCAGATCTTGCGGGTTGAAATCGCGGCCGGCGTCGAGCGGCGTGCCCATGGCGGCGAAGAAGCCGGGACCGACCTCGAAATATTGCACGTCGAAGCCGTCTTGCCCCGGTGGGGGCGGCAGGCCGGGAATGTTCATCGAGGTGTCGGACTCGCTGCCCTGCAGGGGCAGATAGTTGATCCGGGAAACGGCGGCGATGCCCGGAAGCTGCCGCGCGCGCTGGGCCATCGCATCCAGGAACGACGCGGCGCGCGCGCCTTGGTAGCCGAGCAGGCTGGGATCCACGTCTTGCGCCAACAGCACGTGCGCGACATCGAAGCCGGGGTTGATGCGGCGGGCGCGATTCAGGCTGCGCAGGCACAGCCCGGCGCCGGCGAGCACGATCATGGAGACCGCAATTTCACCGGCCACGAGCAGGTTGCGCAGGCGGGCGCGACTCGCGCCGCTGCCTGGCGAGCCCTGACGCAGCGCCGCCGCCACCGAGGCGCGGGCGCCCCGCCAGGCGGGTGCAAGGCCGGTGACCAGCCCAGTGGCCAACGCCAGCGCGAAGGTGAAGAGCGCGATCGGCCAGCCCACCTGCAGCGTGGCCGCGGGCGCGCCGCTGGGCGCCAGCTTCAACAGCAGCGGCGCCAGCCAGCCGGCGATCCAGAGGCCGGCGACGCCGGCCAGGACCGCCAGCAGGACGCTCTCGGTGAGCGCCTGGCGCGCCAGCCGCCAGCGGCCGGCGCCGAGCGCGCCGCGAATCGCCAGCTCGCGCTGCCGTCCCTGCGCTTGCACCAGCAGCAGGTTGGCGGCATTGGCGCAGGCGATGAGCAGCACCAGCGCGACGATGATCGCGAGCAGCGCCACCACGCCATTGACGGGCTGGCGAAAGGCGTAGGGAACGGCGCCAAGCGGGGTCGCGCGCACGGCCAGATCCTTCAGCTCGTCCTGGGGATATTCCGTGCGCATTTGCTGCGCGATGAGATCGAGATCGGCGACGGCGGCGGCGCGGGAGACGCCGGGCTTGAGACGGCCGACCGCCAGCCAACTGTGGTTGCCGCGGCTGGTCAAGGCGCCGGCCAGCCCCATCCCGCCGCTTTGCGATGCCGGCACGTAAAACGCCGCCGAAAGGCCGGCGAACAAGCCGTTGAAGCCGCGCGGCGCGACGCCCACGATGGTGAAGTCATGGCCGTTGAGGCGCAGGGTTTGCCCCAGGATGTCGCGGGCGCCGCCAAACTGCTGCTGCCAGGTGGAGTAGCCGAGCACCGCCACGGGCCGCGCACCAACCACGCCCTCCGCCGCGGTGAAGCCGCGCCCCAAGACCGGGTTCACGCCCAGCACGGCAAAATAATCCGCTGAAACCACTTGGCCTTGCAGCGAGCGCAGGACGCCGCTGCGGTTCCAATTGGCGATCACATAGGGCGAGTAGATGGCGATGCCGCTGAGCGAGCGGTTCTGCCGCGCGTAGTCTTTGTACTCGGGATAACTGAGCGGCAAGTAGCCGCCGAAGGGCAGAGCGGGCAGCCGCGAAAAGCTCCAGAGCTCCACCATTTGCCGCGGCTCCCGCACGGGCGGGGTGCGGAGGACGAGCGTTTCCGCATAGGTGAAAATCGTGGCGTTGGCGCCGATGCCCAGCGCCAGAGAAAGAATAGCCGTCAAGGAGAGCAGCGGATTCTTCCTTAACAGCCGCAGTGCTGACCGCAAGTCCGCCCACATGACGCGGTTGACCTAGCATTTGAAAGGCCAGACCGGGCGCTTGCTAGCACGGCGTTTAGCCGGAAGCGTGGTGTCCGAAAGCGGACCGGGGTGTCCGGGGGCGGACACGGCCGCGCGAGGATTCCGAGCTCGGGAATCGCGGAAGGGCAGACCGCGTCGGCCTGCGACGGCGCGCCGGCCGCCGGCGCTCGAGGACAACGTTGCCAGAGGAACCGCCGCGATGCTCGCGCCCGGCGCTCACGGAGCGCCGAAGATGCACGGCGCGCCGCCGGACCTAACGCATGCCCTGTTCGACCTTCTCTTGGCAGTTGAGGCAGAAGCGGGCCCAGGGGACGGCTTCGAGCCGCTTGGGATTCATTTCATTGCCGCAGGTGACGCATTGGCCGTAGCTGCCTTCCTTGATGCGCTGCAGCGCCTCCGCCACCATTTGCAGCAAGTTGCGGTCCGAGTTGCTGAGATGGAACAGGAACTCCTTGGTGTAGGAGTTGATCGCTTTGTCGGCGACATCCTGGGTCGCCTCTTCGTCGGCGGCGCGGCCATCCTGCTCGTTGCGCGAAACCGCTTGCAGCAGTTCGGATTGCTTTTGCATGAGCCGCTTTTTGAAATGCTCCAGCCGCTTCTTATCCATCGTAGCGCTTCTTGTTCCGATCACAGATAAACCTCTGATTCTAGCCGACGACCTCCGGAGAGTCAAACCGCCGGTCTCGCATAACGATTGGATGCAGGCTACCGGGCCGCAGGGTACAAATTTTTGCGAGAGGAACCGCCGGGCGAGACCGCCTCGCGGGAGGCGAGGGCGGCGGGGCCGCGCTCCCCGGCCCGCGCGCGAACGGCGTGCTAGCATCGAGTTTCGGGGCGAACTTTGGAGGCCCGCCAACGTGGCGATCAGCCGGCAGGAACTCAAATCGGACCAATTCGTCAGCACGCTCGACAACTGGTACGAGTTTTACCTCAATTACCAAAAGCAGATCCAGACCGCGGCGATCGTGGTGGCGGTGGCGATCGCGGCGGGCGTGGGGCTCACGGCCTGGGTGCGCAACCGCGACGCGCGCGCGGAAGCGCTGTTCTCGCAAGGCCTCGCCACCCTGCACGCGCCGTTAGCCGGGGCGGCGACGGCCGCGCCCGGCGTCACCACTTACGCCAATGCGCAAGCGCGGGCGCAGGCGGCGGAGAAGTTCTTCCAGCAAGCGGCCGACTCCTACGCGAGCACCGAAAGCGGGCGGGAAGCGAAATACTACCTCGGCCTGATCGCCATCGAGCGCGGCGATACGGCGAAAGGGGAAGCGGTGCTGAAGGCGGTCGCCGCGGGCAAGGACGCGCGCGTGGCGAGCTTGGCGGAGAACGCGCTGGCGAACCTATACGCGACGCAAGGCAAGACCAATGAAGCGCGCGCTCTTTACCAAAAGCTGATCGCCAATCCCTCGGTCGTCGTGCCGAGATCGCTGGCGATGATCGAGCTCGCCGATCTGGAAGCGGTGAACGATCCCGGCGCGGCGCGCAAGCTCTACGAGCAAATCCAACAGCAGTTCCCGGATTCCGATCTGGCGCGGACGGCGCAAGACAGCCTGGCCGCTCTGGCGCGCTGACCGGGGGAAGCGCCGCTCGGAGCCGCGGCGGCTAGTGCGCCTGCGCGTGCAGTTGCGAAACCGCGGCATTCGCCTGGGCCACGGCGGCGGCGAAGGCGGCATTCGGCTCGCCGGCGGCATTGACCAGCCCTTGCGGTCCGCTCCATTCGTTCCAGTCGAAGCCGAAGACCGCGGGCGTGGCGGCGAGGGCGCGGACGAACCGGCTGTAAGCCGCGCCGCGGTCGGCGGCGGCGTCGAGGCCGAAGGCGGCGACCCAAATCGGCTTGCCGGTCAGGCGGTAGGCGCGCGCCAGCGCGGGCCGCGGATCCGCCGCGGTCAATTCGAGCGCGACGGCATCGGCGATGCGCGCCGCGATCCAGACCGGCTCCGGCGCATCCGGCGCCAGTACCGCGCCCAAATAGAGGTGGTTGGGATCGGCCTGGTGAATCGCATCGGCGCAGGTTTGAAAATAGCGCGCGGCGACTTCGGAGAGGAACGCCTCGGCATCGGCGCGGTACGCGGCGGTCGTGCCGGGCGCGCGAATCTCGTCAAAATCCTTCAACCGCTTCCGGCCCCAAGCCTGGCTCCAGCGGCGGATGTTGTCATGGTAGCGGAGGCGCAGAAAATGAACGGCCGCCTGGCGCCCCGGCGCTTCCTCCGGCAGCCGCAGATAGAGCGCGAGCATGGTCTCGCCGGCGCCGCCCGGCGCCGCCCACGGAATGTCGTCATCGCTGAGGTAGCCGACCAGCCCATGGTCGGGGGTGCGCGGCAGCGCTCCTTCGTTGGCGATGGTTTGCGCCTGCTGGGCGAAGCTGGGATCGAAGACGTCGAGCGGGCGGCCCGCCTTCCAGCCGGCGCCGGCATGCGCGGCAATGTGCAGGTCCATCACGTAGGGGACGCGGTAGTTCCAGAGCCGGGCATCGCTTTCGAGGCCGATGGTATTGAAGCGCCACCGCTTGAGCCGCGCCAGGGCCTCGAACTGCCAGGCGTCTTCGTCGGGGTAGAGGGTCTTGGCGGCGGCGGCGGGGAAGCGCATGCCATTGGCGCCGATCAGCAGCGCGTTTTGGCCGTTGGGATCAATCAGCCACCAGGTGCCGTCCTCGGCTTGCAGGCGGAAATACCCGATCTGCGCCGCGGCGGCGGCGAGCAGCACGAACGGCAGCAACGCCGTGACCCAGACGCGAAGCACCCATGGCCGCGGGCTGCACCGGGAGGCAGGCATCGGTGGTTCTTAGCGGAATATACTCTCAATCAGCGATGCTTGCGCGTTGGCTGGGCTGTTCCGTTCTGATTGCGCTTTTCGGCCTGCTGGGAGGCGCCCCGCGGGTGCGGCTGCATTTGCTCGCGCGCCATGTCGCCGCCGGGCAGACGTTCGAGATCGAGGCGCGCGGGCCCGGGCCGGTCCCGGATGGCCAGGTGCTGGAAGTCGCGCTGCGCGACGCGCAGGGGCGGCGGCTGTGGCGGCGCGCCGTGCCGGCGCGCGGCGGCGAATGGCTGCTGCTGGCGGCGCTGCCGGCGCCCGGCGCCTATCGCATTTCCGCGAGCCTGGCCGGCGCGCACGGCGCGGCGGCGACGGCGGAGCTGACGGCGATCGCGCCGCCGCCCTCGTACTATGGCGGCGTCCTGTCGGTGGGGGAATTCGGCTTGCCGGACGCCTTGCAGGAGGCGCTGCGCGAGCATGGCTTCGCGGTGCAAGAGGGGCTGACGCAAGGCACGCCACGCGTCATCGCCATCGCCGACCCCTCTCTCGGCGGCGGCGCGAGCCAAGGAGCGAAGTATCGCGCCATCTGGCGCGCCGTCGCGGATGGGGCGAACCTGGTTTTGCTGACGCCGCCCGCGCCCGACACCATGAAGTTCTGGCCGTTTCAGGCGCGGCTGGCGCCCTATTCCACGGCTTGCGGCACGGCTTGGGATCAAGGCTCGGAACAACTCGTGGAGGGACTGCCGGCGGCGGCGGCGGAGGTCTTGCGGCCCGATTATGCCTATGATCTCGCGGACGCCGGCCTGATCGGCCTCGAGAGCCTGGGACAACGGCTGCTGGTGCGAGCCGGCGACGGCGTGAGCGGCTGCCATGCCTGGTTTCGCTTCCGGTTCGGCGAGGGCTTGGTGACGGTTTCCGCCGTGCCCGTGCTCGAGCGCGCCAGCGACGCCTATATGCGGCGCTACCTCATGAACCTGCTCAAAGTCGCCGCCGAGGCGCCGCGCGGGGAGGCCAAGCCGGGGCTGGCGGCGATGTTCAACCGGGAACTCCAGGCGAAATAACCGCCGGGATCGGGATCAGGGGCGCAGCGGCGCTGCCGCGTTTTCATTCGGCGTCGCCGGCGGCGGCGGCGAGCGCGCGCGGCGCGTCGGCCTCATCGAGCAAGGGCGCGGCTTCGGCGGCGGGCAGCGACTCGACTTCGGAGAGCGCGCGCGAGATCTTGCGCGATTGCCGGGCGGCATCGTCAATCTTGTTGCCGGCCTGCTCGAGTTTTTTCTTGACCCCATCGAGCAGGGCGCCGAATTCGCTGAATTGGGTCTTGACCGCGCCGAGAATCTTCCAGACTTCGGCCGAGCGCTGCTGCACGGCCAAGCTGCGGAAGCCCGCCTGCAGGCTGAGCAAGAGCGCGCTGAGCGTGGCGGGACCGGCGATCATCACGTGGAATTTGCGCTGCACCATTTCGGGCAGATCCGGCTTGCGGATGATTTCGGCGAATAAGCCTTCGCTCGGCAAGAAGAGGATGGCGAAGTCGGTGGTTTGCGGCGGATGAATGTACTTTTCGCAGATCGTCTTGGCGCATTCGGCGACGCGCGCTTCGAGGGCCTTCGCGGCCGCGTCGGCGGCGGCGGCGTCGTTGCGGTCGAGGGCCTCGGAGAGGCGGCGATAGTCCTCGATGGGGAACTTCGAGTCCAGGGGAAGCCAAACGGGCGCATCACCCTCGCCGCCGCGGCCCGGCAGCTTGACCGCGAATTCGACCTGACCGTCGCGAGGACCGAGGGAGACGTTGCGCTGGAACTGGGACGGCGCCAGCATCTCCTCGAGCAAAGCGCCGAGTTGCACCTCGCCCCAAGTCCCGCGCGCCTTGACGTTGCTCATCACGCGTTTCAGGTCGCCGACGCCTTCGGCCAATTGCCGCATCTCGCCCAGGCCTTGGTGCACGACTTCCAACTGCTGGCTGACCTGGCGGAAGGATTCACCCAGGCGGGCCTCGAGCGTACCTTGAAGTTTTTCCTCAACGGTGGCGCGCATCTGCTCCAAGCGCATGGCGTTATCCTGCCGGATCGTCTCCAGCTTGGTTTCCACGCTGTCGCGCAGCGCCTCCAGTTTTTGCTCCACGGTCTTGCGCAGGCTGTCTTGCGCGGCAGCGCCGCGATCGGCGATCAGGTTGAGGCTGGTGGCGATTTCGGCTTGCAGCCGCTGGAGGCGTTGATCGAGGGTGGCGCGGATTTCGTTCAGGTTGGCGGTCACCTCGGTGCGCAGTTTGGCGCCGGCATCGGCGTGGCCGGTACGCAAGGCGTCGAGTTGCGTTTGCAGGCGGCCGTCGAGCTGGACGATCGCGGCCGAGACCTCTTCGCGGCCGCGGCGGGCGGCGCTGTCATTCTCTTCGCGCAGCAAGCGCCCTTCTTGCTTGAACAAGTCGGCGAGGTGCGCGAGCAGCCGCGAGTTGCCGCTGCGCGCGAGCGCGAAGACCTCGAGCGCAACGACCACGAGCAGCAAGGCGAGCACGAAATAGGCAAGCGCGACGGGCATGCGAACGCCTCCCCGGCCGTCGGACCCACCCGGCATGGCCGTTGGCTCGATTGTAGGCGCCGGAAGCGGGCGGAGGGTAGAGGGCGGCGGAGCGGCGGAGGAAGCCGGCGCGGGGCTAGGGCGCGACGCGGGAGCGTGCGGCGGGGGGAGTGGCAGCGGAGGGACGGCGGCGCGCCTGCCCTTGCAAGGAGGCGGGATCGTGGAGAACTTGCATCGCCAGCGCCAGCCGGTTGCTCACGCCCATTTTGGCAAAGATCGCCTGCAAATGGCTCTTGATCGTGCTTTCGGTGACGTTCAGGACGGCGGCGATCTCGCGGTTGGAGCGCCCGCGCACGATTTGCGCGACGATCTGCCGCTCGCGCTCGGTGAGCGGCTTGCTACTGGCCAGTTGCGGGCTTTGGCGAAGCTGGTCGATGGCGTCGGAGAGCACGTCATCGCTGAAATGGCGCAAGCCGCGCGCCACGCGGGCGAGAGCGGCGAGCAGACGATCGAACGGCTCGGCCTGGTCCACGAAGCCGCGCGCGCCGGCCAGCAAAAGCTGCGCCTGCGCGGCGCGCGAGCAGGCGGCGCCGAGCACCAGCACGCGCAACTTCGGCGACCACCGCCGCAGCTCGGCCAATTCCGAGGCTTGGTATTGCCAGTTGAACGACCAAAGGATGACGCTCTCGGGGCTGGACGCCGTTTCGCTCGCGGCCCCGAAGCCGGGCAGGACCTCGGCGGCGATGCCGGCGTGCTGCATCTTTTCGGCGAGCAGGCGGCCGGCGAGGCGATTGGCATCCACGATCAGCGCGGCGAGAGGAGAAGCAGTGTCGTCTTCTGGAGTGCTGGGCGGCATGCAGTCGCGGATTTGAATCAGATCACAACCGCGCGTTCAATGCAATCGTCACCAACCCGTAACTTGTGCAAGCGTGTGCATGTCATTGGCCGGCGTTCGCGAGAGCGATGGGATCGAGCCCGGCGGCCTTCAAGCTGGCATTGAGCTGCGCCAAGTCCTGCGTGCGCAACGTGCGCCAGCGCGCGGCGAGCTTATTCCAGCTTGCCTGCTCGCGCTGGACCGCAGCGGCGGCTTGGCTGGTCGGCGCAACGTCGGCCCCTTGCAGCAGATTCATCAACGCGAAGCAGCGGATGCGCGTGGCAGCGATGGTGGGCGGGCCGGCGGCGGCGGCGAAAAACATGAAGAAGCGCGAGTTGGAGCCGCCGCCCGCGAGTGCCTGCGCTTGGCGGTCGAAGGCGGCCAGCGCCGCCGCGGCGGCGCCCGAGGCGGAGCTTTGCCGTTCCCGAATCTGGCGGCGCAAGGCGTTCAGTTGCTCGAGCGCCTGGCCGGAGGCGACGACCGCGCGGTACATTTGCTCGGAAAGCCGGTATTGGGCCGCGAGGCCCGCGAGCGGCGTGCGCACGCGCGGATCCATGCGCACGACCAGCGGCTGCGAGTAGGTATGGCCATCCACGGTCAGCTTGACCGTGTAGGAACCCGGCAGCACCCAGGGCGAGGTCGGCGCCGGTTGCGTCTCGTGGACGACGGCTTGCATCGGGTAATTGGCGGGGAAGCCCGGCGCCGGAGTCTCGTGCAGGTCCCAGACGAAGCGGTGCTCGCCGGCGGCGGTGCTGAGCCGGCGGGGCGGCGCGACCCAATAGGTTGGGATGTCGAGACGGGGATTCACCGCCGGCGCCGCTTGCTCGCTCGAGTAGCGGCGCACGAGCTTGCCGTCGGGGGCATAAACGGCCAGCGCCACTGGTCCGGAGGCCGGCGCGGGCAAATAGTAGTCGAGAATCGCCCCGTCGGGCGGATTTTGCCCGGCAGGGACATCGGGCGGCAGGGGCGTGTCGGTGTTGACGTCCCAGCGGACGCGATAGGCGGTTGCAGGGCGATAGAGATAGGGGCGGCCCGCGGCCGCGGCGGCGGCGGCCTGGCGCAAGGGCGTGATGTCGTCGAGAATCCAGAAGCCGCGCCCATGCGTGCCGGCGATCAGATCGGCGCCTTTAATCTGCAAATCGCGGATCGAGGTGGCCGGCATATTGAGGCGCAGCGATTGCCAGTGATCGCCGTCGTCGAAGGAGACATAGACCTGATTTTCGCTGCCGGCGAAGAGCAGGCCCTTATGCTTGGGGTCCTCGCGCACGACATTGATGGCGGCGCCGTCGGGAATGCCGTTGACGATCTCCGTCCAGGTCTTGCCGCCATCGTGCGTGCGGTAGATGTGCGGGCGCAAATCGTCGAGGCGGAAGGTGTTGATCGCCGCGTAGGCGGTGTTGGCGTCGAAATGGCCGGCATCGAGGATCGAGACCTTCGCCCAGGCGGTGAGCTGAGGCGGAGTGACGTTGCTCCAATGCTGGCCGCCGTCGCGGGTGAGCCAAATCAGGCCGTCGTCGGTGCCCGCCCAGATGAGGCCGCGCTGGAGCGGCGAGGGCGCCACGGCGTAGATCACGCCGCGGTCGGTGGGGCGGGCGGCGGGGGTGGCGGCGTATTCGCCGAGGTTGGGCGGGTCTTGCCAAGTCTTGCGGGTCAAATCGGGACTGATTTGCCGCCAATGGTCGCCAGCATCGCCGGTGACCCACAAGGTGTTGCCGGCGAAATAGAGCAGGTGCGGATCGAGCGGCGAAAAGATCAGCGGCGCCGTGCGCAGCGCGCGGAACGCCGACGAGCGCAGCGGCTGGGGCGAAACCTCGGCGGTCTGGCCGGTGCGGCGATCGAAACGGCTGAGCTTGCCGCCGAAGACGATGTTGGGATCGAGCGGATCGGGGGCGATGGCGGCGTATTCCTCCGCGCCGACGGGCAGCCAGTCGCGTTCGGTGATCTCGCCCCAATTGCCGCGGCTGGAGATGCAGACCGAGCCGCTATCCTGCTGGCCGCTGCAGACGCGGTAGGGGAAGGCGTTGTCGGTGGCGACGTGATAGACCTGGGCGGTGGGCTGGTTGTACCACGAACTCCAAGTCCGGCCGCCGTTTTCGGTGATGATCGCGCCTTGGTCGCTGCCGACCAGCATGATGGCGGGATCGTTGGGGTTGATCCAGACGCTTTGATAGTCGTCGCCGCCGGGAGCGCCGCGCAGGCCCATCCAGGTCTTGCCGCCATCGCTCGATTTCCAGAGCACCGGCGTGCAAACGTACACGACGTCGGGATTGCGCGGGTCCACGACCGGCACCGGCAAATCGCCGCCGCCGATGCGGGCGTTCGGCCGCGGATCGTCGGTGATCCGCCGCCAGGAAGCGCCGCCGTCATCGGAGCGGAACAAGCCGACTTTGCGCTCGCCGTAGGCCACGGAGGCGTAGAGACGCGCCGGCTCGCTGGGCGCGATCGCGATGTTGACCTGGTCGACGCCGGCGGGCAGGCCGTCGGTGAGCGGCTGCCAGGTCGCGCCGCCGTCGGTGGACTTGAAGAGCCCGCCGTCGGCGCCGCCGAACTCGCCGTTCTCCCACGGCCCTTCCTGCGCCTGCCAGAGCGCGGCGTACACGATGGAGGGGTCGGCCGGATCGACGGCGACATCGGAGCCGCCGGTGTATTCGTTCTTGTAAAGGACGCGCTCGAAGGTTTGGCCGCCGTCGGTGGAGCGATAGATGCCGCGCTCGGGATTGGGGCCGTAGGGGTGGCCGAGCACGGCGGCAAAGAGGCGGTTGGCGTCGCGCGGATCGACCGCGATTTTCGCGATCTGCTGGCCGTTGCGCAGGCCGAGGTGAGTCCAGGTGCGGCCGGCATCGGTGGATTTGTACATGCCGTCGCCCACGGAGAGGTCGGGGCGATGCAGGCCTTCGCCGCTGCCGACGTAGATCACATTGGGATCCGAGGGCGCGACGGCGAGGGCGCCGATCGAGCCGGTCGGCTCGCTATCGAAGATCGGCTGCCAGGTGCGGCCGTAGTCGGTGGACTTCCAGACGCCGCCATCCACCGCGCCGATGTAGAAGACGTTGGGCTGGCCGGCGACACCGCTGGCGGCGCGCGTGCGCCCGCCGCGATAGGGGCCGATCGAGCGCCAGCGCATGCCGGCGAACAGGCTGGGAGAGAGCGTTTGCGCGGCGAGGCCGAGCGAGAGCAGGGCGGCGGCGGCGAGCAGCGAGGGAAAGCGGCGCACGGGTGGGCCTCCGGAACGTTGCAGTGTAGCGCGTTCTTGCGCCGGCGGGGAGCGGCATGGGAAGATGAACGGCATGACGCTTACGCGACGGCAGTTTCTCGCGCGGGCCGGCGGCCTGGCGGCCGCGGCGCCGCTCGCGGGCTGGGCGGCCGCCAGCGACGGCGCCGCGCTGGTGCGCCCGGCGCAGCTCGCGGCGCGGCTGAAGCGCGGCGACAGGCCGGCGATTTTTCAGGTCGGCTTTGACGTGCTCTTTCGCGCGGCGCACATTCCCGGCGCCGAGTACGCCGGTCCGGCCTCGCGCCCCGAAGGCTTGGCGATGCTGCGGCAAGCGCTCCAGAAGTTGCCGCGCGATCGCGCCGTCGTGCTCTATTGCGGCTGCTGCCCGTGGGTGAAGTGCCCGAACATTCATCCCGCCGCCGCCGAGGTGCGGCGCCTCGGCATGCGCGACGTGGAACTGCTCTACCTGCGCACCAGCTTTGCGCAGGATTGGGTGCGCGCCGGCTTCCCCACCGCCGGTCGCGACATCCAGCAGAAGGCCTGACGGCGGGATCGGCCTGCGCCGGGTTGACCGCCGGTGGATTCAGTCAAGGATCGGTTCGCCGCTGACGGGGCAGACCCAAGCGGAAAGATGCCCAAGCCCGCGCGGATCAATGCTCGCGGGGAGGGTGATTTCGCGCAGCGGCTGGCCATGCAGCTTGCAGACCCAAACGCCATCGGGGCTGCGTTCGCGGCCGCAGCGCGCGGATTGTGACGCTTGGATGATTTCGGCCATGGGCGGGCGCTATTTGGCGGAAGCGTGTCGGGGTCGAACCGACCGTCCCGCCTTTGGACGGGACCACTGGTTTTGAAGACCAGGACAGCCACCGGGCCGCATGCGCTTCCAGGTCGAATTTTAGCAGGCGGGGATCGGGGCGAACGAGCGCGCTGAGGGCGGTTGCGGGCGCTTCGCAGAGCGGGGCCGCGAGCGAGGGATCGCGTTGCGGCGACGGGCAGGCCGGGCATCCGCGACCCGGGACCGGGCGGGGAGCGGGACGGAAAAGTCCGTGCCGGCATGAAGATCGGTTGCGCATCGCTCGGGCGCGGCCGCGCTAAGTCGCGTCAAGCCATGGCGGCGGGCGTGGCGCGAAACGTGCGGTTCGGAGAAGGCGTGGAGGACCCTTATGAAGAAGGTGCTGTTCAGTTGCCTCGCTCCTTTAGCTTTCGCCGGGACCGCGATTGCGGGCCGGCCGGCTCCGACCCCTATCGTGAACACTCCCGAGCCGAGCGCGTTCTACTTGACGATTCTCGGGCTGGCACTCGTCGGCTGGTTCGCGTATCGGCGGCGGCGGCCGGCGCTTGACGAGAGCAAGTAAGAAGTTGCGGACGGAGGGCAATTGGGCCCGTAGCGCCACGAGAGGCGCCATGAGCAATGCCCCTTGAGCCTTGGTCGTTGCGCGCCACGGGCATCGGCTTGGGACGCCAGACGCCGCCATCGCCGGCGACCCGAGCTCGCAGGACCGGATATCGGTGCGAGAATCGCGAAAGGACCTGGCGCGGGAGGCGGCTCATGGCCAAGGCTCAGGACGCGATTCGCATCGCGGAAGGCGCACTTCGAGAACAGTTAACGCGGCTGCTGCGCGGCGGGCAGGCGCATGCGCGCTTCGAGGAGGTGGCGCGGGGCATTCCGCCGGGGGATCGCGGGCGGCGCCCGCGCGGTTTGCCGCACAGCGCCTGGGAACTGCTCGAGCACCTGCGCATCGCGCAGTGGGACATTTTGGAGTTCAGCCGCGATCCGGCGCATGTCTCGCCGTCCTTTCCCGACGGCTATTGGCCGGCCACCGCCGCGCCGCCGAGCGCCGCCGCCTGGACGCGTTCGCGGCGCCAATTCCAAGCGGATCTCGCGGCGATGGTGGCGCTCGTCACCAAGGGCGATCTTTGGACCCCCTTTCCCCATGGCAACGGCCAGACCCTCCTGCGCGAGGCGCTGCTGCTCGCCGACCATAACGCCTATCATCTCGGCCAGCTGGTTCTCTTGCGCCGCCTGCTCGGGAATTGGAACGCGTAACCGGCGCCCCCGGCACGCCGGGTTTCGAAGCAGCCGAAGTCGTTCGGCTGTATGCGATCCCGGGAACAAAGGCGGCTTACGGAACGTAAGTACCAGCGTCCAAGCGGCAAGGGCTGAGAATGCTGAAACAGGATGCGCGGTATGCGCTGCGAGTGCTGGCGAAGTCGCCGGCGTTCGCGGCGGTCGCGGTGCTGACGCTGGCGCTGGGCATCGGCGCCAATACGGCAATCTTTCAGCTCATTGACGCCATCCGGCTGCGAATTTTGCCGGTGCGGGAACCGCAAACGCTGGCGATCGTAAACATCGCGCATCGTCATTGGGGCCAAGGGAGCTTCAACGGCCCGTATGCCGACTTCACCTATCCGCTCTATCGCGCGATCCGAGAGCGGCAGCAAGCGTTCGCCGCGCTGGGGGCATGGGGGGCCGACCGGCTGAACCTGGCGCCGGGCGGAC
This sequence comes from Terriglobia bacterium, assembly GCA_021323595.1. Lineage (GTDB taxonomy): Bacteria > Acidobacteriota > Terriglobia > Terriglobales > SCQP01 > JAJPKR01. The sequence goes on along the minus strand of JAJPKR010000019.1, from coordinate 30,997 downwards.
CGACGCAGATGGCGCAGGCGATGTGGGTGAGCGGCGAGTTGTTTCCGGTGCTGGGGGTGCAGCCCTGGGTGGGACGTCTGGTCGGCCCCGCCGACGATCAGCCCGGGTGCGGCTCGCCCGGCGTGGTGCTCAGTTACGGCTTTTGGCAGCAGCGCTTCGGCGGCGCCGACGCGCTGGGCAAAACGCTGCTGGTCGAAGGGCATCCGTTCGCGGTGATCGGGGTGACGCCGCCGGGCTTTTTTGGCCTCGCGGTCGGCGATCGCTTCGATATCGCACTGCCGATCTGCGCCGAGCCGCTCATCTATGGCGAGGAGAGCCGTCTGCAAGATCGCCAGAGCTGGTGGCTGGCGCTGGTGGGGCGGCTGAAGCCGGGCTGGAGCCTGGCGCGCGCCAGCGCGCAAATCGCGGCGGTGGGCCCGGGGGCGCTGCAGGCGACGATCCCGCCGCAATACGACGCCGAGGGCGTCAAGCACTACCTCGCCTATCAACTGGCGGCGTTTCCCGCCGCGCATGGCTTTTCGCAACTGCGGGAGGACTCCTCCAACTCGCTCTGGCTGCTGTTAGGGCTTTCCGGCATGGTGCTGCTGATCGCTTGCGCCAATCTGGCGAGCCTGATGCTGGCGCGGGCGAGCGCGCGCGAGCAGGAGATCGGGGTGCGGCTGGCGCTGGGCGCGTCACGGGCGCAGATCGCGCGGCAGTTGCTGGTCGAGAGCGGGTTGCTGGCGATCGCGGGCACGGTGGGCGGCTGGCTGCTGGCGGCGGGACTGACGAAGGCGATCGTGGCGATGATCAACACCGGCGACACGCGCATCTGGCTGAATTTGGGCACGGATTGGCGCATGCTCGGCTTCGCCGCCGGATTGGCGGTGGTGACCACGCTGCTCTTCGGTTCGGCGGCGGCGTTCCGGGCGAGCGGCGCGGCGCCGGGCACGGTGCTCAAGAGCGGCGGACGCGGCGCCACGGCCGGCGGCGAGCGCTTCCGGCTGCAGCGCATGCTGGTGGCCGGGGAGGTGGCGCTGTCGCTGGTGCTGCTCGCCAGCGCTTTGCTGTTCGCACGCAGCCTGACCAATTTGCTGCACGAGGACTTGGGGTTCAGGCCCGCCGGGGTGCTGGTGGCCAACGTCGAGTTCTCGCGCCTGCACGTGCCGGAAGCGCGACGCGCCGGGTTCGAGCAGGACTTGCTGCAGCGTATCCGCGCGATTCCGGGGGTCGCCGCGGCGGCGGTGGCCAATCGCTCGCCGATCAGCGGCTCGAATTGGAATGACATGGTACTGGCCGACACGGGCGAGGCGGTTAAGGGCGTCACCTGGATTACCTACGACAGCCCCGGATACTTCCGCACGATGAGCATGCCGCTGATCGCCGGCCGGGATTTCAACGACGCCGACACGGCGACCTCCGACAAGGTGGCGGTCGTCAGCGCCGCATTCGCGCGCAAGTTCTTGGGCGGCATGAACGCCGTGGGGCGGCGCTTCCGGCTGTGGGAGCCGCCCGGCCAGGCGCGGCCGTTTTATACGGTGGTGGGGGTCGTGCGCGACAGCATCTATCAGGATCCGCGGCGCGCGGCGGAGCCGATCGCCTATTTTCCCGAGACGCAGCGGCAGCATCCGGACGTCGCCGACACGTTTTTGATGCGCTGGGGCGGCGCGCAGCCGGGGAGCGCGGCGCCGGCGGGCCTGATGCGCGCGGTCACGCAAGCGCTGGCGGCGGTGAGTCCCGAGATCGGCGTGGAGTACAAGAGCATGCCGGAGCAGATTCGCGCCAACCTGATGCCCGACGAGCTCATGGCCACGCTCTGCGGATTTTTCGGCGCGCTGGCGGTGCTGCTCGCGGCCCTGGGGCTTTACGGGCTGCTGGCCTACACGGTGGCGCGGCGCACGAACGAGATCGGCATCCGCGTGGCGCTCGGCGCCGAGCGGCGGCGCATCCTGGCCATGATTCTGGGGGAAGTGAGCGGGCTGGTGGCGATCGGGCTGGCGATCGGCGCGGCGATCACGCTGGCGGCGGGACCGGCGGCAGCATCGCTGCTGTACCAACTGAAGCCGCGCGATCCGCTGACGCTGGCGCTGGCGGGCGCGATCTTGGCCGCGATCGCGCTGGCGGCGAGCCTGGCGCCGGCGCGGCGAGCGGCGCGGCTCGACCCCATGACCGCGCTGCGCTACGAATAAGGACGAGCTCCGGCGGCCGGGGCTGGCGTCCCGCGGCCGGCGCACGCGTCAACGGCCGGAGAAGTGGCGCTCGGCGCGCTCGAGGTCTTCGGCGGTATCCACGCCGATCGAATCGAAGGGCGTTTCGGCGACGGCGATGGCCCAGCCGTTCTCGAGGAACCGGAGCTGCTCGAGTTTCTCCGACGCTTCCAGGCGGCCGACGGGCCAGGAGCGAAACGCCTCAAGCGCGCGCCGCGAATAGGCGTAGAGACCCAGGTGCTTCAAGAAGCGCGGCGGGCCGGAGCGGGGGAAGGGAATGGCGGCGCGGGAGAAATAGAGCGCCCGCCCCCGGCGGTCGAGCACGACCTTGGTGGCGCTCGGCTGCTCGGCTTCGGCGGCCGCCAGCGGCGTGCACAGCGTCGCCACCTCGACGTCGGGATCGGCGAAGAGGGCGGCGAGGAGCGCATCGAGCTGTTCGCCGCGCACCATCGGCTCGTCGCCTTGAATGTTGACGACGGCGTCGGCGCCGGCGAGGCGATCGAAGGCTTCGCCGACGCGATCGGTGCCGGAGGCGTGCGCCGGCGAGGTCATCGCCACCGGAATCGCCGCCGCGCGGCAGTAGGCCGCGATTTCCTCGCTATCGGTGGCGACCAGCAGTTCGCGCAGCCGCCGGCAGGCGCGCGCGCCGGCATAGACGCGGCCGATCATGGGGACGCCGGCAATCGGGCGCAGCGCCTTGCGCGGCAGCCGCACGGATTCCAGCCGCGCCGGGATAATTCCGACAATGGCGTCGGTGGTCCGCACCGGGTCATTGTAAATGGGGCGGAGGCGGGAAGCAGCGGGTGAAAGAGGGCAGCGCGCCGCGCGGCGAGGCGGGCCGAGCGGCGGAGGCCGAGCCGGCAAGAGCAACGGCGCAGTTCAGAAGCGGACGGACTCGGGCACGACCAGCACGTCGGTGCCGTAATACGCGCGCACGGCGGTCACGCACGAGCCCGGCGCGCATGCGAGCAGCTGGTCGGGAAGATAGGCGACCTTGCGGTGCAATACCGCCGACCAGCACAGGCGCGCGGCGACGATCGCCAGGGTGGAGCGCGCCACCAAGATCTCGCTGGACTCGGCTTCTTCGGCGGCCGGCGCCGGCCGGGCGCGCAAATATTCGTCCAAGGTCAGGACCATGGCCGCTGCCTCTAGTGTAGCGTTCTAGCCGGGATAGACCGCGATATCCTGCTCGATCTTGAAGGCGATCAGCGCCGCCTGCGCCGCCCAGTCGGTGCCGGGAAAATCGCGCTCCACGGCGGCGGCGTCAGCGAGGGCGGCGGCGCGATAATGCGCGGCTTTGCCGGCGTCGGCATGATCGCCGGCGCGGTACAGCGACCAGGCCGCGCCGTCGCGATAGACGATGTCGTAGGCGGCTTCGGCGCTGCGCGGGCCGCGCGGGTATTTCTTCAAGTAGTCGCGGTAATGGTCTATTTCTTTGCCGATGCAACTCGGCTTGGAGTCCCAAATGCCGCAGGTGAGTTTCTCTTGCAGCAGCAGGAAGTCGGCCCGCGCCGCCCAGGGCGTGCCGGGATACTTTGAGCGCACGCGCTTCAGCAGGGAGTCGTCGGGAAAGCGCCGCTGGCTGGGATCGGCGACGACGGGCATGTCGTTCAGGCCGAGCTGCCAGCGGATCTCGGCGGCGCGATACAAGGCCTCGCCGGCGAGCGGGCTGGAAGGGAAATTGTCGTAGACGCTGTAGTAGAGCCGGGCGGCGTTTTGCGCGGCCACGCGCTGGCCGCTGGCATCTTCGGCGCGCTGCTCGAACTGCGAGGCGGCGCCGAAGAGGATTTCCCCGCCGCCGGGCTGCGTCAGCCGCACCAGTCCCTTGTCGAGCATCCAGCCCGAGCGCCCGGCGAAGACCTGGGCGAAGCCGTGGGCGAGATTAAGCACGGCGAGGTTCTGGCCGGGCAGCACTTGGCCCACCACCGCCGAGGACGGGTCGGGATCGACGCGCAGCGTCGCGGGCTCGACGGCGACCGCGCGCACCGGCGATTCCGGCGTGGGCACGGCCGGCGCTTGCGCGGCCAACAGGCTGGCGGCCCAGAGCAGCACCGCGGCCGCAGCCGCCGCGCCCGCCGCGCCGCGAGGGCGATGCAAGGACTGTGCGAGAAGTGGCCGGCGCATGGCTAGACCTCCAGAATCACCGGCAAAATGAGCGGGCGCTTGTTCGTCTGTTTCTGCAGGAATCGCTTGAGGTCGTGGCGAATCGTCTCTTTGATGAGCGACCAGTCGCCGCGCTCCTCGACGTTGGCGGCGGCCATGGATTCGCGCACCATGTCGCGCGCGCGGGCGAGCAAGCCGTTGGCCATCTCGGGGCTGACGAAGCCGCTGGTGACGATCTCGGGGTCGTTTTGCAGCTTGCCGGTGGCCTTGCTGATGGCGACGATCGGCAGCACGATGCCGTCTTCGGCGATGTGGCGGCGGTCGCGAATGACTACGTCTTCGGCCAGCTCGTCGAGGCTGCCGCCGTCGATGAGCACGCGCCCGACGGGCACGGTGCCGGTGCGCGCCAGCTCCTGCGGGGCGAGCTCGAGCACCTCGCCGTCTTCGACCTGATGCGCTTGGAGGTGGGGAAGGCGCAGGCTGCGGGCAAGCTCGGCATGCTGGTAAAGCTGGCGAAATTCGCCATGGATCGGAATAAAGTGGCGCGGGCGCACCAGGCTGATCAGCAGCTTGAGCTCCTCCTGGCTGGCATGGCCGGAGACGTGGACGGGCGGGCCTTCGCCGGTGTCGTAAACCACTTGCGCGCCGCGGCGATAGAGGTGGTCGATCATGCGAAAGATCGCCTTCTCGTTGCCGGGAATGATGCGTGAGCTGAGCACCACGGTGTCGCCGGGGCTGACTTCCACCGCGCGATGAGAGTTGACCGCGACGCGCGCCAGCGCCGATGCCGGCTCGGCCTGGCTGCCCGAGATCACCACCACGACCCGCTCGCGCGGCGCATCGCGGAGGTCTTGCTGGCGCAGCAGCAGGCCGTCGGGAATGTGCAGGAAGCCGAGGCTGTGGGCGATTTCGGTGTTGCGCTCCATGCTGCGGCCGAGGAAGCACACTTTGCGCCCGGTCTCGAGGGCCAAATCCAGCGCCAGTTGAATGCGGTGAATCGAGCTGGTGAAGCAGCAGACGAAGATCCGGCCGGCCGCGCGCGCGAAGACCTCCTCGAAGCGCGGCCGCACGGCGAGTTCGCTGCCGGTATAGCCGCGGCGCTCGACGTTGGTGCTGTCGGAGAGCAGCGCCAGCACGCCGCGCCGGCCGTAATCGGCGAACTTGTGCAAGTCGAAGGGCGTGTTGTCGGTGGGCGTGGGATCGATCTTGAAGTCGCCGGTGTGGAGGACGATGCCGCCGGGCGTGGTCAAGGCGATGGCGCAGGCGCCGACGATGCTATGGGTGACGTGAATGTATTCGACGGAAAACGGGCCGAGCTGGAAGGGCTCGCCCGGGCGCACGGCGATGCGCTGGGTCTCCTCCAGCATGTCGTGCTCTTCCAGGCGCGCCTCGACCATCGCCAGCGTGAACTCGGTGCCATAGACCGGCACCGGCAGGTCGTCGAGGACGTAGGGCAGGGCGCCGATGTGGTCCTCGTGGGCATGCGTCAGCAAGATGGCGCGGAGCTGCGGCCGATTTTCGACCAAGAAAGAAATGTCGGGGATGACGATGTCAATGCCGAGAAGCTCGGGTTCCGGGAACATCAGGCCGGCGTCAATGACGACCATGTCCTGGCCGTAGCGCACGGCCATCATGTTCAGGCCGAACTCCCCCAAGCCCCCCAACGGAATCAGTTCCAGCTTCGCCGGCACCTTTTCATTCTAGCGGATGCACCGTTTCGCCCGCCGCAGCCAGGGCGCGAAACAGCGCCAGCAGCGCCTCCACGCCGCACTGTTCGGCGCGCGTCTCCGGCGCCAGCCCCAGGCGCTCGAACGCGGCGGCGATGGCCGGCGGCGGCGCGAGCGCGCGCAGGTTCGCGCTCAGGCGCTTGCGCTTGTGGGCGAAGGCGGCGCGCAAGAAGCCGTGGAACGCCGCCGTCTCCGCGCCAGGCGCGGCCAGGGGCGCGGTGAACTCCAGCCGCAGCAGCGTCGAGGTCACTTGGGGAACCGGGCGAAACGCGCCCGGCGGCACGTCGAACAACTTGCGCGCGCGCGCGTGCAACTGCGCCATCGCCGAGAGCAGGCCGAAGTCGCGGCTGCCCGGGGGGGCGGCGACGCGCGCGGCGACCTCTTTTTGCATCATCAGCGTGGCGTCGGAAAACAGCGCGGCGGCGGCGAAAAGGCGGAACAAGATCGGCGAGGTGATGTAGTAGGGCAGATTGCCGAAAACGCGCCGCCGCCCGCCCTCGCCCAGGGCGGCGAAATCGAACTCCAGAATGTCCTGCGCGACGACCTCGACCCGGGCCTGGCCCGCGAAGCGGCGCCGCAGCGCCGCCGCCAGCGCGGGGTCGAGTTCGACGATGACGAGGCGGCAGCCGGCCGCGGCCAGCCGCGCCGAGACGTCGCCGCGGCCGCCGCCGATCTCCAGGATGAGATCGTCCGGCTGGGCCGCGACCGCCTCCGCGACGCGCCGCTGCCAGGCCGGCGCGACGAGCAGGTTTTGTCCCAGCCGAGCGCGCATGCCTCCAAGCCTACAGGCTGCAGCAGCTTGGGGCGGGCGGAGACGGCTGCGACCTTTTTGGGCGGACAACATCCAATAAAATGTTTGCAGCAGGGAATTTCACGAAGGACGAGGACCATGGCAGGCAACATCGTGGAGCTGACCGACGCGAATTTTAAGCAAGAAGTCTTGCAATCCGACCAGCCGGTGCTGGTTGACTTTTGGGCCACATGGTGCGGGCCTTGCCGGCAGATCGCGCCTCATGTCGAGGCGGTGGCCAACGAGTTGGCCGGTCAGTTGAAGGTCGGCAAGCTGAACGTGGATGACAATCAAGCCACTCCGTTCCAGTACCACGTGCAAGGGATTCCGACGCTGCTGTTGTTCAAGAACGGAACGGTGCAAGAGCAAATCGTCGGCTATGTCAACAAAGACGCCATCCGGCGTTCGGTGGACCGGCACCTGAACCATCGCTAATTCCGCGGTTCCATCCGCAAGCGCAAGCGAGGGCGGCAACGTTTCGAGTTGCCGCCTTTTTCTTCCCCAGGTACCATTAAGCGCGGTGAGGTCGCGGCGCGGCGCTAGGCCCGCGCCGCTGTTGAGGAGATCCTTTGACGAAACTGGCGGCGAACGCTTCCGCGGGAAGCGAAGGCCGGTCCGCGGCCGACTGCGTGGTCGTGGTCGGCACGCAATGGGGCGACGAGGGCAAGGGCAAGGTGGTGGACCTGCTGGCCGCGCATTTCGCCTGGATCGCCCGGTATCAAGGCGGCCACAACGCCGGCCATACGGTGGTGGTGGACGGGAAGCGGTTCATCCTGCAGCTCGTTCCCAGCGGCATTCTGCGGCCGCACTGCAAGGCGGTGATCGGCAACGGCGTGGTAGTGGACCCGCAGGCGCTGGTGGAAGAGATCGCAGCGCTGGAGCAGGCAGGGGTGAGCGTCGACGGCAAGCTGTTTCTTTCCCAGCGCGCGCACGTCATCCTGCCCTATCACCGCATGATCGAGCTCGCCGCCGAGAGCGCGCCCGGCCGCGTCAAGATCGGCACCACCTCGCGCGGCATCGGCCCCACCTACGAGGACAAGATGGGCCGCCGCGGGCTGCGCGTCATCGATTTGTACGACACCGAGCTGCTGCGCGCCCATGTCGCCAACGCGGTAGCGGAAAAAAACGCCGTGGCCGGCGCGCTTTACGGCGCGAAACCGCTCGACGCCGGGCGCATGTTCGAGGACTACCGCGAATTGAGCGAGCGCATCCGGCCGCTGGTGCGCGACACGGCGCAGCTGCTCAACCAAGCCGCCGCCGAGGGCGAATCGATCTTGCTCGAGGGCGCGCAGGGCACCTTGCTGGATATCGACCACGGCAGCTACCCCTTCGTCACCTCGTCTTCGACGACGGCGGGCGGCGCCTGCATCGGGACGGGCCTGGCGCCGACGCGGATTCGCGGCGCCATCGGCGTCAGCAAGGCCTACGCCACGCGGGTCGGCGGCGGGCCCTTTCCCACGGAGGAGCAGGACGGGCGCGGCGCGGCCTTGCGCGAGGTCGGGCGCGAATTCGGCAGCGTCACCGGCCGGCCGCGGCGGGTGGGCTGGCTGGATGTTCCGCTGCTGCGCTATGCGGTGACGCTGAATGCGATCGAGTCGCTGGTGGTGACCAAGCTCGACGTGCTGGACCGTTTCGACGAGATTCCCGTCTGCGTCGGCTACCGGCGGGAGGGGCGCCCGGTGGATGAGATTCCCGCCACGGTGGCCGAACTCGAGCGGCTGGAGCCGGTGTATGAGTCGTTGCCCGGCTGGCGGCAGAGCACGGCGGGCGTGACGGCGCTGGCGGCGCTGCCGGCGCGGGCGCGCCACTACCTCGACTTCATCGCCGAGCGCGCCGGCGCCGAGGTGGGCATGATCTCCACCGGGCCCGAGCGCCACCAGACCATCGTCGTTCCGGGCAGCCGGCTGGAGCGGCTGCTGCCCGCGCGGCTGGCGGCGCTGTCGCGATAGCCGTGGACCTTTCGCTGGAAGAGGCGCGCGCGCGGGTGCTGGCGGAGGCCGGCCGGCGCGGTCCCTGCGGCGCGCCGGTGCGCGTGGCCGCCGCCCGGGCGCTGGGCCGCTGGCTGGCCGAGCCGGTGCATGCCGACCGCGCCGCGCCGCCCTGGCCGCGCGCCATGCGCGATGGCTATGCGGTGCGCGCCGCGGACGGGCTCGCGCCGCGGCGCGTGACCGGAATGGCGCGCGCGGGCGAGGCGCCCACGGTGCGCATCGCGCCGGGTGAATGCGCCGAGATCATGACCGGCGCCATCGTGCCCGAGGGCGCCGACAGCATCATCATGGTCGAGCACGCGCAGCGGCAGGGCGAAACGGTGAGCTTCGAGCGGGCCGCGGCGCCGGGCGACAATATCGCCGCCCCCGGCGCCGAGTATGGCGCCGGCGACGAACTGTTGCCGGCCGGGCGCCGTCTCGATGCCGCGGCGCTGGCGGTGCTCGCTTCCGTCGGTCTGGCCGAGCCGAGGGTTTATCCCGCGCCCCGGGTCGCGCTGCTGGCGACGGGCGACGAATTGGCGGAGGCATTCTCGGGCGCGGCCTTGGGCCCCGCGCAAATCCGCAATTGCAACGCGCCGGCCCTGGCGGCGATGTGCGCGCTCGCGGGCGCCGAAGTCGCCTGGACCGGCACGGCGGCGGACGAGCCCAGTGCGCTCGGCCAACGGGTGGAGGAAGCGCTCGCCGCCGGCGATGTGCTGGTGCTGTCGGGCGGGGTTTCCAAAGGCAGATTCGATTTCGTGCCGGAGGTCCTGGCCGAGCGCGGGGGCGCGGTCTTCTTTCATGGGGTGCGCATCCGGCCCGGCCGTCCCGTGGTATTCGGAAAGGTACGGGAGCGGTTGTTTTTCGGCCTGCCGGGCAATCCATTAAGCGCCATGCTCACCTTTGAGTTGTTCGTGCGCCCCGCGCTGGCGCTGCTGGCCGGGGCCGCCATGGCGAGCGTGAGCCGGCCGTATTTCACCGCCGAGATGGGCTTCGAATATCGCGGCCGGGCGCTGCCGCTGGAGCTGTTTTTGCCGGTGCGCTTCGAGGGCGACTTGCGGCGAGCCCGCGTCGCCCGCGTGAGCTATCACGGCTCGGCCGACGTGGTGGCGTGGGCGGCGGCGGACGGCTATTTGGCCGTGCCGGAAGGGACGAGCGAGCTCGCCGCGGGCAGCGCGGTGAGCGTGTTGCCGAAATGACGGGAGCGGGAGTCCAGGGCGAGCGTGCGCGCGCGCCGCGACGGCGCGCGCAAGCGCCTGCGCAGGCGGCTGCGGCGCGTCCCGGCCTTTCGCATTATCGCGACGACGGCGGCGTGCAGATGGTGGATATCAGCGGCAAACCCGCCAGCTACCGGGAAGCCGAGGCGCGCGCGCGCGTGCGCATGGCGGCGGCGGTGCTGCGGCAACTGGGGCGCAATCCCAAGGGCAACCCGCTCGAAATCGCCCGCATTGCGGGCATCGCCGCCGCCAAGCGCACCGCCGAACTCGTGCCGCTCTGCCATCCGCTGCCGCTGACGGCGATCGAGGTCGAGGCGCGGCGCACGCGCGAGGGCGTCGAACTGCGCAGCCGCGTCGCCACCACCGCCGCGACGGGCGTCGAGATGGAAGCGCTGACGGCGGTGAGCGTGGCGGCGCTGACCGTTTATGATATGTGCAAAGCGCTCGACAAAGGCATGACCATCGCCGAGATCGCGCTGACGCGCAAGGCCGGCGGCAAGAGCGGCGTTTATCGCCGCGCCGGGAGGCGCTAGGGAAATCATGGCGCAGAAGCTGCTGGTGCTCGAACCGAATTCGCGGATGTTGGAGGTGATCCATAACGGCGTCTCCGACATCGTCGAAATGCGCCATGCCGGCGGCATCGTCGAGGCGGAAAAGATTCTCAGCACCTGGCCGCCGGACCTGATCCTGGCGGAATTTCGCTTGGCCGACGCCACGGGATTGGAGCTGCTGGAAAAGCTGCGCCCGCTCGGCGACGCCGCGCCGCCGGTGGTCATGATCGCGTCGCGCGCCGACGCCGTGGACCGGCTGGGGCCGCACGTGGCGTTGTTCGAGGAGATCGTCCAGAAGCCGTTCTTCGCCACCGATCTGCGCGAGCGCATCAAACGCGCCCTGGGGCGCACCAGCCTGCGCCGCGCCACCGGCTCGCCGGATGCCGGGCCGCTGCGCGGGCGGCTGGAGGACCTCAGCGTCGTGGATCTGCTGCAAGCCCTCGATTTGAGCCGCAAGAGCTGCGGCGTCGCCGTCACCGGCCGTCCGCTGGGCGCGACCGCGCCGCCGCAGTCGGCGCTGCTGCTGCTGGTGGACGGGCAGGTCAAGGACGCGCAACTCGGCGAGGCCACCGGCGACGAGGTGGTCTATACCGCGCTGGGCTGGGGCGAAGGCGAATTCTCCATCGACTTCAATCGCCGCCCCGACGCCACCACGGTCAAGAACAGCACCCAGGGCCTGCTGATGGAAGGCCTGCGGCGCCTCGATGAAACCAACTTCCGGCGCTGAGCGCCTGCGCGCCGCCGTCCTGACCATCAGCGACGGGTGCGCGGCGGGCCGGCGCGAGGATCGCTCGGGACCGCTGGTGGCGGCGGCGCTGGCGGAGGCCGGTTTTCAGGTCACGGTGCGGGAAGTTTTACCCGATGAGCAGAGCGCGATTACCGCGCGGCTCAAGGAACTGGCGCAGGAAGTCGCGCTGGTCGTCACCACCGGCGGCACCGGCTTCGGACCGCGCGACGTCACGCCCGAGGCGACGCTGGCGGCGAGCGAGCGGCTGGCGCCGGGGCTGGCCGAGCTGATGCGCCAGCAGGGGGCACAGGCCGCGCCCTTCGCCTGGCTTTCGCGCGGCGTTGCCGGGCTGCGCGGCGCCACGCTCTACCTGAACCTGCCGGGCAGCCCGCGCGGCGCGGACGAGAGCCTGCGGCTGGTGCTGCCGCTGCTGCCGCACGCGCTGGCCCTCTTGCGCGGCCAAACCGAGCACTGATCGGACCTGCGGCGGCGCGAGCCCGCCGGCGCTGTTTTCTCCCCCGGCGCTGATCGGCGCGCGGGCGCCGGCACCGCCGCGCGGGCTTGAGCATCTGTTTGCACGTGGGTCAGTTGCGGATCCTGGGCGGAGCGGTGCAAGCCGCGCTGCGCGACGGCATGGTGGATGTCGCCGCCGCTCTCGCCTACTACTTTCTCTTCGCTCTCTTTCCCCTGGTGGTGTTTCTGGCCACGCTGCTCAACCTCGCCCGCATGTCGGGGTTTATCGGCGGCATCATCGCGGCGCTCGGCCGCAGCTTGCCGGCGGGGGCGGCCCAACTCGTGCGCGAGCAGTTGACCGCGGTTTTGGCGACGCGCCATGTCGGCCTGTTCAGCCTCGGGCTCGTGCTCACGATCTATTCCGCTTCCATGGGTTTTTCGGGCGTCATCTCGGGCCTCAACCGCGCCTACGAAATCAGCGAGACGCGCTCGTACCTGCACGTGACCGGCCTGGCGCTGCTGATGACGCTGACTTCCGGCGTTTTGATGGCGTTGGGACTCTTCTCGCTGGCGCTGAGCGAACACGTGCTGCTGGTGCTGGCGGGCAAGGCGCGGCTGAGCCCGGTGCTGACGGTGACCTGGCCGGTCCTCCGCTGGACCGCCGTCGCCGGGTTCTTCATCGTCGCGATCATGCTTTTGTACCGTTGGGCGCCGAATTTGCCGCGCGAGCGCCGACCGCTCTGGCCCGGCGCGCTTTTCGCCTTCGCGGTCTGGATCGTAATCTCCGCGCTGCTGGCTTCCTATGTCGCGCACTTGGGAGATTACCCGGCCCTGTATGGATCGCTGGGCGCGGTCATCGCGCTCATGCTGTGGTTTTACTTTTTGGCGTTTGCGCTGCTGCTCGGCGCGGAACTCGACAGCCAGCTGGCGAAGTCCCGCGCCGCGCGAGACCGAAGCAGCGGGCCGGCGCGGCCGCCGCGGGCTGCCTAGGGCCGGCGCTCGGCGGCGGGACGCGCCCGCAAGAGATCGCGGAGGAGCGCCAGCGGCAGGCCCACGACGTTGCTATAGCTGCCCTCGATTCTGGGAATGAACTGCCCGGCCCGCCCTTGAATAGCGTAAGCGCCGGCCTTGCCCTGCGGCTCGCCGCTGGCGACATAGGCGGCGATCTCCGCTTCCTCGAGCGGCACGAACCAAACGCGCGTGCAATCGGCCGCCAGCACCAGCGGCCGTTCGCCCTGCGCCGCCGCCGGCCAGAGCAGGCAAAGGCCGGTCCAGACCTCGTGGATGCGTCCGGAGAGGCGCCGCAGCATGGACGCGGCTTCCGCGTCATCGGCCGGTTTGCCCAGCAGTTCGCCGTCGAGCACGACCGTGGTGTCGGCGGCCAACAGGGGCAAGTCGGCGCGGGGCGCGCCGGCGGCGGCCGCCCGCGCCTTGGCCTCGGCGAGGCGCAGGACGTAGGCGCGCGCCTCCTCGCCCGGATGCGGGGTTTCGTCCACTTCGGCGGCGTGCACGATCACCGGAATGCCGGCGGCGGCGAGCAGTTCACGGCGCCGCGGCGAGGCCGAAGCCAGCACCAGCATGCGGGAGGGAGCGGAGGCGGAGGACCGGGCCAATCCATTACAATAAAGCTGCCCCGGGATCGCCTTCAATGACAGCGCTGGCAAGCTTGGCCGCATGGACGCCGCATGGCGGCTGGCTGCAACACGCGCGCCGCGAGTGGTTCGACACGACGTTCACGATCGGCGCCGCCGGCCGGCCGCTTTACGTGCCCAACGCCTTCGATCTGGCGCTGCTGATTCCCTATTTCGGCGTGCTGATCATCTTGGCGTTCTACGGCTTCCATCGCTACGTGCTCGTGTATCTCTATTACAAGAACCGCAAGCGCCGCGCGAAGGAGCCGGCGCAGCGCTTCACCGAGCTGCCGCGCGTGACCGTGCAGTTGCCGCTTTACAACGAGCGCTACGTGATCGAGCGGCTGATCGAGGCGGTGTGCCGCCTCGATTATCCGCGCGACCGCCTGGAGATTCAGGTTCTCGACGACTCCACCGACGAAACGGCCGCCGTCGCGGCCGCGGTGGTCGAGCGCTACGCCGCGCGCGGCGAGCCCATCGTCTTGCGCCACCGCACCAACCGCGAGGGCTTCAAGGCCGGCGCGCTGCACGCGGGCATGGTTGAGGCGCGCGGCGAATTCATCGCCATCTTCGACGCCGATTTCGTCCCGCCGAGCGATTTCCTGCGCCGCACCATCGACTACTTCACCGATCCCAAGCTGGCGATGGTGCAGACGCGCTGGGGCTACATCAACCGCGAATACTCCTGGCTGACGCGCATCGAGGCGATCTTGCTCGACGGCCATTTCGTGCTGGAGCACGGCGCCCGCTACCGCACCGGCCTGTTCTTCAACTTCAACGGCACGGCCGGCATTTGGCGCCGGGCGGCGATCGAGGATGCCGGCGGCTGGCAGCAGGACACGCTCACCGAAGACACCGATCTCTCCTACCGCGCGCAGTTGAGAGGCTGGCATTTCCTCTATTTGCCCGAGCTCGAGTGCCCGTCGGAGCTGCCGGTGGAAATGAACGCCTTCAAGGTGCAGCAAGCGCGCTGGGCCAAGGGCCTGATCCAAACCTCGCGCAAGATTCTGCCGCGCCTGCTGCGCCGCCGCGACGTCAGCCTGCATCGCAAGGTCGAGGCCTGGTGCCATCTCACCGCGAACATCTCCTATCCGCTGATGATCGTGCTGTGCGCCCTCCTGCTGCCGGCGATGATCGTACGGTTTTATCAGGGCTGGTTCCAGATGCTGTACATCGACCTTCCCTTGTTCATCGCCGCCAGTTTTTCGATCTCTTCGTTCTACCTGGCCTCGCAGCGCGAGTTGTTCCCCCGCTCCTGGCCGAAGACGTTGCTCTATATGCCGATGGTGATGGCGGTCGGCATCGGGCTGACGGTGACCAACAGCCGCGCGGTGATCGAGGCGCTGCTCGGCATCCAGAGCTCGTTCAAGCGCACGCCGAAGTTCCGCATCGAATCGCGGCGGGACCGCGTGCAAGCGGCCCAGTACCGGCGCAAGACCGGCTGGGCGCCGCTGATCGAACTGGCGCTCGGGAGCGTATTCGCCTGGGTGGCCTGGTACGCCTGGCAGAGCCAAAACTGGATCACCATCCCGTTCATCCTGCTCTTCGTGCTCGGCTTCTGGACCACCGGCCTCGCCTCGATCTTCCAAGGGCGCTGGCAGGCCTTGCGCGCTCGCCGTGCGGCGCGCGTCGCCGAAGCCGAGCCGCCGGCCGCCATGCCGCTGGGCGCCTAGCCCCGCCGTTTTCGAATCCGGCGCTCCGCCCCCGGCCCGGGGCCGGGCAGGGCCGGGCCGACCTGGAAGTCTCCTTACCCGATCCTGGCCGCGGCCCGACGTTCGCCCGATTTGTGTCACTGGTTGACGTACTCTGGTACGTGACCAACAATCTTCCTGTCTGCCGCCGCCCGGCCTTTGGCGCGCCGGGCATCGAGCCGCGCTGGACCCGCGGCGCGAAGGACGCTGTCGGCACTGCTTACTCCGCGGCCAGCCGCCTCTGGTTCACGATCGCGCGCGGCGTCATCACTGAAGTTTATTTCCCCACCATCGATCATCCGCAGATACGCGACTTGCAATATCTCGTCAGCGACGGCCATTCGCTGTTCCATGACGAACGGCGAAACACGGCTTCGGAGATCAGCCCGATCGCTCCCGAGGCGCTGGGGTATCGCGTGGCCAACCGCGATTTGGGGGGCGCGTACCAGATCACCAAACAGATCATCGCCGACCCGCACCAATCCTGCTTGCTGATCGCGACCGAATTCGAGGCGCTGGGCGTGCCCGCCGATCGCCTGCGCCTGTTCGCGCTGCTGGCCCCGCATCTTGATGTCGGCGGCTGGCATAACAATTTGCGGGTGGCGGAGCTGGCCGGCCGCAAGATGCTGATCGCGTACAAAAACGACACCTGGCTGGCGCTGGGCGCGACCGTGCCCTTTCTGCGCTGCTCGTGCGGCTATGTGGGCACAAGCGACGGCTGGACCGACCTCGCCGAGGACTTCCGCATGGATTGGCAGTTCGACTGCGCCCTCGACGGCAATGTCGCCGCCATCGCCGAGATGGACCTGAGCCAGCGCCGCGACTTCACGCTGGGCTTGGCCTTCGGCGATTCGATGCACAGCGCGGTCAATACGCTGCTGCAGGCGCTCGACCTGCCGTTCGCCGAGCAGCGCAGCCGCTTCGCGGCGCAATGGGAGCGGGCGGCCGCGCATCGCCTCGATTTGAGCGAGGAAAGCGGCGACGGCGGCGCGCTCTTCCGCCGCAGCGTGCAATTGATCCAAGCGCACGAAGACAAAAGCTACCCCGGCGCCATCATCGCCTCGATGAGCATTCCCTGGGGCGAAACCAAAAGCGACGACGACCTCGGCGGCTATCACCTCGTCTGGACCCGCGACATGGTCAAGAGCGCGACGGGGCTGCTCGCCGCCGGCTTCACCGAGACGCCGCGCCGGGCGCTGATTTACCTGGCGACGTCGCAGCGCGAGGATGGCGGCTTCTTCCAGAATTTTTGGATTGACGGCCGCCCTTACTGGCGCGGCGAGCAGCTCGATGAAGCCGCCTTCCCCATCATCCTGGCGTCGCGGCTGGAGCGGCTGCAGGCGCTGGGCGACTTCGATCCCTATCCCATGGTGCTGCGCGCCGCCGGCTTTCTCATGGCCTTCGGGCCGGTCACGCCGCAGGAGCGCTGGGAAGAATGTTCGGGCTATTCGCCTTCGACGCTCGCGGCCCTGATTGCCGCGCTCGCCTCGGCCGCCGACATGGCGCGCGCGCGCGGCGACGCCGCCACCGCCGCGCTGATCCAGAACTACGCCGACTTCATCAATGCCCATCTCGAGGGCTGGACGGTGACCCACCACGGGACGCTGGTCCCCGGGATTGCCCGGCACTTCATCCGCATCTTGCCCGTCAAGCCCGGCGCCGCCGAGCCCGAGGGGCCGTATGAAGAGGCGCAGGTCGAGCTGATGAACCGCGGCCCCAACGAACAGCGCTTCTTTCCGGCGCGCGAGGTCGTGGATGCGGGATTTTTGGAGTTGGTCCGGTATGGCATTCGCCGCGCCGACGATCCCATCATCGTGGACTCGGTGCGTGTCATTGACGCGGTGCTGCGCTTCGACATGCCGTATGGACCGGTGTGGCGGCGCTACAACCACGACGGTTACGGGCAGCGCAATGATGGCAGCGCCTATCAGGGCTGGGGGCAAGGCCGCAGTTGGCCCTTGCTCACCGGCGAGCGCGGCCATTACGAGCTGGCGCGCGGGCGCTCGCCCGAACCCTACATTCGCGCCATGGAGCGCTTCGCGAGCGGGGCCGAGCTCTTGCCCGAGCAGGTCTGGGACCGGCCCGACTTGCCGGAAAAATTCATGTTCTTCGGCCGCCCCACCGGCTCGGCGATGCCGCTGCTGTGGGCGCATTCGGAGTACATCAAGCTGCTGCGCTCGCGCCGCGACAGCCAGGTGTTCGACCGCTTGCCCAGCGCCGCGGCGCGCTACGGCGCCGGTCTGGCGCCGAAGCAGCCGGTCGAGTTTTGGACCTTCAACTATCCCAATCCCCGCGTTCCCGCAGGGGGCACAGTCTGCATTCCCGCCCGCGCGCCCTTTTTGGTGCACTGGAGCGCCGACGAGTGGCGCACGGTCCATGACACCACCGCCGTCGCCACCGCGCTCGGCCTGTATGCGGCGCACATCAACGTCCCGCCGGGCGGCAAGGGCACCCTGCGCTTCACCTTCTATTGGACCGCCGACCATCGCTGGGAAGGCCGCGACTTCGCCATGGCCATCACCTAGCCCCGGGGCCGGGTAGGCGCTTGTGAGCGCCGCGCTTCGCGGCTAGGATCTGGGAGCCAGCGAAGGTGATGGCCGCGGCCGTGCGGCCGCCCGCTATGTGGGGCAACGATCAGTATTTGGGGACGGGTTAGTTGTGGTATGATCCGCGCATCCGCTTCGGAAGGAGGTAGGTCGTGTCAGTTGCGAGAAAAGGTTCCCCAGGATGCCAGGCAGGCAGGCAGGCGCATCCCTTTTTGCCCTGCTGATTCTCGCGGTGGTTGTTCCAGCGGCAGCGCAAACCTGGACCGCTGTAAGCAATCCATTTAACATCCAGGCCTCGCACCATGTGCTGCTCACCGATGGGACCGTTTTGGTCCAGGAGTATTTAACGGGCAACTGGTTCCGACTTGCCCCTGATGCCAATGGCAACTATGCCGACGGCAGCTGGACCCAGGTGGCAAGCTTGCCGAGCGGCTATGCGCCCGACGCCTATGCTAGTGCGGTATTGCCCGACGGGCGCCTCATCATCGAGGGTGGTGAGTACAACGGTTCCACCACAGTGGTGGAGACAAATCTGGGCGCGATCTATGACCCAGTGGCGAATACGTGGACTTCAGTGAATCCACCAACACAGCCCGCGCTATGGACGAACATCGGAGACGCAGTCAGCGTAGTCCTCCCGAACGGCACCTTTATGATGAGCGGCTCCGGGTCTCCTGGAAACCGGGACCAGGCTTTCCTCGATGCGCAGACTCTGACCTGGACGGTGAGCACGGCTGAGAAACCTGACGGAGACTTTGGCAGCGAAGAGGGCTGGGTCCTCCTTCCGGGCGGGAAGGTCCTTACGGTGGAGCTTTCCGCGGTGCCCGGAACGCTTTCAGACCTATTCGATCCCAACAGTGAAACGTGGTCGGCGTCGGGAGCTATCCCGGTTCAGCTCGGCAACCCTTGCGGCATGCCAGCGGGCTATGCGGCCGGGATGGGCCCAATGGTCTTGCGGCCCGACGGCAAGGTGCTGGCGATCGGCGGCACGACCAGCACGGCCATCTACGATCCGGCCTCAGGCGCCTGGGCCGCAGGACTGACGATCAACCCAGAGATCGATGCTGACGGTCCGGGCGTCTCATTACCAGATGGTAATGTTTTCTTGCAGGCCTCGTGGGCATTGGGTGGGCCAAATGGGGCGTGTTATAATCCGCCGAGCATATTTCTTGAGTATGACGGTAGCTCACAGTTCATCGAGGAGCCCCCGCCGCCGAACGGGGATAACGACGCCTCTTATCAAGGCGAGATGCTGTTGCTCCCGACCGGCCAGGTGCTCTTCACGGATGAGGGCACGGATATCGAGATTTACACGCACGCTGGGAACTACCAGGCGTCCTGGCAGCCGACCATCACCTCGGTGTCGACGACCCTCGAGCCGGGAAGCGTTGACAATCAAATCTCCGGAACTCAATTTAACGGGCTTTCGCAGTCGTCCATGTACGGAGACGACTGGCAGATGGCCACGAATTTCCTCCTCGTGCGCATCACCAACGACGCCAGCGGCCACGTCTTTTACTGCCGAACTCACAGCTTTAGCACGATGGGCGTGGCTACGGGGGCGGCGCCCGTAACCGCTCAGTTCGATGTTCCTGCGGGCATCGAGGCGGGTCCGAGCCAGTTGGTGGTCGTGGCCAACGGCATCCCGTCGACCCCTGTGGCCGTAACCGTTGCGGCGCCGTTCTCAATCTCGGTCACTCCTGGCTCCCAGCAGGTTTACCAGTACAACGATGCCTATTTCACCGTTAACGTCTCGTCGGGAGGAACCGTAGACCTCAGCTCTAGTTGCGGAACGGTCAATTGCTCGATAAGCCCCACGACGATCAGCGGCACGGGCTCGGCGACGCTGGACGCGGAGTCTGACCATTACGGCAGCTACACGCTCACGGTCACCGACACGATGAACGGCACCAAGGAGAGCGCCCACGCGACGCTCATCGTCAACCGGCTGCCGCAAAGCCCGCAAGCCCTGCCGAGAGGCGGTGCGCGGTGAGGGCCGCGCTGGCGGTCGTTTTCGTTTGTGGGGCGGCGTGCGCGTGGGCGCAGCAGCCCGTATCCCGGCCGGTGCTGGTAAGGCCGGGGCCCATTATATCGGCGCTTGAGTCGCGGGCGTGCCTCGGGCCGCTGTTGGCGCCAGGCGCAGCGGCGGACGCGCCCTGCGCGCCGCTGCCCGCCCGGCGCGCGGGCGCGCGGCGAGCGGCGGAGCCGGCGCCCGGCTGTTGCCGCTTGCCGCGGCGGGTTTCTCTGGTGAAAACGATCATCTTGGCCGGGATCGCGGCCGGTGTGACCGGGCTGATCGTCTGGGCAAGGGCGAAGCAACCGCCTCCGTGTGTAAGCCGCGGCGGATGCCATCCCTGACGCCCGCGACAAATATTTAAAGGCGGCGCGCGTGGGCGCGGCAGCCTGGCGCAAGCGACCTAATGGAATGGACCCATCTCGATGAAGGAATGTGGGCAGCAGCGGAGCTGCACATCGGCTGACATCAGAGGAGAGCCATTAGCGACAGCCCCCGAGTCCGCCACTGAAAACCCAGCACGCCGAGATCGAGGGGGAGGCCCGCGAAATTCCACAGGGCGGGTCTCTGCCAGCTAATTACGCCGGAGCGGGGCGAGCAGCAAGTGGGGCGAGGTCGCAGGCTGGGAGGGGCAGGAGGAATACACGGATGTATCCGATCCGCCCCGAGCAGCCGAGCCGGGGACCCCAAGGCGCAGCGGCGCGCCTTGGGGTGGGAGAACGAAGCTCTGCGAAGCTTATCGCCCCGCCCACCATTCATGCAGATGGCAGTCGTTGCGTTGGACATCGTCAAGGACGTCTTTCCGCTGCACGGGACCGAGGCCCACGGAATGATCGTGCTCGACCGAAAGCCGCCCCGCCGTGACGCGACTCCGATTTTCGGCAACCCTCCATCGTGCAGGGTTGGGCTGGAGGCCTGCGGAGGCACGCACTACTGGGCGCGCCGCTGCCCGCCGCGGCATCTCTCCGCACGCGCGTGTCAGCTTCGCCCCTGGCGCACTTCCGCAGCGGCAAGCTCCGCGGCGGCCTGTCGTCCCATGACCAGGGATGCGTGGCTTAGACTCGCCGGATGGGGCTGTTAACCTTCTGTATCAACGTCACCCTGGACGGCTGCATCGACCACCGGGAAGCAGTCGCCGACGACCAGACCCACGCCTTCTTCACGCGCCTCATGGACGAGAGCGGGGCGATGCTATGGGGCCGCGTCACCTACGAACTAATGGAGAGCCACTGGCCCGCAGTCGCCCGCGGCGACGTGGCGGCGCCGCCGGCGATGCGCGAGTGGGCGATCAAGCTGGAGGCCAAGCCGAAATACGTGGTGTCGTCGACGCGAAAGGATTTCTCATGGAACAACAGCCACCGCATCACCGGCGACCTGCGCACGGGGATGCAGAAGCTCAAGGACGCGACCCCGGCCGGCGTGCTCCTCGGTGGCAACAAGCTCGCGATCGAACTGGAGCGGCTGGATCTGATCGACGAGTACAAGTTCCTCGTCAACCCCAGGATCGCCGGCCACGGCCCGACCCTATATCAGGGCAGTTTGCCCAGGACGCGACGGCTCGAGCTGGTCTCGGCGGCGCCGCTCCGCAGCGGCGCGGTCGCCGTGCACTATCGGCGCGCGCGCTGACTCAGAGCAGCGCCGTTGCGCCCGCCGGTGCCTCGGGCCGGTGCTGGCGCCGGGCGTGGCGGCAGCCGCGCCTTGCGCGCCGCTACCCGCCCGGCGCGCGGGCGCCGGGCAAGCGGCGGAGCCGGCGGCCGGCTGCTGCCGCTTGCCACGGCGCGTTTCGCTGATGAAGACGATCATTCTGTCCGGAGTCGCCGCAGGCGCGACCGGGCTGATCGTTTGGGCCAGGGCGAAGCAGCCGCCTCCGTGCGTACGCGTCGGTGGGTGCCACCCGTGACGGCCGTGCGCCGGAGTTGCTGGGCGGCGCGGGTGGGCGCAGCGGCCTGGCGCACCCGCGACGGCCGCGCGCCGGACGCGCTGCAAGGCGGCGCGGGACGGCCGCAAAGTCCGCAGGCGCGAAACGTCCTAAACTGAAATTCAGTTATGGGCGGCAGGCGAGCGAGCGTGAGCGGAGCAGTTCTGACGGCGCTGCTGGCGTGCGCGCTGGCAGGCTGCTCGGGCCGCGTCCGGCCCGGCCGTCCGGTTCCTGACTTTTCCCTGGTCACGGCCGACGGGCGGCCGGTGACGCTCGCCAGCTTCCGCGGGCAAGTGCTGGTGCTGGACTTCTGGGCTTCCTGGTGCCCGCCCTGCGTCGAAGAAGCGCCGGCGCTGAATGCGCTGGCGCAGCAGCTCGCCGGCCGGCCGGTGCGGATCCTGGCCGTCTCGATCGACACCGACCCGGCGGCCTATCGCCGCTTCCTGCAGCAATATCACATCCGCTTCGCCACGGCCCGCGATCCCAGCGCCGCGCTCATGCACCGCTACGGCACGGTGCAGATCCCCGAGACCTACATCATCGATCAGCAGGGCAGGCTGGCGCGCAAGATCGTGGGCGCCATGGATTGGAGCGCGCCGGGCATGGTCGCCTATCTCAAAGACTTGGCCGCCGGCCGCATCAACGGGCCGCTGACGGCACTGCGCTGATGGCCGCGCCGCCGCAGTTCCCGCTGGCGATCCTGATTCCCGCGCGCAACGAACAGGCCAATCTCAATGCCTGCCTGGCAGCGGCCACGGCCAGCGGCGCGGCGGAAATTTGGGTCGCCGACGACGGTTCCACCGACCAGACCGGCGCGATCGCCGCGCGCTGGCAGGCCGCCGACGCGCGGGTTCGCGCCCTGGCGATCGCCGGGCCGCCGCCGGGCTGGGCGGGCAAGAACTACGCGTTGTGGCAAGCGGCGCAGCACGCGACGCAGCCGTGGCTGCTGTTTCTCGATGCCGACGCGTGTTTGCTGCCCGGCGGTTTGGAGCGCGCCTGGCGCGAAATCGAGCGCGACGGCCTGGCCTCACTTTCGCTCTCGCCGCGGCAAAGGGCCGAAGGCTGGGTGGAGCGGGCGGTGCAGGCGCGCGTCTTCGATCTGCTCGATCGCCGGTTCCCGCCGGCGCGCGTCAACGATCCCGCCGATCCCTGCGCCGCCGCCAACGGCCAGTTCATCTTGATCCGCCGCGCCGATTATTTCGCGCTGGGCGGCCACGCCGCGATCGCGGGGGAATGGCTGGAAGACGTGGCCTTGGCGCGGCGGATCAAGGCCGCCGGCCTGCGCTACCGTTTCGGCGACGGGCGCGATTGCGTCGCGACACGCATGTATCGCGGGTGGGACGAACTGGCGGCGGGCTGGAGCAAGAATTTCGTCGGCTTGTTCGGGCCGCCGACCGCAGCCGGGCTGGCGCCGCTCGTCGCGCCGCTGGCCGGCGCCGGCCTCGCCCTGGGGGCCTGGGTGATGCGGCGGCCGCGGCTGGCGGCCCTGGCGGCGGCCTATGTGGCGTTCGAGCACGTGCGTTACGCGCGCCGCCAGCGGCGTGCCGGACGCGATGGCGCGGCGTGGCTGCTGCCGGCCAATGCCTTGGTCGCGGCCATCTGGTGGCGCGCGCGCCGGCCGGCGCAGTGGAAAGGCCGGGTCGCGCCGCAGCCGCGGGCGCTACCATATGAGGATGGCTAAAGAGGAATTGGTTCTCGCCCCGAGCGGGGGTCTGAGCGATCCCTCGGCGTTTGAGCTCGTGCGCGAGTTGCTGCTGCGCATGGGCGAAGACCCGCAACGCGAAGGCCTGGCGCGCACGCCCGAGCGCGTGGCCAAGGCCCTGGACTTTCTCACCAGCGGCTATCGCGCCGATCTCCAGCAACTGCTGCACGGCGCGCTCTTTCCGGTCGCTTATGACGCCATGGTGATCGTGAAGGATATCGAAGTGTTCAGCCTTTGCGAACACCACATGCTGCCCTTCTTCGGCCGCTGCCATATCGCGTATTTGCCGAAGGGCAAGGTCATCGGCCTGAGCAAGCTGCCGCGCATCGTGGACGTCTTCGCCCGCCGCTTGCAGATTCAGGAGCGGCTGACGACGCAGATCGCGGAGACCATCCAGAACTTGATTCAGCCGCAAGGCGTGGGCGTGGTGATCGAGTGCCGGCACCTGTGCATGATGATGCGCGGGGTCGAGAAGCAGCATTCCGCCGCCGTGACCTCGTCCATGCTGGGCCTGTTCCGCACCTGCACCGACACGCGCAACGAGTTCCTTTCGCTGATCCGCGCCGGCAATCACGGCTGATGGCGGGGTTTCGCTTCGAGGTTCTGGCGCAGGATGCGGCGACCGGCGCGCGCCGCGGCCGGCTGCACACCCCGCACGGCACGATCGAGACGCCCGCCTTCATGCCGGTGGGCACGCGCGCGAGCGTCAAGGCCGCCAGCCAAGCCGACCTCGAGGCGCTGGGCGCGGAGATCATCCTCGCCAACACCTATCATCTGTTTCTGCGCCCCGGCGCGGAGCTGATTCGCGAGCTCGGCGGCCTGCACGGCTTCATGGCCTGGCCGCGGCCGATGCTCACCGACAGCGGCGGCTATCAAATCTTCAGCCTGGCGGCGCTGGCCAAAGTGGATGACGAGGGCGTCACCTTTCGCTCCCATCTCGACGGCGCCGCGCACCGGCTCACGCCCGAGCTGGCGACCCAGGTGCAAATGGAGCTGGGCGCCGACATCATCATGGCCTTCGACGAGTGCACCGCCTATCCCGCCGGCGAGGCCGCTGCGCGGCGTTCGATGGAGCGCACGTTGCGGTGGGCCGAGCGCTGCCGCCGCGCCTGGGAGGAAGCCGGGCGCGGCGCCGCGATCCGCCGCGGCGCCGCGCCGCCGGCCGAGCAGGCGCTCTTCGGCATCGTGCAGGGCGGGATGCACGAGACTTTGCGGCGGGAATGCGCCGCGCGCTTGCGCGCGCTCGATCTGCCGGGATACGCGATCGGCGGGCTTTCGGTGGGCGAGCCGCGCGCGCTCACCGCCGCGGTGGTGGCCGCGACCGCGCCGGAGTTGCCCGCGGACCGCCCGCGCTATCTCATGGGCGTCGGCCGCCCGGAAGAGCTGATCCGCTACGCCGGAATGGGCATCGACCTTTTCGACTGCGTCCTGCCCACGCGCAACGGCCGCAACGGCGAGGCCTTCACGTCCGAGGGCACCATCTCCATCAAGAACGCCCGCCACGCCCGCGATCCCGGACCGCTCGATCCGCAATGCGCCTGCGCCGTCTGCCGCCGTTACAGCCGCGCCTACCTGCGGCATCTATTCCAGAGCGGGGAAGTGCTGGCGGCCATGCTGCATACCTACCACAACCTGCATCACTACCTTGACACGATGCGGCAAGTCCGTCATGCTATCGAACTTGGGGAGTTTCTCCCCATGCATGCTGCCGCGCGCCTGCCGGCGCCCGGGTCCGCGGGCCTCCAGCCTTGAGCGGCGGAGGGTCGCGCACTCTCGATCTTTCGCATTCCTGGCGAGCTCGTCCGCGGCAACGGTGCAGTCATCTTCGGCAGTTTAGGATCGAAGCAGTTGTTCACCGCTCTTATCAGTCTTGTGGCAGCGGAGCCCGCTCCCGCGGCCGGCAACTCGATCGGCTTGTTGATGATCGTTGCCGTCTTCGCGATCTTCTATTTCCTGCTGATCCTGCCGGCGCAGCGCCGCCAGCGCCGCGTTCAGAAAATGCATGCGGCGCTCAAGAACGGCGACCGCGTGGTCACCACCGGCGGCATTCGCGGCACCATCGTCAGCATCAAGAACGATTCGATTCACCTGCGCGTGCCCCCCGACCAGCTCAAAATGGAGGTCCTGCGCAGCGCCGTCGCGCACGTGGAGGGGGAAGAGAAGTAGGCGCCGCATTGCGCACCGGCTCGCGGGCCGGCGCGATCGTCCGGAGGGCGGCCGGATCGGGAAGGATTTCGAGATGAAGCGAAATTTGCGCTGGAAGACGATTTTTATCGTGGTCGTGGTGCTGGTGTGCATCCTCGGCATCACCGGGATTCCCAACGGCCTCAGCGGCAAGGCGATTCTCGCCTCCACCATCCAGCGCATCCATCTCGGCCTCGATCTGCAAGGCGGCACGCACCTGATTTTGGGCGTGCACGTCAACGACGCCGTGAACGCCGAGACCGATCAGGCGATGGGCCACTTGCAAGACGCCTTCAGCAAGCAGGGCATCGCCGCCACCGTCACCAAGCCCGACCCGCAGAACCATCCGGAGCGCATCCTGGTGCAAAACCTGCCGCCCGACAAGGCAGGCGATCTCCGCTCGATCGTGGACAACGATCTCGGCAGCAATTACGAACTGCGTCCGATCCCGGGCAGCGCCACCGGCTACGAGCTGGATCTCAAGCCCACGGCGGTAGCGGCGATCAAGGATCGGGCCTTGCAGCAAACTATCGAGACCATCAGCAATCGCATCAACCAGCTCGGAGTCACCGAGCCGACGGTGCAGCAGCACGGCTTGGGCGCCTATCAAATCCTGGTGCAGTTGCCGGGCATTGACGATCCCGCGCGCGTGCGCAACGTGATGCAGCAGTCGGGCCAGCTCTCGATCCACCTCGTGGAGGGCGGGCCGTTTCCCGATCAAGCCTCGGCGCTAGCCCAATACGGCGGCGTGCTGCCGGCGGATTCGATTCTGGTGCCGGGCGGCAACGTGGGCGAGAGCAGCGGCGAGCAGTGGTACGTTTTGCAGCGCACCGCCGTGGTCACCGGCAACGATTTGCGCGACGCGCAGCCGCAAACCGATATGTCGCGCGGCGGCGCCATGGCCGTGGGCTTCACGCTGACGCGCGCCGCCGGCCGGCGCTTCGGCAGCTTCACCGCCCGCAACATCGGCAAGCAGCTGGCGGTGGTGCTGGACAATCGCGTGAAGGAAGCGGCGGTCATTCAGAGCCGGATCGATGAGCAAGGGCAAATCACCGGCAACTTCACGCCGCAATCGGCGCACGATCTGGCGCTGGTGCTGCGTTCCGGCGCCCTGCCGGCGTCGTTCAGCTATCTCGACGAAGAGGTGGTCGGCCCCTCGCTGGGCGCCGATTCGATCCATGACGGCATCGTCGCCGCCATCACCGGATTTCTGGTCGTCGCTTTTTGCATGTTGGTGTACTACCGCGGCGCCGGCATCAACGCCGTGCTGGCGCTGATTCTGAATTTGATCATTCTGATGGCCTACATGGCGTGGGTTTCGGCGACGCTGACGCTGCCCGGCATCGCCGGCATTATCTTGACCATCGGCATGGCGGTGGATTCCAACGTGCTGATCTTCGAACGAATACGGGAGGAGTTGCGCCACGGGAAGAGCGTGCCGGCGGCCGTGGATATCGGCTTCCGGCAAGCGTTCATCACCATTCTCGATACTCACGTTACGACTGTCGTTTCCGCCGTGATCTTGTTCCTGTTCGGCACCGGACCGATCAAGGGTTTCGCGGTGACGTTGACGGTGGGTCTGATCGCCAACCTGTTCACGGCCGTGTTCGTCTCGCGCGTCATTTTCGATTACGTTCTGGAGCGCATGCCGCGCGGCGCTGCGCTCAGCATCTAGCCGCTAACGTACTGGGGATCAATGGCCTGCGAGGGACGGAACAAATGGGCCGGGAGCGGGGTCTATGGGGAAAGCGGCACTGGCCGGCCGCGCCCCAGGCGAGAACTGGTTTGAGGATGGCAAGGGATTTGGGCGCCAAGGCCGGTGAGCATGGAATTTTTTAAAGACACCAACATCGATTTTCTCGGGAAGAAATGGTACTTCCTCACTTTAACCATGGTCCTGTTCGTGGTCGGCATGGTGTCGCTGGCCCTGCACCATGGTCCGCAGATGGGCATCGATTTCACCGGCGGCACGGTCGTGGACGTCAAATTCAGCCATGCGGCGCCGATCGAACAGTTGCGCCGCGGGCTGGACGCGGCCAACCTCAAGGAGACCACGCTGCAGCCGGTGGGCGGGCGAAATGGCGACGAGGTGCTGATCTCGATGCCGCTTTCGGCGCTCAACGAAGCCCAACTCGAGCGCAGCCGCGACGAGATTCTCGCCGCTCTCTACCGGACGCTGGGCGAACAGAGCCAAAAGACCGATCTGAACAACGTCAGCCCGCAGGCGCTGACGCAATGGCTGCTGCAAAAGGATCCCAACCATTGGGGCGTTTTGGGCGGACAAGAGGCCGAGACGCGCTATCACGCGCTGGCGGAAACGATCCTGCACCAATACCGCGACACCAAATGGGGCGGGCTGGTGCCGTCGTTCGCGGCGCTGAACCAAATTCCCGGCGTGAGCCCGGCGCTGGTCAGCCAGATGCAGCAGGACTTTTTCATTGGCTCGTTCAATATCCGCAGCGCGCAGATCATCGGTGCGCAAGTCGGTTCACAACTGCGGGGGCAGGCCATCCGCGCAATTCTCTATGCGCTGGTGGGCATGTTGGTGTATATTGCATTCCGTTTCGAGTGGATTTACGGCCTGGCGGCGGTGGTGGCGGTGTTTCACGACGTGCTCATCACGCTGGGCATGTTTTCGATCGCCAAGCTGCCCATCACGCTGACCGTGATCGCGGCCTTCTTGACGCTGATCGGCTACTCGATGAACGACACGATCGTGGTGTTCGACCGGGTGCGGGAAAACTTGAAGATCCTGCGCCGCGAGAAGCTGCCCGACTTGGTGAATCTGAGCATCAACCAGACGCTGAGCCGGACGATTCTGACTTCGGGGCTGACATTTTTGTCGGTCCTGTCCCTGCTGGTGCTGGGCGGCGACGTCTTGCGCGGCTTCTCGTTTTGCATGACGTTCGGAATTTTGGTGGGCACGTATTCGTCCATTGCCGTGGCGGCGCCGATGATGGTCGCCTATATCGAGTGGCGCAACCGGCGGCAGCGGCCGGCGCGGGCAGCCGGCGGTGCTGCCAGCCGGGTCGCGGAGAAGAGCGTGGTGCGCAGCCGTGGCTAGCTAGCTAAGAACCGGCTCAGGGGGACGCGGGAACGATGTTTGAGCAAAGCGTAGTCATATCGGGCAATCGGGGCAAGACGAAAAAGCCGCTGACCATGATCATCTCCCTACTGTTGCAGGTGGGCGTGATCGCGATCTTGGTCGTCATTCCGTTGCTCTATTACGAAGTCCTGCCGGCCTCGGCGATGAGCGCGTTCTTGACCGCGCCGCCGCCGCCGCCGCCGCCTCCGCCGCCGGCGCCGCCCACGCCCAAGGTGGTGGTGCACCGCATGGTCAGCGAGTTCCAGAACAACCAATTGCTGGCCCCGAAGGTGATTCCCAAAAAGATTGCGATCGTGAAAGATACGGCGCCGCCGCCGCCGCCTTCGACCGGCGGCGTGGTGGGCGGCGTAGCGGGCGGCAGCGCCGGGGGCGTGTTGGGCGGCATCATCAGCGCGGCGGCGCCGCCGCCTCCGCCTCCGCCGGTACCCACGGCCCCGATTCGCGTCGGCGGCGACGTGCAAGCGGCGAATTGCATCTCGTGCCCGCCGCCGCAGTATCCGCCCTTGGCGCGGCAAGCGCGCATTCAAGGGTCGGTGGTCCTGCACGCCATCATCGCCAAGGACGGCACCATCAAGAACCTGTCGCTGGTGCGCGGCCACCCGATGCTGGTCGGCGCGGCCATGCAGGCGGTGCGCAACTGGCGCTACCGGCCGACCCTGCTGAACGGCCAGCCGGTGGAAGTGGACACGGAGATCACGGTGAATTTCACGCTCAGCGGCTGATGCGGCTGAGCTGAGGTAAAGCACGAGCGAGCGAGAAGGGAATCAAGACTCCCGCGAGGGAAAATTTCAAACGACCTTTTTGGAGAGGAAGGGACAATGCTTTTCGCATTTCTGACGTTGTTGCAAGAGGGCGGGGCGCCCAGCTTCGGCGTGGTGGCGCTATGGCAGCAGATGGGCTGGGAAGCCAAGGCCATCGTCATCATCCTGTTCATCATGTCGGTCATCTCGATCGGCGTGATGGTGGATCGCTGGCTGGTGTACGGCGGCGCGCGCAAGCAATCGCGCTCGTTCGCGCCGGCGGTGGCGGGCGCGCTGAAAGAGGGCCGCTTGGACGAGGCCATCAAGATCGCCGAGCGCAATAAGAAGAGCCACCTGGCGAAGGTGGTGACGGCGGGGCTGGCGGAGTTTCAGGCGCACCAGCAGTCGCCGGATCTTTCCGGCGACGAGATCGAGGCCTCGCGCCGCGCTCTGGATCGCGCCGAAGCCATTGAGCACGCGGAGCTGAAGCGCGGCCTGGGATCGCTGGCCACCATCGGCGCCACCGGCCCGTTCGTCGGCCTGCTCGGCACCGTGCTGGGCATCATCCACGCGTTCCAGAACATCAGCTCCGAGCACACCTCGGGCCTGGGCGCGGTCGCGGGCGGCATTTCCGAAGCCCTGGTCACCACCGCCATCGGCCTGTTCGTCGCCATCCCGGCGGTGTGGGCCTACAATTACTTCACGGGCAAGGTCGAAGCCTTCGACGTCGAGATGGACAACTCGTCGAGCGAGTTGATCGACTATTTCCTGAAGCGCAGCGGCCGCACCGCCGCCCGCGGCAAGTAACTCGGGTGCCGGCTCGCGTCCCGTCGCCTCTCCGGCCCGCGTCAGAGCGCGGGCTGGACGCGGGCCGGCCGCCCCGGAGGAGTTTGCAATGCCTTTGCCACGCGCAAGCGTCAACGTAACCTCGGACATCAACGTCACGCCCCTCTGCGACGTGATGCTGGTGCTGCTGATCATCTTCATGGTGATCACGCCCATGTTGCAGAAGGGCTTGCAAGTCGATCTCGCCCGCACGCAGCATCCGGTGCCGATGGAAGCGGCCAACAAGACCGACGCGATCATCGTCGGCATCAGTCACGACGGCCGCGTCTTTCTCAACAACAAAATGATCGACTTGGATCAGGTCCCCGATCAGGTCAAGGACTTGCTGCAAGATCGGCTCGACAAGACCGTTTATATCCGCGCCGACGGCCGCGCCCAGTACGGCGACGTCGCCAATGTCGTGGATGCGGTGCGCTCGGCGGGCTGTGACAAGGTCGGGATGATCACGCAACAGGTGAACGCCCAAGGCGTTCCCATGACCGGCGGCGGCTAGAGCCGATCGCGCGCGCCGTCGCCAAGGAGAATTCGCCATGGCCATGAACGTCGGTGGAGGCAGGAGCGGGCCCACCTCGGACATCAACATTACGCCCATGATCGACATCATGCTGGTGCTGATCATCATCTTCATGGTGATCACGCCGATGACGCCCCACGGGCTCAACGCGCTCGTGCCGCAGCCGCCGAAGAAGAAGGAACAGCCGCAGGACAACAGCCGCACGATCGTCGTGCAGGTGCTCGACGGCGGCGGCCCGGCAGGTCCCATCGTCAAGATCAACCAGACGCAGGTGAGCTGGGATCAACTGGGGCCGGAGCTCGAGAACATTTACAAGACCCGCGCCGAAAAGGTGATGTTCGTCAAGGGCGACAAGGACATTCCATTTCAGGATGTGGCGCGCGC
>JAJPKR010000004.1 GCA_021323595.1 Terriglobia bacterium | reverse complement strand
GCATTCCATGTACGATTTGCGGCGCGACCTGTTCCGGCATTTGCAGCGCCTGCAGGTGGCGTTTTTCGATAAAAATCCCGTGGGGCGGCTGGTGACGCGCGTCACCAATGACGTCGAGACCATCAATGACATGATCTCGTCGGCGCTGGTGGCGTTTTTCGACGACAGCTTCGTGCTGGCGCTGATCGTCATCATCATGTTCCGCTTCAATTGGAAGCTTTCCCTGATCGCGCTGTCGGTCGTGCCGCTGATCGCGATCGGCACCGGCATTTTCCGGCGCGCCGTGCGGGAGAGCTACCGGCGCGTGCGGCTGGCGGTAGCCGGCATCAACACGTTCTTGCAAGAACACATCAGCGGCATGGCTTTGGTGCAGGTGTTCAACCGCGAGCGCGTGGCCTTCGACGAATTCCGCGCCATCAACAACGAACACCGCAACGCCTGGGCTGACGCCGTGTTCGCCTATGCGCTGTATTATCCGATGGTCGAAATTCTCAGCACCTTCGCCGTGGCCATGATTTTGTGGTTCGGCGGCCTGCGGGTGCTGCACAACACGCTGACCATCGGCATCGTCGTCGCGTTCATCCAGTACGCGCAGCGCTTCTTCCGGCCGATCCAGGATCTGAGCGACAAATACAACATCCTGCAAACCGCCATGGCCGGCTCCGAGCGCATCTTCAAATTGCTCGACGCCCCGGTCACTTTGGCTTCGCCGCCGCATCCGGTGCCGATGCCGGTGG
Source organism: Terriglobia bacterium (assembly GCA_021323595.1). Taxonomy (GTDB): domain Bacteria; phylum Acidobacteriota; class Terriglobia; order Terriglobales; family SCQP01; genus JAJPKR01. The sequence continues at coordinate 120,336 of JAJPKR010000004.1, read as the reverse complement.
GCGTGGGACGCATCGAGTTCGAGCACGTCTGGTTCGCCTACAACGGCGAGAATTGGGTGCTGCGCGACGTCAGCTTCGTGGCCGAGCCGGGCACGACGCTGGCGATCGTCGGCCATACCGGCGCCGGCAAGACGACCATCACCAGCCTGCTGCTGCGCTTCTATGACGTGCAGCGGGGACGCATTCTGCTGAACGGCGTGGATATTCGCGACCTCGACTTACACGAGCTGCGCCGGCGATTTGCGGTGGTCCTGCAAGATCCCTATTTGATCAGCGGCACGATCGCCGACAACATCCGCTTCGGCGATGCGAGCTTGACCGAAGAGGCCATCTGGCGCGCCGTGGAGCAAGTGGACCTGGGCGAGTTCGTGCGCGCCCAGCCGGATGGCCTGCAAATGATGCTGCGGGAGCGCGGCGCCGGCCTCTCCACAGGGCAAAAGCAACTGGTGAGTTTCGCCCGCGCCTTGGCGCCGAATCCGCCTTTCTTGATCCTCGACGAGGCCACCTCCAGCGTGGATACCGAAACCGAGCTCAAGATCCGGCACGCGCTCACGCGCATGGTCGCGGGCCGCACCAGCATCATCATCGCGCATCGGCTCTCGACGATTCAGACCGCGGATTTGATCCTGGTGCTGCACAAGGGCGTGCTCCGCGAACAGGGGACCCACCAGGAGCTGCTGCGCCAGCACGGCATTTATTGGCGGCTCTACCGTCTGCAATACCGCGACCAGGCGGGGGCGCCCGCGCCGGTCCCCGCCGCCGGCTTGGCTTCGGAAGCTCCCAGCCTCGGCTAGCCGCGGTTCCGCGCCCCCGGCGAGCTGTCACGCGCCACGCCACGGCTCAGCGCGCCGCGTGGGCGAAAAAGCGAATGATGCTGGCAATGCCCCGGTAGTAGTTCGCGATCGGCAACTTCTCGTTGGGAGCATGGGCGCCGCAATCGGCCAGCGCGAACCCCATCATGACCGTGGGCGCGTGCAAGACTCCGGAGAACATCGCCACGATCGGGATTGAGCCTCCCGAGCGCACGAACACCGGCGGTTTGCCGAAAACCTCGTGCAAAGCGGCCGCAGCCGCCTGCACGAAGCGATCATCCGGATCCACGACCACGGGATCGGCCGTGTTCAACAGCTTCGTCGTCACCGTCACCCCTTTGGGCGCCAGCGCCTGCACGTGCCGTTCGAAAGCGGCGTAGATGTCGGCGGGCCTTTGATCCGGAACCAGGCGCATGCTGATCTTGGCGGCGGCGCGGGCGGGAATCACGGTCTTCGCCCCCTGGCCGGTAAAACCGCCGGGAATCCCATGCACTTCCAGCGTCGGCCGCACCCAGGTGCGCTCCAAGGCGGAATAGCCGACTTCGCCGGTCAACGCCTCGGCGCGAACTTCCCCGCGGCGGTATTCTTCCTCGTTGAACGGCAAGCGCAACCAACTCGAGCGCTCGGCCACCGACGGCGTGCGGACTTGATCGTAGAAGCCGGGAATGGAGATTTTGCCGTCCGCTTGCTTCAACTCCGCAATGATGCGCGCCAGCGCCTCCAGCGGGTTGGGCGCCACCCCGCCATATAGGCCCGAGTGCAGGTCGCTGGCGGCGCCGATCGCGTGCACTTCCGCATAAACCATGCCGCGCAGCCCCACGTCGATAGTGGGCAAATCGGGAGCGAACATTGTCGTGTCGCAGACCAGCACCGCATCGCTGGTCAACTCGCCGGCATGATCGCGCACGAACTGCTCGATGCCCGCGCCGCCGACCTCCTCCTCGCCTTCGATTAAGACGCGCAGGTTCACCGGAAGGCCGGATTCGGTCTTCAACCAGGCCTCGGCCGCTTTAAGAAATCCAAACATTTGGCCTTTATCGTCGGCAGCGCCGCGCGCGTAAATCTGCTCGTCCCGCAGCGTTGGGTCAAAGGGCTGGCTCAACCATTCCGGCAACGGATCGGGCGGCTGCACGTCGTAATGGCCATAGCAGAGGATGGTGGGCGCATTGGCAGCGTGCAGCCAGTCGCCATAGACCAAAGGAGGACCGCTGGTGGCGATCATCCGGCAGTTCTCGAGGCCGGCTGCTTCCATCTGGGCACGCACGAAAACCGCCGCGCGATCCATGTCCGCGCGATGTTCTGGCAGGGTACTAATGCTGGGAATGCGAAGAAACTCGATCAGTTCGTCGAGGAAGCGCGTTTGGCAGCTTTGGACGTAGGACAGGATCGGATCGAGCACGGGGCAGTATAAAACAGCCCGCGGCGATTTGGCATCTTCGCGGAAGGAAACGGCCGCGTTCTGCCGTCATGGGCGCCCCTCATGGTTCATTTGGTGATCGCCGCGCATCCCGACGATGAGACCGCGGGACTGGGCGGCTGGCTGGCGGCGCACGCGCGCCGGCATCGATTCGCGATTTGTTTTTTGACCGACGGCGCCCCCCGGGATGTTCGCTACCGCGCCCCGGACTTCCGTGGTCGCCTCGCCGCCTATCAGCTCGCGCGCCGGCGGGAAGCGTGCCGCGCGGCGGGCGTGTATGGATTGCGGCCGTCGCAACTGTTCTTCGCGCCGTTTCCAGACCAAGAACTGCATCGACATCTTCGCGCGGCCGCGGGCTGCCTTTCCCGGCTTGCGGTGCGGTTGCGGCCCCGCAGGATCTGGGCGCCCGCGTACGAAGGCGGCCATCCCGATCACGACTCCGCCAATTTTCTCGCCGCCGCGGCTTTCGGGCGGGGCGCGGTGTGGGAGTACGCGCTCTATACCGCCCTGGGCACGCAGGTTCGCTTCTTGCAGCCCCAGGGAGGCGCTTGGCGGCATTGGCGGCTTTCCGCGGCCACCCGCCAGTCGAAGCGGCGAGCGTTGGCCTGTTACCATTCGCAACGAATGACCCTCGCGCCCTTCGACGCGCCGTGCGAGCATGTGCGGCCGCTTCCCCGCCATGATTATTCCCGGCCGGGAGGCCAAGGCGTGCCCGTCTGGACGCTCTGGGGATGGCCGGTAGCGGCCGCCGAGCCCTGCGCTGCCTTTCAACGCTTTTTGCACTCCGTTTCACCGCGGCGGGCCGCAAGTCCGAATTCCCGAAACACCGAGGCCGAGATTGCGCCGGTTGCGTGTTCTTAACGTCGCGTATCCGCTGACGCAGGTTTCGCCGGATGCGTGCGGCGGGACCGAGCAACTCCTTTCCACGCTGCTCGAGGAATTTTCCCGGTCTCCCCATCGCCATTCGCTGGATTGCGCCACCGTGGCGGCGGCGGGAAGCCGGGTGCCCGGGCGGCTGATCGCAACCAATGCCGGATACTGGGCGCACCCGTTGCGGGCCGAGCACCTGGTGCATGCCGCGGGCCAGGCGGAATTCGACGCTCGGCACAATGCCGCCGTGGAAGCCGAGCTTGCGCGCGGCGGCTACGATTTGGTTCACAACCAGGGCGGAAGCTGGTATCGCCGCGCGCACCTGACGCGGCTGCCGGTGCTGTTCACTCTGCATCTTCCCGCCTCGCACTATCCTCCGGATTTCCTCGACCATTTGCCCGCCAACGTGTGGCTGCAAGCCGTGAGCCGCACGCAGCACGGCCACTATGCCGCCCATCCTCGCTGTGCCGGTTGGATCGGCAATGGGGTCAATTTGCGCTGGTTTACGCCCAGCGACGACGCATCCGGCGAACACTTCTTGTTTCTCGGGCGCATCTGCCCGGAGAAAGCGCCGCACTGGGCGATCCACGCCGCGCGCCGCCTGCGCCGGCCCCTGATCTTGGCCGGCGCGTTGCATCCGTTTCCGGAGCATGTGGCGTATTTTCGCCGCTGCATCGCGCCGCAGCTGGGGGGCGACATTCGCTGGCTGCAAGCGCCCAACGCGTCCGAGCGCCGCGAGGTCTTGCGGCAATGCCGCGCCGTTTTGATTCCCGCGCAGGCGGAGGAGACCAGCTCGCTGGTGGCGATGGAGGCGGCGGCCTGCGGACGAGCCGTCGTGGCCTGCGCGCGCGGCGCACTGCCGGAAATCGTCAGCCACGGCGAAACCGGTCTGCTCGCCGATTCGCTCGAGGAGCTGTGCGAGGCCGCCGGGCTGGCGTCGGCGATCGAGCCGGGCGCGTGCCGCCGCCGCGCCGAGCGGGAATTCGACGCGGCGCGCACCGCCGCCGAATATGCCGCGCTCTACCGCCGCCTCGCCTGGGGCGCACAGCCGCAGCAAAGCGCCGGCGTGGCGTGACGCCGATCCGCCGCGCGCGCGCGCTGTGCCATTCTAAGCGCCGTGCCTGTCTCATTGCGCATCGTTCTCGTCCAGCCGCGCAATCCGCTCAACATCGGCGCCGCCGCCCGCGCCATGGCGAATTTCGGCTTCGACGATCTGGCCGTGGTGGCGCCCTACGACGAGGCTTGGCGGCAGGCGCGCTCGGCGCGCGCGGGCGCTGCCGTGCTGGCGAAGGCGCGGCAATTCGAGAGCGTTGCCGCCGCCGTCGCAGAATGCGCCATGGTGGTGGGCACGACCGCCGGCACCAACCGCACGCCGCCGCTGCCGCTCGAGCCATGGGCGGAAGTCGCGGCAAGCCTGCCGCCGCAGCCTTGTGCGCTGCTCTTCGGCTCGGAGAAGACCGGCCTGCGCGTCGAAGACCTGAGCTATTGCCGGCGGCTGGCGCGCTTGCCCACAGTGGAAGCGGCGCCGTCCTTGAACTTGGGACAGGCCGTGGCGCTTTGTTGCTATGAGCTGCGGCGCGCCGGCTCCCTTTCGGTTCCGCCGCCCGGCCCACCCCCTCCCTTGGCGGCGCTCGGCGAGCGCGAGCGGCTGGTGGAGCATTGGACGCCGCTGCTTGAGCATCTCGGCGTTTTTCGCCCTCTGCATCGCGCCAGTCAGACCCGCCGCTTGCGCGCGATGCTGGCGCGCTGGCAGCTCTCCTCCCCCGACGTTCGGCTCTTGCTGGGCGTGGCACGGGAACTGCGGCGCGTGCTGCGCTTGGGATCCCAGCGGCCAACCTAAACCCGGCTGCCAGCCTCGAATTCAAAGAGGGAAATATCATGCGCAGTCTCTTCTTGTCGGCGGCTTTGATCGCTGGTCTGACCGGATTCGGCCTGACCGGGGTAGCGCCGGCTCAGGCACCGGTGCAGAATCCGAGCCAGAACCAAACCGGCCAACCACTTACCGTTCAGCAGCAACAGCAAATCCGGCAGCTCGGCTACCAGACCGGTTATCAGCAGGGCCATGCCGATGCGATGAAGGGCATTCCCTTCGACTACATCAGTCATCCCGAGTACGCGAACGGCAATCAGGGATACAGCCCCGATTCCGGCGTCTCGCTGCAGACCTACCGCTTCAACTATCGTGCCGGCTTCGAAAGCGGTTACGATGACGGCTATTACGGGCGTCCCGAGAATCCCCAGGCCCAACCCGCGGGCACCTACGGCAGCCAGCCTGCGGCGAATCCCTCGGCGCCTCTGGCCGGCCAGCGGCAGACCGGCACCGTTCCCGCCGGCACCGTGCTGCACTTGAAGCTCGACGATTCCCTGAGCTCGAACAGCAGCACCTCCGGCGAGCCCTTCACGGCGACGGTAACCCAGCCGGTGGTGGGTCCCAATGGTGAAGAGTTGATTCCGACCGGAAGCGTCGTCATGGGTCAGGTCGGCTCGGTCACGAAATCCGGAGGCTTGACCGGCAATTCGACTCTGCAACTGCAATTTCAGCAACTGCGGCTGCCCGACGGCCACTCAGCTTCGCTGTCGGCCAGCGTTTCCGGCGTCAACCCGCAAGGCGGAGTCGGGCAGGTCATTCAAGGCAAGCCTAGCGCCAACAGCGAGGGCGGCGTGCAGCAGTCGCGCACGCGCAGCACCGTGGGCAACGTGGCGGCAGGCGGCGCCGTCGGCGCGCTGCTGGGTGCGATCATCGGCGGCGGCAAAGGGGCGGCGATCGGCACCGCTGCCGGCGCCGGCCTCGGGGTGGTTTTGGCCAGCCGCAGCGGCTCGCTCGATCTGCCCGCAGGCACGCCCATGACCATCACGCTGAACGCGCCTTTGTACTTGCAGTAAGATTCCGAGGCATGCCGCCTCGCTATTTCGGCGCGATCGATCAAGGCACCACCAGCACGCGGTTTCTGATCTTCGATCGCGCCGGAGGCGTGGTCGCCTGCGCCCAGCGCGAGCACCGGCAGTTCTACCCCCAGCCAGGCTGGGTCGAGCACGATCCCGAAGAGATCTGGCGCAACACTCAGGCGGTGATCGCGGAGGCGCTTCGCGGCGCGGGATTAAGCGGCGGCGATTTGCGCGCGATCGGCATCGCCAACCAGCGGGAAACCACGCTGTTGTGGCGCCGCGACACCGGCGAGCCCGTGTGTCCCGCGATCGTCTGGCAAGACATGAGGGTGGAACCCATGGTGGCCGACCTGGCGCACGGCGAGGCGGGGTTAGATCGCTTCCGCGCCCAGACCGGTTTGCCGCTCGCGACCTATTTCAGCGCGCTCAAGCTGCGCTGGATGCTCGATCATGTGCCCGGAGCGCGCCAGGCCGCGGCCGGCGGCGGCTTGCTTTTTGGCACGGTGGATACCTTCCTGCTCTGGCGTCTCACTGGCGGACCGGCCGGAGGCGTCCACGCCACCGATGTCACGAACGCCAGCAGGACGCAATTGATGAGTCTGCGGGCGCTCGCCTGGGACGAGGGCATTCTCGCCGAGCTGGCGATCCCGGCGGCGCTGCTGCCGCCGATCCGCTCGAGCGCGGAGGTCTATGGAGAAGCGGTGGTCGCGCCGATCCAAGGCGTTCCCATCGCCGGCATATTAGGCGATCAGCAAGCCGCCTTGGTGGGACAGGGCTGCTGGCAGTCCGGCGATGCCAAGAATACCTACGGCACCGGCTGCTTCCTGTTGCTCCATACTGGCTCCCAACCGGTGGCCTCGACGCATGGACTTATCACGACGGTCGCGTATCGCTGGGGCGCGCAGCCGGCGCAGTACGCGCTCGAAGGCAGCGTCGCCATTGCCGGCGCGCTCGTGCAATGGCTGCGCGACAACCTCGGCCTCATCGGCGCCAGCGCCGAAATCGAGGACTTGGCGCGCACGGTCGCGGATAACGGCGGCGTCTATTTCGTGCCCGCGTTCTCGGGCTTGTACGCCCCCTACTGGAAGGCTTCCGCGCGGGGCGTCATTTGCGGCTTGACCCGCGCCGCCAATCGCGGCCATATCGCCCGCGCCGCTTTGGAAGCCGCGGCGTTTCAGACCTGCGATGTCGTCGAGGCCATGGAACAAGAGGCCTCATTGGCGCTGGCGCGCTTGCGCGTCGATGGCGGCATGGTCGAAAACGATCTGCTGATGCAGTTCCAAGCCGATTTGCTCGGCCGGCCGGTAGAACGCGCCGCCATGAAGGAGACCACAGCGCTGGGCGCGGCGCTTGCCGCCGCTGTCGGCGCCGGGTGCACGGGCGACCCGCAGGAGCTCGGCTGGACCGGCGCCGTGGGCCGACAATGGCTGCCGGCAATGGCGGCGGGGCAGCGCGTCGCCCTTCGCCGCTCTTGGGCCCGCGCTGTCAGCCGCTCCTTGGGTTGGATAGACTGACAAGCGACAAGCCTGCCATCTCCTCAAGGGCGCTCCTGCATCCTTCGGGGTCGCCGAAACCCGTGCCAACCCGACTACCTCCATCGCTCTACTCCCACCTAAGGTGATCCCTTGGATTACGCCCTTTTTGGGGGGATTGATGTGATTCCCCGAATACCGGGAGCATCATGCAGAGGTTGAGCCATGGACATTTTGCAAAATTCCCACAACCATTCCATCTTGCTGCGTTTGACGCCGCGTGAACGCCATGTGGTCAACGGTGTCATGCGCGCGCAAACCGTCAAGGAGATCGCAAAGGATCTGGGCATTTCGTATGAGACCGCCAAGGACGCCTTGAAGAACGTTTACCTCAAGGCCGAGGTCCATTCCGCGCGCGCGCTGATGCTGAAGGTTCTTGATTACCGTCAGCCGCGACAGGACTGGCCGGTCGAGGCGCTCAATTACTTCTCGACCGCCTTCCCCAGCCGCGAGGCCGTTTGGAACGAGGTGCGCCGCTTGGTGCAAGAGGCCTGCCCTGGCGCGGCCGTCTGGGTGGCCATGTTGGAAGAGAATCGGCGCGTGAAGCTCTTCGGCAACTTGACGGCGCGCGTGGAACTCGGCGCCGCGGCCTTCCAGGCGTTGTCGTCCCGCCAGGTTTGGGTGGGCAAGTCGGAGGCTCTTTTCGGCGGCCAGATCTATCCCCCGCTTTGCCCGTGCGTCGCCGCTCCATTTCAGTTCGAAGGCGACGAGATGCTCTTGGCGGTGCTACGGCCGCAACGGGCGCTGGCATTTTCCGAAACCGAAACATCGTCGATTCGCTTGATCGCTCTGTTGACGGAGGCCAAGAGCCGCGCCGGCGCGGCCGCCGCTGCTTTCGCCGGCCAGCGCCTTGCGCGCGCCTCCATCGCCTGACCGCGCTCCGCGCGCTCCTACCGCTGTTCCCCAAGTGGGCAGATACCGGCCCGTTCGAGCGCCGAATCCGGCCCCATCGCCTCAATGTCTGCGTGCCGGCGTGGGGCCGTCGCCGCGTTGGCATACTGGCAGGCCGCCGGCGCGCTGGCGCGCCAGCAGGAGGAAGTCCGGGCGCCGCCCTGTCGCACTGCGCGCCGACGCTCGCCTTATCGTGCCGCGCGCGCGGGCCTTTGCAGTAAACTCTCAGTGATTCGCGGTCAAGGAGATGGGAATGCCAAGGCGAGCGGCGGTGATTGGTTCGTTGATTCTTTTCCTGTCGGTGTTCGGTCTTGCGCAGGGGATGGATGCCCCTGCGGGCAAGACTGCCGGCGAGGTATTCAAGAATATTCAAGTGCTCAAGGACATTCCCGCCGGCGAACTGCTGCCGACGATGCGTTATATCACCGTCGCGCTCGGCGTTCGCTGCAGCTTTTGCCATGTCGAAGGCAACTTCAGCCAAGACACCGAGCACAAGCAAACGGCGCGGCGCATGATGCAGATGGTCTTCGCCGCCAACAAGAGCACATTCAACGGCCGGCCCGAGATCAGTTGCTACACCTGCCATCGCGGATCCTCCCATCCGCAGGGCGTGCCGCCCATCGCCGGCGCGACGACAGCGGCGGCGCACCCGGCGGCAAGCGCACCCGCGGGCGCCCGCCCCAGCCCCGACCAGATCGTGACCCAATACGTCGCGGCGCTGGGCGGCGCGGACGCGATCGCGGCGATTCAAAGCCTCGTGAAGATCGGCACGCTGGTGACGCCGCGCGGCTCCATGAAGGTCGAGATCGACCGCAAGCTTCCCGATAAAGAGCTCATCGTCTTGCAATCGGAGCAGGGGGTGCGGCGGCAAGGCTTCGACGGCGCCACGGCCTGGGAACAGGAGGGCGACGGCGCGCCGCGCACCGAAAGCGGCGCTGGCGCGCGCGCGGCAGGCCCGCCAGCGCCGCTGGAAATCGCCTTGGCGCTGCAGCACGGGACGCAGGGGATGCGCGTCCTCGGCAGCGAAGAGGTCAACGGACGGGCGGCCTGGCGGGTGGCGGCACGCCGCCCTCAGGGCGGCTTCGAGCTGCTGGACTTCGATGCCGCAAACGGCCTGCTGCTGCGCGTCGAGACCTTCCAGCGCACGCCGCTGGGCGCACTGCCGGAAGCAACCGACTACTCCGATTATCGCGACGTACAGGGGGTCAAGCTGCCCTTCAGCGTGCGTGTGGCGGGCGCCGAGAATGCGCGCACGTTCCAATTCGACAGCATCCGCGCCAACGTCACGCTGGCCGATGAGCGATTCCGGCCCGCTGGCGCCGGCGCCGGCAGCGCGTCGCAAAAGTAACCGGCCGCGCCGCCGCTTTGGCCTCCCTGCGAGGCTCCGATGGCGGCGCGCACGGTGGCGCCGGAGGCTCGGAAAACCGTGAGTCCTAGAACATGCCGATAACGGTCCTCGCGATCGGCGCGCACGCGGCCGATATGGAGTTCACCTGTGGCCAGGCGCTGGCGTCGGCGGTGCGGCGCGGCGGGCACGCGGCGCTGCTGCACCTGACCTTGGGCGAAGCCGGCCATCCCCGGCTGTCGCGCGCCGCTTACGCCATTCAAAAAAAGCGCGAAGCGGAGACCGCCGCGCAGCGGCTCGGCGCCAGCATGCGCTACTTCGACTATCCCGACGCGTTGCTGCCCTATAACGATGAGGTCGCGCTCAAGATCTGCGATGTCATCCGCGAAGTGCGCCCCTCCGTCGTCATCACCCATTGGGGCGGCAGCAGTCACAAGGACCACCAGAACACCCACTACCTGGTCAACGACGCGATCTTCTACGCCGGCTTGCCGGCGATCGATCGGCCGGCGGGGCCGGCGCACGCGGTTCGCGAGCTGTTCTATGCGGAGAATTGGGAAGACGCCAAGCAGTTCGAACCCGATACCTACCTCGACTGCACCGATGTTTACGACACTTGGCTCTTTGCCGCGCAATCCTACGAGCTGTTTCGCGGCGGCCTCTCGTCCTTTCGCTACGCCGACTACTATGAAGCGCTGACGATCACGCGCGGCGCGCTGGGCGGCTTTCCACGGGCCATCGCTTTGCGCTCGGCGTGGGGTCGCACCCGCCGCTTGAGCGCGCTGCCGGAGTAGCGATGCTGGTGCGGCGCCGCGAATTCTTGATCGCAGCTTCCGCCGCCGCCGCGAGCGTGCCGCTGTGGCCAGCGTGGTCCGCCGAACCGGCGCCGCCCGCCGCGTCCCAGGTTGCGAGGCGGGCGTCGCTGCCCGCGCCGCGGCAATGGCACGCGGAACAAGAAACGCCGTTTCTTCCTCCCCGCCACGACCGTTACCTCTGGTCCGCCGACTTCTAGCCGCGCGGGCGGTGTCCTCCGGGCGCACGTGCCGTGCGCGAAAATGAACCATGCCCGCGCGCCGCGATTTCGAAGAGCGTTACTTCGAAGATCCCCATTTCGCGCCCGGGCTGAAGGGCGGCGACGAAGTTCGCGGCTATGGGTACTTTCCCGCCTATTTTCCGATCGTGCAGGCGCAGCTCGCCGCTCTCGCCGAGCTCGCGGAAGCAGAAACCATGCTCGACGCCGGTTGCGGCAAGGGTGCACTGGCCGAATACGCTCGCCTCAGCCTCAGGCTGACCGTGACCGGCCTCGACTACAGCGCCTACGCCGTCCGGCAGGCGCGCCGCCGCGCGGGCGGGGAGCGCACCGTGCGCGGCGACATCGCGGCGCTGCCGTTCCGCGCCGCCGGCTTCGACCTAGTTTGGTGCAACGGGGCGTTGCAGTATCTCGATGCCGACGGCGCTAGGGCAGCGCTGGTGGAATTGGCGCGCGTGGCGCGCCGGGCGGTATTCGTCTCGAGCATCGCCGCTTTCCACGAGCGCGGCGATTGGGCGCGCCACGATCCACTCACACGGCTTTATCTGCGGCCCGGCCAATGGGAGGGCATGGCGCGCGCCTGCGGGCTCGACGCCATCGCTTTGCCTTTCGAGGGTGAATCGGCGGCGCTCATCGGCGGTGGCGAGCTGCACGGCGGCATCGCCGCGCTGGCGCTGGCCTTCGCCGAGCGCGCGCTCGATTACCAGCGCCGTCTCGGTGCGCTCGATCGCGTTCCGCCCGGCCTGGACGCCTTCCGTCGCCGCGCCCGTAACCGCTAACGCGGCGGCTTGGCGCAGTGCTTGAGCCGGGGCCGCAGCGCGGGCGCGGCTATTGGACGGTCACGGTCACGATTTGCGTGCGCGTCACGGCTCCCGCCGTGGCGGTCACGGTGAGACGGTAGGTGCCCGGAGGCGTCGGCGCGCCGTTGTTTTGGATCGGGAGCACGGTGCCGCCGCCGCCGCAGCCCGCCGCCAGCAGCAGCAACAGCAGTACCGCCGGCAGCAGCCACGCGGCCCGCCGCCGGCACGCCGCCATTGCCAGTGCGAGAGCCGCCAACGCGGCGGCCAGCAGGCCGAAAAGCCAGAAATTGGGAGCGCCGGGCAGCGGCGGCAAGGCGCCGGTATTGGTGGCGACGGTCAGCGTCGCTTGCTGCGGCGTGCCGCCGCTGAGGGTCACGCTCGTGGGATTCAGCGTGCAGGTGCCGTTCGTCGGCGCGCCGGTGCAGGCGAGGGCGACGCTGCCGCTGAAGCCGGGCTGGGGCGTGACGGTTACTGTCGCCTTGACGCTTGCGCCCGCGTTGATCGAGTTTTGATCCGGGCTGACGAACATGCTGAACGTTCCCGGCGCGACCGTGAGGTTCAGGGAATGGGTCGTGCCGCCGCTCGCGCCCAGTACCTGCACGGAAACCGAGCTGGTGCTGACGCTGGAGAGACCGCTAACCGTCAGCGTGCTGGTCTGTCCCGGCGTGATGCTGGCCGGCGAAAACGCGCAGGTTACGCCGCTGCCGCAACTGAGCGCGATCGTGCCGCTGAAGCCGCCTTGGGCGGCGGCGCCGATGGTAAAGCTGGCGGTGGTACCGTTGGCGGCCACCGTCTGCACGGCGGCGGGACTGGTCAGCGTGAAATCCGCCGCGGGCGTGCCCAAGGCGGCTATGGCCCAGGCGCCACGTCCATGGGTGGCAGCGATGACGTTGCGCGAGGGATCCATCGTCAACTGCAAGACCGCGACGTTCGGCAGGCCGTTGCCGAGCTGCTGCCAGATTTCGGCGCTGCCCGCGCTGCCGCCGTCAGTGATGACGAAGACGCCCACGTCGGTGGCAACGTACACGTCATTGGGGATTTCCGGATCCACAAGGATCCAATTCACCGGCGAATCCGGCAAGTTGCCGGTGATGTCGGTCCAGGTCGCGCCGCCGTCGGCGGTCTTATAGACATGGCCAAAGCTGCTTCCGCTGACGAACCCCAGCACGCCCAGGTAGGCAGTGTTGGGATCATCCGGGCTGACGGCGATGCCGCCGAACGGTAAGCTGCCGTTGGTCGGCAGAGGCGCCGCCGTCAGATCGGTCCAGGCGGGGGATAGATCGAAAGCCTTGGTGGTGCGCTGCACGCGGCCATCGGTCGTCACGGCGTAAATGGTCGCGGCATCGCTGGGCGCGACCGCTAAGTTTTGGACGTAGTCAGGGCCGCAAGTCCCGGCAGGCGAGTTGTGGCTGGTCAAGTCGGGACTGATCGGCAGCCAGCCGTCGTCGGCGGTCGTGGCATCGGCGGGACCACTCCAGACGCGGCACGTGCCCAAGATGATCTGGGCCGGGTCGTTGGGTGTTAGCTGGTAGGGAATGTAAAACGATCCGAGTTCCGGCAGGCCGTCGGTGGTCAGGATCGGGTTGTAACTGGGATTGCACGTCGAGAGGTCGCCGCCCGGCCAGGTGCAATTGCCCGGAACGCCGGCGTTGTCCGAGCGCAGAATGATCGGCACGGAGGCGCCCCCACCGTCGGAGTTTTCCGTGAAATAGCGATTGGGCGACGTCGGATCGATGGCGGCGTACCCGCCGTCGCCGAACCAAGTTTCGCCCCATTCCTTGCCGCTGCCGGCGCCGTTGCCGGCGGTGCCGTTATCCTGCGAGCCGCCGGTGTAAATGCCGGGCCGGCTGGGGTCGGCGGCGGCCGCCATCAGTTGAATCGTGCCGAGATCGGTGTTGAGGTTGGCCCAGTCGCCGGCGCCCCCTTGCGCGTTCGTGCCGCCTCCGGAGTCGGTCGTGGCCCACACTCCGCCGTCGTTGCCGATATACCAGGTCGTGGCATTGACGAAGGCGATGGCATGCTGATCCGGGTGCACGACGCTGCAGACCGTTCCCGCCGTGCAACTGCGATAAGCCTGCGTCAGGTCGGTCCAAGTCGTGGTGGACCCTGTTGCGTTGGGCGTGGACCACACGTCGATTCCGCCGACCAGCAGCGCACCCTGCGCGCCCGGCGGCGCCGCGACATAGATATCGTAAAAGCCCTGGTCCGCCCCGCCGTTGCTGAAGAGCGGATCGCTGTTGGAGCACGCGCCGTTCGAGGCCAAGGTGCCGCAGACCGGCATCGCCACCGGCTGCCAGGTCGCGCCGCCGTCTTTGGAGGCGGCCAGGCCGGTGTCGCAGCCGGAGGTCTGGCCCGCCGCACATGGCTGCGGCGTCGCCGGCAGGCCTTGAATATCGCTCATCAGCGCATAGAGCGTGCCGTTGGTAAACGCCAGGGCGGCGCGATGAAAGAACTGCGCCATATTGACGCTAGTCCCCCCCACGAACGGCGACGGCGCGGCCACCGCCGTCCAAGTCTGGCCTTGATCGGTCGACTTGTAGATGCCATGCGAGCGCAAGGCCGCGTAATAGACCTTGTTGGCGGCATCGTAGGCCAGATCGGTGCAACTATAGTTCGTGCTTTGCGCGTCGGATACCGTGAAAGCAAGCTGCCAAGTCTGACCGCCGTCGGTGGAGCGGTAGATGCCGCGCGTGTACGAATTGGCGAGTGAAAAGGCGGCGAGATCGGTGGAGCTGCCGCCCGCAGCCAGGAGGATCTGGGGATTGACCGGATCGACCAAAATCCGGGCAAACGCCAGGCCAAGCAACGGGTGTGCGCCGGTGTCGGCACTGGATACCAACGTCCAGTTCCAGCCGCCCGTCATGTTCGGCACTCCCTTCATGATGCCGACGCCGTAATAGCTATCGATCGAGTTGTTCTGTTCGCCCGTCGCGACATAGATGGTCGCGGGATTCGTGCTCGCGTCCAGCGCCAGCGCTCCTACCGCCAAGCTGGGCGTGCCGTCGCTGATCGGCCGCCACATGGGGTTGGCGCTGAGCCCGTTGGTCGATTGCCAAACGCCGCCGTACGCCGTGCCTGCGTACACCGTATTGCCGGTGGGGTCATTGACCAGATCCACGGCTAGCGCCGTGACCCGGCCGGAGACGCGTACGAAGCCCATATCGTTCTGCGGGCTGGGCCCGAGTTCGGTCCAACTGCCGCTGGTCGAAATTGGAGGTGGTAGCGTCGTGGCGGTGCCGCGCGTGGCGGAAAACATCCGCGGCACAGGAACTGCCGCCAGCGGCACGCGCCGCCGCTGCGCCAGCGCGTCCAGGAGATGCGCCGCAATGGGCCGGCCGTCGAGGGCCTTGCGGCCGCGCAAGAACCATTCCGCGCGCCGCAGCGCGTTGTCGGGTTCGCGGTGGTATTCGCGCGCGCCATCGGCGCGCAGAATCACGCGCGGCGCCAGCCAGCCGGCGAGCGCAAGTCCAGCCAACGCAAAGGAGGCCAAAGCGAAGAGCTTCTTCATGGAATCGGTCCGGCCCGTTATCGCCGAGGTAAGTACAACTGTTTAGAACGCTAGCACCAGCTCCGGCTTGCAGCAATCTCCTGGTGGGGTACCGGCCTCTGGCCGTGTGTCCAGTCACGCCGTTCCAGCCTGGCCGGAGGCGGATGGCGGCCAGGGCACCGGCCCGCGAACGGTGCCGCAAAGGCCCACCGCGGCGGCACGCGCCGCCCTACACTCGTACCTATGGCGACTCTCGGCGAGACCACTGTGGCGATTGCCGGCGGCGGCACCGGGGGTCATCTGATTCCCGGTCTCGCCGTGGCGGCGGAACTGCGCGCGCGGGGCATCGGGCGGATTGTGTTCATCGGCACCCCGCGCGGCGTGGAAACCCGCTTGGTGCCCGCCGCCGGCTTCGATTTGCATTTGATCAACGTCAGCGGCCTCAAGAACGTAGGCTGGCGCGCGGCCGCCCGTGCCGTGATGGAGCTGCCCGCGGCCATTCTGGCCAGCCGCCGCATTTTGCGGGATGCCGGCGCCGGAGTCGTGCTTGGGATCGGCGGTTACGCGTCCGGGCCGGCGTTGGCGGCAGCCGCGCAGCTGAAGATTCCGATCGTGGTGATGGAGGTCAATGCCCATACCGGGCTGGCAAACCGGCTGGCCGCCCGCTGGGTGCGGCGCGCGGCGGTGAATTTTCCGGCGACGGCGCGCGACTTCCCGCACGCCGTCGTAACCGGCGTGCCGGTGCGCGACGCGTTTTTTCACCTGGATCCACCCCTCGCGCAGGACCCGCCGGTGATCTTGGCGTTTGGAGGGAGCCAAGGCGCGCGCGCGATCAATGAGGCGCTGCTCGCCGCCGCGCGCACCTGGAACGCCAAGGGCTGGCGCGCGACCCTGATTCATCAAACCGGGACGCGTGAATATAATCGAGTTCTCGATGCCTATCGGCAGGCGGGGCTCTCGGCGACCAGCGAATTGCGGGTGGAAGTACATCCATTCATCGAGGACATGGCCGCGGCCATGGCGCGCGCGGAGTTGGTGATCAGCCGCTCCGGCGCCAGCACCCTGGCGGAGTTGGCTGCCGCCGGCCGTCCGGCGATCCTGATTCCATTTCCCGGCGCGGCCGATCAGCATCAATTACGCAATGCCCGCGCCTATGAGCAGGCGGGCGCCGCCATCGTGATCGAGCAAGCGCAGCTTGCCGGTGAGCGGCTTGCCGCCGAGGTCGAGAGCCTGATGGCCGCGCCGGCGCGGCGCGCCGCGCTGGCCGCGGCGGCGCGCAGCTTCGCCCGCCCGCACGCGGCGGCGGCCATCGCGGACCTGGTGCTCGATGCCGCCGGCGTCGCGCCTCAGGCGGTGGAGGGCGCCCGCCGATGAGCAACCTAGTCACCTTCTCGCATGCCCGCCGCGTGCATTTCGTCGGCATCGGCGGCATCGGCATGAGCGGCATCGCCGAAGTCCTGCTGACGCTGGGCTGGCCCGTTTCCGGCTCCGATCTGCGCGCCTCGCCGGTGACCGAGCGGCTGGCCGCCTTGGGCGCCAAGATCTTCATCGGGCACGCCGCGGAAAACATCGCCGGCGCCGAGGTGGTGGTGGTTTCGAGCGCCGTGGGCGCGGATAATCCCGAGACCCGCGCCGCGCGCGAGCGGCAAATTCCCGTCATTCCCCGCGCCGAAATGCTGGCCGAGCTCATGCGCCTCAAGTTCGGCATTGCCGTGGGCGGCATGCACGGCAAGACGACGACCACTTCGATGATCGCGACGGTGCTGGCCGGCGCCGGCCTCGACCCGACCGTGGTCGTGGGCGGACGGCTGGATTCGATCGGATCGAATGCGCGCTTGGGAACTTCCGACTATTTGGTGGCCGAGGCCGACGAGAGCGACCGTTCGTTCTTGCAGCTCTCGCCGATCATTGCCGTGATCACCAATGTCGATCGCGAGCACATGGATTGCTACCGCAACCTCGACGACATTCGCCAAGCCTTCATCGCCTTCGCGCAGCGCGTGCCCTTTTACGGCGCGGTCGTGCTCTGCGGCGACGATGACAACGCGCCTCTGCTCGTGCCGCGCATTCAGCGCCGCGTGCTCAGCTACGGTGCGACGCCGGGTTGCGATCTGGCGATCTCCGGCATCGAGCTGGCGCCATTCGAGACGCGCTTCCGCCTCGAGGCCGGTGCGCGCGTGGCCCGGATGCTGGCGGCGCTGCAGGCGCGGCCGCTTGCCGCCGACCTCGGCGCATTCAGCCTGCCGCTGGCAGGCCGGCACAACGCTTTGAACGCCGCCGCCGCGATCGCGGTCGGGCTGCTGCTCGGCTGCGACATCGAGGGCATGCGCGCCTCGCTGGCTCGCTTTCACGGCGTGGACCGCCGCTTCCAGCGCAAGGGCGAGGTTGGCGGCGTGACCGTCATCGACGACTACGGTCACCATCCCACCGAGATCGCCGCTACCTTGGCGGCGGCGCGGCAATGCGGCTTTCGCCGGGTGCTGGAGTTGTTCCAGCCGCATCGCTTCACGCGCACGCAGGCGCTGCACCGCGAGTTCGTCTCGGTTCTGGCGGCGGCCGATGCCGCCGTCTTACTCGATATTTATCCCGCCAGCGAGGCGCCGATTCCTGGGGTCACCACGGAAACGCTCGTGCGCGATCTGATCGCCGCCGGCGCCAGCGCCGAATATGCGGCCACCGCCGACGACGGCGTGGCCCGCATCGTCGCCCAGGCGCGACCCGGCGACGTCATCCTGACGCAAGGCGCCGGTAACGTCTCCTCGCTGGGCGATAAGATTCTGCGCGCGTTGGCCGCTCTGCCCGCCGCGCAGGGGGTGGCGGCGCCGCATGGCTGAGCTGCGGTTGAAAAAGCGACCGTCCGAACCGGACGAGGCCGAAGCCGGTCCGGCGCGCTGGCCGGAGGAGCCGGGCCCGGCGCTCGACGACGAGCCGGAAACCCCGGATCGCGAGTTTCGCCGTCCCGCGCGCCGCGCGCGCGTTCGGCGCAGCCTGGGCGCGGCGCTGGCGCGCCGCTCGCTCCGCCTCTTGCGCTCGGCCTGGCCGGCGCTGCTCGCCTTGCTGCTGTTGCTGCTCGCCTATCGTTACGTCACCACCAGCCCCGCCTTTGCGCTCTCGGGCTCGGGCGCCATTGAGGTCTCCGGCGCCCGGCATCTGGCGGCGGCGCGGGTGGACCGGGTCTTCGCCGCCGACTTCGGCCGCAACATCTTTTTCGTTCCCTTGCAGGCGCGCGCCGACGCCCTGTTGCAAATCCCTTGGGTCCGGCGCGCTGCGGTGTTGCGGATTTGGCCCGACCGCTTGCGCGTGGAGATCGAGGAGCGCGTGCCGGTGGCATTCGCCCGCGTCGGCAGCCGCCTCGACCTGGTGGATGAAGACGGCGTTCTCTTGCCGCCGCCCCCGCGCGCCCACTACGACTTTCCGGTGCTGGCCGGGTTGGCGGGCACACCCAGCGCCACCGTTGCGGACGGAGGCGACGCTGGCGCACAGCGCCGGGCGCAGGTGCGGCGTTACCTCGATCTGCGCCAGGCCCTCGCGGACGGCGGCGTCTCGGCGGCCGCGATCTCGGAAGTGCGGCTCAACGATCCCGACGATTTGGTCGCGGTGGTCGCGGTCGCTCCGGGCGCCGCCCTGCTGGTGCATTTGGGCGACGGCGCGTACCTGGCGCGGTATAAATTGTTTCTAGCGCACATCGAGGACTGGCGGCGCAACTACCCGCGCTTGCAATCCGTGGATCTTCGTTACGACGGCCAGGCGATCCTCGATTCCGCTCCTGCGCCCGCCGTCAAGCCCGCGGTTGCTGCCCGCCGGCGCGTCGCGACGCGCCGGCGCTAGCCGTATCGCCGATGCCCAGTACACCGCCCATCGCCATCCTCGATCTCGGCACCGCCAAAACCACGGTCGTAGTTCTCGAGGAACGCGAAGGCCTCTTGCGCTATGCCGGCCGCGGCCAATGCGAGTCGCGCGGCATGCGCAAGGCGCAGGTGATCAACTTGGAGTTCGCCGCCGAAGCCATCCGCCTGGCGGTGGAGGCCGCCGAGCGCTCCAGCGGCCTGCCCATCGAGCGCGTCTTCCTCAGCCTCACCGGGGCACAGCCGCTCGGCTTATCGAGCCAGGCGGGCGTGGCGCTGACCTCGCGCAGCCGCGAGATCACCCGCGAGGATGCCCGCCGCGCGCTGGAGCTGGCGCGCGACATTCAACTGCCGGAGGGCCGTGAAATCCTGCATGTGGTGCCGCAGGAGTTCGTGCTCGACGGGCAAGGCGGGGTGCGCGATCCCGTCGGCATGCTGGCCAGCCGGCTGGAAGCCCGCGCTTTCTTGCTGACCGTCGCCAGCGCCCCCAAGCAGAACCTGGTGATCGCCGCCAATCGCGCCGGCCTGGAAGTGGAAGAGCTCGTTTTCGCGCCGCTGGCCACGGCGGATGTGCTCTTGCGCGCCGAAGACCGGCAATTGGGCGCGGTGATCGTAGATGTGGGCGCCGGTTGCACCAGCCTGATGGCCTTTGCGCAGGGCGCGCCGCGTCACGCCGCCGTGATTCCGGTCGGCGGCGAACACTTCACCAACGATCTGGCCATCGCCTTCAATACCCCGCGCGCCGACGCCGAGAAGCTCAAGTGTTTTTTCGGCGCCGCGCGCGCCGACCTGGTCAACAACGGCTCCGCCGTCGAAGTCCCCGGCGTCGGCGATCGGCCGTCGCGCACCCTGCCGCGCCGCCGCTTGTGCGAATGTCTGGAGTCGCGCGCGCGGGAGTTGGCGCAGCTGGTGCGCGACGACCTGGAGCGCGCCGGCCTGCTGCGCGCCCTCGGCGCCGGCGTCTTGCTCGCCGGCGGCGGCAGCCGCTTGGCCGGCTTCGCCGAATTGCTCGAGGCCACGCTCGAACTGCCGGTGCACAATCGCCCGCCGGTCTTGATCGACGGCATGCCCGACGACTTCCTGCAACCGGAGTTTGCCTTCGCCGTCGGCGCCGGCTACTATTCCCATCGCGTGCGCTCGCATCATCGCCCCGCCGCCCGGCCCTGGGAGCGCTGGAAAGAGCGTTTGCTCCGCGTGCTCGACGAGTCATGAAGCGCGCCGTTCACCGCGAGCGCAACAAGCGCTACTACCGCGTGTTGCACGTGCCGATTTGGATTTGGGTCTTTTTCATCTTGCCCGGCTCCCTGACCTACCGGCTTTATTTGCACGGTCCCAATCGCTGGCATTGGCTGTGGCTGGCGGTGGTGATTGCGGTCTGTGCCTGGCGCGGCGGCCGCGGCCGCTTGCCCGGCGCCGAGCCGCGTCCCTATGTGACCTATTACGGCGTCGAGCAGCCCAACTTGCCCTATCGAGTCGTCTGCTACACGGCCGCTTGGATCGATCTGCTCGTGCCCTTCGCGCTCAACCTGATCGCGCTCGTCATCGCCGCCGCCACCGGCCGCTGGATGATGGCCGCGCTCTACGACCGTTGGTACTACGTGCTCGCCGCCGCGGTGATCGCGGCGACCGCGTTGAATGGGACGCCGCGCGCGCGCCGCTCCACGCGCAACGAAGGCGCCGAGCGCGCCTGGTTCTACGTGGCGGTGTGGACGGTGGTGCCGGCGCAACTCGCCGGGTGGATCATGTGGCGCCTGGGCCGGCAACTTGGGTTTCACGCCGCCACGCTCGACGCCAGCCGCCTGGCGGTGTTCCTGATCGCGACCGCGATCTTTTTCGCTCTCGGCGCCGCCCAGCGCCTGCCGCGCACCGAGCGCTACTATGATCGCGCCGCCTTCGCGGGGATCTGACAGGTTGGCCCACGACACGAGCATGACGCCGCCGCCGGGCTGAGCCGGTTGACACTGACGCTGGCGCGCGTTTTCTGCGAACACGCTTGCGGCGGCACTCCGCCGAGTGATCAGGGGCGTTTGCGGTACCACGCCCCCGGCGGCGGAAAAGTCCCGGTGATAGGCTGAGGTGTGCTTTCCACGATCGAGCCATCGGCGGCCTCGCCGGCGCCGGGCACGCGCCCCGAAGGCGTGCCGGCCGCCGATGCGCCCCGCTACGTGCGCGCCATGTTTGGCCGCATCGCGTCGCGCTACGATCGTGCCAATCATTGGCTCTCACTCTCGGTTGACCGCTATTGGCGCTGGCGTGCCGCGCGAAGTCTGGAGCGCCTGCTCGAGAGCCCGGCCCCGCCCGTGCGACCCTTGGAGCGACGGCGCCGCGTTCTCGACCTTTGCTGCGGCACGGGCGATCTGACCCTGGCCCTGCTGGCGCGGGGCCGCGGCTGGGAAGTCATCGGCAGCGATTTCACCCACGAAATGCTGCTGCTCGCGCGCGCCAAGGCCGACCAGCGCCGGCAGTCCGGAGCCCGGTGGCTCGAAGCCGACGCCATGCGCCTGCCTTTCGCCGACTTCTCGGCCGATGCTATCGCCACGGCCTTCGGTTTTCGCAATCTCGCCGATTACCGCGCCGCACTGGCGGAGTTTTTCCGTTTGCTCAGGCCGGGCGGCGTGCTCGCCATTCTCGAGTTTTCCGAGCCCAGCTTGCCGCTGCTCGGGCCGCTCTACGCCTGGTATTTTCATCGGATCTTGCCGGCCCTCGGGGGCTGGATCACGGGCAGCGCCGATCCCTATCGCTACCTGCCCAATTCCGTGACGCGCTTTCCCACGCCGCCGCAACTGGCCGCTTGGCTCGAGCAAGCGGGGTTCGCCGGCATCCGCTTTCAGCGCTTCACCGGCGGCATCGCCGTCCTGCACACCGCCCGCAAGCCCGTGTCGAGTTGAGCGCGGAACGGCACCGCGGCATGGAGCGCTTCCGGGTACCCTGAAGTTTCATGGACTACGCGGCCCGCCTCGAACGCCTGCGCCACCGCCTCCAAGGCGAACGCACGGATGCCCTAGTCGTGACCCACTTGCCGAACCTGCGCTACTTGGTCGGTTTCACCGGCTCCAACGGTTTGCTCACCCTTACCGCCGACGGCCTGACGTTTTTCAGTGATTCGCGTTATCGCGAGCAAGCGGCACAAGAGGTGACCGGCGCGCGCGTGGTGATTCCGGCGCGCGGCGATCTGATCAGCGCGGCCGCCAAGCGGCTGGCTCGCTGCAGGCGTGTGGCGCTCGAGGCCGAGCATTTGAGTTGGGGGGATTGGCTGCGCTGGCGCGCCGCCGTTGGCTCACGCCCGCGGCTTGTGCCGGCGTACGGCTGGGTCGAACAATTGCGGGCGATCAAGGCGCCGGCCGAGATCGCCGCGATCCGCGGGGCGATCGCCCTCGCCGCCGGGGTTCTGCCGGCGGTCCTTAGGACGGTGCGGCCCGGCCTCAGCGAGCAAGGCCTGGCGGCGCGGCTCGAGTTCGCCATGCGCCGCGCTGGGGGCGACGGCGCTGCCTTCGAGACCATCGTCGCCAGCGGCGCTCGCGGTGCGCTGGTTCATGGACGCGCCAGCGCCAAACCGCTGCGCTCGGGCGAAGTCGTGATCCTCGATTACGGCGTTTGGCGCGGCGGCTACTGCAGCGACATGACCCGCACGTTCGCGCTCGGCCGCGCCTCGGCCAAGGCGCGCCGGATCTTTCGCGCCGTCCGGCAAGCGCAGGAAGCCGCCCTCGCCGCTTGCCGTCCCGATATCCCCGCCAGCCGCGTGGATGCCGCCGCCCGCGACGTGCTCGCCGGTCACGGCCTGGCAGAATATTTCGTCCATTCCACCGGTCACGGGTTAGGATTGGAAGTTCACGAGCGCCCCCGCCTGGCGCGACGCAGTAACGAGCGCCTGGCCGTGGGCAACGTGATCACTATCGAACCGGGCGTGTATCTGCCCGGCTGGGGCGGGGTTCGCATCGAGGACGTGGTGGCGATCACGCCCCGCGGCGCCGAGGTGCTGACCCCCGCATCGAGTGATTTGATGGAGGTAGCCGGCTAGGTGGATATCGACAAGATCAAGAGTTTAGTCGCGGGTCTCGCCGACCTGCTGGAGGGGCGCCGCCTGGAGGAGATCGAAGTGCAAGAAGGCGAACTCCGCCTCCGCCTCCGGCGCGGCGGCAGCGTCTCGATCGCGCCGCTGCCGGCGGCCGCGAGCAATCCGGCGCCAGCCCCCGCCGGCGCCACGCCGGCGGTCCCGGCGGCTTCGGAGCCCGCCGAGTCGTTATTCGTCATCAAATCGCCGATCGTGGGCACCTTCTATGGCGCGCCGTCGCCCGGCGCCGCCGATTTCGTCAAGGTCGGCGATCAAGTTGAAGTCGGCCAGGTGCTGTGCATCATCGAAGCGATGAAGCTGATGAACGAAATCGAAGCGGAAGTGGCGGGCGAAGTCGTGCGCAAGATGGCCACCAACGGCCAGCCCGTCGAATTCGGCGAACCCTTGTTCGAGATTCGCCCCCGCAAATGAGCGTGTCTTCCTCGCCGAATTCGATTCCGCTGTTCAAGAAAATCCTTATCGCCAATCGCGGCGAAATTGCCTTGCGCATTCTTTGCGCCTGCAAGGAACTCGGCATCAAGACCGTCGCCGTCTATTCCGAAGCCGATCGCCACGCGCTGCACGTGCGCTTCGCCGACGAAGCCATCTGCATCGGACCGCCGCGCTCCACGGATAGCTACCTCAACATCCCCGCGGTGATGAGCGCCGCCGAAATCGCCAACGTGGATGCCATCCATCCCGGCTACGGCTTCCTCTCCGAAAACGCCAGCTTCGCCGAAGTCTGCGAGAGCTGCCACGTCAAGTTCATCGGCCCGACGCCCGCCGCCATCCGCCTCATGGGCGGCAAGGATCAGGCGCGGGAAGCCGCTCAGCGCGCGGGCCTGCCCATCCTGCCCGGTTCGAACGGAGTGCTGGCGGACGAGGAGGAGGCCGCTCGCGTCGCCGCCCAGGTGGGCTATCCCGTGATCCTCAAGGCCTCCGCCGGCGGCGGTGGCCGCGGCATGCGCATCGTGCGCTCGCCGGAGGAGATCGCCGTCCATTTCGCCGCCGCGCAAAGCGAGGCCGCCAGCGCCTTCGGCAACGGCGCCCTCTATCTCGAGAAGTACATCGAACAGCCGCGGCACATCGAGTTTCAAGTCCTCGCCGATGAGCACGGCAACGTCATGCACCTGGGCGAGCGCGAATGTTCGATCCAGCGCCGTCATCAAAAGCTCATCGAAGAATCGCCCTCGCCCCGCCTCGACCCCGCCACGCGCCAGAAGATGGGCGAACGCGTTGCCCGCGCCATGAAACAGGTCGGGTATACCAATGCGGGGACGATCGAGTTCCTGATGGATGCCGGCGGCGAACTCTATTTCATCGAAATGAATACGCGGTTGCAGGTCGAGCACGGCGTCACCGAGCTCGTCACCGGCGTCGACCTCGTCAAAGCCCAGATTCGCATCGCCGCCGGCGCCAGCTTGGCGCAGGCCATCGGCTTCGACCCGGAAAGACTGATCTTTCCCCGCGGCCACGCCATCGAATGCCGCATCAACGCCGAAAATCCCGAAACCTTCGCCCCTTCCGCCGGCCACATCACCGCGTTTCACGTCCCCGGCGGCACCGGCGTGCGCGTGGATAGCGCCGCCTACAGCGAAGCTGACATTCCGCCTTATTACGACTCGCTTGTCGCCAAGCTGATGGCCCATGGCCAAGACCGCGAAGAGGCGCTGCGCCGCATGCAGCGCGCGCTCGAGATGTTCATCATCGAGGGCATCCACACCTCGATTCCCCTTCACCGCAAGATCCTTGCCGATCCCGAGTTCCGCGCCGGGGAATTCACCACGCGTTTCATGGAGCGCTTCGCCAAGCCGGCGGCGCGCCGGTCCAACCAACGGGATAATCAACAGAGGCGCGGAGCCTGAGTTCGCGATTTCCGGGCGCAGCCAAGATTTGCCGCGGGCATGGTGGGAATCACGCCGGCCGGCGGCGCCAGCCCGCGTCGCAGGTCCGGCCGTGCCCGCCAGAGCGATGCAGCTCGATCCCTTTTACCCGATTCTCGACCTCGATCTCGCCGCCGCCCGCGGCCATGATGCGGTGGCTCTCGCCCGCGGGCTGGCCGGCGCGGGAGTCAACCTCCTGCAACTGCGCGCCAAAAGCCTGCCCGCCGCGGAGTTCTGCCGCCTGGCTCGCCTCATCGCGCCTCTCGGCCCGCGCGTCATCGTGAACGACCGCGCCGACGTCGCCGTGCTCGCGGCGGCTCACGGTGTCCATGTGGGCCAGGACGATTTGCCGGCCGCCGCCGCTCGCCGCTTGCTCGGGTCCGCTGCGATCATTGGCCTCTCCACCCATTCGCTCCGCCAAGCCGAAGTCGCGTGCCGCGAGCGCGATATCTCCTACCTCGCCTTCGGGCCCATCTTTCCCACGGCCACCAAGAGGAATCCCGACCCCGTCACCGGGCTCGATGAACTTCGCCATCTTCGTCGCTTCTATTCCGGTCCGCTCGTGGCCATCGGCGGCATCACCCTCGAAAATTGCCGGTCCGTATGGCAGGCGGGCGCCGATTCCGTGGCCGTGATTGCAGGCTGGCTGGACAGCCACGATCCCTTGCGCAAGGCGCTTGCTTTTCTTGCGGAATCCCGCCAAAGTGCAGATTACGCATGAGCCTGGATCCTGAATTGGCTTCGCGGCCATCGGCGGCGATCGCCGGCGCCACGGAACCCAACGAGGGCGGCTTCGTCCGCGGGTTGGGCCTGGTGAGCTCGACCATGATCGTCATGGGCTCGATGATCGGCTCGGGCATTTTCATCGTCTCGGCCGAGATTTCGCGCCTTGTCGGCACGCCGGGCTTGCTCATGACCGTCTGGCTGCTGACCGGCTTTATGACCCTGGCCGGCGCCCTCTGCTACGGCGAACTCGCCGCGGCCATGCCCGCGGCCGGCGGCCAGTACGTCTATTTGCGCGAGTCGCTCGGCCCGCTCTTCGGCTTCCTCTACGGCTGGACGCTGTTCTTGGTGATTCAAACCGGCACGATCGCCGCCGTGGCCATCGCATTCGCGAAATTTACAGGCGAACTGCTGCCGTGGGTGAGCTCGTCGCACTGGCTTTTTCTTTGGGGCCATTGGGGACCGGTCGATTTCGGCGTCAATACCCTGGAGCTCGTGGCGATCGGCTCGATCGCTCTGCTCACCTACTTGAACATGCGCGGCGTCCGCACCGGCGCCTGGGTCCAGAATGTCTTCACCGCCGCCAAAGTCCTGGCCCTCGCCGGTCTGATCCTGATCGGCGTCTTTATCGCGCGCAATGCCACGGCTGTCGCGGCCAATTTCCATAATTTCTGGAGCGGTCGCACCGAATTCGGCCCGGTCACGGGCTGGAGTTGGCACAACCTTTACCGTACCGTCAGCGGCCACACGGTGATGGTTTCGACCTTGACGCTGGTGTTTATCGCTCTCGTCGGCTCGCTGTTCTCCTCCGATGCCTGGAACAACATCACCTTCACCGCCGGCGAAGTCAAGAATCCGCGCCGCAATATCCCGCTTTCGCTGGCGCTCGGCACCGCCATCGTCACGATCCTTTATCTGCTGGCCAATCTCGCATACCTGAACGTCTTGCCGCTGGTTGGCTCGTCTTCCGCCACGAGCGTCATCGGCCGCGGCATTCAATATGCCTCCGAAGACCGCGTCGCCACCGCAATGGTCTCGGTCGTGCTCGGCCACGGCGGCGCGGTGCTGATGGCCATTGCCATCCTCATCAGTTGCTTCGGCTGCACCAACGGGCTCATCTTGGCCGGCGCCCGCGTTTATTACGCCATGGCCCGGGACCGCCTTTTCTTTCAGCGTGTCGGCGAACTCCACTCGCGCCGCCGGGTGCCCACCATGGGCCTGGTCGTGCAGGGCATCTGGGCGGCCTTGCTTTGCCTTTCGGGGACGTACAATCAACTCCTCGAATATGTGATGTTTTCCGTGTTCCTGTTTTATATTTTGACGATCCTCGGCTTGTTCGTTCTGCGCTGGAAGCGGCCGGAGATGCCGCGGCCCTACCGCGCCTTTGCGTATCCGGTATTGCCCATTCTTTACCTGGCCGCGGCGATTTGTTTTGACGTGCAGTTGTTGCGCTTCTTGCCCCAATACACAGGTGCGGGGCTGTTGCTGGTCTTGGTCGGCGTTCCCGTGTTCTACTTGTGGCGTCATCTGGGCCGCGGGACGGTCACGCCCCAGCCCAGCGCCTAGCGTCGAAGAGGGGCGCCAAGGGACGGAATCGAATCCATGAGCTATCAACTTTTCGCCAAGAAAGACTTGCGCGTCCTCTTGACCGAAACCGAGGGCGAAACTGCGGGCCTGCGCCGCGCGCTGGGACCGATCAACCTGATCACCCTCGGCATCGGCGCCATCATTGGCACCGGCATTTTCGTGCTCACCGGCCCGGTCGCCGCTTCCAACGCCGGCCCGGCGATCGTGATTTCTTTTGTCATTGCCGCCATCGCCTGCGCCTTCGCCGGCCTCTGCTACGCCGAGTTTGCGTCGGTCATCCCCATCGCCGGCAGCGCCTACAGCTATGGCTACACCACCCTCGGCGAGATCGTCGCCTGGATCATCGGCTGGGCGCTGATTCTGGAATATGCCTTCGGCGCCGCCACCGTCGCCGTGGGCTGGTCGGGCTACATCAACAGCTTCTTGCAGGATTTCAACATCCATATCCCGCCCGCCTTCTCCGCCGCACCCGGCACCGAGATCGTCTTCTATCAGAACCGGTGGGAGCGCCTGAGTTCTCTGCACCACGTCGCGGCCAACGTGCTGGCGGCCCTGCCGCACGTCAACGCCCGCTTCGACTTGCCTGCGTTCATTGGCATCGTGCTTGTCACGATCATTCTCGTGATCGGCATCCGCGAATCCGCCAACGTCAACAGCGCGATCGTGGTGGTGAAAGTCGCGGTGCTGCTCGTCTTCATCGGCCTCGGCATCATCTTCCTGTCCCGCACCCACTGGACGCTGGCCACCCTCAACTGGCATCCCTTCATTCCCCCCAACACCGGCCATTTCGGAGAATTCGGTTGGAGCGGCATTCTCCGCGGCGCCGGCATCATCTTCTTCGCCTACATCGGCTTTGACGCCGTTTCCACGGCCGCGCAAGAGGCCAAAAATCCCGGCCGGGACATGCCCATCGGCATTCTCGGCTCACTGGTGATCTGCACCATTCTCTACATCCTCGTCGCGCTGGTTCTGACCGGCCTGGTCTCCTACACCAATCTCAATGTTCCCGATCCGGTCGCCTTGGGCGTGGACAAGACCGGCGTGGCTTGGGGCAGCTTCCTCGTGAAGATCGGGGCGATCGGCGGCCTGTCGTCGACGATGCTGGTCATGCTGCTCGGCCAGTCCCGAATCTTCTTCACCATGTCGCATGACGGGCTGCTGTGGAAGTGGGCCAGCAAAGTCCACCCGCGCTTTCGCACGCCCTATTTGTCCTCGATCGTGATCGGCGTCGCGGTCGCGCTGCTGGCGGCTTCTCTGCCCATTACGACGCTGGACGAGCTGACCAGCATCGGCACCTTGTTTGCGTTCGCTATCGTCTCCGCCGGCGTCTGGATTATGCGGGTGCGCGAGCCGAACCTGCACCGTCCTTTCCGAACGCCGTGGGTGCCGTTTGTCCCGATCATGGGCGTGCTCGTGTCGGTGCTGCTCATGGCCTCGCTGCACGGGCTCACTTGGAAAGTCTTCGTTGCCTGGCTGGCGCTCGGTTTGATCATTTATTTCACCTATAGCCGGAAGCACAGCCGCGTCCAGGCGGAAATTGGCCGGGTGGCTCCCGGCCGGCCGGGCGTCGTCAGCCGCGGCTAAAGTCCGCGGGCTCCGGCTCCGGCGCGCAATCTGCGCGCCGGAGCCGGAGCCCGGCCGCGCGTTCGCGCGCGAACGGAGCCGGGCGGCATCCCGTGCGACGGGTCCTTCTTGCCGGCTACCGTTGCCGATGCCGCGGCGTCCGGCAGGGAGCGGCGCTGTTGGCGATAATGAAAGCGATGCCGCCCTCCCCGGTTTCGCCGCAGCCTCCCGCGACGCGTCCACTCGAGACGCGGCGCTGGGCACCGCGGCTGCAACAGAAACTGATCGCCGGCTGGTTGAATTCCCGGCTCTCGCGCGTGCTCATCGTCGTCGGCGCCTTGGCGCTGGTGCTGAGCGTTCCGGGCTGGCTGGGCGCGCCGATTGCCTTTTGGGCGCCCTTCTGCCGCTTCATCTTCTACGTCGTCCTGTTCGTTTGGCTGTTGCGTTTGGCCGGGCGGCTGATCGCGCGGGCCATGTGGTCGCTGCGCAACCGCCTGCTGGTCGCCTATGCGCTGCTGGCGCTGATTCCGGTGGTCCTGATCGTGGCCATGGTGGCGATTGCCGGGTATTTGTTCTACGGCCAGTACTCCGCCTACCTCCTCAACCAGGATCTGCGAGCGAAGTTCGAGCAAGTCTCCGACACCAACGCCGCTATCGCCGCCGCTTTCGCCTATCGTGCGCCCAGCCTGGCCGACCGCAACGTCAACCAAATCATTGCCCATTACGACAGGCTCAACTTCCCCCAAGGCGGCGTGGACAGCTATGTGTATCGCAGCGACGGCGCCGTCGAATCCGCCGCCACGGCGCCGTCGTTGCCGGCTTGGCTCAAGCCCGGCTTCAGCGGCTTCATCACTCTGAACGGCCGCTTTTACCTTGCTGCCTACAGGGTCGAAGACATCACCCGCGCGCGGCGGCGCTTTCTCACGCTCTACACCGTCGACTCCGGCATGCTCGACCAAATAGCCGCACGGCTGGGCGAGCTTCATTTCAATGTCTTGCGCCAGGGCGCGAGCCAGCCGGGCTCATCCGGCACTAGTTTTGCCGTCGAGTCGCAGGAGTTGAGCAGCACCAAGCCACTGCCGCCCGCTGCCAATCGCTTGGATATCAAGATTCTCTTTTGGACCTTGGTCCCGATCACCAACTGGAAAAGCGGCGCCCAGGAGACCCGCCTGGTATCGATCGCCACGCGCCCGTCGATTCTCAACCAGCGCCTGTTTAGCTCGCTCGCGCCGGAAACGGAAGATCAGACGCGAATCCCGCTGCTTCTCCTCGGCATCGTCGGCATTCTTTTCCTGATCCTCGAGTTCATCGCTCTCGTCGCCGGCGCGCGCCTGACCCGCTCCATAACGAGCGCCGTGCACGCCCTGTATGTCGGCACCCAGCATATCCATGCGGGCGATTTCGGCCATCGCATCGCCATTCGCTCCCGCGATCAGCTGGCGGATCTGGCCGCGTCGTTCAACGAGATGACCGATTCCATTACCAAGCTCCTTGCCGAGCAACGCCAAAAGGAGAAATTGGAAGGAGAAATCTCCATCGCCCAGGAGGTCCAGGCGCAGCTCTTTCCCCATGGCAATCCCCGCGTCGCCGGCCTGGAGATCAGCGGCCGCTGCCTGCCCGCCCGATCCGTCAGCGGCGATTATTTCGATTATTTCGATCTCGACGGCCGCCGCATAGGCTTCGCGCTCGGCGACGTCAGCGGCAAGGGCATTTCGGCGGCGCTGCTGATGGCCACCGTGGCAAGCGCGATGCGCGCCTATCAGGGAACCGCCGCCCGCGCCCGTGCCGTCGCCGTCGGGGTCGCCGCCGGCCGGCCCGACGCCGATGGCTCCGAATCCCTCGCGGCGGCTGCAGACATGCGCGAACCCTTGGCGCCGGCGGTGCTCATGCAGCGTCTGAATGCGCAACTGTGCCGTAGCACCACGCCCGAAAAATATGTCACGCTCTTTTACGGCCTGTTCGACTCCCAGCGCCGCGTGCTCGAATATTGCAATGCCGGCCACCTTCCGCCTGTGCTGTTCACCGAACAGGGGCGGCGGCGTTTGGAAGCCGGCGGCATGGTCGTCGGCCTGTTCGAGGAAGCGACCTTCGAGCAAGGCCGGGAGACGCTCGAGCCGGGCGACCTGCTGGTGGCATGGAGCGACGGCATCACCGAGCCGGAAAACGAATACGGGGTTGAATTCGGCGAAGAGCGCCTCTTCCAGTTGGTCGAGGCTCATCGCCATCGTCCGGTCGAGGAGATTCGCGACGTCGTGCTCGCCGCCGTCCGCGAGTGGAGCACCGAACGCGAACAGCCCGACGATATCACCCTCCTTGTTGCCCGCGTACAATAACGCGCCGGATAAACTCCGGCGGAAAGGCGAGCGCGCAGGCATGGACCCATCGTTGACGCAAACACGCAGGCAGCGGAGCCAGCCAGTTGCCACGCCGGCACCCACGGCGACTTGCCTCCGCGTCCCCGACCTCCGCCGCCTGACTCTTGCCGCCGATTTGCCATGAAAGTCCTCACCTCGGCGCAAATGCGGGAGATCGATCGCCGCGCCATGGCCGGCGCCGGCGTGCCCGCGATCCCGGGCTCGCGGCTGATGGCCAATGCCGCCGCCGCGGTGGTCCAGGTGCTCGAGCGCGACTTCGCATCTGCGTTGCGCGGGCCGCTGCTCGTGCTCTGCGGACGCGGCAATAATGGCGGCGACGGGCTGGTGGTAACGCGTCTGCTCGCGGCGCGCGGCGTTCAGGCGCAAGCCGTGCTGCTCGGTGCGCCCGAGAGCTTGCAAGGCGACGCCGCCGAGGCCTGGCAGGCGCTCGTGGCCGCCGCCCCGCAATGCGCCGGGGTCGCCGAAGATTCCGCCGCGTGGAGCCGCTGGCGCTCGCGCCTCGCCGGCGCCGCGCTGGTGCTCGACGCCATCTTCGGCACCGGCCTGGATGCTCCGCCGCGCGGTCTGGCCGCCGCGGTCATTGCCGATGCCAACGAACTCGCCACGCCCGCCGCTCGCATCGCCGTGGACCTCCCCAGCGGGCTGCCCGCCGATGGTGAAGTCGCGGCGCCATGGCCGCAATGGGATTGGGGCAGCGTCTTTCGCGCCGCCGCCACCATCACCTTCGCCGCTCCCAAGCTCGGCCAGTTGACGCCGCGCGGCGCCGCGTATTGCGGCCGCCTGTACATCATGCCGATCGGCACGCCGCTGCCGTTGCTCGCCGACCCCGCGCTGGCGGTCGAGCTGACCACGGCGGCGGCGATCCGGCGGTTGGCCGCCCCGCGCTCGCCCGACAGCCACAAAGGCAGCTTCGGCCATGTCTTGATCGTCGGGGGCTCGCTCGGCAAGAGCGGCGCCGTGGCCATGGCCGCCGAAGCCGCCCTGCGCTCCGGCGCTGGTCTGGTGACCGCCGCGGTGCCTCGCTCCGTGCAGGCGCTCGTGGCCGCTTATCGTCCGGAAATCATGACCGAGGCCCTGGCTGAGTCCAGCGATGGCACGCTCGCGTCCAGCGTGGCGTCGCCCGATCAATTTCGGGCCCTCGCCGCCGGTAAGACCGTGCTGGCTCTCGGCCCCGGCCTCTCGACCCATCCGGAAGCCGCTGCCGCCGCCCGCGGCCTCATTGCCGCGACGCCGCTGCCCTGGGTGCTCGATGCCGATGGTCTCAACGCCTTCTCCCAGCACCGCGACGCGCTCCGCGCCGGCGCGGCGGGCGGCATTGTCACGCCGCATCCGGGCGAAATGGCTCGCTTGATGAACCTCTCGACGGCCGCCGTGCAGATGCGCCGCCTGCCGCTGGCGCTCGAGCTGGCACGGGCCAGCGGCGCCGTCGTCGTGCTTAAAGGCTACCGCACCGTGATCGCCGCGCCTTCGGGTCGCGCTTGGATCAATCCCACTGGCAACCCGGGCATGGCCACGGGCGGCAGCGGCGATATCTTGACCGGCGTCGTCGCCGGATTGTTGGCCCAATTCGCCGGGCAAGACCTCGGCCTCCTCGCCGCCGCCGCCGCGTATCTGCATGGCCTGGCCGGCGATTTTGCTGCCGCTACACTGGGCCCAATGCCGCTCTGCGCCACCGACATTACCGCTCATCTCCCGGCCGCGCTGCGCCGCATTGCCGCCGCGCCGGCCGAAGAGCCGCCGGCGATGGTTCTCGATTGGACCGGCGCCGAACGGGCGTTTCCGCTGTCCTCCTCCGCCTCATGATCGATCCGAACTGGCTCGCCCCCTTTCGCCACTTCACCTCGCATAGTCCCGATGAGACGCTCGACTTCGGCCGCCGCCTCGCCCGGGCGCTGCCGCGTCCCGCGCTTCTGATCCTTACCGGCGATCTGGGCGCCGGCAAGACCATTCTCGCCAAAGGCATCGCCGAAGGCCTCGGCGTCGCGAGCGCCGAGGATGTCGCCAGCCCCTCGTACACGCTCGTGCACGAATATCGCTCCGCGGCCGACACGCTTTATCACCTGGATCTCTACCGGCTGGAGCAAAATGAGCAGCTCGCGACTCTCGGGTTGGAAGACATTTTGCCCGGCGGCGTCGCGCAAGGCAGCGTGGTCGTGGTCGAATGGGGCGCGAAGTTTCCACTCTTCGCGCGCCTCCCGCGCATCGTCGTCGCGCTCACCGCCACCGGCGACTCGACACGCTCAATTGCGGCTGCCTTCGAAGAAGGAAGGGAATAGATGCATGGCGAACGCTTGCCGCTCAAGGTTCACGGCTCGCAATCATGGCGCATCGCCGGAGCGCGATACCCAGCCGTGCCTCCGAGGCGCCGCGCCGGGTTTCCGCCGGTCATCTTCAGGCAGCGGCTTTGCTAATGGCTTTACCCGTTCGCGCGCCGGCCTTGGCGACGGCCTTTCCGGCTTTCGCCAGCGCCTTTGCAAGTCCGCGCAAGCTGCGACGCGTTTGTCGCGGATAGAATGCCGCCGTTAAGCCTAACGCCGCCATCTCCAGCCCCAAGCCGGAGCGACGATGCCCGCTGACGGTTAGACCCGCACCCGCGCCCAGCAGCGAAAATATCAAAACGTTCTTTCCCGTGCATTGCTTCATCTTCCGCTTGGAAGCCGGCGTGCTCTCGTTCGTTGCACATGTCGGCGTCGCCTCCGGCCCTTGCACCTTTGCAGCGCCAGATCCAACGCGCGGATCAGAAAGAACGGAGCTCGCCAGCGCGCTTCGCCTGCCCGTCATCGCGCCCTCGCGCCGGCGCGCTCGACACCACTGTCTCCCGGCCCTACTCTGTATGAAAATGAGCCAATCGGCCATGGGAGCGGGCTTTGCTCTGCCGGCAACGGCGGTTGCCCTAGGCGTGGCGGCCGGCGCCGCCAACATCTTCGGCGGCCTGGTGCTGACCGCCCGCGCCTGGGAGCGGCGCTACATTCGCTATTTCGTAGCGCTGGGCGCCGGGTTCATGCTCGCCGTCACCCTGGGCGATGTGGTCCCCGAGGTGCTGCGCATCAACGGACGCCTGGGAGCTTGGCTCCTGCTCGTGGGCGTGCTGCTGGTTCATCTCGTCGAGCATTCCTTCGTCGCTCATTTCCATTACGGCGAGGAGACGCACACCGAACCGCAGGTGCATTCGGAATCGCGGGAATTTTTTGCGGGCCGCCAAGCCGCCGCCGTCGTTCTCGAGCGGCCCCCTCGTTTCCAGCCGTATTCGATCCTCACCGGCTTGGCCATCCACACGTTTTTCGACGGCTTAGCCATCGGCAGCGGCTTTCTTGTCTCGCCTTTTCTCGGCTGGGCGCTCTTCCTCGCGATTTTTCTGCACAAGATTCCGGAAGGCTTCACCGTCGCCTCGGTCATGATCGCCGCCGGGAAGAGCCGGCGTGTTGCGCGTTGGGCCGCCATTTTCATCGGCATCTGTTCGGTCCTCGGCGTCTTGACCTTGGGCTGGGCGCCCGTGGGCCTGCCCTACGCCTTCCCCATGGCCGGCGGCGTTACTCTATATGTCGCTGCTACCGATCTTTTGCCGGAAGTGAATCGCGAGCCGGGTATCGCAATGGCTGCATGGGTGTTCCTCGGAGCCGCCATCGTCGTGGCCTTGCAACTGGCCTTTCGGGTCCATCTATGAGCCTGCGCCGCATTGGTGTCCTCGCGACCGCTGCTGTTCTGTTCGGGCTGGGCGCCGCTTTGCGCGCGCAAGCGCCGGAAAATCTCAAACCGCAGGGCTACGTCAGCGATTTCGCCGGTGTCTTGGCGCCCGCGCAACGCGAACAACTGGCCGCCACGGCGCGCTCGCTGGAGACCCGGCTCGGCGTTCAGGTAGCGATGGTGACGGTGCCTTCGCTTGACGGCGACGACGTCAGCGACTTCGCCGTGCGGCTCGGCCATGCTTGGGGTGTCGGTCAAAAGGGCAAAGACAACGGCGTGCTCTTGTTGCTCGCCATTAAAGACCGCCAATATTCGGCGCAGGTCGGCTACGGACTCGAGCCTTACCTCACCGACGCCGACGTTGGTAGTTGGATGCGCGAGCTCCGTCCACAACTGCGCTCCGGCGATTACGCGGCGTTCTTCGCCTCCATGCTCGATCAAATCTCGAGCACCCTTGCCGCCCGCATGGGCGCCGGCGCCGCGCCCCGTCGGCCATCCGCGCGTCGGGACCGCCCGGCTCCCGCCCTGCCGCCGGGCTTGATCTTCCTCGCGCTGATCATCTTTTTCTTCATTCTCGGAGCCTTGGGCCGCAGGAGCGGAGGCGTGCCTTGGGGCTGTCTATTGCCCTTCTTCTGGGGCGGTGGCGGCTGGGGTGGCGGCGGTTGGGGCGGAGGCGGGTTCGGCGGTGGCGGCGGGGGCGGGGGCGGCTTTGGCGGCTTCGGCGGCGGAGACTTCGGCGGCGGCGGCGCCAGCGGCGGCTGGTAGGGAAGGGAAGGGATGGCCAAGAACCCAGAACAAGACCTCGCGAAGTTGACCGAGTGGCTGTCGGCGGTTTACGGTTCGAACCTAGTCTCGCTGCTCCTGTTTGGCTCGATGGCCGGCGGCAACCATCACCGCCGCTACTCGGACGTCAACCTCCTGGCCGTGCTCGAGGACGTCGAGGCCGCCGCTCTCGAGCGTGGCGCCGAGGCGTTTCGTTGGTGGGAGCGCCGCGGCCATCGCCCGGTGACGATCTTCTCCCGTGCCGAAGCCGCCACCGTTGCCAGGTATTTTCCGATCGAGAGCCTCGATCTGCGCCATCATCGCCGCATCTTGGCCGGCTCCGATCCTTTTGCGGATGGAGCCGACGGCGGCGCCGCCCATCGCTGGCATGTGGAACACGATTTGCGCTCGCGCCTGCTCCGCCTGCGGGCGCGCTACGTGGCGCTGGCCAAGGACCGCAAGGGCCTGGAACGCCTGCTGTTGCAATCGGGCATGACCTTCGTCACTCTGCTGCGGCATGCATTGGCCGCGCTCGGCGCGCCGTGGTCCGCCGACCAAGAGGCGGTGGCCCGCGCCGCGGGTGAGCGTTTCGGCTTCTCGCCCGAGCCCTTCTTGCGGATTCTCGCCGCGCGCCGCGGCGAGCGTCCCTTGCCCGGCAGCCTCGACGAATTGCGTCAACTCTTCGCTGCCTACCTCGCTGCCCTGCAGCAAGTAGAGCGACAATTGGAGGAGAAATGAGTCAATCCGTGATTATCGGTGGCGACGGCCGCCGGGTTTCGAGAGGCGCGGCCCGGCCCTGGTTGATTGTCTTGATCATTATCCTGGTCGTCATTGCGGCCAGTGCCGCCAGCTACGTCTCGCGCTGGAACCATATGGTCGCCCTGCGCGAAGCCGTCAAGCAGCAATGGGCGCAAGTGGACGTGGTCATCCGCCGCCGCGCCGACCTCATTCCCAACCTCGTCAATACTGTCAAAGGCTTCGCCGTGCAAGAACGCACGGTGATCGGCGAGGTCACCAGCGCTCGGGCCGCCCTCGGCGGTGCCCGCACCCCAGCTGATGAACTGGCCGCGAACGACCGTTTGCAAGGAGCCCTGAGCCGCCTGCTCGTGATTGTGGAGAATTACCCGCAATTGCGCAGCAACCAGAATTTTCTGGCCCTGCAAGACGAGCTGACGGGCACGGAAAATCGTATCGCCGTCGAGCGCCGCCGTTACGACCTGGCGGTTCAAAACTACAACACTTATATTCAGACCTTCCCCAATAATTTGGTCGCCCGGCTAGGCGGTATGTCCTACAATCCCAATTACTTCGAGGCTCCGGCCCAGGAACGCACTTCGCCCCCGGTGGTGGATTTTTCCCACTAGCCGGGGCACCATTAAAGAGCCCTGGGCCGAGCTGGCCGTCCGCTGACGGGCGCAGCCGGCGCCGCAACTTTCCTGCGGTGAGCGGGTTAGCTGTAGGTGAGGGCTGAAGTGTGGTGGTGGGGGACCAACTAGCGGCTGTGTTGCAATCGGCGACACTCGCGCCCGACGCGGATGCGGATTTAATGCTGCGCTTTCAGGCGGGCGAGACCGCTTGCTTCGACCTGCTGGTCGCGCGGCTGCGCCGCCCCCTGCTGCACTACTTATTTCGTATGACTGGCGACGCGGCGGTGAGTGAAGATTTGGCGCAAGAGACCTTCTTGCGCGTTTACCTGGCGCGCGCCCGCTACCGGCGTGAAGCACGCTTTTCGACGTGGCTCTATCGCATCGCTACCCGCCTTGCCTTGAACTATCTTCGCGATCACCGGCATTTGCGCCGCGCGTGGTCGCTCGATGCACCGATCGGCGATGACGACGAACATTGGGAATTGCCCGACCGGTCCCCTAATATCGAAGCCCGCCTGGCTGCCACCGACCAGCGCCGTGCCATCCGCCGCGCGATCGGTGCGTTGCCGGAGCGGCAGCGCGCCGCCGTGCTGATGCATAAGTTCCAGGATCTCGATTATCGTGAAATCGGCGCCGCCTTGCGGCTTTCCTCTAGCGCCACCAAGTCGCTGCTCTTTCGGGCATATGAGACGCTGCGGCGCGAGCTTCGGGCGCTGGGTGGAAGCTGCGAATCGCCTATGGCCGCCGAAAAGGAGGGAGTATGAACTGCCGTCAAGCGCGCCGCCGCGCCTGGGAAGCCAATCTGGACCTGCTGGCCCCCCGCGGGGTCCGTGCCCTCCGCCGCCATCTCGACTCTTGCCCCGCTTGCGCCGCTGTGGCGGCCGACTGGCCGCGGCTGATGGCGGCCCTGGAGGACTGGCGCGAAGCGCCCGAGCCCAGCCCCGGTTTCGATGCCGCTCTGCGCGCGCGCATTGCCGCTGCCGAGGCGGCTCCCCTGTGGGCGCGTTTTTGGCGCGCTTGGCGCGATTGGGCCGGGGTCTATGCGGGGGCTGCTCTCGCCACCGCTTGCTTGGCGGTGGTGCTCGCGATCGGCGGCGGAACCTGGTTTGCCGCGCATCGCAACCCCGCCGCGCCGGTGATGCGCGCGCGCAACGCCGATGCCGCCGTGCGCGATCTGCAGGTACTCGACCGCGACGGTGAAATGCTGGAAAATTTCGACCTCATCGGCGCCTCTTCCTCCGATTTGCCCGCCGCCCAAGCGCCGGGCGCGGTGGCGAATTGAGTGGTTATGCGGTGCTGGCGTTCCATCGGGATTGCGGCCTTGGCGGCGGCGCTCTGCGGCGCGCCCGCGATGGCGCAGCGCCGCGGCTTCCGCCCCATGCGCCCGCGGCCGTTCCACGCCGAGAATCATCGCCCCTTGGGCTCGGGTCTCGACCGGCTCAGCCGCCTGCCGCCCAAGCAGCAAGAGAAGGTGCTGCGCAAGGATCCCGCCTTCCAGCGCTTGTCCCCCGCGCAGCAACAGCAAATCTTGCACCGGCTCCAATGGTTCCAGAGCCTGCCGCCCCAGCGCCAGCAGCAGGTCCTGCGCCGTTTGCACGATCTCGGCGAGCTGACGCCTGAGCAGCGCAAGGGACTCGAAAACCTGTTTCAAGACTGGCGTAAACTGCCCGTCGCCGACCGCCAGACGGTTCGCCGCGCCTACGCCAATTTGCGCCGCCTCCCGCCCGACCAGCAACAGGAGCGCATGAACGACCCCAATTTTCAGCAGCGGTTCACCCCGGCGCAGCTCGACGTTTTGCGGCGCGCGCTCGCATTGCAACTGCCGAACGATCTGGTCGGCGCCAAGCCGAATTGAAGCCCAATTACAGCGAGGATAGGCGAGCGGAAGCTGGCGTGGGCCGCCCGTGCGCGCGGCCCATCGACAACCGCGAGCCGCCGGCCGCCCTGGGCCGTCCGCCATCGTTCTCCGCTGCCCGCCCGTGGGCAAACCGCGATGCCGGCGCCCGCAGCGCCTTGCCGGCCTTCGGCTCGCGCCGACGTTATCCTACTTCGTGGATTTTCTTCTCCAGCCCGCCTACCTCGAGTCGCCATTGCAGCTCATCTCGCCCCGCCGCCCCGCTCCGCCGGCGCTGCCGCTTGAGGTTCTTTTCCGCACGCGCATCCTTTCCGGCGGCGCTTGGTCTCCGGATGGGCGCCAAGTCGTCTTCAGCGCGAATATCAGCGGCCGCCTCAACCTTTGGCTCGTGCCTTCGGAAGGCGGCTGGCCGCGCCAGCTCACGGTCGGCGAGCAGCGCCAAGTCTCCGCCGCCTGGTCGCCCGACGCCCGTTGGATCGCATTTACTTCCGATCACGACGGCGACGAACAGTGGGACGTTTTCTTGGTAGCTCCCGCTTCGGGCGAAGTCGTCAACCTGACCCAGACGCCGGAAATCTCCGAGGAGTATCCCGTTTGGTCCCCCGATGGCCGCTGGCTGGCGTTCGCGTCCAAGGCGCGCGCCAGTTCCAGCTACGAGATCGAGATCGTCAATCTCGCCACCGGCGAGCGGCGCGCGCTGACCCGCGACACGCCGCCCGAATTCGGCAACTTCGGCCCGCTTTGGTCGCCCGACGGCCGTCAAATCGCCTTCACCCGCCAGCACGCCACGGGACGCGACTCCGACGTGTACGTCGCCGATCTTGCGGGCGCGGCGCGCTGCCTTACCGCTCATCAAGGGGAAGCCGTGTTTCAAGCCGTGGAGTGGTCGCCGCGTGGCGACCGGTTGCTGATCGAGTCGAACTCCGGCAACGGCTTTGACAACGCGGCCTTGCTTGGGCTCGACGGCGGCCTGCGGTGGCTCACGCAAGAGCGCTGGGAGGTAGCGGCGGGAGGCTTTTCGCGCGATGGCGCCACGGCCGCCTGGCAAGTCAACGTGGACGGCGAAACCCTGATCGGTCTTACTCGCCTCGACGGTGGCGGCCGCGTGCTTTTGCCGCTGCCGTCGGGCGTAAATGCCCTCGCCGGCGCCGAATCCGCCTTCTCGCCTGACGGTCGCGCCCTGCTCTTCGTGCACAACGGCCCGCGGGGCCCCGGCGATCTCTGGATCCACAACCTCGCAGCGGGGCAGTCGCGCCGGCTTACGGATAGCTGGGTCGGCGGCCTGCGCGACGAGTACATGACGGCGCCCGTCCGTATCCGCTTCCCATCGCGGGACGGGCGCTTCCAGATTTCCGCCTGGGTTTACGCGCCGCCCAACTGCGAACGGGACGGCTCACATCCCGGCGTCGTGTTCATCCACGGCGGACCGGCGGCGCAAAGCATGAACTCCTTCAACCGCGCCATCCAGTTCCTGGTCAGCCGCGGTTATTTCGTCGTCGCCCCCAACTATCGCGGCTCGACCGGCTACGGCAAGGAGTTCCATGACGCCAACCGCTTCGATCTCGGCGGCGGCGATCTCGCGGACGTCCTGGCGGCTGCCGATTGGCTCTGCGCCAGCGGCTACGTCGCCCCCACGCGGCTTGCGGTTATGGGCGCCAGCTACGGCGGCTATCTTACCGCCATGGCGCTCACCCATGCCGCCGAGCGGCAGTGGGCAGCGGGCGTGGCGATCGTGCCTTTCGTGAACTGGTTCACGGAGATCGCCAACGAAGATCCACTGCTGCGGCAATACGATCTGGCGACCATGGGCGATCCGGAAACTGACCGCGAACGCTACCGCGAGCGTTCGCCCATCTTCTTCGTCGATCGCGTGCGCGCGCCGCTGCTCTTGCTCGCCGGCCGCCAGGATCCGCGCTGCCCGCCCGCCGAGGCCGAGCAGTTCGCCGCCGCGATTCGCGCGCGCGGCGGCATCGCCGAGCTGCAGATCTATCCCGACGAGGGGCACGGCTTCGCGCGCATCGAAAACCAGATTGACGCGTATCGCCGCGTCGCCGATTTCCTCGACCGCCACGTCGCCGGCCGCGCCTAGCGCCCGGCGAAAGAATGGCGCAGGCGCGCTTGCCGCGCGCCTGCGCCGTTTGCATTCGGTTTGCTTGAGCTTAGTCTTGCTGGCTCAGATCGCCGTGCGCCTGCTTCTTGGCTTGTTTGATCTGCGCCTTGGCGTTGACATGGGGAGCGAAGTTCTGGATGGCTTTGCCCAATCCCTTGCTCTGCGCCATCGCGCTGAACTGGCTCCAGGTCACGTTCTGCGACGCCAACCCGAGATTGTTATAAACGTGCGCGGCGGCCACGAACTGGCCCAAGTTCTTGAACCCGCTTGCCGCCGTTTGCAAGTCGGTGACGCTCGTCACGCCGACCAGCTTCTCCAGGCGGCTGTCCAACTGCTGATGGCTCGCCGCGCCGAGTTGGTCGCTGACGCTGGGACGGTGCGAGAACAACCCATGCGAGCCTCCGCTGCCGCTGCCCATGGACATGGCGTTATGCGTTCCACCCGGCGTGCCCGCCGGCCGTCCCATGCCCCTGTTCTGCGCCGCCGCGCTTACGCTCAAGCCGCAGGCGATGCCGAAAATCAAGAGCCAATGATGCGTCTTCATTTCGTTTCCTCCTCCCGCCCTGGCCGTGCTTGTCGGCTCGGGCACCAGGAGTTCCAACCCGCGTTGCGCGGAGTTTGTTGCTGGCCCCGCGTACAGTTTCGGACCGGTCTTCCCGAGGCCGGCGATGCCTGCCGATCCGCGGCTTTACCGCGTCCAGCCGAGCATTTTCGTCACGTTCACGCCGATCCCGAACGTGGCGGAGTTGATATTGAGTCGGGTGCTGCGCGTGAAGCCGATGCTGAGATCGAGATAGGACCGCGGGCTCACTTCGAACACGCCGCTGAATCCGTTGTCCTCGGCCGCGCTTGCGCCGCCGGTCGTCAGGTGGCTATTGCGGAAACCATTGGCGGCGTTCCCGCTGGCGCCGGCGGCTTGTCCGGCATGCACCAGCCGGCTATAGATCTTCTGCGTGCCCGCAGCCAGGTTGGCGTAGCCGGAGGCGTCGAAATCCAGCCAATCCAGCAAGTTGATCGTAGCGCCGGCATCGAAGTTGCCCGACGCGCCCAGTGTCTTGAACGGACGCACGAAAAACTTCGGATCGGTCGTGGTATTGCCGATGCCGATGTCGGCGTAGGGCGTCACCAGCGGCGCGGGATGGGCGAAATGATTGTTCCATGTGAACAAACCCCGGCCCGTGCTCAGGCCGAGATTGGTGTTGCCGGTAGGCGCATAGCCGGTCAGACCGGTGGTCCAAGCGATAAAACCGTTCACCGGCCGCCAGTTGAGCGTCACGAAGGCGTCGCCTAAACCGCTAGCCGAAGTCGTGCTCGTCTGCCCCGTGCTGGACGTCGTCTGCCCGCGCGTGAAAAAGAACGGCACGCCGACCACGACGTTGAACGTATCCCCGAGCCGATACCGCGCCGTGTTATCCAGTTCGTACGTTTGCGCTCCGGTGCTCGGGCTGCCCTCAAGACTTTCATAGATCGAAAAGCCGTGGTTGTGCGGCGTGGGCGCCGCCGGATTTGGCGTCTGCGTCGCCGGAGTTGACGTCTGCGCCGTCGAAATGCCGGTCGAAGCGAGCAAGAGCGCGGCAAATGCGATGCCGCGAAACGAAACGGGCATGAGTGGCTCCTCCCCCTTCGCGAATTGCTGCCGCTGTGCGGTCTGTCGTTCGCGAGAGCGTTCCTCGTCAGATCGTAAACGAGCGTCTTGCCGCGCCGCCACTGACCGCCGGTGCAGCTCGCGCCCTGCCCTGGGCCGAATGGACGGGGAAAGGCTTCACGATTCGCAGGCGTAGTGAGCGTCGCTCAGGCTGCTGCCGCTGGGGCGCGCGAGAAACAGCCGTTGCGGCCGGTGCGAATCGGGCGCCCAGGGCCGCGGCGCCTGACTGGTATCCACCAGCGCCAGGTAGCGCAGCACGGCGTGCAGCGCTTGCGCGGCCGGCCGCGGCGTCAGCTCCAGCCCTTCTTGCGCCGCTTGCGGACGCAACGGGTCGCGCGCCGGATTGCAGCCGATGAATTCGACCCAGATCCCGCCGCTCTGCGCCGCCGTCCAAATTAACTGCGCGCAGGCCTCGATGGTTCGCTCCATCTGCTGGGGCGTGGCCTGACCGGGCGCCAGCGCGAAGACGATCCGCAGATGCTGATCCTGCTCGCGGCTGAACTCGCGCACGCGCAGCTCCCCGGTTTTGGCCGACGCCTTCCAATGAATGTGCCGCATGCTGTCGCCCGGCGCCAGCGGCCGGATGCGGTGCAGTTCTTGGCCGTCGCCGCGCCCCGCCTGCGCGCCTTCGTTGCCGTTGGCCGCCGGCGCGTGGGTCGCCGGCCGCGCCTCGGCCCGCACCCGCGGGTAGACCACCACCCCAACGTTTTCCGCCGCCGGCTCGAACGCCCGCCGCTTCTCGATCAACCCGAACGGGAAGCGCGTCGAGAGCACCAACGACGTGGCTGAATAGTATCCCCGCCGCGGAAACAGAAGTTCCGTTCGCGCTAGCGCGTGGCGCCGCGGCGGCAAGTAGGCGAAATAGACCGCGGTCATCGTCGCCTCGCCGCTATCGTCTGCCGCCTCGCTCGCCGCCGTCACCGAAAGCGAATAACTGGGCAGCCAATGCTTCTCGTTCTCGAGCGTCAGCTGCGCGGGCGCCCTTTCGCCGGCGAAGGCGTGTTCCGGCCAGCGGACATCGAGCGACAACCCGCTCAGATTGAACGCGGAAAAGATTCCCGAAGTCATCAGCGCGCCCAGCAGCGCCGCGACCACCAGGTAGACCAAATTGTTCCCGGAATTGACCGCGGCGATGAT
This sequence comes from Terriglobia bacterium, assembly GCA_021323595.1. Lineage (GTDB taxonomy): Bacteria > Acidobacteriota > Terriglobia > Terriglobales > SCQP01 > JAJPKR01. The sequence continues at coordinate 76,679 of JAJPKR010000004.1, read as the reverse complement.
GAGGATCACCAGCGCCGCCAGGAACGGCAAGCCCGCCGCCGTGAACCGAATCTGCGTTTGCCAGTGCAGCCAGCGCCGCAGGCCGGTGCGCGCCACCAGCGCCGGCAGGCTCAGCACCGCCGCCGCCAGCACGAGCGTCAGCGACAGCCCCGCCAGCGCCGCTTGTGACAGCGCCGAAGGCGCCCAATCCGCCAGCAGCGCGAACGCAAACGCCGCCAGGAGCATGACCAGGATGCTGGCCACGTGCGGCCAAACAGGCCTGCGCGCCATGCTCCCATCTTACCGGCGAGCGCCCTTCGCCCTCCATCCGGCCTCCGGCTTTGGCCGTGCGCCGGGTCGAGCCGGCAGGCTCCCCGTGGCGGCGCAAGCCGTGTGGGCATGACCGGGACGCCCTGCGCCCCGACGCCTGCGGCGCGAGCCGTCATGGCGCGCGGCCGTCCGCCTTTCGCATGCGGTCGCGCCGCTTATGGTCATCTCGGCGCCGGTGTTTTTCTTGCCCACTCGCCGCCTGCATCTGCGACAATAGGTGCGCACTGGCGCGACAATTCCGTGGCCCGCAATCAGGAGGCGAAACCGATGGAGCCGGAACTTCCTATCCGCGTTTCCCTGAGTGACGACAACGCAACCGCTGCCCGCATCAAGGTGATCGGCATCGGCGGCGGCGGTGGCAATGCCGTGAATCGCATGATTGACGCGCGCCTCGACGGAGTGGAGTTCGTCGTCGCCAATACCGACATCCAGGCGCTGAATCTCTCTCGCGCGCCCCATAAGCTTCAACTCGGCGTCAAGCTCACCAACGGCCGCGGCTCCGGCTCCGATCCCGAAACCGGCCGCCGCGCCGCGCTCGAGGATACCGACAAGATCATCGAGGTGCTCGAAGGAGCCGATATGGTGTTCGTCACCGCCGGCCTCGGCGGCGGTACCGGCACCGGCGCCGCGCCTGTCGTTGCCTCCCTCGCCAGCGAGCTCGGCGCGCTGACCGTCGCCGTCGTCACCAAGCCGTTCCCCTTCGAAGGCAAGCGCCGCATGGCGCAGGCCGAGCAGGGCCTGCGCGAGCTGGCCGAAGCCGTCGATACCGTCATCACCATCCCCAACGAACGGCTGCTGATGGTCGCCCAAAACGCCCCGTTCATGGAATCCTTCCGCATCGCCGACGACATCTTGCGGCAGGCGGTGCAAGGCATCAGTGACATCATCACGATACCCGGCATCATCAACCGCGACTTCGCCGATATCAAAACCATCATGCAAGGCATGGGCTACGCCATCATGGGCACCGCCGTCGCCAGCGGGCCCAATCGCGCCGTGGAGGCCGCCCGCGCCGCCATTTCCAGCCCCCTGCTCGAAAACAATTCCATTGACGGCGCCCGCGGCATCCTCATCAACATCAGCGGCTCCAGCAATTTGATGTTGTCGGAAGTGCACGAGGCCTCGAGCATCATCCAGCAAGCCGCCCACGAGGACGCCAACATCATCTTCGGCGCCGTGCTCAATGAAGCCATGGGCGACGAAGTGAAGATCACCGTCATCGCCACCGGCTTCCGCGCCGAGTTCATTCATGCCCGGCCCGCACGCGCCGAACGTACCGGCGCCGCCGCCGCGTCCCGCATCGCAGCCGGCGAGCCCGAGCCCGATGCCCGGCTGGAAGCCGGCCGCGCCTTCGCGCCCGTGGCGCCGCGCGAAGAGATCGCCGCCGGGCCCGTGCCGGGAGCGCCCCTCGCCGCCCCGGCGGACGCCGACGATCTCGACGTGCCCGCCTATCTGCGCCGCCGGTCCTGAAAGCGGCGTCGTCGCGCTCCAGCGAAAGTTCCAGTCCCATGTCCAAATTCCTTCGTCTCTTGGTCGCCTGCGCCGCCTGCGTTGCCTGCGCTGCCGCCGCCGGCTTGCCCTTGGTGCCGTATCCGCGCCAGCTCACCCTGCAAACCGGCGCGCTTCATCTCGGACGCACTGCCGTCATCGCGGTCCTCGGCGGCGCTTCCGCCGATCGTTTCGCCGCCCGCACCCTGGCCGGTGAACTCTCCTCGACCGACAACGTCGCCGCCAGCATCGCCGCCTCCGCCAAAGGCGCCCAGATCGTTTTGGCGCGCGCCGACTCTCCCGCCGGCCGCGGTGCGCTGCGCGCCGCCGGCCTGACGCTGCCCGCCGCCGCCCACGACGAGGGCTACGCGCTGATCGTCACCCCGCGGCGCGCCACCGTCGTCGCCGCGACTTCCGCCGGGGTCTTTTATGGCGTTCAGACTCTGCGCCAGCTCCTGCATCCCGTCGCCGGCTCCGGCGCCGCAGCGCCCGCCGTGCGCATTCTCGATTGGCCGGCCTTCGCCCATCGGGGCATCAGCGTGGATATCAGCCGCGGCCCGGTGCCGACCCTCACCTCGATGAAACGCGACATCGCCTTGCTCGCCGAGTTCAAGCTCAACATCTACTCGCTCTATCTCGAAAACACCTTCGAGTACCAATCGCTGCCCTTGGTCGGAGCCTTCGGCGGCGCCATCACCCCCGCCGAAGCACGCGAGTTGGTCGCCTTCGCGCGCAATTACCATGTGCAGATCGTCCCCGATCAGGAGTCGTTCGGCCATCTCCACCTCATCCTGCAATACGAGCGCTTCCAGGACCTCGCCGAAGAGCCGTACGGCTCGGTGCTCACGCCGACGGCCCCGGGTTCGATTCCGTTCATCACCAAAATGTTCACCGAACTCGTGGCCGTCTTTCCCTCCCCTTATCTACATATCGGCGCCGACGAAACCTTTGAGCTGGGGCAGGGGCGGACGAAAGCGCTCGTGGATCAGCGCGGTGGCGGCCAGGTTTATCTCGACTACATCAAGCAGATTGACGCTGCCCTGCAGCCCTTTCACCGCCGCGTGTTGTTTTGGGGCGATATCGCTGTCAAACATCCCGAGCTGCTGGGTCAGTTGCCGCACGACATGATCGCCCTGCCTTGGGTCTACAGTCCCGAGCCGTCCTTCGATCGCTATATTCAGCCGTTCCGCGCCGCCGGCCTCGAGACATGGGTCTCGCCCGGAGTAAACAATTGGAGCCGCATCGCGGCCGACGACAATCTCGCCTTGCCCAACATCAAGCAGTTCACCGCCGACGGCCTTCGCCTCGGCGCCACCGGCGTCCTCAACACCACCTGGATGGATGACGGCGAGAGCATGTTCAATTACTGCTGGTACGGCGTTACCTACGGTGCCGCCGCCAGTTGGCAGCCGGCCGTGGACGATCGACAGTTCGCCGATGCCTACGACTGGGCCTTCTTCCGCGCCGATGGCCATCACTTCAGCGCCGATATCGCCGACCTCGACGCCATTCACCAGCTCCTGCACCAGGCCACTGGCGCCGATGGCGAAGATTGGACCACTTGGCTCGATCCCTTTTCGCCTCGCGGCCAGGAGTATTACGCCAAAGCCGCGCCCGCCGCGCATCAAGTGCGTCTGCTGGCCGAAGACGTGATCGCGGATCTTGCGGCCAGCCGCGGGCTCGCCCGCCGTAACGCCGCTGTGCTCGATTGGACCGATTTTGCCGCGCGCCGCTTCGACTTCCTCGGTCAAAAGACGCTGTACACCGAATATATCGGCCAGCTCTATCAGGACATGGAGCAGTCCGCCGCCGCCACGCCGCCCGCGCGCGGCCACATCTTCTCGACTTTCAACCGCATCAACGGCGTGAACGGGCTGCTGCAAGATCTGCGCGACGCCTCGAGCGAGCTCATGCTCCGCTATCACGCCCTCTGGCTTGCGGAAAATCGCCCCTATTTCCTCGATAACATCGCGATTCGCTATCACGACGAGCTCGCCTATTGGCAGTCCCAAGCCACGCGCTTTTCTGCGCTGGCTGATTCCTATCGTCGTACCGGCCAACTGCCGCCGCTGATTCCGCCGCCGCCCAACCAGCCGAAACCGGTTCCGGCAAGCACGCCCTGAGCTTTGGCGCGGCGGCCGAGGGCAAGCCGCCTTCGCGCCGCTTCACGCACCAACAAGGAAGGTCGGTTCGCCGCACTTGCGCTCCCAGCCGCCGGCAGCGGCCGACGCCGCCTCCAAGCCGCCCGCCCGCGCTCACTCCGGTGTCAGGTGTCCGGCCCCCTGCGCGGGCCTATCCCGTGATATCCCCGCGCTAAACTGATACGTGGACACGCGACTGACCTTTTCTTTTCCCGCCGAATTTGAAACCGAAGCCCTGGTGGTGTTCGTCTCCGAGCGCGAACCCAAGCTTGCGGGCGCCGCCGCCGAGGTCGATCAAGCCCTGGGCGGCGCCGTGGCCAGCTTGCTCAAGAGCGGCGAGTTTTCCGCCCGCGCCAGTGAAACCTTGCTGCTCTTCAAGCCCACCGGGCTGAAGGCGAAGCGCCTCTTGCTGGTCGGGACCGGCAAGGTGCCGCCCACGGTGTACGAGTTGCGCCGTCTGGCTGGCGCGGCGGCGCGCTCGCTGAAGGGCAAGAACATTCTGAGCTGGTCCGTCCTCGCGCCTGCCGAGATCGCACCGGAAGCCGTGATCGCCGCCACCATTACCGGCGCGCTCGCCGCCGATTTCGAGCCCGGCCGTTACAAGAGCGAGCCCGACGACAAGCGCCTTGCCGAAGTCGCGGTCATCTTGCCGCCGTCGCTCAAAGCACGCGAAAAAGAATTGCTGCGCGCGATTCAGGTCGCCTCGGCCATCGGCGAAGGCCAGAACTTCGCGCGCGAACTCGCCAACGAGCCCAGCAACCGGCTCACCCCCACGATCATGGCCGCCCGGGCTCAGGCCATGGCTCGCGCCGCCGGCCTCGAGTGCGAGCTCATCGACGCCGCGCGCGCCCGCGAGCTCAAGATGGGGGCGTTTCTCGGCGTCGCCCAAGGCAGCAGCGAGCCGCCGGTGATGATGGTGCTGCGCTACCGTCCACGCCCGGCCGCCAACCCCGCCGCGCCGGCCCGCGTGCTGGGGTTGATCGGGAAAGGAATCACCTTCGACACCGGCGGCATCTCGATCAAGCCCGCCGACGGCATGGAGAAAATGAAGTACGACATGGCCGGCGGCGCCGCCGTCCTCGGGGCCATGCAAGCGATCGCCGCGCTGCGCCCCCCGCTCGAGGTTTTGGCCGTCGTTCCCGCCACCGAAAACATGCCCGGCGGCCGCGCGCAAAAGCCCGGCGACGTGCAGATCGCGATGTCGGGCAAGAGCATCGAGGTCATCAATACCGATGCCGAAGGCCGCCTCGTGCTCGCCGACGCCTTGGCCTACGCCCGCCAGCTCGGCGCCACTCATCTTGTGGATGTCGCCACCCTTACCGGCGCCGTGGCCATCGCCCTCGGCACCGTCAACTCCGGCGTCTTCGCCAACGACGATGCCTTCTACGCCGAGTTCGAGCGCGCCCGCCAAACCGCCGGGGAAAAGATGTGGCGCCTGCCGCTCGATGACGAATACTTCGAGCAGATTCGCGGCACCGTGGGCGATATCCTCAACACCGGCGGCCGCTACGGCGGCGCCATCACCGCCGCCATGTTCCTCCGTGAGTTCGCGGAAACCGTACCCTGGGTGCACCTCGACATCGCCGGCACCGCTTGGCTCGATGACGCCAAGCCCTGGATGGCCAAGGGCCCCACCGGCGCCGCCGTTCCTACGCTCGTCAATCTCGCCCTCGCCATGGCCGGAGTCTGATCGCCCTTCCCGTGGTGACCTACGTCTGTCTCTTGCGCGGCATCAATAACGTCGGCTTGACGTCGGCAGCGGTGCCGAAGTCGCCTGGCCAAGCTGCTCGGCCAAACCGGCACCGCGCGCAATTGGAATACCGTGACCGCGCTCGCCGCCGAAATCGAAATTGCCGCTCGCTGAACCGGCTATGAACCATGAGCCGCGAGGCAGCCTCCCAACGACCGTGAGCCCTTGCGGGTCGAGAACGCACTATCCTTGGAATTCGGACGGAAAGTGACGACCATGCGCGCGATTCGTGTCCATCAATTCGGCGGGCCCGAGGTCTTGAAGCTCGAGAGCGTGCCGGAGCCCAAGCCCGGCCCCGGTGAGGTGCTGCTCAGGGTGCATGCCGCGGGTCTGAATCCCGTGGATACCTACATTCGCGGCGGCGGCTACGCGATCAAGCCCGCGCTGCCCTATACGCCCGGCCTGGATGCCGCCGGCGTGATCGAGGCCCTGGGCGCGGGCGTGAGCAATTGGCGCGTGGGCGACCGCGTCTATACCGCGGCGGCCGCCGGTTCCTACGCGGAGCTGGCGCTCTGCAAGGCGTCCGACGTCTATCGCCTCCCCGAGCGCGTCAGTTATGAGCAGGGCGCCGCCGTTGGGATCGCCTACATGACTGCCTACCGCGCCCTGTTTCAGCGCGCCGCCGCGCAGCCCTCCGAAATCGTCTTGGTGCACGGCGCCAGCGGCGGCGTCGGCATCGCCACGGTACAGTTGGCGCGCGCGGCGGGCCTGACCGTGATCGGCACCGCCGGCTCCGCCGAAGGTCTGGCCCTGGTCAAGGCCGAGGGCGCGCATCACGCCCTCGATCATCGGGCGGCGAACTTCGGCGATCAGCTCGCGGCGGTGGCCGGCAACCGCGGCGTGGACGTGATCGTCGAGATGCTGGCCAATGTCAATCTCGGCAAGGATCTTGCTTGGCTGGCGCCCCGCGGGCGTGTGGTCGTGGTCGGCAGCCGCGGTCCGGTCGAGATCAATCCTCGCGACCTCATGAGCCGCGATGCCAGCATCGCGGGGATGATCCTGTTCGGCACGCCACCCGCCGACATGGCCAAAATCGCCGCCGCTCTTGACGCCGGTCTGGAAAACGGCACGCTGCGTCCCGTCGTCGGCGAGCGCTTTCCCTTGCCCGAGGCGGCCAAGGCGCAGGAGCGCGTGATGGCCCCCGGCGCGCACGGCAAGATCGTGCTCGTGCCCTAGCGAAGGCCGCCCCCCGCCCCCATGCGCATTCTGATCACCGGCGCCTCCGGCCTGATCGGGTCCGCGCTCGCGGCGGCGTTGCGCGCCGCCGGGGATGATGCCATCCGCCTGCCGCGCGACTGGACGGCGGCGGCGCTCGCGGGAGCGGATGCGGTCGTCAATCTGGCCGGCGCCTCGATCGGCGAGGGCCGTTGGCGGCCGGCGCGCCGCCGTATTCTCGTCGCCAGCCGCGTCGATGCCACCGCGCGCCTGGCGCGCGCGATCGCCGCCCTGCCGCAACCGCCGCGCGTGCTCGTCTCCGCCTCGGCCGTGGGCTACTACGGCAATCGCGGCGAGGAGGAGCTGCGCGAATCGGCCCCCTCCGGCCAGGGTTTTCTTCCCGGTTTGGCGCGCGCGTGGGAAGCGGCGGCGCTGGCGGCCGCCCCGCCCGAAGCCGAGCACCTTCGCGTGGTCCTGCTGCGCTTCGGCGTCGTGCTCGCCGCCGGCGGCGGCGCCCTGCCGCCGCTCGTCCGCCTCTTCCGTCTCGGCTTGGGCGGACGGCTGGCTTCCGGCCGCCAGTGGATGCCCTGGATAACCCTCGACGATGCGGTGAACGTCATCTTGGCCGCCCTCCGCGATCCCCGCTATCGCGGCGCCGTCAACGCCGTCGCCCCCCAGCCCGTGCGCAATCGCGATTTCACCCGCAGCTTGGCCGCCGCGCTGCACCGGCCCGCTTTTTGCGCCGTGCCGGCGCCGCTGCTGCGGCTGGCGCTCGGCCGCATGGCCGATGAGCTGCTGCTCGCCAGCCTGCGCGTCGTGCCCGCGCGCCTCGCCGAGCTCGGCTATGCCTGGCGCGACCCCGATCTCGCGCCTGCCCTCGCGCGCCTGCTCGCATCGGCGTCCTGACGACGCGGCGGCAAACCCGGCGGCGTTGCCGATCCCCGTCCTCGATCCATGCCCCGCGCCGTCCGTCTGCTACGATAAATCTCTTGTCACTCTAGGAGGCTTTTCCGCAATGCCGGTTCGTGTTGGCATCAATGGTTTCGGACGCATCGGACGCAACATCTTCCGCGCTTCGCTCGGCCACCCCGAGTTGGAGATCGTCGCCGTCAACGACATCACCACTCCCGACACGTTGGCGCATCTGCTCAAGTACGATTCCGTGCTCGGCAATCTGCCCAACCAAGTCACCGCCGGCGAGGATTGGATTGCGGTGGATGGCCGCAAGATGAAGGTGCTGGCGCAGAAAGACCCCGCGGCGCTGCCTTGGCCCGAAGCCGGCGTGCAAGTCGTCATCGAGTCCACCGGCAAGTTCACCAAGGGCGAAGAGGCGCGCAAGCATCTGCGCGGCTCCGTAAAGAAAGTCATCATCTCCGCGCCCGCGACCAACGAGGACGTGACCATCGTCCTTGGCGTCAACGATACCGCCTACGATCCCGCTCGCCATCACGTCATCTCCAACGCCAGTTGCACCACCAACTGCCTGGCGCCGATCGCCAAGGTGGTCCACGATCAATTCCGCATCGTGGCCGGCTCGATGACCACCGTTCACTCCTACACGAACGACCAGAACGTTCTTGACCTGCCGCACCGCGACCTGCGCCGCGCGCGCGCCGCCGCAATCAACATGATCCCCACCTCAACGGGCGCCGCCAAGGCGCTGCACTTGGTCATCCCCGATCTCAAGGGCAAGCTCGACGGCTTTGCCATGCGCGTGCCTACGCCCGATGTCTCCGTCGTCGATCTCGTGGCCTTCGTCGAGCGCAAGACTAACGCCGAAGAGGTCAACGCCGCCATGCGCGCCGCCGCCGCCGGACCGATGAAGGGCATCTTGGGCTACGAAGAGGCCGAGCTCGTCTCCCGCGATTATCTCGGCGACAGCCGCTCCTCCATCGTGGACGCCAAACTGACCCGCGTCATCGCCGGCAATTGCGTCAAGGTCGTCAGTTGGTATGACAACGAATGGGGCTATTCCTGCCGCGTGCGCGATCTTGTCAGCTTCCTGTCCAACAAGGGCCTGTAGCCGCCGGAACGCCAAGAAAGGAAATCGCGCATGAAGAAGCTTTCGATTCGCGACCTCGCCGTCGCCGGTCGCCGCGTGTTGGTGCGCGTGGATTTCAACGTGCCCCTGCACGCCGGCGGCGTCGCCGACGACACCCGCATTCGCGAAACCTTGCCGACGATCGAGTACTTGCTCAAGGAAAAGGCCAAGGTGATCCTTTGTTCCCATCTGGGCAGGCCCAAGGGCAAGCGCAATCCCGAGTTCAGCCTGCGCCCGGTCGCCGAGCACTTGCGCATGCTCCTCGATCGCGATCTGGGCGCCGAAGTGCAGGTTGGCTTCTGCCCCGAAACCGTGGGCTTGCAAGCCGAGGAAATGGCCGCCCGCCTCGAGCCCGGCAGCGTGCTGCTGCTCGAGAACCTGCGCTTCCAGCCCGAGGAAGAAGCGAACGATTCCGGCTTCTCCCGCCGCCTCGCCGCCTTGGCCGAGCTCTATGTGAATGACGCCTTCGGCAGCGCTCATCGCGCGCACGCCTCGACCGTCGGCGTCACCCAGTTCTTGCAGCCCGCCGCGGCCGGTTTCCTCATGGAAAAAGAGCTGCGCTACCTCGGCCAGGCGCTGCACGATCCCGCCCATCCCTTCGTCGTTATCCTCGGCGGTGCCAAGATCGCGGACAAGATTCCGGTCATCGAAAGCCTGGCCCGCCACGCCGATACCATCCTCATCGGCGGCGGCATGGCGTACACCTTCCTCGCCGCGCAAGGCAAGCCGGTCGGCGATTCTCTCTGTGAACGCGACAAGCTCGACGTTGCCAAGCGCGTGCTGGCTCGCGCCGCCGAGGGCAAGCTGCGCCTGTTGCTGCCCGTGGATCACGTCGTCGCGGCCCGGCTCGAGCCGCATGCGCCGCACCAGGTCGTGGCCGAGATTCCCGCCGGACAAAAGGCTCTCGACATCGGGCCGCGCACCGTCGCCCTCTATGCGGAGCAGATCGCCGCCGCGCGCACCATCGTGTGGAACGGACCCATGGGCGTCTTCGAGACCCCGCCCTTCGAGCGCGGCACCGTGGCCATCGCTCAGGCCGTCGCCGCCAGTTCGGCCACCAGCATCGTCGGCGGCGGCGATTCCGTGGCCGCGATCGAGGCCGCCGGCGTCGCCAGCCGCATCACTCACGTCTCGACTGGAGGCGGCGCTTCGCTGGAATTTCTCGCCGGCCAAGAATTGCCCGGTGTCGCTGCCCTTACGGGGAAAACCGCGTGAGATTCCCGCACCGCGGCGATTCAGGGGCCCGCGAATTTTCCCAAGCGCGGTGCAGCCGCGGCTGGCTAGGAACCGTGCGGTGCCGCTCCGGCAATGCCGGCGCCAGCCGGGGCCTCCAGCGTGCGAAGGTTGCGCGTTGGGCTGGGAGAGCGAAGCACGGCGGCGCTCATCGCGCCGCCCGCTGCGTCAACGCCGGGGTTGTCCTATGACCACGCCTCGCCGCCGCCCGATCATGGCGGCGAATTGGAAGATGCACAAAACCCCTGCCGAAACCGCGGAGTTCTTCGCCGCCTTGCGGCCGCGGCTTCTGGCCGGCGCCGCGCCCTTTGTCGTCGTCGCGCCGCCGTTTCCCTGCATTCCCGCCGCCGTCGTCGCCGCCGCCGGTCTCGATGTGGCCATCGCCGGCCAGAATCTGTATTGGGAGCCGCGCGGCGCTTTCACCGGCGAGGTCTCCGGCCCCATCCTCAAGGCCGCCGGTTGCGATTACGTCATCGTCGGCCACTCCGAGCGCCGCCAATATTTCGGTGAAACCGACGAGACCGTCAATCGCAAAGTCGGCGCCGCGCTCGAAGCCGGCCTGACGCCGATCGTCTGCGTGGGCGAAACCTTGGCCGAGCGCGAAGCCGGCCACACCGAGACCGTGCTGCGGCGCCAATTCGAGCGCGGGCTATGGAGCCTGGGCGTCGAGCAAATCCTGAATTGCGTGCTCGCCTACGAACCGGTTTGGGCGATCGGCACCGGCCGCACCGCCACGCCGGAAACCGCCCAAGCCGCCCACGCCTTTCTGCGCTCGCTCGCCCAATCCACCTTCGGCGGCGAAGCCGCCGGCCACCTGCGCATCCTCTATGGCGGCAGCGTCAAGCCGGAGAACGTCGCCGGCCTCATGGCGCAGCCCGACGTGGATGGCGGTTTGGTCGGCGGCGCCAGTCTCGATGCCGCCTGCTTCGCCTCCCTGTTAGGCTGACGCGCCGCTCCGTTATAATGAAGGCTGGCCTGCGGAAGTGGTGAAATTGGCAGACACACCATCTTGAGGGGGTGGCGCCGCAAGGCATGCGGGTTCGAGTCCCGCCTTCCGCACCACAGTTTTCGCGGCCCGCTGCGGACATTATCGTGGAACTCATTATCACCGCCATTCACGTCATTACTTGCCTGCTGCTGATCGTCGTGATCCTTCTGCAAAGCGGCACCGCGGGCGACCTCGCTTCCGCGTTCGGCGGCATGGGCAGCCAGACCGCCTTCGGCCCGCGCGGCGCGCAAACCACGCTCAGCAAGACCACCATCGTCCTGGCGATCATCTTCGGCTTGACCACGGTCACCTTGGCCGTGATCTCGAATCGCAGCCAGACCCACGCCAGCTCGATCCTCGGCTCCTCCGCGCAGCAGCACTCGCAGCCATCGGTGCCGGCGAAAAAATAGCCCGATGTCCGGCGCTCGCGATTCCACCGCCGAGAAGACTCGCACTCTCGCTTCCGGCGCGGCTCCGCTTGCTTCCTCCCCTGCCGGCGTTCGCCGCTGGACGTTCCCGGTCGGCTTGCTCGCCTGTAATTGCTCGATCGTCGCCGCCGCCCACGGCCCCGAGTGTGTGGTGATCGATCCCGGCGATGGCGACCAGCGCTCCGGGGACGGCGTGGAGACGATCCTCCGCGTGGTGCGCGAGCACCAACTGCGCGTCGTCGCCATCGCGATCACGCACGCTCACATCGATCATATCGGTGCCGCAGCCCGCTTGAAGCGCCTCACCGGCGCGCCCGTGCTGCTGCAGCCGCGCGATCAAGTCATCTACGCCGCCCTGCCCGAACAGGCGGCTTGGATCGGAATTCCCTTGCCGTCCTCGACGCCCATCGATGGCGCGCTGCGCGAAGGCGAGCCGGTGAAAATCGGGTCGCTCCAGTTCGACGTCTTGGAGACGCCGGGCCATACGCCCGGGAGCACATGCTTGCTGCTGCCCGGCGAAAACCTGCTCTTCGCCGGCGATACCCTCTTTGCCGGCTCCATTGGCCGCACCGATCTCCCCGGCGGCGATCCCGCGCAGATTGTTCGTTCCGTGCACTCGAAAATTCTGACCTTGCCCGACTCGACCCTCGTCGTTCCCGGCCACGGCGACGAAACCAGCGTGGGACGCGAACGCGAGACCAATCCGTTTCTGACCGGGCGTCACGCCCAATTTCGGTAGCGATCGCGCCCTCGCGGCGCATCGGCGAGCTCGGATCCGGCTCGATCCGCCAAAAGGTGGGGGTGCGGGCTGAAGGCGGTGCGGGATTCAGGCTCGTCGGTCGCGGATGGACCGTTATTCCGCGCTGTATTCGGAAAGGGCTACGCAGGCGCGACGGTAGTTGCAACACTGGAGCGCCACCAACCGCCGCAACTCCGTCTCCAACCGCGCCGAGCCGTTCCACAACAGGCGGCTGAACCGCAGCGTGTGGAAATAAGCGCGAATCCAAGGCGCTTGCCGCATGTACACCGCGGGCCCAATTGCCTTGAGCAGCGACGTCAGCATTTCGAAATCCGCTTCCAAGGAATTGGTCGCCGGCAACAGCCCCTCCTCATGGAGGCGTTCCAGCTCGCGTACGTCGGCGCTCAGCACTTGACCGTGGGCAAACGCGAACAGCCAAAACACAAGTGCCGCCAAGGACATCGCGAGAATGGCTATGGAGATCAACATGGTCGTCTTGCTCGCTAAACTCGGCTACTACGGAGCAGCTTGCATACCAATCCCCGAGTTCGCGCAAGTCTTGCCTTTCCTTCCAATTTTACGCCGTTGCCATGCCTAGGCCAGGTCGGAGACTGTCACCGGCTGGCACATTTCGCCTGTTCGCGCGAGCAGGTTAGATTCCTCTTATCGCGGACGCAGCTACGCGCCGGCTCATGGCCTCATTCGAGCGCCCGCGCGCCGTCCCCAGCTGCGCGCGTCGTTTGCCCCATTCGCGTCCCGCGTTTTCGCCGCACTCGATTCCGGGAGCGGCCCGGAATGCGAGGCCCACGCCACCGATCTACGGGCGCGCTCCGGGCGGCTCGGCCATCGCCGCGCGCAGTTGCCCCAGCACCGTGCGCGCTTGCCCGGCTTCGGGAGAGTTGGGCGCCAGAGTCAAGAACAGCTTCAGCTCGCGCACGGCGTCGTCGTAATGGTGCAGTTCGAGATCGCCGTTCGCGCGCAGGATGTGGCATTGCGCCGGCCCGGGCGGCTCTAGGGAAAGCGCGTGGCCCGCATCGGCGATCGCCTGCTCCGGATGATGCAGCTTCAATTCGACCTGCGCGCGCGTGAAGTACGACTGCCAGATCGGCTTGACCCGGTCGGCGTAGTTCAAATAGGCCAGCGCGAGCTGGTATTGCCCCAGTTGCTGCATGGCGCTGCCCAGCGCCGCCAGCGCCATCGGATCTTGCGGATTGTCTTCGAGCGACCGATTCAAGTCGCTCACCGCCTGATGATATTGGTGCTGGGTCAGGTGCACGATGCCGCGAAAAAAATAAGGCTCTGCCCATTGCGGCGCCCGCTCGATCGCGGCGCTGCTGAGCTCCAGCGCCCGCGCGATTTGGTGCGCGCGCAAGGCCTTCCGCGCCGCTTCCAGCTTCTTGCGCGCGTACGGCGCCGCCAGCGCGTTTACGGAAACCGTGCCGCCGGCCGGATTTGCCGACGCGATTGGCGGCTTCACGCCGCCCACATGAATTTCAGCCAAGGCCATGGGATTCGAGAACATCAATGCATGGCGGAAGGGTTCGCCATGATAACTGCCCGTGAGGTAATACATGCCGAACGCAACATTGACGAACGCGAACGAGCCGTCGCTTTCGGTCATCGCGGTTCCCACGATCTCGCCGCTCCAGTTGGTCAACTCGAGGTTCAGCCCCGAAACCGGAGCTCCGGCGGCATCCTGTAAAATGCCGCGCAGGATCATGCCTTTGCCCGGGGTGGGCGGGTTCTCCGTTTGTGCCTGCATCAGTCCAAAGCAGCACAGCAAGACGTAGAAAGAAAACGCGAATCGCTTCACGGCGGCGAGCGCTCCAGAATTCGGTAGAGTCGTTACCAAAATCTGGATGCCGGGTCCTGGTTCGGCGTTTTAAACGGGGAACGGTCTTTTGCGCCAACTGTGCGGACCGAGCCGCCCGCCGTCCGCGTCACTCGATCTCTTGCAAGTACTGCTCGAGCTGTTCCGCCCGGCGCACGCCGGTATGCTCCCGCAGCACGCGTTCCCGGGCGGCGCACGCCATGCTCTCCAACTCGGCCGAGGAGACCTCGCGCAGGTAATCCACCATTTGGCCCGCCGCCGTGGCCACCAGGACTTCTCCCTTGCCGCGCGCGCCATTCTTGCCCTGGGGCGTGAAGAACTGCTCCAACCCGGGCCAAGGGTCGGTGACGATCGGGGTCGCGCAGGCGGCCGCCTCGAAAAGCCGGATCGAGGGCGAGTAGCCCCATGCCACCATGGCCCGGCGCGTGATGCTCAGCGTCAGCCGGCACGAGCGATAGAACTCGGGATGCTCGCCCGGCCCGAGATGGGCGATGTGCTCCACATTCGGTGGCCAGCTCTCGCGATCGGGGTAGAGCGGTCCGGCGACGACGAAGCTCATCTCCGGCAAGCGTCGCGCCGGCTCGAGCAGCAGCCGCCGCAGCTTGTCGTGCCGGTCGGGCGCGTACGTGCCCAAATAGCCCAACTGCCAGCGCCGCGGCCCGCTTGCGCCCGGCCGGTAATGCTCCGGATCGGAGCAGCAGTGCAGCGCCCGCGGCCGCCGCGCGCCGCGCCGCCGCAATTCCTCGAGCATCGGGCCCGACGTGAAGCTCAAATACAAGTCCACCGCCGCGATGTGCTCCGGCCGCAGATACTCGCATCCGCCGTGATCGAGCGCTTCCTGCGTTACCGGCGTGTCGATGTCGTAGAACGCGAGCCGTCGCGGGCGCTCCTGCAGCAGATCGTCGAGAATCGCCGCGCCCTCGCCGCAATAGCTGCCTACGATCGCCGCGTCCGCCGCGCGCGCCGCCGCCAGGGCTTCCCGCCGGGCCCGCCGCCACGACGCGAAGAGCCGGATCTCGGCGTATTCCGGACGGGCAAGGTCGCGATGCGCGGCGTACCAAGGCACATCGCGCTCGTAAAAGACGAGGTGGTGCCCGCGCTCGTGCAGGCCGCGCAGCAAGCTGCGATAGGTCGTGGCATGGCCGTTGCCCCAGGAAGAGGAAAGCGACAGCCCGAAGAACACCAGCTTCACGCCGCCTCCCGCGCCGTTTCGCTCATGCCCAGCGCCGCGTGCACCTGCGCCGCGCGCTGCGCGTAGGTGTGCGCGGCGGCGGCGCGCGCCCGCATCCGCGCGCCCAAGGCCCGCAGCTCCGCGTCCGGCCGCGCCAGCGCCGCGGCCACGTCGTCGCCGCCGCGCGCCAGCAAGATTTCCTCGCCCGGCGCGAAAAACTCCTCGATGCCGCGCCAGGCGTCGGTGATCACCGCGGCGCCGGCGCCGGCGGCCTCGAAGATGCGGGTCGGCGGCGAATAGCCGCAGCGCGCCATGGATTCCCGGTCGACATTGAGCACCAGCCGCGCCGAGCTGTTGATGACGTTGTGCAGATGGCTGGGCGCGTGCCCTCCGTAGCGCACGTTCGGTGGCAGCGCTGCCGTCTCCCAGCCCGCTCCCGCCAGCAGAAAGCGGCGGCTGGGCGCCCGCCGTGCCGCCCTGAACAAGAACTCCTCCACGCGCGCTTCCCGGTCGGGAAGGCGATGGCCGACGAAGACCAGATCGCAGCGCCAGGCCGGCTCGGCTGCCACCGGAAAATGCGTCTCCGGATCGAAGCCGTTGTACACCGGCGTGCAGTTGCGCGTTCCCAGCGCCAAAAAGGCTTGTACCACCGGCGGGCCGCCGCCGTAGGTGAGCACGTGCGCGAAGCGCGGCAGCAGCGGCCGCAGGTAGTGATCCGCGCGCTCGCCGATCGCCGCCAGCGTCGCCGGCGCGTCCACGTCCCAATACACCGCGCGCCGGTGCGCGGCCAGGCGCGCGGCGAGATAGGCGTCGTCCGCGCCGACGCCGCTGTGCAGCACCGCGAAATCCGCGTCCTCCGCGCGCCGCAGCTCCGCGTCGAGTTCGGCCCGCCCCCGATAGACGCGCGTCTCCGCGAAGCGGCTCACGTCTTCGGCATCGCGGTGCTGCTGCCGGCCGTAGATGTCCGGCTCGGCGAAGGTGATCGCGTGGCCGAGCGCGTGCAGATGCTTATAGATGCCGCGGTAATAGGTGGCGGCGCCGTTCCAATAGGTGGAGACCAAACTCGATCCAAAAACGTGCAGTCGCATGGCCCTCTCAGAGCTGGCGGCAGATCTCGAGCAATTCCAGCGCCCGCTGCCGGCAAGTGTGCCGGGCCATGATCGTGGCCCGCCCGTGTTCGCCCAGCGCGCGCGCCGCCGCCGCGTCCCGCAGCAAGTCGCGCAGGAGCGCGCGCATCTCCCGTCCGTCGCGCGCGACGAGATAATCGGCGCCGGCTTCGAACAGCGCTTCCGTGTCGTGCCAGGGGGCGCAGACCAGCGGCGCGCCGCAGGCCAGCACCTCGAAGACGCGAATCGTCGGAATCCCCGCCAGCGGGCCTTGGTAGGGAGCGCGCGGCAGATGCAGCGTCAGCCCGCTGGCGGCATAGGCCGCCGGCGCCCGCAAATTCGGCAGGTAGCCGCGCAGCCGTACTCCCGCCGCCCGCAGCGCCGCGCGCGCCGCCTCCGGATAGCGCACCCCGTGCACCGCGAACCGCGCCTCCGGCATCTGCGCCGCCGGCTGCAGCAGAAACTCCCGCAGAATGCCGTCGCGCTCGCCGTCGCCCCAATTGCCGATCCACAGCACGTCCTGCTCCCGCCGCGCCGCGCGCGGGAAGAACTGCGTCTCGTCCGCGGCCTCGTGCCAGACATAGGTCCGCCGGCAGCCCATCGCCGCGTAGGGCGCGCGCAGCGCCGCGCCGAACACCAGCACCGCGTCGCAGGCGCCCAGCGGCAGCCGCCGCAACGCCGCCGGATCGCTCACCGCGCGATGATGCGTGTCGTGGAACAGCAGCAGGAATCGTTGCCGCTGCCGCGCCGCTGCCAGCTCCGCCAGCAGCTCCGGCGGATTCCATTCATGCACCAGCACCAGGTCCGCGCCGCGCACGATCTCCGCCACTTGCGTCGCCCAGCGTCCCCGGCCCTCACCGTTCGTTCTGACGGCATAGAAGTTCACCGCCAGATCGGGATAGGCTCGCCGGAACTCGCCGAGCGCGCTCATCGCCAGCAGCGGCTCCTCCGCGATCAAGTGCGCCAGCGACCAGCCGCCCCAGGGTCCGGGCAGCGGCTCGTACAACTCGACGCCATGCCCCAGGTGAACCAGCGCCCGCGCCATGCCGCGCAGGAAATGCGCGTTGCCATGGTTCCAGTCCGAGAGCCACGAATGCGCGAAAATGCGGATTTCCACCGTTACCCCGCCTGCGCCGCGGTGCCGGCGCGCTGCGCCAGCGCGGCATAGAGCCGCAGGTAGCGCACGGTCATGAGTTCGCGGGAGTAGAGGCGTTCGGCGCGCTGCCGCGCTGCCGCGGCCAGCCGCTCCCGTCGCGCATCGTCGCCGGCCAGCGCCGCCAGCTGCCGCACCATGTCGTCGCCGTCGTCGCGGCGAAAGTATGCCGCCGCGCCGCCCCACACTTCCCGCAAACTCGGCCGGTCGTTGAGCAGCAAGGCGCAGCCCGCCCACGCCGCTTCCAGCGCTGCCAGTCCGAAGGGCTCGTACCGGCTCGGCGAGACGAAAATCGCCGCCTCCGCCATCGCCCGCTGCAAGGGCTCGTGCGCCAGCGCGCCCAGGTATTCCAGCCGCGGCAGCGCCGGCACCCGCACGCGTGCGCAGCCCGCTTCCGCGGGGGCTTCGCAGGGACCGGCCAAACGCAGAGGGAGCGGCAAATCGCGGCGAAAGAGCAGCGCCATTTGCTTGCCCGCGTCCCAGATCCTGCCCGCCGCCAGCGCCACCGGCCGCTTGGGGGACGGCGCCGTCGTCGCCGGCGTCATTCCGTTGGCGATCACCTGCATCGCCACGCTCGTGCCGAAGCTGGCGCGGATGTCGGCGGCGGCCGCCGCCGTCGGCACCACCGCCGCCGCGCAACGGCGCAGCGCCGCCTGGGCCTGCGCCACGTATGCGTCGCGCCAGGCGCTCGCCGGCGGCGCCCCGCCGTGTACCGCGCGCCACCAAGACACAACGTCGCTATGCACCGTCATCACCGTCGCCGCCGCCACCGGCGCCGCCGCAAAGGCAAAGTGGTTGGCATGCAGAATGTCCGGCCGGAACTCCGCCGCCAGATCCTCGACCCACCGGCGGGCCGCCTCCGCCAGCGCCCCCGCGCGCGGCATCCACTCGAGCGGCAGCGGCGAAACCCGGCAGGCGATGGCGCGGCCCGACGCCCACGCCAGAGTCGCCGCGGGGCCGAAGCTCGCCAGCGCGACCTCGTGGCCGCGCTCGGCCAGGCCCAGCGCCAGCTCGCGGGTGAAACTCCCAATGCCGCCCCAAGTATCTGTCGTCAGCAGAACGCGCATGCGACTAACCGCCCAGTCCGAAGGCGCGCAGCTCTTGATTGGCGAGTCCCAGGATCTCCCCCGCCGGCGGCGCCTGCGAATCGAGCCAGCCGGTCAGCTCCGCCAGGCCCGCGCTCAAGCTCACCCGCGGCTCGTAGGCCATTGCTCGCCGCGCCCGGCTGATATCGGCCATGCAATGCCGGACGTCGCCGATGCGGTAGCGGCGGCCCTCCGCCAGCCGCAACGGCCGGTGCAGCGCCTCCGCCACCGCGGCCGCCAAACGCCGGATCGTGATCGTCTCCCCGCTGGCGATGTTGTAAGCTCCGGCGGGCGTGGCGTCCGCGAGCGCGGCCAGGCAGGCCCCGACCGCGTCGTGCACGCTCACGAAATCGCGCCGCTGCTCGCCGTCCTCGAAGAGCAGCAGCGGCTGCCCCGCGCGCAGCCGCGCGCAGAAGATCGCGACCACGCCGGTGTAGGGGTTTTCCAGCGCCTGCCGCGGGCCATAAATATTGAAGAAGCGCAGCGCCACCACCGGGATCTCGTAGGCACGCCCGAAATTCAGCGCCATCTGCTCCTGCGCCAGCTTCGTCACCGCGTAGATCGAGTGCGGCTCGGCCGCCTTCGCCTCGCTCGTGGGCAGCGGCGTGAGCTGCCCGCCGCACTGCCGGCACGGCGGCTCCCATTCGCCCTTCGCCAGCTGCTCGCGGGAACGCGGCGCCGCCGCCGCCGGCCCGCAGCGCGGGCAGCGATAGCAGCCTTCGCCGTAAACCGACATCGAGCTGGCGATCACCAGGCGCCGCGGCGCTTCCCCGCGCGGCCGTTGCCGCCGCCGCAAGATCGCTTGCAGCAGTTCGGCGGTGCCCTGCAGGTTGCTGCGGCAGTACTCGGCGATCCGGTACATGCTCTGCCCGACCCCCACCGCCGCCGCCAGATGCACCACCGCGTCCACGCCGGCCAGCGCGCGATCCAGCGCGGAGGGCGAAGTCACGTCTCCGCGGCGAAACTCGCAGTCGCACCGCAGCGCGATCGGCAGCGCCTCCAGGCCGCGGCTGCCGTGCACCTGCGGCGACAAGTTGTCCAGCAGGCGCACGCGATCGCCGCGGCTCGCCAGCCGTTCCGCCAGATGGCCGCCGAGAAACCCCGCGCCGCCGGTGATGAGGATGTACGCCATCTCAATGGGCCGGGGCTTCCAGGCGTCGCTCGTCGGGCGCCGCCGCGGGCGCGATCATCGCGCGATACCGCTCGAGAGTCCACGCGCAAAAGTCAGCGAAGTCTTCCGGCCGTCGCGGCGGGCTGGCGTAGTGCGGTTCCAGCCCGAGCTGAGCGGGGGTGAAGCAAAGCGTCAGCGTCACTTCGAACTCTGTCAGCGCCTCCATCTGCCGGTCGAACCAGGCCTCCGCGCCCGGCCGGAACCAATCCGCCCAGCTCAGTCCGGTCCGCAATTTCTTCACGCCTAAGCGCCGCAGCCAGCGCAGCGCTTCCTCCAGCCGCGGGTCTTGAAAATGGAACCATTGGCAGATCCCCAGCGACGGCGGAAAGCGCTTCGCCGCCAGCTTCGGCCGCCCGTCCGCGCGCACCAAACCCATGTAGTAATGCCGGTAATACGCGCTGCCTTCGCTCTCTTTATGGCGGGTGGTCGCGGTCCAGGCCGGCGGCAGATCCAAAAGGCTGTACCAAAAGATCTCCTCCACCGGCGCCTCGGCCAGCAAGCGCGCGGTGGTGTCGAGCCCGAAGAGCTGAACTTCTTCCGCCCCGAAGCTCGATGCGCCCGCTTCCGTGATCCAAATGGCCTTATCGGTGACGGCGCCAATCTCGGCGACCTTCTCCGGCCACTGCTGGATCGTCCAATGGTTCCAATCCAGTGGGAAGCCGTGGATGCCGAGCGCGTCCACCGCTTCCAAGACGCCCAAGCTGTCTAGCAGCCGCACGAATTGCGGATCGATCGGGGAAATGCCGCCGGCGACGATGGGAAGCCCAGGCGCGAGTTGGCGCGCCGCCGCCGCCGCCTGCCGCACCATTTGCGCATAACGCCGCCAATCGGGATCGAGATGGAAGTTCCAATGCGAAAGATTGTTCGGCTCATTCCAAAGCATCAAGGCTGAAAGCACGCGACCTAGTTCCTCCCGCCTCGCAGTTGCGCTTTCGCCGCCGCTGGTCCGCCCGCCCCGCCGCCATGCTCCAGCGTGGCCCCGTCACCCAAGCGAAAAGATGCCGGCCTCGCCTTTTGGTTTGTACGCCCGAATTCCTCTGCTCCCGATCGGGGAAGCGCAACGCCTTCACCCTGTCGCAGCCACTTCGGGCCGTACCTACTTGATTACCCCGCTTGCCGCATTCCGCCGTTCGCCGTCCGCCGGGCAGCAACCTTCTTTCGAGGCTGGTGTTTATGGAATCAAGCACCACTTTTAGGGGTGCGCGACGGAGGGACAGACAATGACGAAGAACTGGCGCAGGGTCGTGGGTCTGGCAGTGTTGGTGCTACTTGCGGCAGGCGGTTTGGCGGTGCAACCGGCCGCGGCACAAATGGCGATTGGCATCTCGGTGCGGATTGGGCCGCCGCCGTTACCGGTGTATGTCCAGCCTTGGTGCCCCGCTCCCGGATACATTTGGGTGCCGGGCTATTGGGCTTGGGACGGCTACAACTATTTTTGGGTGCCGGGGCAATGGGTGCTGGCGCCGGCGCCGGGCTTGCTCTGGACGCCGGGCTACTGGGGTTGGGAGGAAGGCTTCTACCGCTGGCATCCGGGCTATTGGGGACCGCGCGTCGGTTTCTACGGAGGCATCAACTACGGTTTCGGCTACTTCGGCGTGGGCTACACCGGGGGCTATTGGCGCGGCGGAGAATTCTTCTATAACAGCGCCGTGAATCGCGTGCAGGTCACCGTGGTCCACAACGTTTACCGGCGCGAAGTGATCGTCAACCGCGACGACGACAGGCGGGTGAGCTATAACGGCGGGCCCGGCGGCATCGCCGCGCGGCCCTCGCGCGCGGACCTGGTAGCCGAGCGGCAACGCCGCTTCCAGGCGACACCGGCCCAGGCGCGCTTCTACGATCAAGTGCGCGCCAACCCGCGCGCCTTCGCCCGCGACCGCGCGATGCCGGATGCCGCCGGCCGGCCGGCGCCGCAGTACCGCGAACATCCGCAGCCGCAACCGCGCGGCCAGCAATATTCGCGGCCCAACCGCGCGCAGCCGCCCCGCGATCGCGTCCAGCGAGGCCCGGGCCGGGAGCAAGCCGGCCCCCCGGCCCATCCCCGTGGTAATCCCAAAGCGAAGCGCAACCACGAACCGCACTCCGAGCGCTTCTAACCCTCGTGGCCGCCGTGGCCGCCCGCATCCGCGGGCGGCCACGCTTCTTTTCCAATCCTGGTTGGCCTCGGCCCGCCCGCTGCCAATTTATTCGTTTCAGCCTCGCCCGGCGCACTCATCTGCTTTTCAAATGCGCGGCATTGAAAAAGGCGTTCCCTCTTTGCCCACGGCCGCGCGCCCGCACCCCTATAATGAAGCCCAGGAGTTCAGGAAATTTTGGCTACTGCTGATGTAGAACTGGAGGGCGCGCTCGCGCCCAGCTCGGACCGTCTCGTCAACGATTTCAGCATTCAAGTTGCCACCGTCAACGGATCGGGCAGCCAATCGTCGAACCTGGTGCTGCTGCGCACGATCTTCCTGATGGGCATTCCCGTCTGCGGCAAGAATCTCTTCCCCTCGAACATCGCCGGCTTGCCGACCTGGTACACGATCCGGGCGAGCAAGCATCATCATTTGGCGCGCAAGAAAGAGGTGGACTTTCTGGTGGCGATGAATCCGGAAACGGCGCGCGAGGACGTGATGGCGCTCGCTCCCGGCGCCGCCGTGGTTTACGACGAGCCGCTCAACCTGAAGGTCCTGCGTTCGGATCTCATCTTTTACCCGGTTCCCTTCGACAAGCTGGTGGCTCAGGTCTCGGTCGAGGCGAAGCTGCGCAAGCTCGTCCGCAACATGATCTACGACGGTGTGCTGGCGCATCTGCTCAATCTCGATCTGGCGCGGCTGGAGCAGGCGCTGCGCAAGCACTTCCGCAAGAAGCCCAAGGCCGCCGAGCTCAAC
Organism: Terriglobia bacterium; assembly: GCA_021323595.1. Classification (GTDB taxonomy): domain Bacteria; phylum Acidobacteriota; class Terriglobia; order Terriglobales; family SCQP01; genus JAJPKR01. Next base: position 54,017 of record JAJPKR010000004.1, on the reverse strand, counting down.
TGGAAAGCGGTGCAGGCGGGCCTCGCCTTCGCGCGCGAGCATTTGGCCAAGCGCGACCGCTGCTGGCTGGAGCCGATGCGCGAGAACGAAGGCAAGATCATCATCGAAGGCAACGCCGCCGCCGCCCTCGGCTGTCTCTTCGCCGGAGTGACGGTGGTGGGTTGGTATCCGATCACTCCCTCCAGCTCGCTGTGCGAGTTTCTCATCGATTATTTGCGCCGCTACCGCCTGGATCCCGCGACCGGCCAGGCCACGTTCGCCGCAGTGCAAGCCGAGGACGAGCTGGCCGCCGCCGGCCTGGTGCTCGGCGCCGGCTGGATGGGCGCGCGCGCCATGACCTCGACTTCCGGGCCGGGCATCAGCCTGATGGCCGAGTTCATCGGCTTGGGCTATTACGCCGAGATTCCCGGCGTCTTCTTAGACATCCAGCGCGTCGGCCCCTCCACCGGGCTGCCAACGCGCACCTCGCAGGGCGATCTCGGCTTCGTCGCGACGCTGGGGCACGGCGACACCCAGCACCTGGTGCTGCTGCCCGGCACCGCCGAGGAGTGCTACACGATGGCGCTTGCCGCCTTCGATCTCGCCGAAGAATTCCAGACTCCCGTGTTCGTGCTCAGCGACCTCGACCTGGCGATGAATCATTGGATGGCCGAGCCGCTGCCGTACCCCGAGGCGCCCTTGCGCCGCGGCAAGGTGCTCGGCGCCGCCGACCTCGAGCGCCTCGCCGAGTTCGCCCGCTATCGCGACGTGGATGGCGACGGCATTCCCTATCGCACCCTGCCCGGCACCGATCATCCGCGGGCGGCCTATTTCACCCGCGGCAGCGGCCATAACGACCGCGCCCTTTACAGCGAGCGCCCGGGCGATTACGTCGCCAACATGGAGCGGCTGCGGCGCAAATACGAGACCGCGCGCGGCCGCGTGCCCGCGCCGGTGCGCGAACGCGAGGGCCATGGCGAGATCGGGCTCATCGCCTACGGCTCGACTCATTGGGCGGTGCTTGAAACCCTTGAGCAGTTGCGCGCCGAACAAGGCATCGAAGCCGGCTACCTGCGCCTGCGCGCGCTGCCGCTCACGGCCGCGGTCGCCGATTTCGTGGCCGCCCACCAGCGCGTGTACGTGATCGAGCAGAACCGCGACGGCCAGATGTACGACCGCTTGCGCCTGGATCTCGCGCCGGCGCTGGCGGCGCGGCTACGATCGGTCCGCCATTTCAACGGTCTGCCCATTGACGCGCGCTCGGTCAGCGACGAGATCGAGCGCCAGGAGATCCAAGCATGAGCGCCGCCCCGCCTCCCGTGAAACTCAATCGCGCCGGCCTGGCGCTGGCCGACTATCGCGGCTCGAAGACCACTCTGTGCGCGGGCTGCGGCCACAACGCCATCAGCGAGCGCATCATCGATGCCTGCTTCGAACTCGGCATTCCGCCGCGCCGCGTGATCAAGCTGAGCGGCATCGGCTGCTCCAGTAAGAGTCCCGCCTACTTCCTCGGCCAGGCCTTCGGCTTCAACGCCGTCCATGGGCGCATGCCCAGCGTCGCCACCGGCGCCCTCTTGGCCAACCAAACCTTGCTCGCCATCGCCGTCAGCGGCGACGGCGACACCGCCTCCATCGGCATCGGCCAGTATCTGCACCTGATGCGGCGCAACTTGCCGCTGCTTTACATCGTGGAGGATAACGGCGTCTACGGCCTCACCAAGGGCCAGTTCTCCGCCACCGCCGATGCCGGCGCCAAGCTGAAGAGCGGCGTCGTCAATGAGATGCCGCCCCTGGACCTCTGCGCCTTGGCGATCGAGGCCGGCGCCACCTTCGTTGCCCGCTCATTTTCCGGCGACAAGCGCCAGCTCACGCAACTGCTCAAGGCTGGCCTGTCCCATCGCGGCACCGTCGTGCTCGACGTGATTTCGCCCTGCGTCACCTTCAACGACCACGAAGGCTCGACCAAGAGCTATCAGTACGTCAAGGAGCACGAGGAAGCCGTCCAAGAGGTGGACTTCGTCCCCTATTTCGACGACATCCAAGCGGAGTACGAAGAAGGCACGGCCACGGAAGTGACCTTGCACGACGGCTCGCGCTTACGGCTGCGCAAACTGGGCCGCGATCACGATCCCACCAGCCGTTCCGCCGCGCTGGCGCTGCTGGCGGAGTCGCATGGCCAGGCGGAAGTGCTCACGGGCTTGTTCTACGTGGACCCGCGCAAACCCGACTTCACCACCCAGCTCAATCTCGTTCCGGAGCCGCTGGCCACTTTGCCGACGGACCGCGTGCGCCCGCCGCGGGCGGTCTTGGATGAGATCCTTGAGGGCCTGCGCTAGCGCGTCCCGCCGGGCGGCGTCTAGCTGTGGAGGCGCAATAGGTTGTTCCGTTCAAGGCGGCCCGCTTCGCCGTCACCGATGGCGCTGACGTCCTGCGTCGTGCGCGGTCGCCTGTGCGCGCCCTGGCGCCTGTCCGAAAGACCAGGTCAACGGGGTACGCGTGGCGGCAGGCGGCAAAGTCGGCATAACTGGTTGAGGCGCTTTGACTTAGCGCTTGCGCCCGAGCGCGGAAAAGCGGCGCGCAGTGTTGAGCTTCCCGACGGGGGTCACCCAAGCGCGGGCCCGCGAAAGGAGGGAATCGGCGGGCGCGATTCCCTCTCGCTCTTTTCGGAGAGCAAGCGCGAGCCAGATTCAGTTGTCAAACGGCGGCGGGGCGTGGCTCGGCGATCGATCGATGGCGTACCCCGCAGGGGCTTCCCCTGGGGGGCCCCGAAGGTATGATGCTGGCCCGAGCGGCGTAGTTGGCCGGGGCGGGGCAGATGGCGCAGGGCGGAGGGCGAGCCAGACGCCAGGGCGCGGACGGGACGACGCCAGGCGCGCGGATGCGCCGCGCGGCTCAGCGAGGCAAGCCGGGACCGAGGACGGCGATATAGACGACGGCGGCCACGAGCCAAACGCGGTGCGGCTGCCAGCGCAACGCCGGGCTGCCGGGCTCGGCGCCGCCGGGGCGCGCACCGGCCAGCGCGCCCGCCCACAACACCCACGACGTGCCGCCGAAGCTTGCGGCCATCGCCGAGATCAAGATCAACTTCGGGTTGGTGGGATTGAGCGCGCCGGCGAGCGTGGCGACGAGCGAGCCCGCGAGATAAGGCGGTAGGACGAGACGAAAGCCGCGGCCGCCGCCGCGCCGGCCGGCGGAGGGGAGCAGCGCGGTCAGAGTGCGCGCGCCCCAAAGCAATCCGTAGATCGAGATCGCCACGCCCAGCGCCGTCAGCGCCAGCTTCCAGGCCAGCGGCCGCGGCAGGCCGTGGACGAAGTCGCCCCAGTCGCCGATTCCCGGCAGGGTCATCACCATCAAGTAGCCGCCCGGAACCTGAACGTTGGCGGTGGCCAGCAGCCACCAAAAGAAGCGCGCCGGCGCGGGCGCGCGGCGGGCGGCGCGCCAGCCCAGGCGCGCCAGGGCGGCAAGCACGAGATTGCCGCCACAGCCCGCCGCCGCCACGGTGCGCGCCTTCCAGGCGGCCGCGCCTGCCAGGTTGACGCTCAGCTCGACCGAGCTGACCAGCGTGGGATGCAGGCCGAGCGCCAGCGCCGCGAGCCCGTGGCCGATGGCTTCGTGGAAAATCGCGCCGAGGAGATCAACGACCACGCCGATCGCTGCGGGCGCACGCCAGGGGACGTGGGGGGGGGCCAGAGGCTGCGCGCGGGCCGGCGTGGGGTTGCGGGTCACCGCTCGAGGATGCCAGACAGCGGGCGGGCGACGGACGCCGCCGGAGGGCCGGACACACGCCGAACGCCGATCAACGCGCCGGGCGCGCAGCGGTTATTCGCGGGTCGGCGGCGGTCGGCAGACATTGCCGCGCGAGCACGCAGCCCTGTACGCTATTCGAGGAGGAACCCAACAGTTGCCAACGACAGCAAGTGAAATCGCGCCAAGCCACGGGCGGCTGGGCGTCTTAATTCCCGGCATGGGCGCCGTCAGCACGACCTTCATGGCGGGGGTCGAGGCCGTGCGCCGCAAGCTGGCCCGCCCCATCGGTTCGCTGACGCAGATGGGCGCGATCCGCCTCGGCAAGCGCACCGACAACCGCAACCCCGCGATCCGCGACTTCGTGCCATTGGCCTCGCTCGACGATTTGGTTTTCGGCGGCTGGGACATATACGAGGAAGACTGTTATCAGGCGGCCACCCGCGCCGAAGTGCTCGATCAGCGCTTGCTGGACCAGTTGCGCGACTTTCTCGCTGCGATCAAGCCGATGCCGGCGGTCTTCGATCGCAACTTCGTCAAGCGCCTCGACGGCCCCAACGTGAAGAAGGCGCCGACCAAGCGCGATCTCGCCGAGATGCTGCGCGCCGACATCCGCGAGTTCAAGGCCTCGGCGCGCGCCGACCGCCTGGTCATGATCTGGTGCGGTTCGACGGAAGCCTTCCGCCGCCCCGGCGAAGTGCACGCCTCGCTGGCGGCCTTCGAGCGCGGCCTGAAGGAGAACCATCCCGATATCGCGCCCAGCATGATCTACGCCTATGCCGCGCTGAGCGAGGGCGTGCCCTACGCCAACGGTGCGCCCAACCTCACCACCGACATCGGCGCGCTCAACGAGCTCTCCCGCCGCAACTCGGCGCCGATCTGCGGCAAGGATTTCAAGACCGGCCAGACGCTGATGAAGACGATTCTCGCGCCGGGGCTGAAGGCGCGCATGATCGGGCTTTCCGGCTGGTTTTCGACCAATATTCTCGGCAACCGCGACGGAGAAGTGCTCGACGATCCGGAATCGTTCAAGACCAAGGAAGAATCGAAGCTTTCCGTGCTCGAGCACATCCTGCAGCCCGAGGTCTATCCCGATCTGTACCGCAACTTCTACCACAAGGTCCGGATCAACTACTATCCGCCGCGCGGTGACAACAAGGAAGGCTGGGACAACATCGACATCTTCGGCTGGCTCGGCTATCCGATGCAGATCAAGATTGACTTTCTCTGCCGTGATTCGATTTTGGCCGCGCCCATCGTGCTCGATCTGGTCTTGTTCCTCGATCTGGCGCAGCGCACCGAGGCGCTGCGCGGCCTAGGCATCCAGGAATGGCTCTCGTTCTATTTCAAGAGCCCGATTACCGCGCCGGGCCTGTATCCCGAGCATGACCTGTTCATCCAATTGATGAAGCTGAAGAACACGCTGCGCCACCTGCGCGGCGAGGAGCTGATCACGCACTTGGGCCTGGAATACTACGACTAGGAGCGGCGCATGGACATCACCACTCTCGCCGTGCACGCCGGCGAGCGGCAAGCGGGGGGCGACTTTTCGACCGTCAGCACGCCCATCCACAACAGCACGACGTTCTTTTACCCGCAGTTCGAGCGTCTCGATCGCGTCGCCGGGGGCGAGGAGGCGGGATTCATGTACAGCCGCTACGCCAACCCCACGGTGGCCGCGCTGGAGCAAGCGCTGCTGGCGCTCGAGACCGGCGGCGCGCCGGCCGGCGCGGTCAGCTTCGCCTACGGCTCGGGCATGGCGGCGATCCATGCCGCGGTGCTGGCCGCCGGGCTGCGGCAAGGTGATCGCGTGCTCTGCTCAACGGAGGTGTACGGCGCCACGACCGCGCTCTTGATGAACGTGGTGGCGCCGCTCGGGCTGCAGCTCGATCTGGCCCGGCCCACCGATCCCGCCGCCTGGCAAGCGGCGCTGGCGCGGCGCCCGCGCTTGGTGCTGGTGGAGGCCATCTCCAACCCGCTGCTGCGTGTGCTCGACCTCGCCGCCGCCGTCCGCGACGCGCACGCTGCCGGCGCCAAGCTGCTCGTCGACGCCACCTTCGCCAGCCCCATCCTCTGCCGGCCGCTGGCGCTCGGAGCCGATTACGTCGTGCAAAGCACGACCAAATTCATCGCCGGGCATGGCGATGCCATGGGCGGCGTCGTGACCGCGGCGGAAACGGAGGCGCCGGCGCTGTTCGCGCTGCGCAAGCTGGCCGGCGGCGTGCTCGGCCCCTTCGAGGCCTGGCTGACGCTGCGCGGCCTCAAGACCCTGCCGCTGCGCGTCGAGCGCCAGTGCCAATCGGCGCTGCGCCTCGCGCGGGAGCTCGAGCGCTGGCCCGCGATCGAGCGCGTGCATTACCCCGGCCTGCCCTCGCATGCCGACCACGCCATCGCTGCCGCGCAGTTTCAAGGGCGCTTCGGCGGCGTGCTCTCGTTCGAGCTGCGCGGCGCGCGCCGCGAGGACGTGCTGGCGTTCATGAACCGTCTGCGGCTGTGCCTGGGCGGCACCAGCCTGGGCGACGTGCAGTCGCTCCTGCTCTATCCGGTGATGGCCTCGCATCGCGACCTGTCGCCCGCGCAGCGCGAGCGCACCGGCATTCGTGAGAATCTGGTGCGTCTGAGCGTGGGTCTCGAAGATCCCGCCGATCTGCTCGCCGACCTCGAGCAGGCGCTCGCGCCCGCTGCGCCGGTGGCGAACGCCGCGCCGGTGGCAGCGACGCGCTGACGCGCAGCGGCCGGGGCGGCCGCCGAAGCGCATGCGCCTCTCAGGCCGCGCTATTGCAAATCCGGTGAAGCGCGCCGGGCCCGCTGGAGGCCGAGGCGCGCGGCGCACGCGGAGGCCAAGCTTGGGCCCGGGGATCGAGGGCCAGCGTCATCCGGCGCCTGGCTTGCTACATTTGTTGAGATGGCCGACATCCTCGACCTGCGCCAATTTCGCCCCGGCCAGCTCGACGCCTTGCTGCGCGCCGAAGCCGAGGAATGGCAGCGGGAATTGCTCTGGGACTATGAAAGCTCGCTCGAGCTGATCCGGCAATATATCGGCGCGCGCATTCTTCCCGGCTACGTTTTGAGCGACGGCACGCCGCAGCGCCCGCGCCCGCTCGGTTATGGGTTTTTCGTTTACGAGACGCACAAGGGCCTGATCGGCGATCTGTACGTCGGCCCCCGCTACCGCGGCGCCGAGCGCGCGGAAGAGCGTTTGATTCTCGAGCACATGATCGAGACGCTGACGGCGACGCCGGGCCTGCACCGCATCGAAGCCCAGCTCATGGCCTTTCGCCCGGAGGAGCTGGCGCCGGTATTTTCGCGCCACGGCTTTCGCGCGTACCGCCGCCTGTTTCTGCACCTCGATCTGGCGGGCGCGGCGCCCGCCGCCGGCCCCTCGCCTTGGCCGATCCAACCCTGGGCGGGCACGCCCTTCGAGCACGCCGCCACGCTGATCCAGGCCTCCTACGCGCAGCATGTGGATAGCCTCATCAACGACCAATACCGCACGTTCGGGGGATCGCTGCGGTTTCTGCAAAACGTCGTGCATTACCCCGGCTGCGGGCAATTCGACGAGGCCTCGTCGGCGGTGATCGCCGATCCGCACGGGGAAGGCTTGGCGGCGCTGATCTTGGTTTCGCGCGTGCGTCCCGACGTCGGCCACGTCACCCAGGTTTGCGTGTCGCAGCGCTGGCGGGGGCGCGGCATCGGCCGGCAACTTTTCGAGCACGTGCGCGCCAACCTGCGCCGCCGCGGCTTCGCCGCCATCACGCTCACCGTGACCGCGGCCAATGCGCTCGCGCTCGAGCTCTATCGTGGTCTCGGCTTTTCCCAAATGCGGGAGTTCGACGCGTATGTTTGGGAGCGCGCCGGCTAAGAGCAGGGCTGCCGGCGACGGGGGATAAGACGCGCGGCCGGGCTGGCGCGCGGGTCCGTCGCCCGCCCCTGCCGGCCTAATAGAGCCTAAAGTTGACTTGAATGTCGGCGGCCGCGGCGATCGGCGTCCCATCGGCCTTGCGCGCCGGCTGGAAGCGCCAAGTCTTGACCGCTTCGATGGCTTTTTCGTCGAGTCCCAAGCCCAGCGGCTGGATGACTTTGATGTTGTGCGCTCGGCCATCCACGCCGATCTCGACGTAGAGCACCACCGTGCCCTGGTACTTCGCCTTGCGCGCGGCGTCGGAATATTCCGGGTCGGGATCGTAAATCGCGACCGGCGGCGTCACTGCGGCGCCGTAAGCCGCCTCGCCGCCGCCCATGTTGCCGCCGCTGCCCGGGCCAAATCCGGGTCCATTGCCGCTGCCCAAGCCCGCGCCCGAGCCGTTGCCTGGCGAGGGAGGCGCGGCGGCGGCCACCGGACTGCCGAACTGCGGCAAGTTCACCTGCGTCATGCGGATATTCGGCTGCACCGCCAGCCGCGGCGGCTCCGGCAACGCCGGCTTGACCACCGGCGGCGTCGGCAGCGCGAGGGGCGTTTTGGCGAATTTCGGCAGCCGGCCGGCGCTGATGGCATGAATGGTGTGCTGGCCGCCGCCACCGCTTATGCGCCGCGGCGCCGGCGGCGTCATCGCGGTGAAGGTCAAATTCACGACCTGCATGTCGTTGCTGACCGCCTTGCGCACGCTCGGCTGAAACAGCGGCAAGACCAGCAGCGCGATCACGATCGCGTGCAGCGCCAGCGACCCGCCGCTACTCCAGAAATCGCGGTTCTTGCTCCAAATCTCCTCGACGGGAATCGGCTTCGATTGCAGTTCGAGCGGCGGCAGCGGCTCGGGGCGAAAGCGTTCGCGCAGATTCTCGCGGATGGAGCGCCACAGCGACTTCTGCGGCAGAAAGCTGAACACCTCGTCGCTGGCCTCGGAACGGGGCGAAACGGCGGAGGATGCCCTGGAAATTTCCGATTCGGAGGGTTGAGCTGGATGGGCCATCACGACGTGTCCCTAATTCGACTCCGGCACGCCCGCGTTCTTCCTAGCGTCGCCGGCACGCAAACGAGTGGCGCTCTCCTCCTCGTCTGGCTCGCTTCGATGGCCGAATCACAGGCTGTTGATGCCTTTTGGTTCTTCCATCAAGCCGGTACGAGCAAATTTTAGCATCCCGGCCCCGCCCCGTCAGCACCCAAGGGCGGTGCGATCACCTTCTATAATGACTCTTTTGCGGCTGCCGTCGTTTCGGAGAATTTTTGCCCTCTAGCCTCAAGCAAACTCTGAACTTGCCCCGTACCGCCTTCCCCATGAAGGCGAGCCTGCCGCAAAGCGAACCGGCCATGCTGGCCCGCTGGCAGGCCAATGGCCTTTATGGCCAGATTCGCGCCGCGCGCCGAGGCGCGCCGTCCTACCTCTTGCACGACGGCCCGCCCTACGCCAACGGCCCGATCCATCTCGGCACCGCGCTCAACAAGATCGTCAAGGACTTGGTCGTGAAGTCCAAGACGATGGCCGGCTTCGATTCACCCTACGTGCCCGGCTGGGACTGCCATGGCCTGCCCATCGAAATCAAGGTGGATCAGGAACTTGGCGCGCGCAAGGCGGCGCTGCCCGCAGTCGCCATCCGCCAGGCCTGCCGCGAGTACGCGCTCAAGTTCGTGGATTTGCACCGCCGCCAGTTCCAGCGCCTTGGCATCTTCGGCCAGTGGGAGAACCCTTATCTAACTCTCGACCGAAGTTACGAAGCGGTCATCGCCGGCAACATCCTGCGCTTCATCCGCGACGGCTATGCGTACAAGGGCCTGCGGGCGGTCTATTGGTGCATCCACGACAAGACGGCGCTGGCGGAGGCCGAAGTCGAGTATGAGCCGCACGAAAGCCCGACGGTGTGGGTCAAGTATGCCTACGCTTCCGGCGCGCTCCCCTTCGCGCCGCCGGCCGGCGCCGCCGTCTTCGCCGTGATCTGGACCACCACGCCGTGGACGCTGCCGGCGAGCATGGCGCTCGCGTTTCATCCCGATCTCGAGTATGTGGCGGCGCTCGCCTCCACGGGCGAGGTCTTGATTCTGGCCGAGGCTTTGGCCGAAGCGACTGCCCGGCAAGGCGGATTCACCCTCGAGCAGGTCCTCGGTCGGTTTCGCGGCCGCGAGATCGAGGGCGCGCGCTTTCGCCACCCTTGGCTGGCGCGCGACGTACCGGCGGTGCTGGCCGACTATGTCACCACCGAGCAGGGAACCGGGATCGTACATACCGCGCCCGGCCACGGCGCCGAGGACTTCGCCACCGGCGAAAAGTACGGCCTGACGGTGTTCAGCCCCGTCGATGCCGCCGGGCTTTTCGTCGGTCCGGAGACGGCGCCCTTCGAGGGCATGCAGGTCTTTGCCGCCAATCCCCTGATCGTGGACCATCTCCGCGCCGCCGGGGCGCTGGTCGCCAGCGCGCCGCTGGTCCATTCGTATCCCCATTGCTGGCGCTGCCATCGTCCGGTGATCTTTCGCGCGACCGAGCAGTGGTTCATCGGCATGGAGCGGCATCGCCTGCGCCAGCGCGCCCTGGAGGCCATCGGCGGCGTGCGCTGGGATCCCGTCTGGGGCGAGGAGCGCATCGCCAACATGGTGGCGGCGCGGCCCGACTGGTGCATCTCGCGGCAGCGCGTCTGGGGCGTGCCGATTCCGGTGCTGAGCTGCCGCGCCTGCCACGCCTATCTCGCCGATGCCGCCACCGATGCGCGCATCGTCGAGATCTTCGCCCGTGAGGGCTCCGACAGTTGGTTCGCCCGCCCCGCCGCCGATTTCGTCGCCCCCGGCGCGCGCTGCGGGCAATGCGGCGGCGCCGAGTTCGAGCAGGAGCGGGACATCGTGGACGTGTGGTTCGAATCCGGCTGCAGCCAGGCGGCGGTGCTGGGGCATACGCCCGAGCTGCCCTGGCCCGCCGATTTGTACCTCGAGGGCGGCGATCAGCATCGCGGCTGGTTCCAATCTTCCTTGCTGGTCGCCATGGGCACGCGCGGCGCCGCGCCCTATCGCGGCGTGCTCACCCACGGCTGGGTGCTCGACGCCGGCGGCCGTGCCATGTCCAAGTCGTTCGGCAACAACATCGAACCGGAAGCGGTGGTGGATAAGCTGGGCGCCGAGGTGCTGCGCCTCTGGGTGGCCAGCGTGGATTTTCGCGAGGACGTGCGCGTCAGCGACGTCATGCTGGCGCGCCAGGCGGAGGCCTACCGCAAGATCCGCAATACCTTTCGCTTCCTGCTCGGCAACATCCACGACTTCGCGCCGCAAGACGACGCCCTCGCCGAGGGCGACCTGTTCGAGATCGACCGCTACATGCTGCATCAGCTCGCCGATCTCACCGCCGACTGCGTCCGCTGGTACGGCGAGTTTCAATTTCACCGCGCCTATCAGCGGCTGTACGAATTCTGCGCGGTGGAGCTGAGCGCCTTCTATCTGGACGTCCTCAAGGACCGCCTTTACACCTTCGCCGCCGCCAGTCCCGGCCGCCGCGGCGCCCAGACCGTGCTGTGGATCTTGGCCGAGGCCCTGGCGCGCCTTTTCGCGCCGCTCTTGCCCTTCACCATGGAAGAGGTGTGGGGCTATCTGCCGCCGCGCACGCTGGGCGGCGCCGAGCGCGGGCTGAGCGTGCATTGCGAGCTTTGGCCGCATTTCGCGGCCGCGCCGGAGAGCGAGCGCGAGGCGGAAATCGCGCGCTGGACGCGCCTGCGCGCCGCCCGCGACGCCGTGCTGCGGGCCCTGGAAGCGGCGCGCCGCGACGGCCTCATCGGCGCCGGTCTCGATGCCCGCGTGCTGCTGCGCGCCTCCGGCGCCGACTACGCCGCGCTGGCCGATTATCAGGCGCATCTGCCCGCGCTCTTCATCGTCTCGCAGGTCGAGCTGGCGCGCGCCGACGGCGACGCACCGACGGCGGTGACGGTGGCCCGGGCGGCGGGGACCAAGTGCGAGCGCTGTTGGAACTACTCGACGCAAGTCGGCGCCGACGCCCGCTGGCCCACGGTCTGCGAGCGCTGCGTGGCGGCGCTGGAGCAGGCCGAGCCGGCGGCGGCGCCCGGCCAATTGGCGCAAAATAAGTGAAGATGCAGTCGCGCGCGCAGCCCGGCATCTTCCGCACCCGCCATTTTCTGATCGCCCTGGCGGTCTTTATCGCCGATCAGATCAGCAAGGGCCTGATCCAGCGCATGCCGCGCCGGCAGGGCTTCGATGTGATTCCGCATCTGTTTCGCATCGTTCATGTGGAGAATAGCGGCGCCGCCTTCGGCCTGTTTCAAGACGCAGCGTCCCCCTTCAAGAACGACTTCTTGGTCGCCTTTTCGGTGATCGCCTTGCTGGTCGTCTTCGTGCTGCTCTGGCGGAACGCGCAGAGCCGCCTCACCGGCCTAGCCCTGGCCCTGATCTTCGGCGGCGCCTGCGGCAATCTCTTCGACCGCCTGTTGCGCGGCAGCGTGGTGGACTTTCTGCTTTTCTACATCGGCCCGCACGAATGGCCGACGTTCAATCTCGCCGACAGCGCCATCGTCGTCGGCGCCTGCGTGCTAGTTTGGGAGATCTTGCGAGGGGAGCGCGCCGCCGCGTCCTTGCCCGCCTTGGCCGAATCGCCGAGCGAGCCCGCCCGCGATTAGCGCGGGGCGGCGCGCGTCACGGGCGCCGGGCCGCGCCCAGCGGTCAGCGGCTCGCCAGCTCCGCCTCGTGCTCCATGGCCTTCCAGGAAATGCCTTCCCGCGCCGCCAGCGCCGCGCCCAGCGGCGCCACGGCATAGAAGGCGACCAGCCACATCAGCAGGGAAGCGCTGGCGGCCGGCGCCGCCGGCGCGCCGAAGACCTCCGTCAGCCCCAAAATCAACAGCACCTGCACGCCGCCGCCGATCGCGGGCAGTTGCACGATCGAACCCACCAGCAAGAAGCCCAGCAGCACCAGGGCTTCGCCGTAGCTGAAGCCGGGCAGCATGCCGGGATAGCCGCGCACGATCAACCAGACGGCGACGGCCACTCCCATCCACATGGAGAGCGTGTAGAAGCTCGAGACCAGCAAGTTCCGCCGCCGGGACAGCGCCTTGGTGCCGGCCGCCAGCGTATGCAGGAAATGCTCGAGCCGCTGCGACATGCGCCGGCCGCCGCGCGCGAAGCGGCCGCGAAGGCGGGCGAGGATGCGCTGGGAATATTTGTGGAACAAGGCGATGCCCGCGACCGCCAGAAGCACCGCCACCGCCAGCAGCCACACCGCGTGCCGCAGCGCCACGGAAGCCGCATCCTCGCCGGAGGCCAGGCCGGGACTGAGCAGCAGCGCCGCCAAGACCAGCACCAGCGTGGCTCCCATGTCGAACGCGCGCTCCAGCAGCCATACCGCCAGTTGCGGGGCCACCGAGGTGGCGTGCTTGCGGGCGATGTAGTAGGGGCGCAGCAGTTCGCCCGGCCGGCCAAAGAACGCGATCCCGGTGAAGCCGATCAACGTCCCTTTCAAGACCGGCCAAAACTTCCCGTGCGGAGTCATCAGCGCCCGCCAGCGCAGCGAGCGCAGCAGGTAGCTGGCGTAGATGAGCACGACCGCGCCCGCTATGAAGCCCAGCTTCGCCTCTTGCGTCGCGCTCCAGACCGCCTCCCAAGTAAAGTTTTTCCACTCGGGGCTGGTATGGATTTGGTGCCAGCCCACCCCGATCAGCACTCCTAAACCTATGATCGTCAGGATGATACGACGTTTGGACATAACGCGTCCGGGGGGGGAGGGTTCCGGCCTTCGCAGGGGCCGGGACAACTTCGCTTCTTCAACTATAAAGCCATGCTGCCCTGGTTGGGGAGGGAGCGACCTTTCGCCAGCCCGCGGGCGCCCGGCCATGCCCGGGCCAGGCCCTGATCGCCGGGGAACCTCCATCCTCCCGATTTCGTTTACTTTTAATGTGAGCGCACTAGATCTATCGCTGGACCCAATGCTCCGGCCAGCGTCGCTGGACGGGAACGGGCGCCCGGCCCTCGCGGACTGGACCGAGGCGTCGAGGGAAGCTCTGAAAGCCGACGAGCAACATTTAGTGGACCGCTGTTTGGCCGGCGATGCCGCCGCGTGGGAAGCCATCCTGCACCAGCATGCCCGGCGCATTTACAATCTGTGCTATCGGTTTACCGGGCGCGTCGAAGATGCGCAAGACCTCAGCCAGGAGGCCAGCCTGCGCATTTATCGCAATTTGGCTTCGTTCCGCGCCAACGAAGGGAGCCTGGGCACCTGGATCCTGAGCTTGACGCGGAATCTCTTGATCGATCATTATCGCCGGCACAAATACGACCGCCTCACCGATTCGCTCGACAGCGCGCCCGCCGGCGCCGATCAGAGCGAACGGCCGCCGGAGCTGGCTTCGCGGGAAACGCGCCCGCAGGAGGCCGGCCTGTGGCGGCGGGAAGTGCGCGAGCAATTGGGCTTGGCGTTGCAGCGCCTTTCTCCGGAATTGCGGGAAGCGGTGATCCTGCGCGATTTGCAGGACCTGGACTACAAGGAGATCGCCGCGGTGCTGCGCGTGCCCGAGGGGACGGTCAAATCGCGCATCAATCGCGGCCGCATCGAGCTGGCGCGGCTGCTGCGGCCGAACTTGCGCGGCCAAGCCGCCGAGCGGGGCGGAGGGCAGTGATGATCGAGCCGTTGAACTGTTCGCAATTCGAGGAGCGCTTGAGCGACTTCGAAGAAGGCGCGCTGGCGCCCGAACTGGCGGCGGCCATGCGGGCCCATGCGCAAGCCTGTGGGGCTTGCGCCGCCCTGCGCCAGGCGGTGCGCGAGACGGCGACGTGGCTGGCGGAACTGCCGGAGTTGGAGCTGCCGCCGGCGCTGATTCCCGCCGTGCTGGCGCGGACCACCGGCCGCCGCGAGCTGGTGAGCTGGCGCGCGACGCTGCGCTCGCTCGGCGGCATTTTCTGGCAGCCGCGGGTGGTGATGGGCTTTGGCATGGCGGTCTTCGCGCTGGCGGTGCTGCTCAACGCCGCCGGCGTCAATCTGCGCCAGCTCCGGTGGCGCGATCTCACGCCGCGCCAACTCGCTCTCAGCGCCGAGCGGGGCATGCACCGCGGATGGGCGCGCGGGGCGAAATATTACAACGACCTCAAGGTCGTGTACGAAATCCAGGCCGCTTTGCAAGCCGTGCAGCGCAATCAACCGGCGCCGCCGGCCGCCGCTCCGAATCACCGCAACCGCAATCAAGATCCGAACGCCGTCTTCGGCTACGCCCGGGAGTTCGCGAGCGCCGCGCCGGCGTCGTTCTCCGGCCGCGCCGCCGCGCGACCGCGCGCCAACTTCGCCATCGAAAGCGATCTCTCATGAACTGCTTCCAACATCCCGACCGGCCGGCGAGCGCCTTTTGCCGCAACTGCGGCCGCGCGCTCTGCGCGGAAGATCAGCGCGAAATCTACGGCGTCGTCTTTTGCCAGGAATGCCTGGCCCGCCAGATCGGCATCGCGCCGGCGCCGGCCGGCGCCGGCACCGGCGCCGCCGCCGGCGCCGCGCCCGGCCCCGAGCCCGCCGTGCCGCAGCCGGCGCCGTCCAACGCCCCCAATCCCGGCGTGGCGCTCGGCCTGGGCTTCATCCCCGGTGTCGGCGCGATCTACAACGGCCAGTACTTCAAGGCCTTCTTGCAGGTGGTGATCTTCGGATTCTTGGTGTACATGTCGAACGTCACCTACGGCCCCATTTTCGGCATCGGCGCCGCCGCGTTCTATTTCTACATGGTGATTGATTCGTATCACACCGCGCGGGCGATCTCGCTCGGCCACCCGGTCGAAGACTTTCCCGGCATGGGGCAGGTGCGGGTCACGGCGCCGCTCGGAGCGATCATCTTGATCGCTGTCGGCGTCGTGCTGCTGCTGCGCAGCATGAACTTGTTCGCCTTCGACATCATGCGTTACTTCTGGCCGGTGCTGATGATCGTCATCGGCCTGCTGATGCTCGATCGCCGCGGGCGACGGCAGCCTTGAGGGAGGCCTGGCCATGAGCGCGAACGCGGCCCGCGACCCTCGAGCCCCAATTTCGACGGCCCCGGTCCGTCGCGGCCCCCACCGGCGCACTTGGCCCGGCCGGCGCCACGAGGAGGCACAGCGATGAGCCGGCCGCGCAATTACCCCCTGGGCGCGATCTTGTTGATCACCGTCGGCGTGCTGCTGCTGTTGCAGATGACGACGCCGGCCTGGGGCTTCGATCAGACCTGGCCGGTGATCTTGATCGTGATCGGCCTGGTCAAGCTCGCCGAGCGCTTCGGTCCCAACCTGCCCTCGGGCGGCGCGCCGCCCGCCCCGCCCGCCTAACCAGGAAAGGCCATGGCTAACGGCTACGCACATCCTCATCGCGGCTCGGTGTTGGGCCCGCTCGTGCTCATCGCCCTCGGCGTGATTTTTCTTCTGCGCCACCACATTCCCGGCTTTGACGCCTGGCAATTCATCGCCCGCTACTGGCCGGCGCTGCTGATCGTGTGGGGTTTGGTTCGGCTGGCCGAGCATTACTCCGACCCGTCCGGCGCCCGCCGCGGCCTGAGCGGCGGGGAAGTGGTGCTGCTGATTCTCGTGGTCCTCATCGGTTTGGGAGTGACGGCGAGCTGGCGCTGGCGTAACTCCGACTGGGGCCGCAATGCCGGCATGGAGTTTTGGGATCCCTTCGCCCGCGATTTCACCTTCAATGCCGCCGCCCAAGCGGCATTGCCGCCGCACATGGGCGTCTTCGTGATCTCGCCGCGCGGGGACGTCGAACTGGTTGCGGGCGCTCCGGGCGTGGCGGCCGCCAGCGTCACCGACGACGTGCGCGCCCAATCGGACAGCGAAGCGCAGCGGCGATTTCGAGACGCCCAGCCGACGCTGCGCGTCGAGAACGGCCAGATGGTCGTGCGTCCGGCCGGCAACAGCGACAGCGGGCGTGTGGCGGCCGACCTCCGCCTGAGCTTGCCGCCGGATACGCCGGTCGTCGTGCGCACCGACCATGGCGACATCCGCGTCGCCCATTGGCGGGCCAACCTCGATCTCGCCAGCAGCCGCGGCGACCTGGCGGTCAGCGGCCTCGCGGGCGCGCTGCGCGGCCACGTCGAGCACGGCGACGCCACCATCCAGGACGTTTCCGGTTCGCTCGAGCTGGATGGCAACGGCGGCGACATCACCCTCGCGCATGTGCGCGGCGCGGTCACCATCAACGGCAACTTCTCCGGCGACCTCGATCTCAGCAATCTGCCGGCGGGGGTGCAGTACTCCTCCAGCCGCACGCAATTGCAAGTGGCGGCGCTGCCGGGATCGCTCAAAATGGATATGGGCGACCTGCATGCCGTTGCCGCGCGCGGCTTGCAAGTGACCACCCGCGACAAAGACATCGCCGTGGATGATTTCACCGGCGAACTGCGCGTCGACGACACCCATGGCACCATCACCGCCGCCAGCGCCGGCCGGCTGCGCGATGCCGTGTCGATCACCGATCGCGACGGCGACATCACGCTGAGCCTGCCCGCTGACAGCGCCTTTACGCTCGATGCCTTTGCCGATCAGGGAAGCCTGGCCGGCGACTTCGGCGTGCCCGCCGGCGCCGGCACCGCCCACCTGCAAGTCGGCGGCGGCGGCCCGCCGGTGCACTTGCGCACCACCGACGGCACGATCACGCTGCGCAAGCTGGCGCCCAAGACCGCCGGCGGAGCCCTCTAGGGTGGCCGCCGAGGAGGGCCTGCGCGACCGCCCGCCTGCGGCGCCGCCCGGTCTCGCCACCCGCGCCGTCTGGGCCGGGGAAGCCGGCCCGCATTGGCAGAACGCCGCCCAAGTTCCCATCGTCGAAAGCGCGACCTTCGCCTATCCCGACCTGGAAAGCTGGCTGGCCGTCGCCCAGGGCCGCCGCCCCGGCCATATCTACAGCCGCAACACCAATCCCACCGTAGCCGCGTTCGAGGAAAAGGTCCGCGCGCTGGAAGCGGCGGCCGCCGCCACCAGCTTTGCCAGCGGCATGGCCGCGATCGCCGGCGTGCTCTTCACCTTGCTCTCCCCCGGCGACCGCGTCGTCTCGATCCACGACACCTACGGCGGGACCAACAAGCTTTTCGTGGAGTTCCTGCCCCGCTTCGGCATCGAGGCCGCGCTCGTGCCCACCGCCGACCACGCGGCGCTGGAGGCGGAGATCGCGCGCGGCTGCCGCCTGGTGTATCTGGAGAGCCCGACCAATCCCGCTCTGGCCGTGCTCGATTTGGCGCGGCTGGCCGCCGCCGGCCGCCGCCAGGGCGCGTGGGTGGTCGTGGATAACACCTTCGCCACGCCGATCAACCAGCAGCCGCTGGCGCTCGGCGCCCATCTGGTGATTCACAGCGCTACGAAGTTTCTCGGCGGCCATGCCGACGCGCTCGGCGGCGCGGTCTGCGGCGAGGCCGAGCTGGTCGCGCGCATCTTCCATTGGCGCGAAATCACCGGCGCCTGTCTCGATCCGCTGGCTGCCTTTCTGCTGCTGCGCGGCATTAAGACCCTGGCGCTGCGGGTCGAGCGCCAGAATCAAACCGCGCTGGCGCTGGCGCGCGAGCTGGCGGCGCATCCGCGCGTCGCGCGCGTGCTGTATCCCGGACTCGCATCGCACCCCGGCCACGAAATCGCGCGCCGGCAGATGCGCGGCTTCGGCGGCGTGCTCAGCTTCGTGCTGCGCGGCGGCTGGGCCGCGGTCGAGCGTTTTCTGCCGCGCCTGCGCTACGCCCGCCTCGCCGCCAACCTGGGCGCGGTGGAAACCACTGCCGGCCCGCCCGCGACCACGAGCCATGTCGAATCCACGCCCGCCGAGCGCGCCGCCAGCGGCATTCCCGAAGCTCTGGTGCGCTACTCCGCCGGCATCGAGGATCCCGCCGACCTCCTCGCCGACCTCCGCCAGGCGCTGGACTGACGCCGCGCCGCAGGCGAACGGCTATTGCACGTTGTAGGTTTTCGTCAGCGTGGCCACGCGGCCGGCATTATCTTCGGCGGTGACGGTGATGGCGTAGTTATCTTGCCGCGGCAACTGCGGCGTCACATATTGGAAAGTACCGTCGTTGCGCACTAACCCGACGACTTCGTCGTTGACCAGCACTTTGGCGCCCGGCTGCGTGTGCCCATCGACTTCGAGCACGCCGGGGGCGATTTCGGAGATCTTATCCACCGCCAGCGGCAGCTTCGATTGCGCCAGGCTGACGATGATGGTGAATTTGTTGGCGTCCAGCTCGGGCGCCGACCGGCCGGCGGCATCGACGGCGCTGACGGTCCAGTAATAGCTGCCCGGCGGCAATCCGTCGAGATCGAGCGAAGTCGCGGCCGTGGCGCGATCCTCGAGCAAGTTGCTCATCAAGGGCGAGCGGGAAAGGTGCAGATGATAGACCTTCGCGCCCGCGACCGCGGTCCAACTGAAGTGCACGGCGGCAGATCGCGGATCCCGCGCCAGGATCGGGCTCAGATTCCCGGGCGTGATCAATTGCGGCGCCGCCGGCACCGTCTGCACGTTGAAGGCCTGGCCCGGCGCCACGCTCAAGCGCTGGAAGGGATGCACTTGGATCGCTTCCTTGCCGCGCCGCACGCTGGCCAAACCGGCGACGACCGTCAGCGAGCCCTTTTGCGCGGACGTGACCACTTCCGCGCGGCTATCCTGATGCAGCGAAGCGGCGGCATCGGCGAACTGCACGCGGGAAGTGATCTGCCGCCCGTCGGCGTGACCGGTGGAGAGGTCGACGCGGCCCGAGGTGACGTTGATCGAAACCAGGGAACTGCTCGCCGTCGCCTGATTTTGCTCGATGACGATCAGCGAATTGGGACTGAGCATGTAGGTCGTGTCGTCGGAGAACTCGATGCGCGCCCAGCCGTCGCCCTGCGTCTGCACGGTGTCGCCCTGGTGCAGCGTGCCGCTCGGCTGCGCCGGCTGGAACTCGGCGCTGCCGGCCGGCTTCACCAGCACGCCGCCTTCGACGTTCATGAATCGCGCCTGCGGCGTCAGATTGGTGGTGGCCACGACCGTGCCGCCGCCCGAGCCGTTCAGCCAGGCGCGCAGGCCGCTCGAAAGGTGCGGAAACACGCCCGAGTACACCGCCAAAATGACGGCGGCGACGATGAGGAATCCGATGAGAAAGAGCGTACGGTAGGTGATGAACCGCCACTGGATCGCAACCTGACCGTCGTCTTTCGCGTGAAAACCGTTGCCCATGGGGCCGCTGGGAGTTGCTCCGCTGCTAACCGGAGTCTAAGCCGGTTCCACCCCGTGAACAACGCAAGCGCCGGTACTTTTGGGATACAGTCCCTGGGTTGCGGCCCTTGTCCTTCCGGACAGGCGGCGCCGCGCCGGCCGCGGCGGGGTTGCCGCTCAGTTGACGTACTGCAAGCGGCCCACCAAGACGAGCTCGAACTGCGCCTGCTTGGCGACGTGCAGGAAAAAGGTGCTCGGGTCCTTGAGCCCCCAACGGACATATGGGATAAGCACGCTGGCGCGCGCGGTCAGCCGGTCGGCGGTCGCGTCCACGCTCACCGGCACGGTCATGACATGATCGGCGCCGTGCAGGTGCAGGATGCCCTCCACTTCCGCCGTGTATCGTCCCGGGCCCGGCAGCGCCCCGGTGACGCGGGTCGGCCGGAAGGTAATTTCCGGATACTTCGCGGACTCAAGCACCTTGCGCTGCATGGTGGCGTCGCGATCGGCGTTGCCGGTTTGGCCGCTGGCGGCGGCGACCACCACCAACCCGCTGGCCGCCCCGCTTTGCGGGTCATAGCGGACGCGTCCCTGTTGCAGGCGGAAGCTGCCATGGACCGTATGAAAGGTGGCTTTGAGCGTGAAGCGAATCTGCGTGGCCGCGGGGTCGAGAATCAGCTCGAGCGCGCGGGGCGGGCGCTGCGCCGCCGCCGGCAAGGCCGCCGCGAAGAGCGCCAGCAGCAAGAGTAGGCGTCGGCGAGGCATGGGGTCTCGCTCATATAGGAGTCGGAAGACGCCGTTTGGTTGCGCCGGGACCGGCGCGGCATTTACTCCTGGGTGGCGAGGAGCCCTTTGGCGCCATCCTTAAAATGCATCGGCACCGTGTGGCCGGCGTAGGCGACGACGACGTCATATTGCACCGCGATCAAGACATCGGGGCCCTCGCGCTGGATCACGATGTCGTCGCCGGTCACCGGCAGGTTCAGGGCCTGCGCTTCGGCCAGCAGCTTGGCGCGGATCTGGTCGTCGGTGTCGGCATTGTAAACCGCCATGCGCGCCTCTTGTTGAACGTCGTTATCGAATTGGAAATTGCCGACCAGCGGGGGCAGGAACTTGTACCCGGAATAGCAGAGTGCCGCCAGTACCAACAAGAACAACAGACCTCCCAGTCCCATCGCCCCGCGCTCATTGCGTCCAGCCATGGTGCGCTCCCATGCGCTGACGCTAGCATTCCCGCCCCGTTCCGCGCGCCTGGCCGCCGGGTCAAGGTGCCCGGTTGGCAATCGCGGCGCCGCGGCCGGCGCCGCCGGGCGGTGCGGCGCTGGCGCTGGCTTGCTCCCCAGGCGGCGCGGTATCCTGAAAACAATCCATGGCGTCGAAACGAGGTCGGAAGCTCAGGATCAAGACGCGGCCCTGGGTACGAGCCCTCACCCATCCGGTTACCAAGGTCGTGCTGGCGCTGCTGCTGGTCGCCTTCGTGGCGGGCGGCTTCGTGGTGCTGCATTACTACAACAAGTACGCCCGCATCATCGATGCCCGCCTCACCGGCCAGATCTTCAGCCGGCCTTCGATCCTCTTCGCCGCGCCCGAATCGATCTATATCGGCGAGCGCATCACGCCGCTGCAAATCGAGACCGCACTCGAGCAAGCCAACTACAGCAGCGCGCAATCGTCGCCGGTGGGCCGCTTCCAAATCACCGGCCAGGGACTGCTCATCGAGCCGGGGCCGGAGTCGTTCCATTCCCCGCAAGCCGCTCTGGTGCAGTTCGACCAAGGCCGCATCGTCGCGATCACCGATCCGCGGACGAATCAAGCGCTTAGCGGCTATAGCCTCGAACCGGAAGTCTTGACGACGCTCTTCGATCAGAACCGCGACAAGCGCCGGCTGCTCCGCTACGATCAGATTCCCAAGCCGATGGTGGAGGCGCTGCTGGCCATCGAGGACCGCGATTTCTTCCACCACGGAGCGTTCAATTATTGGCGTATTCTCGGCGCCGCCTATCGCGACCTGATCCACGGCCGCTGGCGGGAATCGGGCGCGCAGGGGGCGAGCACGATCACGCAGCAGGTGGCGCGCATGTTCTTCTTGAACAATCGCCGCACCTGGCGGCGCAAGCTCGCCGAAGCGATGATCGCGGTCGAGCTCGAGCAGCGGCTCACCAAGCAGCAGATTTTCGAGCTCTATGCCAACGACGTGTATATGGGCCAGCGCGGCACCTACACGATCCGCGGCTTCGGCGAGGCGGCGCGCGCCTATTTCGGCAAGCAGCTCGACGAGCTGACGCTGCCGCAATATGCCCTGCTCGCCGGCATCGTGCAAGGCCCCAACTATCTCACGCCTTTCCGCTATCCCAAGCGCGCGCTCGGCCGGCGCAACGAAGTGATCGAGCAAATGTTCAAGGCAGGGTGGATCAACGCGAGCGAACGGGAACAGGCGCTCGCCACGCCGCTGCAAGTCAATCCCATCAGCGTCGAGGCCAGCGACGCGCCGTACTTCGTGGACATGATCCGCGACCAACTGGTGAACGAGCTGCCGGAAGGCGCGCTCGCCTCCGAGAGTTTTCGCGTGTACACCACGCTCGATCCCGAGCTGCAGCGGGCGGCGGCCAAGGCCATGGCCGACGGATTGAAACAGGTGGACGCCCTGATCGCGCGCCGCCGCACCCATCGCGTGCGCGTCGGCCGCTCCTGGCGGACCGTGGTCTCGCCCGGGCCCGTGGCGCAGGCCGCGCTGGTCGCCCTCGACCCCCACACCGGCGCGATCAAAGCGCTGATCGGCGGGCGCAGTTACGCCTATAGCCAGTACAATCACGTCACCCGCGCCGAACGCCCGACCGGCAGCACCTTCAAGCCGTTCGTCTATGCCGCCGCGCTCAATACCGCCCTCACCGGCCAGCAGCCGATGATCACGGAGACGACCGAGGTCATGGACGAGCCCACCGTCTTCGAGGGCGGCTACGCGCCGCACAACTTCGAGAATCACTATTACGGCCGGATTCCCATTCGCGTCGCCATCGAGCACTCGCTCAATAACGCCACCATCGCGCTGGCGCAACAAGTCGGCTACGACAAAGTTGCGGACCTGGCGCACGCGGCGGGCATCTCGAGCGTCTTGGCCACGCCCTCGGAAGCGATCGGCACGTATCCGGCCACGCCGCTCGACATGGCTGCGGCCTGGACTATCTTCGCCAATCACGGCGTGCGCATGACGCCGCGCTCGATCGTCGCCGTGGAAACCGCCAACGGCGCGATCGTGGATCGCGAGCTGCCGGAGGGCAAGCCCGTTCTCGATCCCCGCGTCGCCTTCTTGACGACCGACTTGCTGGAGTCGGTGATGGACCACGGCACCGGCGTGGGCGCGCGCGAGGCCGGCTTCACGGCGCCGGCGGCGGGCAAAACTGGAACCGATCACGACGGCTGGTTCGCCGGGTACACCAGCAATCTGCTCTGCGTGGTTTGGGTCGGCTTCGACAACTATCAGGATCTGAACCTCGAGGGCGCACGGTCGGCGCTGCCCATCTGGGCGGAGTTCATGAAGTCGGCGGTGGCGCTGCCCCAATACGCCAACGTCCAGCCCTTCCAGCCGCCTCCAGGGATCGTCGAAGAAAAGGTGGACGATCAGACGCAGGAAATCGCGACCGCCCTTTGCCCGCTCACCGACGACGACTACTTCATCGCCGGCACCCAGCCGCAACAGACCTGCACGCTGCACCCCGTGCCCTTGACGCCGGGGACGGCGGTGGGCAAGGTGCTCACGTTCTTGCATCTGCGCTCGAAGCCCGCGCCGCCGCCGCCGAACCCGGTCGGCCCTCCGCCGAGTTCATCTGTGACCGTGCCCGTGGCCAACGCCCAAGCGCCACCGCGCCCGCTGCCGCCGCCGGTGAAAAAGAAGCGCGGCTTCTTTGCCCGCCTATTCGGGATCGGCAGCGGCAAATCCGCGGCGAAACCCTCGCGCCCTCCCCAGCCCTAACCCCTTTACCAAACCGTAAAAGGGGACAGCCTGATATTTGCAGGTTTTGAGAAAGGAACGGCGTTTTTCCCCTGATCGGGGGGCGAACAATCTTGAGCGGCGGATAAGAATGCGGGGGATGCCGCGTCGCGACCGTTGCCAATTTCCCGGTCTCCCCTGCCATGTCACCCAGCGGGGCGTCAACCGGAGCGAGACCTTTTATATTCGGGCCGATTGGGAAACCTACTTGCGGCTAGTGCAAACGCATCAGGCCGAGGCCGAGGTCGAAATTCTCGGCTGGTGCTTGATGAGCAATCATGTGCATTGGATCGTCGTCGGGAGCCGCCCGGATTCGCTCAGCGTTTTCTTTCGCCGCGTCCACGGGCGTTACGCGCAGTATTTCAACGCGCGCTGGGGGCGAAGCGGGCATCTTTGGCAAAACCGGTTCTTCTCGTGCCCGCTAGAAGGAGGCCACTTGAGCCTGGCCCTCGCTTACGTGGACCTGAACCCGGTTCGCGCCGGCCTGGTCGCGAACCCCGGCGATTATCTTTGGTCGAGTGCGTCCGCTCATATACAAGGCCGCGATCCGACCCGTCTGCTCAATCTGGATCTATGGCGCCAACTCGCTCCGCCGGCATGGGAGCGAGTGCTAACCGGCCATGATCGAGAAGATGCTTTCGCGCAGTTGCGGAGCTGCACTTATGCGGGTCGTCCGTACGGAACCGAGGATTTTGTGCAAACGTTGGGGGCGCAGTTGGGACGTTACTGGCGTCCCGGACGGCCGCCGCGCCGCCCCCAACCGGCGCCGGTCTCTACGCAACGCGCGCGGGCGGCGGTGTCCGAATAGCCGCAAAACCTGCGCAGATCAGGCTGTCCCCTTTTACGAAGGAGGCACGGTGATGGCGCCTTCGGCGGCGGATTGCACGAGCGCGGCGTACTTGGCGAAGACGCCGCCGCGGTCGCGCGCGGCGGGCGGCCGCCAGGCCGCCAGGCGCGCGGCGATCTCGGCCGGCGACAGCTCCACCTCCAGTTGGCGCGCGGCAGCATCAATGACGATGATGTCGCCGTCGCGCAGCGCCGCGATCGGCCCGCCGCGGGCGGCCTCCGGCGCGACGTGGCCGACCATCAAGCCGCGGGTGGCGCCGCTGAAGCGGCCGTCGGTGAGCAGGGCGACGCTCTCGCCCAAGCCCTCGCCCACGATCGCCGCGGTGACGCTGAGCATCTCGCGCATGCCCGGTCCGCCGCGAGGGCCCTCGTTGCGGATCACCACCACGTCGCCGGGGCGCAGGGCGCGGGCGGTGACCGCAGCCATGGCGTCCTCCTCGGACTCGAACACCCGCGCCGGCCCGCGGTGCGTTTGCCGCTCGTGGCCGCTCAGCTTCACCACCGCGCCCTGGGGAGCGAGATTGCCCCGCAGAATCACGATGCCGCCGGTGGCCTTGATCGGCCGCGCGAGCGGCCGGATCACCTCTTGTCCGGGCGCTTCGCGCGCGTGCGCGGCTTCTTCCGCCAACGTGCGGCCGGTGATGGTGCGCGCCTCGCCGTGCAAGCGGCCGGCGGCCAGCAGCCGTTGCGCCAGCAACGGCACGCCGCCGGCGGCGTGCATGTCGGCAGCCACGAAGCGGCCGGCGGGCTTCAAGTCGGCGAGCAGCGGCGTGCGCGCGCTGACGGCATGGAAGTCCTCGAGCGTCAGCTCGACTCCGGCCTCGCGCGCCAAGGCCAGCAAATGCAAGACCGCGTTGGTCGAGCCGCCGCTGGCGGCCACGGCGGCAATGGCGTTCTCGAAGGCGGCGCGGGTCAGGATATCGGCGGGGCGCAGGTTGGCGCGCAACGCCGCCATCGCCAGTTCGCCCGCGCGCCGCGCCGCGGCCTCTTTGTCCGGCGCCAGCGCCGGGATGCCGTTGGCCCCCAGCGGCGACAGCCCGATCATCTCCATCGCCGTGGCCATGGTGTTGGCGGTATATTGGCCGCCGCACGCGCCGGCGCCGGGGCAGGCCACGTCTTCGAGCGCGCGCAATTCGGCGTCGTTGATGCGGCCGGCGGCGTGCGCTCCGATCGCCTCGAAGACGTCTTGAATCGTGACCGCCCGGCCCTGGTACTGGCCGGCCGCGATCGTGCCGCCGTACAGCAGCACCGCGGGCAAATTCAGCCGCGCCAGCGCCATCGCCGCGCCGGGAATGGTCTTGTCGCACCCCACCACCGCCACCACGGCATCGAAGAGTTGGCCGCGGCACACCAACTCGATCGAGTCGGCGATGACCTCGCGGCTGATCAGCGAAGCGCGCATGCCTTCCGTGCCCATGGTTTCGCCGTCGCTGATGGCGATGGTGTTGAATTCCATGGGGGTGCCACCGGCGGCGCGGATGCCCTCCTTGACGGCGGCGGCCAAGCTGCGCAGGTGGATGTTGCAGGGCATGGTCTCGATCCAGGTGTTGGCCACGCCGATCAGCGGACGCTCCAAATCCGCGTCGGTGTAGCCGACGGCCTTGAACATCGCGCGCGCACCGGCTTGGCGGCGGCCGCTGGTGATCGCCCGGCTGCGCGGTTTCAGGTCCGCGCCGGAGGGCGGTTCGGGCGTAAGGGCATTGGCCATGGCTGAATTTCCGTGAAGGTCTTGATCGTAGCAGAGCGCGCCGGGGGGCGCGGCGGCCGGGGCGGCCGCGCGGCCGAGTTCCGCGATGCGTCCCAGTCCACGGGCGCGGCGGCGCCAAGCGCGCCGGGGGGCGCGGCGGGCGCCCTGTCCTTGCGAACGGTGACTCTCCCGCCCCGGGGCGCGCGAGAGGGCGGCGCATATCTGTTACATTCGGACAGGAATGGGCGACGCCATCCTATTGATCGAAGACAAGCACGAGCTGCGCCTCATGCTCAAGACCGCGCTCGGCAAGGAAGGATTTCAGATCACCGACGCCGCCGACAGCGCCTCCGCCTTGCAGCACCTGCGGCGGCGGGAATTTGCCGCCGTTCTCACCGATCTGAAATTGCCCGGCGCCGGCGGGCTCGACGTCTTGCGCGCGGTCAAGGAGCACGCGCTCAACACGCCGGTCATCATCATGACCGCCTACGGCTCGATCGAAGAAGCGGTGAAGGCGATGAAGGAAGGCGCCTACGACTTCATTCAGAAGCCGCTCGATCTCGCCCATCTCGTCCTCTTGATCCGCCGCGCCATCGCCCAGCAGCAACTGCTGCGCGAAAACATCTTGCTCAAGCAGGAGTTCGCCGAGCGCCATGGCTTCCCCCGCATCATCGGCGAGCACGCCAGCATGCAGAAAGCCGCGGCTGCGCTGCAGCGCATCGCGCCCACCGACACCACCGTGCTGCTGCTCGGCGAGAGCGGCACCGGCAAGGAACTCTTCGCCCGCGCCGTCCACACGCTGAGCCCGCGCGCGCAACAGCCCTTCGTCGCCATCAACTGCGCCGCCATTCCCGAAACGCTGGTCGAGACCGAGCTCTTCGGCCATGAAAAGGGCGCCTTCACCGGCGCGACCGCGCGCAAGCTCGGGAAATTCGAGCTGGCGCACCGGGGGACGATCTTCTTGGACGAGATCGGGGAAATTCCCCTGGCGATCCAAGCGAAGATCTTGCGCGTGCTCGAAGAGCGCTCGTTCGAACGTGTCGGCGGCGTGCAGACGACACAAGTGGACGTGCGCATCATCACCGCCACCAACCGCGACCTGCATGCGGCGGTCGCGCAGAAGATCTTCCGCGAAGATCTGTATTTCCGCCTCTCGGCCTTTCCCATCACCATTCCGCCGCTGCGCGAGCGCGGCCAGGACGTGATCGCGCTGGCGGAGGCGTTCTTGCAGCAGTTCAGCCGGGAATTCAAGCGCCCGCCGCTGCGCTTGAGCCGCGGCGCCCGCGACTTATTGCTGGAATACCACTGGCCCGGCAACGTGCGCGAATTGCAGAATGCGATCGAGCGCGCGGTCATTCTGGCCGAAGGCGAGGAGATCGCGCCCGGCGACCTGCAAGTCGGCGCGCCGCGCGCGGCCAGTCTGCCGCCCTCGGCGAGTTTCGGCCTGCCGCCGGAGTTCGATTGGGAAGGCAGCCTCACCGAAGTCACCGAGCGCGCCGCCCACGCGGTCGAGGGAGCGCTGTTATTGCGTACCATGGAGGCGTGCCGCTGGAACAAGGCCAAAGCCGCCGAGCGGCTCGGCATCGCCTACAAGACGCTGCTGACCAAGATTCATGCGCACGGCCTGCACCGCGCCGCCGAGGCCCCCGCCGCCGAGCCTGCCGCCGCAGTCGCGCCACGCTAGCCGCCGCCGGCGCCAGTTTCGCCGCGGCACCCGGTGAAAGCCATGGTTAGCGTGCTCTTCGACGGTCAGTGCGCCTTGTGCCGCGCGAGCGCCGACCGGCTCCGCCGCGCCGACCGCCGCCACGCGCTCGCCTTGCTCGACCTCAACGATCCCGCCGTGCTCGGCCGCTTCCCGCAGGTGGATGCGGCGCGGGCGCGGGCGCTGATGCAAGCCGTGGATGCCCAGGGCCGGGTCTTCTCCGGCGTGGACGCGTGGATGCTTGCCGCCCGCGAGCTGCCGCGCTGGCGCTGGCTGCCGCCGCTGCTGCGCCTACCCGGCGTTCATGGCCTCGCCGCGTGCGTCTATGCGTGGGTCGCCCGCAACCGCTATCGCTGGAACCGTGGCCAGTGCGCTGACGGCAGTTGCCGGCTCCATGCCCGCTGACGCCTCGCCCGCACCGCGTCTGCAACTGCCTGCGCAACCGCATCCGTGGGCGCGCCTCGCCCGGCACTTGCTCGATCCGGAATCCGCCCATCGCGGCCATCTTTGGCCGCGTTGGATCTTCCTGCGGATTCTCGGCCTGATCTTCCTTTCGGCGTTCCTGTCGCTGCTGTTCCAAATCAACGGGCTGATCGGCCCGCGCGGTCTGCTGCCAGCGCGCGAGTACTTGGCGGATTTGGCGGCGCATTTCGGCGCCGCGCGCTTTTGGTATGCGCCCACGCTCCTCTGGCTGGCGAACGGCCACTTCGCCTTGCAGCTCCTGTGCTGGCTGGGGCTGGCGGCGTCGCTGCTGTTGGTCGTGAATCGCTGGCCGCGTTGGGCGATCGCCGCGGCGGAGGTTCTGTTCTTGTCGTTCGTCGTGGCGGCGCGCGATTTTTCCGCCTACCAATCCGATGGCATGCTCCTCGCCGCCGGCTTGATCGCGTGGTTCTTTGCTCCGCCGGGCCGCCGCCCGGGCCTGGGGCGCGACCATCCGCCGACTCCCGCCAGCCTATTCCTGTTGCAGTGGCTGTGGTTTCGCATCTACTTCGAATCCGGCCTGGCCAAGCTGCTCGGCGGCGATCCGCAATGGCGGCATTTCACCGCCCTGGACGCGTATTACCAAAACTGCCCCTTGCCCACGTGGATCGGCTGGTTCATGCAGCATCTTCCCCACGGCTTTCATGCCGTCATGACCGGCGTGACCTTGGCCTTGGAACTGGGCGTCTGCTGGTTGTTGTTTTTGCCCCGGCGCGCCCGCCTGACGTGCTTTTTCATCGTCACCGCGTTTCAGATCGGCATCGCGCTCACCGCCAACTACGCCTTCATCAACTGGATCGAAGGCGGCCTCGGCGTGCTCCTTCTGGACGACCTTTTTCTCGCGCGATGGCAGAAGCGGCCGAGGAACGCCGGCGCCGGCGAAGAACCGCAACGCGAGCCCGCGCGGCCGCGGCACGCACCCGTGCGCCGGTGGACGGAAGGGATCGTCTTGGGCTGGGTCTTCTATGCCACGCTGGCGCTCTTGCTCTGGATGCCTTGGCCGCGCTTGCCGCTGCCGGCGGCGCCGGTCCTCGCCCTGGAGCCCTTCCGCGTCGCCAATGAATACGGGCTGTTCGCGGTCATGACCCCGGCGCGCTATGAGATCGAATTCCAGGGCTCGAACGACGATGCGCATTGGACGCCTTACCCGTTTCGCTTCAAGCCCCAGGCGCTGAATCAAGCGCCGGGCATCTACGCCCCCTACCAGCCGCGCTTCGATTGGAACCTCTGGTTCGCGTCGCTGGGGCCGTGGCGGCAATATCCGTGGGTCGTTCGCGCCGAAGCCTTACTGCTCGACAATGACCCCGCGGTAACCGGCTTGTTCGCCGCCAACCCGTTTGCGCGTGCCCCGCCGCGCTTCGTCCGGGCGGTACTTTGGCAGTATTGGTTCACCGATTGGCGCACGTGGCGGCTGACGGGCAATTGGTGGCGGCGCGAGAGTCATGGTCTTTACGCGCCGGAACTGGAAAAGGTGGCCCCGGGCAAAATCGTCGTCGTGGCGTGGCCTTGATCAGCCCGCTGCCAGCAGCCGCCGGGCTTTTTCGAGCACCGCCGCCAGCCCCGGCGTGGTGGGGAAGCGCGCCAGTTCGTCCCAACCGACCCAGGACGCCGCGGCGGCATCGGCGGCGGCCTGCGGGGTGCGATCGGCCACGGGCCGCGCGAGAAAATCCACGATCGCGTAATGGTAGCGAATGCGGCCGTCAGGATCGCGATGAATCGCATCCACGGCCTCGACCAAGGCGCCGATTTCGACATCGAGTCCGGTCTCTTCCCGCGCTTCCCGGCGCGCCGCATCCCGCAGCGTCTCGCCGACCTCGACGAGGCCGCCCGGCACCGTCCAGAGCCCGCGCATCGGCTCGCGGCCTCGCTGGATGAGCAGCACGCGCGCGCCGTCGGCGATGATCGTGCCGACCCCCAGCAATGGCGCGAGGGGATACTCACGCCGGGAGCGATCGTGATCGAGTTGCACGCGGTGACCTTTCGCCTTCCCACGGCAGCATAGCAGCCGCCCATCGGCCCTGCTCCCGATTTTCACGCGCGCCCAAAGCTTGCGCACGGTGGCTGTGACATGCTAAAAGCATGGCTTGTTCCGTTGCGCGGGAACGCATCCCGCGGCTGATGGCGGAACTGAGCGCCGGCGGCATGGCCGCGGCGGTGCTGTGCTCGCGGCCGAGTTTGCGCTATTACACCGGCTTCGCGCCCCCGCTCGTCAGCAGCTTTTCGGTGCAAAGCCCGGTGCTGGGAGCCTGCCTGCTGCGGCGCGACGAAGCGCCGCTTTTGTTTTTGGCGCTCGAACTCAGCGAAACCCCCTTCGAGGAAGTTCCCCACGAACTGGTCGTGCAGTATTCGCTGGCGGTCGAAGAGACTTGGCCGGAGCGGCTCTGCGCCCGCGTGGGCGAGCAATTGCAGCGTTTGCCGGCCGGCAAGCTCGGCTTCGAAATGCGGAGTTGCGCGGCCGAGTTCGAGCGGCGCCTGGAAGCGCAATGCCCGCATCTCCAATTCGTGCCCATCGAGCCGGTGCTGGCGCGGCTGCGGGCGATCAAGGATGAAGACGAGGTCGCCGCCATTCGCGAAGCCGTGGCGCTCGCCGACCTCGGTCAGGAAGTCATCCGCGGCTCCGCGCGGCCGGGTCTGTGCGAGTTGGAGCTGTTCGAAGCGGCGCGGCGCGCCATCGATCTCCGCGCCGGGCGGCGCGTGGCGATGATCGCCGATTTGATCAGCGGCGAGCGCACTGCCGAGAGCGTCGGCGAGCCCACCACCCGTCAGATGGCCGCCGGCGAATTGTTGATCAGCGATCTCGGCCCGCACTGGCTCGGCTATTGGGGCGAAACCTGCAACACCCTGACGCTCGGCGCTCCCAATCCGGCTCAGCACCGCGCTTTCGAAGCTCTGCGGGACGCCTTGGGGGAAGGCCTGGCGCACCTGCGCCCGGGAGTCCAAGCCGGCGAGGTGGATGAACGCATGCGCAAGACGCTAGCGGCCCACGGCGGTTCCTACTTCCATCACAGCGGCCACGGCATCGGCCTGCTCTGTCATGAATCCCCCACCGTCGTGCCCGGCTGCGAAATGCCGCTGGCGGCGGGCATGGTGGTGGCGCTCGAACCGGGTATCTACTTTCCCCGCCATTGGGGCATGCGTATCAAGCAGGTCGCGGTCGTAACCGAGCACGGCGGCGAGCCGCTCTCCCGCTTTCGCCATTGCCTCTTTTGATCGCGCCGCGGCGGCGGGATGCCCGCCGCCGGGTCGCCGGCCTTACAACGCTCCCAAGAGCGCGGTATGCGAGTGCCACGCCCAGAGGAAAATGAAGACGCCCAGGGCGATGCGATAGACGACGAAAATGCGCAGCGTGCGCAGCCGCAGGAAGCGAATGAAGAGCCAAATCGAAGCCACGCCCACCACCGCCGAAACCGCGATGCCGGCGGCGAAGGCGGCGTGCATCCCCGGAGGCAATCCTTGGTGACGCACTTCCAGCCCCTTCTTGAGCGCCGCGCCGGCGATGATGGGCGTGGCCAGGATGAACGAAAAGCGTGCCGCCGCTTCCCGCGTCAAGCCCCGGAACAGCCCGCAGGTGATCGTGATGCCGGAGCGGGAAATGCCGGGAATCACCGCCAGCGCCTGCCAGCATCCGATCCAGACCGAATCCGCCCACGATACCTGGTCGAAGTCCTTGAGCCGGCCGCGCCGCGGAGTAGCCGCCGCCGCCCCAACCGAACGCGGCAGCGCCGGCTCCGCCGCCGGCGCCATGCGGTCCGGCAGGCGGTCGGCCAATTCCATCAGCACCGCCACGCCGATCAGGCTCAGGGCGATCACCAGCGGGTCGCGCCAGGTCGTCTCGATCTGCTTCTCGAAGGCGTAGCCGATGACTGCCGCCGGGATCGTCGCCGCGACCAAAAACCAGAGCAGCCGCTGCTGTGTCGCCAGCGCGTCGCCGGCAAGCGGCCCGCCGGTGTGAATATCGATGCGGGCGCCGAAGCCGGCGCGGATGATCCGCACCCAGGTGAGGAAGAAATAGCCCAGGACTGCCAGCAGCGTGCCCGCGTGCAGCGCCACGTCGAAGGTGAGGCCGGGATCATACCAGCGGAAGATCCACGGGAACAGGATCAAATGCGCCGTGCTGCTGACTGGCAGGAACTCCGTGATGCCTTGCACGATCGCCAGCACCACCGCCTGCCAGACCGGGAAAATGACGTGCGGCATGCAACCAGCCTAGCAGAGCGGCGCTCCCGGCAAGCCCGCCGGCCGCGCCTCCGCGCAGCGCGAGTGACGAGGGCGGGGCGGGGGTCCGGACTTCCGCCTCCGCCGTTACCGGGCCGGTAGCGCCTGGCAAGCGCGCACGAGGCCCACATACTGCCTGACGGCCCGCTGCAGCTCGGCTTTGCCGATGGATTCCCGCTCGGTATGCGCCAGCGAAATACTGCCCGGCCCGAGCAGCAACGGCGTGCCCCAGCGGTCGAGGGCGGGAATATCGGTCGTGAAGGCCACGGTCGTGGTTTCGTATCCCGGCAAGATCAGGGGAAACACCGGCGGAATTTCCAACAGGAACTCGGCTTGCGCCAGGCCGGCCACCGCGCGCTCGATCTCCCGGCGCAGGCCCTGGGAGGGCGCCACGATGCGGTAGGCCAATTCGGCCCGCGCTTCGTCGGCAATCACGTTGGGCGCGCGCCCGCCAGCCAGCGTACCGATGTTCATCGTCGTCGGCCCGAGGCGGGGATCGGCGGGCAGCGGCATCTCGCGCAGGCGGACGAGCGCCGCCAGCAGCTTTTCGATCGCCGATTCGCCCAGCTCCGGATACGCTGAATGCGCCATGCGCCCCGAAGCCCGCACATCCACCCGCAGCACGCCCTTGCCGGCGCTGACCAGCCGCCCTTCGGTGGGCTCGCCGTTGATCAAGTAGCGGCTGCCGCAGGGCTGCTCGTTCGCCGCTTTCGCCCCGGCGCTGTTCTTTTCTTCGCCGGCCAGAAACAGCAGCCCGAAATCGCTCGCGCCCGCGGCGCGCAATTCCAGGGCCGCGAAGAGCTGGGCGGCGACGATGCCCTTGGCGTCGCAGGCGCCCCGGCCACGGATGCGGTCCCCGTCGTCCGCGCTGGGGAAAAACGGCGGCACCGTGTCCAGGTGCGTGCTGAGCACGACGCTGGGCTTGCCCACGGCGGCAAAGACGTTGGCCCGGCCCGGCTCGAAGCGCCACAGTTCGGCGGCGAAGCCGTGCCCGCGCAAGAACTCGGCTACGAACTCCGCCGCCGCGGCTTCGTTGCCGGTGACCGACTCGATGTCAATGAGCGCGCGGGTGAAGGCGAATAGATCCATGGCGGGCGTGCCGGTACAGGCGATTCTAGGGCAAAAGCCGCGTCCCGCGCGGAGGCGTCAATCCCGCGGCTCGGTCTGCCAGGTCAGGTGCTCGTGGACGAGAGCGCGAAACGACTCGTAGTGACCGGTCAGATAATGATCGGCGCCTTCGATCCAATACCACTCCCGCGGCGGCGGCAGTCGCGCGGCCGCGGCGCCCAACTGCTCCGGCGTGGCAAAGACATCGTTCGTGCCGCTGATGAGCAATTTCGGGCCCTGCCACGCCCATGCCGCCGGCGCGGCTTCGTTCTTGGCGGGGAATCCCACGCCGAGATAGCTCGCCACCCGCCGGTCCCGATGCGCGGCGAGATAGCGCATCGCCACCATCGAGCCGAAGGAAAAGCCGGCCAGCACGATCGGGCGGGGAAAACGCGCCGCCATCCAATCGAGTGCGGCGCGCAGGTCCTCGATTTCGCCGCGGCCCTCGTCGTAGGCGCCTTGGCTCTTGCCGACGCCGCGAAAGTTGAAGCGCAGCACCGGCATCCCCAGGCTTTCGAGCGCGCGGGCGATGTAGAAGACGGTGCGGCTGTGCATGGTGCCGCCGAAGCGCGGATGCGGATGCGCCGCCACCGCCGCCAAGCCGGCGCCGCGGCCGGCGACCTCGCCGGTGGGCTCGTTCAGCAGGTACTCGAGCGCGCCGGCGGGGCCGGCGAGGGTGCCGGTGGTGATGCGGGCCACGCGCCTACGCCTTGCGCTCGGCCTTGTCCGCGTCCGGCGCCGAGATGCCCAAGCTCTTCATCTTGCGGTAAAGATGACTGCGCTCGAGTCCCAGCACCTCGGCGGTGCGGGTCATGTTGCCGGCGTTCTCTTCCAGCTTGCGCAGGATGTAGTCGCGCTCGTAGTGCGAGCGCGCCTCGTGCAGGGACGTGAAGTCGCCGCCGCCGGCCGCGCGCGGCGCGCGGAACAGCAGCGGCGGCAAGTGCCGCCGCTCGATCACCCGCGCCGAGGGATTCATGATCACCACGCGCTCGATCACGTTGCGCAGTTCGCGCACGTTGCCCGGCCAGGCGTAGGCCGCGAGCGCCGCCAGCGCGTCCGCGTTCAGCTCCCGGCATTTCCGGCCGTAGGCGCCGGCGAACTCGCGCAAGAAGTGCGCCGCCAGGGTGGCGATGTCCTCCTTGCGCTCGCGCAGCGGCGGCACGAAAAAGGGAATCACGTTGAGGCGGTAGAAGAGGTCTTCGCGAAAATTGCCGCGGGCGATCTCTTCCTCGAGGTTCTTGTTGGTCGCGGCGATAATGCGCGCATCCACCGCCACCGGCTCGTGCGCGCCCAGCGGCTGCAGGCGGCCTTCGTCGAGGGTGCGCAGCACCTTCGCCTGCGTCTTCAGGCTCATGTCGCCGACTTCGTCCAGAAAGAGCGTGCCGCCGTCGGCGCGGCTGAACTTGCCCAGCTTCGTCTCTTCGGCGCCGGGGAAGGCGCCTTTCAGATGCCCGAAGAGCTCGCTTTCGATCATCTCCTCGGGAATCGCGGCGCAGTTGACTTCCACGAAGGCCTGGTCGCGGCGCTCGCTGCGCGCGTGCAGCGCCCGCGCCACCAGCTCCTTGCCGGTGCCGCTTTCGCCATAGATCAGCACCCGGCCGTTCGTCGGCGCCATCAGGTTGATCTGCTGCCGCAGCGCCCGCAGCGGCACGCTGTCGCCCACGAGCTCGGCGCCGGCGGCGAATTGCCGCCGCAATTCTTGGTTGTCTTGCTGCAGCCGGCGCTGTTCCAGCGCGTTGCGCACCGCCAGCAGCGTGCGCTCCAACC
Organism: Terriglobia bacterium; assembly: GCA_021323595.1. Lineage (GTDB taxonomy): Bacteria > Acidobacteriota > Terriglobia > Terriglobales > SCQP01 > JAJPKR01. The sequence goes on along the minus strand of JAJPKR010000004.1, from coordinate 18,469 downwards.
CGAGCGGCTTTTCGAGAAAGTCGAAGGCCCCGAGCTTGGTGGCGCGCACCGCGGCTTCGATGGTGCCGTGGCCGCTGATGACGATCACCGCGGGCGCGTCGGGGCGTTCGTGGCACAGCGGCAGCAGCTCCAGGCCGTCGCTGTCGGGAAGCCAAATATCCAGCAAGACGAGATCGTAGGCGCCGGCTTCCAGCGCGCGACGGCAGCCGGCGCCATCGCCGGCGACGCTGACTTGGTAGCCTTCTTCGCGGAGAATGGCGCCGAGCGACTGGCGGATGCCGTCCTCGTCATCTACGATCAAGATATGTGCCTGGGGCATGGGCGCGCAAGGGGCCGCTTCATCATTGTATGCGGACCTTCAGCCGGCGCCGGGCGGCGGTCATGATCTGGTGCCGGACGACGATAATGGTCGGGATGATGCGCGCGCTTGCCGCCGCCCTGGTGCTAGCCGCCTCGCTCGCCGGGCTGCCGCCGCAGAACCGCCCCGTGCCGCCCCTCGACGCCGCGGCCAATGCCCGCTTGCTGCGCCTCATGGCCGAGCACGGCGACGCCCGCGCCGCCGATTCGCTGGCCATCGCCTACGATCATGGCGACGGCGTGCCGCAAGACTATGCGCAGGCGGCGCGCTGGTACCGGGTGGCGGCGGAGAAAGGCTTGGCGGCGGCGCAATTGAGCTTGGCGGTGATGTATCAAGTCGGGCAAGGCGTGCCGCGCGATGCCCGCCAGGCGGCGCATTGGTACCGGCGCGCCGCGGAGCAGAATCTCGCCCCGGCCCAAGCCAGCCTGGCCGCGCTCTATGCCGCCGGCAGCGGCGTGCCGCGCGATGCGCGCGCGGCGGCACAGTGGTACCGGCGCGCCGCCCGCCAGGGGCTGGCCGACGCCCAGCTCAATTTGGCGCTGCTCGAAATCGACAACCCGCAAGTGCGCGACTATGCTGATGCCCGCCATTGGCTGCGCCTGCTCGCCGCCGGCAATGCCCTGGCGGCGCGCGAGCTCGGCGACCTCTACTGGCAAGGCCTCGGCACGCCCCGCGACCGCCGCCGCGCCTGCCGCTGGTACCGGCAGGCGGCGCGGCGCGATCCCGCCGCCCGGCCGCTGGCGGCGCGCTGCCCGGATTGACAGAATCGGTCACAACATGCCATCTTGAAGCGTCTCCGGCCGGCGGAATGCCTTGAACTCACTCACGCACCGAGCGTTGGTGCTCGAGAGCCGAATCGAAAACGTGGATCGTGCCGAGGCCGCCGCCGAGGAGGTCGCCCGCGCCGCCGGCTTCGATGTGGACGAGCAGCACCATATCGCCATGGCGGTGCGCGAGATCACGGTGAACGCCATCACCCATGGCAATCAACTGGACGCCGCCAAGAAGGTGCATTTGGATTTCTCGATCTCGCCGGCCGGCCTGATCATCGAGGTGCGCGACGAGGGCCGAGGCTTCGACGCCAGCAAGCTGCCCGACCCGCTCGCGCCCGATAATTTATTGCGGCAGTCCGGGCGCGGCATCTTCCTGGCGCGCGCGTTCATGGACGAGCTGGATCTGAAGAATCTCCGCCACGGCCTGGAAGTGCGCATGGCCAAGCGGAAGCGGCGCTGACGGGACGCTCGCGGGAGTCGCATGATCAAGATGACATCGCGCCGCGTGGACGGCGTCACGATTTTGGATATCGGCGGGCGCATCACCTTGGGCGAGGGCAGCACGCAGTTGCGCGACAGCATTCGCCAGCTGCTCGCCGCCGGCGAGAAGCGCATTCTCGTCAACCTCGGCGAGGTGAGCTATATCGACAGTTCGGGGCTGGGCGAACTGGTCAGCGCCTTCACCGCCGTGCGCGCCGAAGGCGGCGAGCTCAAGCTGCTCAACCTCACCCGCAAGGTTCACGATTTGCTGCAGATCACCAAGCTCTACACGGTCTTCGACGTCCACGACGACGAGACCAGCGCCATTGCCAGCTTCGCCGCCGCCTGACCGGCGCGCTTCCGCCATGCGCATCACCCGCATTCCCACCGACGAGGCCGCGCCCGCCGTGCGGCCCTTGCTGGAGTCGCTGTTCGAGCGCCGCGGCAACGTGCCCAACATGTTCCGCGCCGTCGCCCATCGCCCGGAGCTGCTGCGCACGATGCTGGCGCACTTTCGCGTGGTGATGGAGGCGGGCAGCGTGCCCGCCAAGCTGAAGGAACTGCTGGCGGTGCGCGTCTCCCAGCTGAATGCCTGCCACTATTGACTGGCCTCGCATACCGCCTTGGCAAGGCGGCTCGGCTGGAGCGAGGAGATTCTGGCGCGGCTCGAGGAGCCCGAGGCGCTGCCGCTCGAGGAGCCGGTGCGGGCGGCGCTGCGCTTCGCCGAGCGCATGACCCTGGATTCGAACGGCGTGGATGACGCGCTCTTCGCGGCGCTGCGCGCCCACTTCGAGGAAGGTGAAATCGTCGAGATCGCCGCCGTCATCGGCCTCTTCAACTACTTCAATCGCTTCAACAACGCCTTGCAAATGGAGCCCACCAAGCCGGGCGAACGCTGAACCGCCGCGCCGCCTACCTACTGCCGGCGTGCCAGGCCCAGGGCGATCGCGGCCCCGAGCAGGCCGGCGATGAAGCCCGCGAGCGCGTCCGAGGCGAAGTGGTAATCGCCATAGACGGTGGCGACGGCCACCAAGGCGCTGAGCGCCAAGAAGACCAGGCCCAGCCGGCGCAATCGCAGCGCGGCGAGCGCGGCGCCCAGGGCGGCGGGACCGGCCACATGCCCGCTGGGGAAGATGCCATAGGGAATCGAAAAGCGGCTCAGCAGATCCCAATTGAGCGCGCGCACGGCGTCGCTGCCCGCCTGCCGCAGGGCGGGGAAGTACAGACGCGGCGTGATCGCGGGAAAGAAGGGAAAGACGGCGTAGCACAACAGCAGCGCTGCCAGCAGCGCGCCGCACAGGATGCGCAACTCCGCGTCCGCCCGGCTCCAGTCGCGCGCGCGCGGCGGCGGCGCCTCCGCCCACGCCTCGTCCTCCGCCGTCGCCGCGGCAGCCCGCCACGGCTGGCGCCGCGGCCACGCGAGCGCGGCGCCGAGGCCCAGCGTGAAGGGCAGCAGCAGATAGTTCGACAAATAGGCGGCTTCGAGAATGGCCCCGAGAGCGCCGGCCGCCGGCGGGCGGCGCGTCAGCCAGTTGATGCCGAATAGGGCGCGATCCCAGCCGATGAGCCGGCTTTCGAGCAGCGGCAGAAAGCGCGTGCCGAAGCTGCCCGCTTGCTGATACGCCAGCGGCAGGGCGACGAAAATGGCATAGCCGTGCCGCGCCACATCCCAGGCGAAGCCGGCGCCGCCGGCGCGCCGGCGCGCGGCCAGGAAGTGGAAGACGATCACACCGGCGCAAACCAGCAGATCCCGCCCCAGCCAAATGCCGTCGCCGGGCGGAAACTTGAGCGCAAGCAGCAGCAGGCACCAGCCGAAATAGGCCAGCAGGCAAATCTCCGCCGGCGTCCAGGCGCGCCAGACCGCCGCGCGCGCCGGCGGCGCGGGCGCGGCGGCGGGCCATGGGACGTTCGAGCGGGAGGTCATGGCCGGGCTTGCAACGGTCAGGAGGCGAAAACCAGTTCGCCCGCGATCCATGTCGCTTGGATGCGGGGCTCGGTCCCGGAGAGGGCCAACGGATCGCGGTCCAGCAAGACCGCGTCCGCGCAATATCCCGGCGCGATACGTCCCCAGCTCGTCTCCCGGTGCGCGGCGAAGGCGTTGCCGGCGGTGAGCGCCTCCAGCGCCTCCGCCGGCGTCAGCGCCTCGGCGCCGTGCTCGCAGGCGGCGCGCAAATTGGCCAGGGGCTCGAATGTCATCGCCGCCGGCCAGTCGGAGTTGAGCGCCAGCGGCAGGCCCGCGCGCCGCAGCGAGGCCAGCGGATACTCGCGCCGCATCCGCTCCGGCCCCAACACGCGCTCGATGGTGGCGACATAGACGGGATGAAAGTGCGTCGGCTGCACGCTGGCCACCAGACCGCAGCGCGCCAGCGCCGGCAGCCGCGCCAGATCCTCGGCGATCACGTTGTCGAAGTGCTCGATGCGCAGCCGCGCCTCCGACCCCGCGTCCCGGCTGCCGCGCTCGATGGCGTCGAGCGCGACGTGCACGGAGAGATCGCCGGCCGCGTGCAGCGCCAGGTCGTAGCCTTCGCGGCGCGCCCGGCGCACCGCGGCGGTGAGCGCATCGGGCGCGATCGTCAGAAACCCGGAAGTCTGCGGCTCGTCGGCATAGGGCTGAAACCATGCCGCGTTGTGATTGCCCGGCGTGCCGTCGAGCAGGAACTTCAGCGGGCCGAGGGCGAGCCGTTCCGGATCCGCGCCCGTAGTGGCCAGAAACTCCTCCATTTCCCGGCGGTTATCCATCGGACCATAAGGGCTTACATGAACTCGCAGCCGCAGCCGGTTTTCCTCCAGCAGGCGCGCGTAAAAGCGCAGCGCCTCGACGTCGCCGATGATGTCGGTGATCGCGGTCAGCCCCGCCGCGAGCGCCCGCGCCTGAAAGCGCTCGAACGCCGCCGCCTTCCCCGCATACGGCAATTGCGCCAGCACGCGCAGCGAGGCGATGAACTGCGGCGTCTCGAGCAGCAGCCCGTTGGGGCGTCCATCGCTGCCGAGGGCGATCTGGCCGCTATCGGGCGGAAAGGCGATCGGCCCCAGCCGCTCGAGCCCGGCGGTGCTGGCGAGTGCGAAATGCGCGTCCAGGCTGAGCAGGTAAACCGCGCGGCCCGGCGCGGCGCGGTCGAGCAGGTCGCGGGTAAACAGCGGATCGGCGCGCAACGCCGGATTCCAGCCATAGCCGGCCAGCCACTCGCCCGGCGGCGTCCGCCGATGCGCCTCCGCCACCGCCTCGGCCACCGCCTCCGGCCGGTCGAGAAAGGCGCCGTGCTCGTTTTGCAGCGCGATGCCGCTCTCTTGGAACACCGCGCCGAAAAGCGGATGCATATGCGCATCGACGAAGCCCGGCAGGAGATAGCCGCCGTGGAGGTCGCGCCGCTCATAAGCGCCGCCGCGCGCGGCCAGCGCCGCCTCCGCCTCCGCCGCCGAGCCGGCGGCGACAAAGCGGCCGCCGGCGACGGCGGCGGCTTGCGCCCAAACCCCCTCGCCCTGCCAAATTTTGCCGTTGGTTAGGAGAAAAGACTGCGCCGCGCCCTCACTTGCCATTCACTTTCAGCTTAGACCAATCCCAGCCGGGCGCATGCAGCGCCTGGCGGGCGGTGATGCCGCGGCCCTCGGTGACGGTGATGAATTGGCCCGCGGGCACGGCGGCAAGGTGATCCACCGCACCGCTCGGCCAGCGGATCTCGATCTCGTCGGCCTGCCGCGCCGCGCCCAAGCCGAAGGTCAGCGGCAGCTCGCTCGCGGAAAGATAGCTCGATCCGCTCTTCACGTATTGCTCCTGCCAGCGCCCGCCCGCCCGCACCCGCACCCGCGCCCCGATGCCGTCGCGATTGCTCCGCACGCCGATTGTGCGAATGCGCAGCGCGTGGTTGCCGTTGCCGGTGTTCAGGAACAAATACGCCGGTCCGTTGTTGGTGGCGAGGAGCAGGTCGGGCGTGCCGTCCAGATCGAAGTCGCCGTAGGCCGCTCCGCGCGCCACGATCGGACGCCCCAGTTGCGGCCCCACCTGCGCGATCGCGTTGACGAATTTCCCCTGCCCTACGTTCCGGAACAGCAGCGGCGATTCCGCCCAGTGCACCTGCGGCTGCACGGCGGATATGCTGGGATCGAGATGGCCGTTGGCGACGAAGATGTCGGGCGTGCCGTCGAGATCGTAATCGAAAAAGAAGGTGCCGAAGGAAAGCGATAGCAGGCTCGCCTGGCCCACCGCCGAGCTGGGCGCGACGTCCACGAACAGCCCGTGGCCCTCGTTGTGGTAGAGGCCGAGCATCTGGTTCGAGAAGTTGCCGATGATCAGGCTGAACCGGCCGCTGCCGTCGTAATCGGCGGCGTCGGTGCCCATGCCGCCGCGTGCCACGCCGTCTTCGCTGAAGGCCACGCCCGCCGACACCGCCTGCTCGGTGAACGTGCCGTTGTGGTTGTTGCGGTACAGCTTGTTGGGCTGGGTGTCGTTGGCGACGAAAATATCGGGCCAGCCGTCGTTGTCGTAATCGAAGACCGTGACCCCAAGTCCCTTGCTGGTGGGATCGTAGATGCCGGCGCGCTGGGTCACCTCGGTGAAGTGGCCGTGACCGTCGTTGTGATAGAGGCGGGCGCTGGCGCCTTGGTAATTTTCCGGCGTGCAATAGCTCTTGTGCACGCCGTCGAGCGTGCAATAGAGGTCGGTCTGCGGCGTCCATTGCACGTAATGATCCACGAAGAGGTCCAGCTTGCCGTCGCGGTCGTAATCCACCCAGGCGGCGCTGGTGGCGAAGGGATAGGGCGTGATCCCGGATTGCCGGGTCACGTCGCGGAACGTGCCGTTGCCGTTGTTGTGGAACAGATGGCCGCCGTCGAGCGTGGTGATATAGAGATCGTCGTAGCCGTCATTGTCGTAGTCGCCGACCGCCGCGCCCATGCCGTACATCGGCACGCCGAGCCCGCTCTGCCGCGTGACGTCGGTGAACGTTCCGTCGCAGTTGTTGCGGTAGAGCTTGAGCGTCGCGCCGTGGAGCGCCGTGGGATGTCCCGGCCAATCCCGGCCGTTCAGCAGCAGGATGTCTTCGCAGCCGTCGTTGTTGTAATCGAGGAAGGCGACGCCGGAGCCGAGCGTCTCGGGTAAGTATTTCTTCCCGAAGCCGCCGGTGTTGTGCAGGAAGTGAATGCCGGCGGCGGCGGTGACATCCACGAAGCGGAGCGGCGTGCCGCCCGGCGCGCCCGGCGCGGCGGCGGCCGGCGGCGCGGCCGGCCGCGCCGCCGGGCGGCGATGGCAGCCGGCGCAGAAGCAGAGCGCGGCGGCCGCGAGCGCGGCCGGGAGCAGGCGGGAGGCGGCGGCGGCGGCGCGCGAAGGCCGGCCGGCGGCGGGGCGCAAGGCGATAGGGGTCATGTTCGAGGTTCGTTCGAGGCTAGCGCAGTCGGCGGCGCGCCGCCACGGGCGGCCCGGCGGCGCGGCGCCGCCGCCGCGCTCGCGCCCGGCACGGGCGCGTCGGACAGCGCGAATCCCGGTGCATACCGCCGCGCCAGCGCCTGCGCCCCCGGCGCCCTGCCCTCGATCAGCGCCAGCGCGTTGTCGTGCTCGTGGATCGGCTGGCGCTCGTTGTTGTCGTAGGGATGCGTGCGCAGAAACTTGGTCAGCAGCGCTTGCGACGCCTCGTCGGCCTTGAAGCGCTCGTAGAGCTTCTCCTCGTGCAGCGAGTCCGGGATGTCGCCGAGCCCGCGATAGCAGAGCATCAAGTTGTAGTGCGCCTCGACGTTCTCCGGATCCACGGCGGCGGCGCGCAGCAGGATCGGGATCGCCTGCCGGTACTCGCGCTCGAGAAACAGCAGCCGGCCCCAGTCGTCGAGCACCACCCGGTCCGCCGGATACGCGGCGGCGGCGCGGGCGATGTCGGCGATCGCCCCCGGATAGTCGCCGGCGGCCTTGCGCACCAAGCCGCTGAAATACAGCGCCCGCGGCAGTCCCGGCGCCAGCGCCAAGGTCTTGTCCAGATACGGCTGCGCCGCCGCCGTCTCGCCTTCTTGAATCAGTACCCGCGCCACGTTCAGCCAGCCGTCGGGATACTGGGGATCGATCTGCGTCACGCGGCGGAACGCGGCCTCCGCGCCGGTCAGGTCGCCTTGCAGCAGCAGGCCGATGCCGTAATCGTTCCACCGCGTGCGGTCGCGCGCCGTCGCCGTCGCCGGGGCGGTGGCCGCGGTCTTCGTGCCGACGTTGAGCACGACCTTGTCCTCGCTGAGGGTGACGATCGGCAGCTTGGGGACCGCCTTGATCTTGCCGGAGACGTCGGCCGTCGAGGCGTCGAAGGTGATCGGCCGGTCGTCGAAGAGAGTGTTGAATGGGCCGGGATGAATGTCGGCGGCGTAGGAGAAATGGTTGTAGTACCAAGAGAACTTGCGGTAGTTCAGCTTGGCGTCGAACGTGATCGGGCCCTTCACGCCGCGCGGGATGTTCACGCGGAAGTGCACGGTGTCGGCGGCGCCCGGCGGGATCAGGTGCACGTACACCGTGGCGTGGCCGCTCCAGGTGTTGCGCTTGTTGATCGGGTTGCCGTGCAGATCCACCGCCAGCGAGCGGTAAAAGTGGGCGCTGGGCTCGACCTCGCCGTCGGGCTCGAGGCCGCCCGACCAGAAGAACGGCCGGCCGTTGCCGTCGGTGGCCTTGAACTCCAGCCACACGTCGAAGGCGTCGATCGTGCCGCCGGGGAAGAAGTGCCCCAGCCGCACCGTGCGCTCGACCACGTCCACGCGCAGCGAGTCCCCGGGCCGGACCGTCGGCCGCGTCTCGTCGAGCGGCGCGATCATCGTCACCTGCCCGCCCCGGCGCACGGCGGCGGGCCCGGAGAAGGCGCCGCTCTCCTCGCCCTGCGCGAAGTTGGTCTCCTCTTGCGGCGCTTGCGCCCCGCTCGGGCTGACGTACACCTCCGTCCCTTGCTCGCGCGAAATGGCGAAGATGTCGGTCGAAACCGCCCCCTTCAAGAAATGCTCGGCGTCGGCCAGTTGCTTCGCGTCGTGGTTGGCGAAGGGCACGGCGGTGTTGGCCGCCGCGAAGCGATGCGAGTGAATGTAGCCGTCGACCGCGGCGGGATCGTTCGAGCGCACCAGCGGCATGTGGCAGTTGGCGCAGTTGGCCGGCTGCGGCGGGTAATAGAAGGAGCGCGCGCCGTGCCCGCTCACGCCGCTGCCCTGCCAGTTGTCGTACTCGTCGAAGCCGCGCACCCAGCGGTAATGGTTGACTGGTACGTCCATGTGCACCTTATGGCAGGCCGAGCAGAAGCGCGCCGTCTGCTGCGTATGGAACGGCTTGAGAAAGGTGACGTCGTGCGGCGCCGGCTCCAGATAGAGCGCGGCGTCATGGGCCGCGCGCACCAAGCGGTTGTCGCTCTCCACCAGCGCGTCCAGCGGCGGGTCGTCGAGCGTGAAGCCGGAGTTGCCCAGCGTGTTCTGCACGTGCACGACCGCGTGGCATGACATGCATCCCAGCCCCGCCTGCGCCGCCGGCGTATGAATCTGCCGGACGATCGGTGTCTTCCATTTGCCGGTGAACAGCACCGCGGGATCGTGGCAGGCGGCGCACCACTGGCTCTCGCCCGTGCCTTGATCCACGTTTTGCATGTACTCGATCGAGGCGCGGTAGAACTGGTTGTTGAACGACGAGTTGTGGTGCATCGAGCTCTTCCACTCGCGGTAAATCTGCTGGTGGCAGCGCCCGCAGCTCGCCGAGGCTTCGAAGAATTTTTCCGGCAGATAGGCGTCGTGCACGCCGGTGGAAGAGATCGTGTGCGCGTCCGAGGGGAAGAACGGCCCCCGGCCGCCGTCCTCGGAGGCCATCGTGGTGTAGCCGGTGACCCGGTTGGCGATGATGTAGTAGGGATTCGGATGCAGCCGGCGCCAGGGCACGGCCACGCTGGGAATCAAGATCGCCGCCGCAGCCGCGAGCGCCACTCCGGCGCGCGCCGCCGTGCGCAGGGGCGAGCGCGCCGCCCACGCCGCCAGCAAAATCAGCGCGACGGCGGCGAAGCCGGTGTGCAGCCAGCGCTCGGCCAGATGCTTGTGCGTGTTGCCGCGCGCCAGCAGATACAGCCCGGAGAGCGCCGCCAGCGCGAACAGAACCCAGAAAGCCCCGGCCAGCGGCGCGCGCCGGCCTGCGGCCTCGCGCCGCCAGCGCCGCCATGCCGCGAAGCCGAGCACGAGCAGCGCCAGGCCCAGCGCCGCATGCGCGAAAACGACGGCCACGAAAGCCAAATTGGCGGCGGGAAAGGCGACCAGCAGCCCGGCGGTGACGGCGGCGGCCAAAAAGACCACCAGGAACGAAGTCGGCAAGCGATGCATTTAGGTTCCGGCGTGCGCCAGTTTAGTCCGCGCCGCGGATGCATGCGCTAGTCGAAACTGATTAGTCGCCGTGGATAAAACTGGCTAGCCGGCCGCCCCGGCGCGGCGGCGCCGGTCGCGCCCTCCATCGGCCCATCTGCCAACGCGCAGCCGTGGGCCGGGGCGGCCGGCACCGAGCGCTGGCGCCTCGCATCTGCCCGCCGACCCGCAGCGTGGGGCAGGCATTCCTGCCCGTCAGCCCCCGCCGCCGGCCCCGCGCTGGCGCGCACGGTCGCGGGCGTTTCGAGCCGGTGCCCCCACGTCTCGAACCGGTGCAACAGGGGATGTCGCTGCAGCTCGCTGCCGAAATACCAGCGGCGGCCCGTGCTGCCATATTCAAGGCTCTGGACGCCCCGGCACCGTCTCTGCGCGGCGCGGTATTCGTAACCGCTATACGCGTCCATGAAGTTGACGGTAACGAGCCCCGCGCCCGAGCGGCCAAGGAACTGCTCCCACTCCGGCCCCGCAACTCGCAAATCCGCGTCCGGCGAGCGCAGCAACAGCGCCTCTAACAAGAATGGATTGGTTGACGCGCCGCTGTAGCAACTCGCGTGACGTCCCCCCCCCCTCGGCAGCGCGGTAAAGCGCCGCTGCCGTGCGTGCCATCTGCCGCTCGCGCCGCGCGAGCAGAGTTTGGCTGCCCCAAACGTTGGGCGAAGGGTAGAGCGTCAAGTTGGAGTTCGCCGGGAGCAAAAGTCCTCCGGCGAGCATCGCCCCGGCGCCCAGGTAGAGCGAGAGTCGCGGCCTCAGACGCTCCGTTGCCGCGGTTGCCGCCCACAGCAGCGGAAGCCAGAATTCAATCACATGCCGGACGTTGTTGCCCGTGACGCAAAGCCAGAAGGCCAGCCCCGGCAACATCGCGGCCGCCAGCCAAACCAGCCGGTGCGAGGCTCTGACCCTGAAGCAGCCGATAGCCAGCGCCAGCGCGGCCGCCAGCGCCACGACCGGGCCGGGCGCCGTGACCACGGGAGTGAGCTGGTGAATCAGCGAGGGATCGCCCCAGAACCGCCGCACGAGCCCGACAGACGCCGCGCTGGCGCCGGCCAGGCTATCTCCGAGAATCGCGCTGCGCGCGAGCAGAAAGCCCGCGACGCCGAGCGCCGGAACCGAGGCGCAGAGCGCCGCTGCCCTCGCCCAGCCGCGCGGCGAGTTCGGCCGCGATCGCCAGAGCGCCAGCACCGGGAAAAGTCCGATGAGCAAGACCTGATCGCCGCGTAGCAGCAACGAGCCCACCAAGCACAGCGCGGCAGCACCCAGCCGAATCGCCAAATCGGGGCGCCAGCGGACCGGCCGGTCCCAGCCGGCCAGCTTCGCCACGGCGGAGGAGAACGCCGCCAGCGCCGCCAGCAGGAGCAGGAATGCCAGGCACTGCGGGTGCGCCTCCAGGCCCAGCCACCAGTAACCCGGCGAGAATAAAAAGATGATCGCAGCGGAACGCGCCGCCCACTTGCAGACTAAGCGCCGGCCGATGAAGTAGATCAGCGGAGCGGACGCGACCGCCGCCGCGGCGCTCAAACCGTTCAACAGCAGCGGCCAGCGGTCCGGCGCAGGACGAAAGCATCGCTCGACCGCGCTGACCAGAGCGAAATAGCCAGGCGCGAGGACCGAGTAATAGGCGAACGTGTACGCGTGTCTTGGCGGATGCGGCCCAAAGCGCAGCCACTGCCAGACGCCAATCACAAATCGCGCGCTGTCCGGCTCGCCCTCGCCGGGCGAAAAGAGCGCCAGACGGCTCATCGCCACCGCCCCCACCAGCGCCCACGGGAACCAGTCGCGCCGCCGGTAGCGCCTCGGAGCACCCGCGCTCGGGTCCATAAACGCCCTCCCTAACCCCACTCCGATGCGCAGCTACCCCCGCCTGAGGCCACCCGTTCGTGGCATTGTGCTCTGCCGTGAGCTGCCCCACAATCGGCCAGAGCCTTTCGAGGTGCTCCCACGATGCGTCGGCCCCACAGCATGCTTCAACCCGCAATCGCGGTCGCGGCCATGGCCATTCTCCTGACCGCAATCCAGGAAGGCGGCCCCGGCCTCGCCAGCTTCACGAGCGCCTCGGCAGAGTGGTGGCTATATGGGCCGCCAACGGGCAGCTACACGGACCTAAGCTCAAACCAGCAGGTGCAGTCGCTCGTCATGCACGTGAGCGGTCACGACGGCGGCTACGACTACCCTGTGCATTACACAGACGGCGGCTCCGGTTTTAGCCCGAGCACGGGCAGCGACGGCCACCTAATCATCGAAGTTCCGAGGCGTGGGCAAGAGAGCGGCTGGAGCGGCAAGCTGCAAATGATTGGCCCCGCCGTTAGAGTCGGCTGGCGCACCTGCGGATCCGAAATTGACCACGACCCGCGCGAGCTATGAGCCGCGCGCGGCGCGCCAGGGGCCAAGCGCCGCGCGCGGCGGCTTCATGAGTTACAGTAACCGCATGCGCAAGCTTCCTCTGACTCCGGCACGGCCCTCGCGCCGTCTCCATCCGGCATCGTTCGCGCTGCCCGCGCTGATGCTGGCGCTGGCGGCTTCATGCCTGGCGCAAGTGCAGACGGAAGTGCCGCCGCCGGTGCTCGGCGCCAAGGCGGTGACGGTCGAGCACATCAAGGTGCATGGCGAAGCCTTGGTCGGGAACCTCGAAGGCGACTCGCCCGATCGCGACGTGCTCGTCTTTCTGCCGCCGGGCTACGCGCAGCACCCGCACCGGCGCTATCCGGTCGTCTATGCCCTGCACGGTTACTCCATCGGCGCCGAGCAGTGGACGCACGAAATTCACGTTCCGCAGACCATCGCGGGCGCCTTCGCCCTGGGCGCGAAACCGATGATCGTGGTGCTGCCGGACTCGAAGACCGTTTACGGCGGCTCGATGTACTCGAGTTCGGTGACCACCGGCGACTACGAGCGCTTCATCTCCCACGACCTGGTGAACTACATTGACGCCCACTACCGCACCATCCCCACGCGTCTCGCCCGCGGCCTGGTGGGCCACTCCATGGGCGGCTACGGCGCCGTGCGCATCGGCATGAAGCACCCGGACGTCTTCGGCAGCCTTTACGTGATGAGCGCCTGCTGCCTCTCGCCGATGGGCCGCCGTCCCCCCGGCAACGCTCCCGCGAGCGCCGCCTTCGCCCAGCAAGAGAAGCAACTGGAGGCGGTCAAGAGTCCCGCCGATGCCGCCCGCCTGGGCTTTTTCGCGCGCGCGATGCTGGCCTCCGCGGCGGCTTGGGCGCCGGACCCCAAGAATCCGCCACTCTATCTCGACCTGCCGGCGAAGGGCGGCGACCCCCAGCCCGCGGTGCTCGCCAAGTTTGCGGCCAACGCGCCGCTCGCCTTCATCGATCAGTACATCGACAACCTGCGCCGCTATCGCGCCATCGCCCTCGACGTCGGCGACCAAGACGGCTTGCGCTTCGACATGATGAAGCTGCACGGCGTCCTCGACGAATACGGCATCGCCAACAGTTTCGAGATCTATCACGGCACCCACACCAGCGCCGTCGCCGTGCGCTTCCAGGATCACGTGCTGCCCTTCTTCAGCCGCAATCTCTGCTTCGCCCACTGCCGCTAGGTGCGTGGGCCGGCGCGGCGCGCCGGCGGTGCCGGAGGTGACTGCAACCGGGGCGGCGAACCCCCGCCCCAGCGGCGCGCCCGGATATAATTGCACGGCGGGCTGATCGAGAGGGACGAGGAGAGTAATCCCAATCGGCGGACCACCGTTCCGGCAGCGAACCGGGGCTGTTGGCGCCGGCCCTCCACGGCGCGGCTTGGGTCCGGCGGAACGCTTCTCCCGGCCTCGGCCCCGATCCCGGGCCGCTGATCTCCGATCCCCGACTTTCAGCCCTGGGGCGAGAAAGCCTTGGCGAGCGAAGCCAATCTAGCCGCCTTGATGCAAGCCGCCGAGGCCGGCGGCAAGGAGGCCGCCGACGCGCTCTTCAGCGCGCTCTACGCCGAGCTGCGCCGCCTGGCCAAGCGCGAGCTGGCCCGCCACGGCGCGCCGCTCAGCCTCGGCGCCACCACCCTGCTGCACACTGCCTATATCGAGATCGCCGCCCGCGAGGGCACCTCCTTCGCGCACGAGCGCCGCTTCATGGGCTACGCCGCCCGCGTGATGCGCGGGCTGATCATCGACTACGCCCGCAGCCGCCACGCGCTCAAGCGCGGCGGCCAATTCGAGATCACCTCGCTCGAGGTCGATCCCGCCAAGGCCGCGGACGAGACCGAGCTGGCGCGCGTCGGCGACGCCCTCGACGAGCTGGCGAAGGCCGAGCCCGCCCTGGCCGAGATCGTGGACCTCAAGTTTTTCTGCGGCTTCACCTTCGCGGAAATCGGCGCCATGCACGGCGTCTCCGAGCGCACCGTGCAGCGCGAGTGGGATAAAGCCCGCATCTATCTGCACAGCGCGCTCCAGCCCGGCGCGGAGATCCCGGGGTAACTCGCCAGCCATGCCGAAGCTCACGCCGCAACAATGGCGCGAAATCAGCGCGTACCTGGACCGCGGCCTGGAGCTGCCGCCCGCCGCCCGCGCCGCCTGGCTGGCGGAGCTGCGCGTGCGCGAGCCCGAGCGCGCGCCTCTGGTCGCGCAGTTGCTCGCCGAGCACGCCGCCGTCGAGCGCGACCGCTTTCTGGAAAGTTCCGCCGCGATTCCCGACGAGCTGCGGCTGTGCGGCCAGCGCCTCGGCGCCTACACCTTGCGCGCGCCGATCGGCGCCGGCGGCATGGGCAGCGTCTGGCTGGCCGAACGCAGCGACGGGCGCTTCGAGCGGCGCGTCGCGGTGAAATTCTTGCGGCTGGCGGTGGCCGCCGGCGGCGCCGAGCGCTTCGCCCGCGAAGGGAAGATTCTCGGCCAGCTCGCCCATCCGCATATCGCCGAGCTGGTGGATGCGGGCGTCAGCCCCACCGGCGAGCCTTACCTCATCCTGGAATACGTCGAGGGCGAGCCCATCGACGAGTACTGCAACCGCCGCGGCCTCGACCTGCAGGCGCGCATCCGCCTCTTCCTCGCCGTCTTGGACGCGGTGGCGGCGGCGCACGCGCACCTGATCGTGCACCGCGACCTCAAGCCCGCCAACGTGCTGGTGCGCCAGGATGGCCAAGTCAAGCTCCTCGACTTCGGCATCGCCAAGCTGCTTGAGGAGGGCGCCGCCCCCGCCGCCGCCGCGCACACGCTGGCCGGCGGCGCGCTGACCCCGCGCTTCGCCGCGCCCGAGCAATTCACCGGCGGCCCGATCACCACCGCCACCGACGTATATTCGCTCGGCGTGCTGCTCTATTTGCTGCTGGCCGGCGAGCATCCCGCCGGCGCCGAGACCCAATCCACGGCGCAGTTGGTCAAGGCCATCGTCGAGACCGAGCCGCCCCGCCCCTCCGACGCCGCCGCCGCGCGCGCTGCCGCCGCCCCCGGCGCGCGCGGCGCAGCCCGCAACAAGCTGCGCCGCGAGCTGCGCGGCGACCTGGATACCATCATCGGCAAGGCGCTGCGCAAGAACCCCGCGGAGCGCTACCCCTCCGTCCTCGCCCTGGCCGGCGACCTGCGCCGCTTCCTCGGCCACGAGCCGATCACCGCCCGCCCCGATGCCCCGGGCTATCGGCTGCGCAAATATGCGCGCCGCCACCGCCTGGGCGTAGCCGTCGCCGCCGCGCTCGTGCTCCTGCTCGCGGGCTTCTCGCTCATCCAGGCGGTCGAGCTGCGCCGCATCACCCGCGAGCGCGACCGCGCCGACCGGGTCAGCGATTTCATGGCCGGCATCTTCAAGCTCTCCGATCCCAACGAGCATGCCGGACAGCCGGTCACCGCCCGCGAAATTCTCGACAAGGCGGCCCGCGATATTCACGCCAATCTCGCCCAAGATCCCGAGCTGCGCGCGCGCATGCTCCACGTCATGGGCCGCGCCTACCTGAATCTCGGCATCTTCTCTCGGGCCCAAGCGCTGTTCCAGGAGGGCATCCAGGCGGGCCGCGACGCCGGCGAAGAAAACAGCCGCGACGTGCTTGCCATGACCCATGACCTCGCCTGGGCGCTGTTGCAGCAGAACCGCGTCGCCGAGGCCGAGCGCCTCGAGCGCCGCCTGCTCGCCGACCAGAGCCGCGTGCTGGGCCCCGCCGACGGAGACACCCTGGCGACCATGGAGGAGCTCGCCTTCACCGTCTGCAACGAAGGCCGCGGCCGCTGCAAGGAAGGCATTGAGCTCACCCGCCGCGTGCTCGCCGCGCACGAGCGCAGCCTCGGCCCCGACGCCTTCTACACCCTGGCGACCATGAACAATCTCGCCATTATGCTGGCCAGCGACGGCCGCCTGCCCGAAGCCGTAACCCTGGAACAAGAGGCCCTGCGGCGCCATCTGCGCCGCTTCGGCCCCGACAACATCGGCACCGTCAACGCCATGCTGAACCTGGGCGAGTTCCAGCGCGACGCCGGCCAGAACGACGCCGCCCAAACCACGCTCGAAAACCTGCTGGTCATCGAAAAGCGCGCCTTCGCCCCGGATCAAGGGGAGACCGCCGCCACCAAATACGATCTCGCCTCCGTGCTCCTGCGCAAAGGCCAAACCGATCGCGCGCTCGCCCTGCTCGACGACGCCGTTACCCACGGCCTGGCGCCGCGCATCGCGCAAGGACTGCCCGCCGATCCTTTATTTGCTTCGCTGCGCGGCGACTCGCGCTTCCAGGCGATCACGGCCGCCGTGGCGCGCCGTTACCCGCCTCAGCCCCCCTCCAAAGCCGAATAGCCGCCGCGCCGCCGCCTTTGCGCCGCTTGTTGTCGCCTTTTCCCCGCCGTTTCCGATACCAACTATAGGGCCGCTTCGGTCGAGATGGATTTCGACACGCGCGGCGGCCCGGAAACGCGATTCAGGAGAGCACCTTTATGGCGGCAATGACTTCCCCAGTTGACATGGATAAGCTGCATGCCTTTATCGGGCAGTTCGTGGGCGATCTTGGCGCCGCGGTCCACGCGGGCATGGTAGTGATCGGCGAAAAGCTCGGCTTGTACAAGGCGTTGGCGCAAGGCCCGGCGACCTCCGCCGAGCTGGCTGCGCGCACGCAAACCGACGAGCGCTATGTGCGCGAGTGGCTGTCGTCGCAGGCCGCCGGCGGCTACGTGACCTACGATCCCGCATCCAAGAAGTTCAGCCTCACCGCCGAGCAAGCCTTCGCGCTCGCCAACGAAGACAGCCCTGCCTACGTGCCCGGCGCCTTCGAGCTGGCGCTGGGCTCGCTGGCTGCCGTTCCGCGCATTACCGAAGCGTTTCGCAGCGGCGCCGGCATGGGCTGGCACGAACAGCATGAGAGCGTGTTTCACGGCTGCGAGAAGTTTTTCCGTCCCGGCTACTCCGCCAACCTGGTCAGCTCCTGGATTCCCGCGCTCGAGAGCGTGAAGGGGAAGCTCGAAGCCGGCGCGCGCGTCGCCGACGTGGGCTGCGGCAAAGGCGCCTCCACGCTGCTGCTGGCCAAGGCGTTCCCGAAGTCGCAGTTCTTCGGCTTCGACTACCACGACCGGTCCATCGAAGCCGCTCGGGCCGCCGCCCGCCGCGAGGGGCTGGACGGGCGCGTCCGCTTCGAAGTCGCCAAGGCCAAGGAGTTTCCCGGCAAGGACTACGACTTCGTCGCCGTGTTCGATTGCCTGCACGACATGGGCGATCCCGTCGGCGCCGCGGCGCACGTGCGCCGCTCGCTGGCCGCCGACGGCACCTGGATGATCGTCGAGCCATTTGCCAACGACGACCTCAAAGACAACTTGAACCCCGTCGGCCGGACCTATTACGGCTTCTCGACGCTGCTCTGCACCCCCTGCTCGCGGTCGCAGGAAGTGGCGATGTGCCTGGGCGCGCAGGCGGGCGAGAAGCGCATCCGCGAAGTGGTCACCGCCGCCGGTTTCAGCCGCTTCCGCCGCGCCACCGAGACGCCCTTCAACATCGTCTATGAGGCGCGGCCCTAGCCGCCTTTGCCGGCCCTGAGCTCTAACCGATGAGCCGCGAGGCGCGAGAGTAACTCGCGCCCCGCGGCTCGCCCGACGCGACGAGCTATTCGTACGGCGCGCCCGGCGGCTACGCCACGCTGGTCGGTCCCGCCGGCCAAAATTTCGCGCCCTGCCTGCCGAGCCTCTCCGTGGATGGCACGGGCCGGGCCGTGATCGTGGGTCTGACCCAGGCGCCCTCGTTCCCCTCCACTGCGGTCGCGCCGCCGCCGTTTCCCAGCCCGGGGGCCTTTTCGGTCTATGTGACCAACTTGAACGCCGCGGGCACGGGCGTGGTTTACACCGATTTCCTCGGCGGCGCGCGCGGCGAGGATCTGCAGCAGGCGCAGCGGCTTGTCTTGAAGATGGACTCTCTCGCCCGCGCGCCGCAACTTGCCCGCGGCAGGTTCGAATTCGAACGGGCCGAAGCGAAATGGCGGAGCAGACGCCATGGCGAAGGCGGCGAAACCAGAGAGTGGCTCTGATTCCATCACTCCGGCGCGGTAAGAGAGCCAGGAGCCGAAAACGCGGGCTTGGCTGCGGCCGCGGACGATCGGGCGGGAAGCCTGGGTGAGTTCAGTG
>JAJPKR010000042.1 GCA_021323595.1 Terriglobia bacterium | reverse complement strand
GCCGCCGTCGCTTGCTCCGTAGAGATAATAATACGTCGTCTGCCCGTTCAGCGTCGCCTCGATGCGGCGCCCGAAGGGGTCGTATTCGAGGCTGCCGATTCGCTGCCATTCGAGTAGCTCGTCGGGGCCGCGCTGTGACGAAACTTTGGCCCGAGGCGACGGCGTCGCTCTCCCGGGGTCTCCTCTCGCCGTGGGCTGGCCGCCGCTGATTGGGCCGGTGCCGAAACTTAGCTCAACGGCGGAGAGGGCATCAGGCGCGCCGATTCGTGCCCTCCAGCCTTCGGCGGACCATGGTGTAGGCCAGAACGGACGCCATCAAAGCTACGGGCAAGATGTAGGGTGCGTAGCCATCAATGGCCTCCTCTTTGGTCAGCAGTCCCAGAATATAGGCACCAAAAACAAGTATGCCCATGTACAAATCAAGCAGAACGAAGACCGCCAAGCCAAAGCGGATGGCACCGGACCTGGGCCGCTGGTAAGACTGCCGTGCCCAGTCGATCAGACCGGCACCGATGAACCCGCACCAGAGCAGCAAGCCATAGCAGATCAATAAGTTATGAGTTTCACGCCTAAATACGAGGCCAGCTGCTGCAGGAAGGATTCCCTGGCCGATAGCACATGATACTAGGAACGGGGCGATCCATCTCCAGAACGGGCGTTGGTCGGCGTTCGTCTGCGGCAGGCTATTCATGGCAGCCCCAGTCTTTCATTGCTGGGAGCGTGTAGTTCCTGAAAAATATACCCCGAACGCTCCGCCAGAAGCGGGCTTGGACACGCTTGCCGACGCCTTCAGCCGGCTCACTCATACGTCGTCTGCCCGTTCCCCGTCGCCTCGATGCGACGCCCGAAGGGGTCGTATTTGAAGCTGGCCGACCCGCTGCCGTCCGAGCAGCTCGTCAACTGGCCGGCCGGGTCCCAGCCCAGCGTGCGCGCACCGGCCGCGCCCCACGCCGTCGGCAGAGAAAAACGGGTTCGGGAGGATCCAAGGCACACGAACGCGCCAGCGCGTAGGGAGGGGCGTCAGCCTCTCATGGCCGGCCCACGCCCGCAGCGGGAGCCGCAGTCACAGGGCGAACGTAGCGAGTCGCGCCAGCGATCTGGACCCTTGACGGCGGCGCACGCGAAGGGAAGGTTTTCCGGTTGATGAATCGCGCCCGGATTGGGGATCCCGTATACTTTTTCAGTGCCGCGGATCGATCATCTGGGCATCGCGGTCCGCGATCTGCGCGCCGCCGCGCGCCTCTACGAACTGCTCGGCTGCCGGGCCACGGCGGCGGAGGAAGTCCCGCAGGAAGGGGTGCGCGCGGTGATGCTGCCGCTGGGCGAGAGCCGCATCGAGCTGCTCGAGGCGACGCGGCCCGATTCGCCGGTGGGGCGATTTTTGGAGCGGCGCGGCGGCGGCTTGCATCACGTGGCGCTGGCGGTGAGCGATCTGGCCGCGGTGGTGGTGCGGCTGCGCGCGGCGGGAGTGCGGCTGGTCTCCGACGCCATTCAGGTCGGCGCGGGCGGACATCGTTATGTTTTCCTGCATCCCAGCGCCGCCGGGGGCGTCTTGATCGAGCTGATCGAAAGCGGCGAGAGCACCAAAGGCAATGAAAGGCAATCCTAAGCAGAAGGCGCGGCGGCGCGCCGGCGCGGCTGCGGGCCCGCGGCGGCCGGCGGCGGGGGCGGCGCGGGCCGCCGGCGACGGCCAGCCGCCGATCGCGATCGGCATCATCGGCGGGAGCGGGCTTTACGCCATGCCCGGACTCGCCGACGTGCGGGAAGTGCGGCTCACCACGCCCTTCGGCCCGCCCTCGGATGCCTACGTCACCGGCACGCTCGAAGGGCGGCGGGTGGCGTTTCTGGCGCGGCATGCGCGCGGCCACCGGCTGCTGCCCTCCGAGCTCAACTTCCGCGCCAACATCTACGGGTTCAAGCTGCTGGGGGTCGAGCAGATCCTCTCGCTCTCCGCGGTGGGCTCGCTGAAGGAAGAGCACCGGCCGCTGGACTTCGTGCTGCCGCACCAATTTTTCGACCGCACCCAGGCGCGGGCTTCCACGTTTTTCGGCGACGGCTTGGTCGCGCACGTCAGCTTCGCCGACCCGGTGTGCTTGCGGCTGGTGGGCGAGCTGGAGCAGGCATGCATCGCGGCGGGCGTGAACGCGCATCGCGGCGGCGTTTATCTGTGCATGGAGGGTCCGGCCTTCTCCACCCGCGCCGAATCGAATGTCTATCGCGCCTGGGGCATGGACGTGATCGGCATGACCAATTTGCAGGAGGCGAAGCTGGCGCGCGAGGCGGAGATTTGCTACGCCACCGTCGCCATGGTCACCGACTACGATTGCTGGCATCCGGGGCACGACGCGGTGACGGTGGAAGAGGTGATCGCGACCTTGGGCAAGAACGCCGCCAACGCCGCGGCCGTGGTGCGGGCGGCGGTGCGGCGGCTGGACGGGACGCGGGGGTGCGCATGCGGCCGGGCGCTGGCGCACGCGCTGGTGACCGAGCGCGCGGCGGTGCCGGCGGCGACGCTCGCCAAGCTGCGCCCGATCGTGGGCAAATATTTCGCAGGAGCATGATGACCATGGCAGGGGAAACGGCGGCGCAGCCGGGGGCGGCGCCGGAGACGGTTCTGGCGGTCGGCTCGATCGCCTTCGACAGCATTCGCACGCCGCGCGGCGCCGCCGAACGCGTGCTGGGCGGCTCGGCGACCTATTTTTCGCTGGCGGCCAGCCACTTCGCGCCGGTGCGCATCGTCGGCGTGGTCGGCGAGGACTACACCGCCGAGCATGAAGCGGTCTTCGCCGGGCGGCCGATCTGCACCCGCGGGGTGGAGCGCGCGCCGGGCAAGTGCTTCTTTTGGGCGGGCGAATACGAAGACGATCCCAACAACCGCCGCACGCTGGCCACCGAACTCAACGTCTTCGCCTCGTTCGAGCCGAAGCTGCCGGCGGATTACCGCCAGTCGCGGGTGCTGTTTCTGGGCAACATCGATCCCGCGCTGCAATGCCGGGTGCGCGACGAGTGCGCGGCGGCGCGGCTGGTGGGCGGCGACACGATGAACTTCTGGATCGCGAACAAGAGCGAGGAGGTGAAGCAGTTCCTCGCCCGCCTCGACTTGCTGATGATCAACGACGGCGAGGCGCGGCAGCTCGCCGGCGAGCACAATTTGCATCTGGCGGCGCGACGCATCCTGGGGTTCGGACCGCGGGCGGTGGTAATCAAGCGCGGCGAGCACGGGGCCACGCTGTACGTGCGCGACGGCGACCTGATGCGCTACTTCGCCATCGGCGGCTATCCGCTCGAGGACGTCTGCGACCCGACCGGCGCCGGGGACAGCTTCGCGGGCGGCGTGATGGGCTATCTCGCCAGCCAGGGCAACGGCTGCGAGCGCGACTGGCACGAGCACTTGCGGCAGGCAGTGGTGTACGGCTCGGTCCTGGGCAGCTTCGCGTGCGAGCGCTTCGGCATCGAGCGGCTGCGCACGCTGACCTCGGAGGAAGTGCATCGCCGCTACCGGGAATTTGTCCGCTTCGCCCATTTCGCGGCCGCCTAGCCCGGCGGCGGCGCGCCTCGCGGGCAGCGCCGGGTTCGCCGCCGCCGCGCTGGCGGCGGGCGGCGGCGTCTTCGGATGGGCGCTGGCGCGCGGCCGCCTGCTGCTGTATGGCGACGCCACCGCGCACCTGATGATCGCGCGGCGGATGTTCGACTCGCTGACCCCGGGGCTCTCGCAATGGGGCAGCGTGTGGCTGCCGCTGCCGCATTTGCTGATGGCGCCGTTCGTGGCGTTCCTGCCGCTATGGCGCAGCGGCGCCGCCGGCTCGATCGTCTCGCTGGCCGCCTTCGCGCTGGCGGCCGCCTTCGTGCACCGGATCGCGGCGCGCGCCTTCGGCGCGGGCGCGGCGCGCTGGGCGGCGCTGTTTTTCCTGCTGAACCCCAACCTTCTCTATCTCGCCGCCGTGCCCATGACCGAGACGGTCTATTTGGCGGCCTTCTTGGGGGCGGTGGATCAGATCGGGCGCTACCAAGAGACCGGCGCCCGCCGGCACGCGGTTTGCGCCGGACTGTGGGCGCTGGCGGGCAGCATGACCCGTTACGACGGCTGGTTCTGCCTGCCGTTTTTCGCCCTGGCGCTGTGGCATTGCGAGCGCCGGCGCGCCGGGGAACGGCGCTGGTGGCGGATGCCGGCCGCGCGCGCGTTCTGCGCGGTCGCGGCGATTGGGCCGGTGTTTTGGTTCGCCTACAACGCGTTTTACTTCCGCGATTGGCTGGCGTTTTTGCGCGGGCCCTATTCGGCGCGGCAGATCTACCTCAACGCGCTGCGGCACGGCGGCTTCCGCTATCCCGGCGATCATCAGCTCGCGCCGGCGGTGCTCTACTACCTGAAATGCGCCGCGCTGGATTGCGGCACGCCGCTGCTCATCCTCGCCGCCTTGGGCTTGGCCGCATGGTTTTGGCGCAGCCGCCGCAGCGCAGGTTTCGGGGCGGCAGGGGACCGCTATCTGCCCGCCTTCCTGCTCCTGCTGCCGCTGCCTTGGTACATCTGGGCGATGTGGTCGGGCAACGTGCCGATCTTCGTCCCGATGTACTGGCCGCACGGCTACTACAACCTGCGCTACGGCGTGCAAGTGTTGCCGGCGGCGGCGGTCTGGTCGGGCGCCTTCGTGCTCCGGCTGGGCGGGCGCTGGGCGCGGCCGGCGCGCCACGGCGTGGCGATCGGCCTGGCGGCGCTGGTGGCGCTCTCCTATGCAGCCATGCTGCGCGGGGAAGGGCCGATGACCTATGCGGAAGCGGTGCATAACGCGCCCGCCCGCCTGGCGATGGAGCATAAGCTGGCGGCGGCGCTGGCGCCGCGGCGGCGGGGAGAACGGGTGCTGATGTTTCTGGGCACTTATCCCGGCGCGCTGGCCGACGACGGCATCGCCCTCCGCGCCGTGATTCAGGAATCGAATTTCCGGATTTGGGAGCGCGCGCTGGAGCAGCCGCAGCAGTATGCCGCGTGGGTGGTGGTGCAGCAGGGGACTTCCATGGACCAGCGGGTGAACCATGCCGCGCTCGCGCGCTATTTTCAACCCGTTGCCCGCTTCACGGCGCCGCAGCAGGCGCCGGTGACGGTGTACCGGCGCCGCAGCGGCGTTGCCGCGGCGGCAGCGCGCAGTTAAACTGCCTGAGCAGCCCATGTTCCGCCTGAATTTCTTGCCGATGAGCGGGCCCGCCGATTTGGGCGCGGCCGTTGGCCTGCTGGTTCTGGCGCTGATCTTGGGCGGCGCGATCGGGCTGGAGCGCGAGGCGCGGCAGCGGCCGGCGGGGGTGCGCACCAGCGCGCTGATCTGCTTCGGCTCGGCGCTATTCACGATCGCGTCGGAGTTTCTGGCGCGCGCGCACGGCGGCGATCCCCAGCGCATCGCGGCGCAGATCATTCCCGGCATCGGTTTTTTGGGCGCGGGCGCGATCCTCCGCGATCGCGGCGGGGTGGTGGGGCTGACTTCGGCGGCCACGATCTTCGTCGTGGCCAGCCTGGGCATGGTCGTGGGCGGGGGCATGGTCTGGTACGGGATCATCGGCGCGGGGATCGTGCTGCTGGGGCTGCGCGGGCTGGCCTGGGTGGAGCGGCGGCTGCGCATCAAGTCGGTGGCCGCCAATTTCCTCGCGTTCGGCTCCGATCCCGCCGGCATGGTGGATGAGATCGCGGCGCTGGCGGAGCAGGGGCGGCATACGCTCAACTACGCCCGCGCGGCGCCCGCGGGCGATCAGTTTTTGGTGGAGTTCGGAGTGCAGGTGGGCATGGGCGAGGAGGCGGCCATCTTGCGGGCGCTGCGGGCGCGGCCGCTCTTCCGCTCGGTGTGCACGACGGGATGGGCGAGCGGCGGGCCGCAGATTTCGTCGAAGGACTGGGGACCGCCGCGATGAGTTCGCTGGCCTTCGTGAAGGCCGAAGCCAACGGCAACGATTTTTTGCTGGTGGAGGCTGCCGCCGTCCCGCCGGCGCGGCGCGGGGCGCTGGCGCGCGCGCTGTGCGACCGCCATCGCGGCCTGGGCGCCGACGGGGTGGAATACATCGCCTGGCGCGCCGGCGCGGCCGGCTTCGATTTGGCGCTGTTCAACGCCGACGGCGGGGAGGCGGAGTTTTCCGGCAACGGCACCCGCTGCGCGGCGGCCTGGGCGGCGGAGACGCGCGGCTGGCGGGAGATGGGCATCGGCACCGCCGCGGGCGAGAAGCAGGCGCGCGTGCTCGGCCGCGCGGGCGCGGCCTGGCGCGTGGAAACGCGCATGGGGGCGCCCGGCGCCGCGCGCGAGCACGAGCTGGAGCTGCTGGGGCGGCGGCTGGCGCTGGCCGCCTTCTCGATGGGCAATCCGCAGTGCTGCGTGCTGGTGGAGGCGTTCCCGGACGATTGGGAGCGGCTGGGGGCGGCGCTCGAGAGCCATGCGCTGTTTCCGCAACGCACCAACGTCGAGTTCGTGCGCCCGCTCGACCGCCACAGCATCGAGATTCGGATTTTCGAGCGCGGGGTGGGGGTGACGCAATCGAGCGGCACCGGCAGCTGCGCCGCCGCGGTGACGGCCATCCGCGCCGGGCGCGCCGCCTCGCCGGTGCGCGTGGTTGCGCCCGGCGGCGAGCAAGAGGTCGAGTGGGCGGGCGGCGAAAGCGAGGTGCGCTTGCGCGGTCCGGCGCGTATCATAGCGAGCGGCACCTTTCGCGAGTAGACGCGGCCGGCAGCCGGCCGCCGCCGCGGCGGTGCGGACGGACGGCAGCGGCCGGCGGAGCGACGGTTCGGCAGGAAAACACGAAAGGAGCGTCTTGATGGCACGGAATTGGCAGCGGCGGGAGTTCTTGCAGGTGAGCGGCGCGGCGGCGGCGGGCGGGCTGGCCCTGGGCGGCTTGCGCGCGGAGGCGCACGGGGAGCCCCCGGCGCTTCCGCGCCCGATCGCCGCCAACGATCACATCCAGATCGCGCTGATCGGCGCCGGCGGGCAGGGGCAATATGACACCGGCGTGGCTTTGCAGGTACCCGGGGTCGCGCTGGTGGCGACGTCGGACTGCTACCAGAACCGGCGCGAGCGCACGCAGGAGAAATGGGGCAAGCAGATCTTCACCACGCCGGACTATCGCGAAGTGCTGGCGCGCCCCGACATCGACGCGGTGATCATCGCCACCCCCGACCACTGGCACAAGCAGGCCGCCATCGACGCCATGAACGCGGGCAAGGACGTGTACCTGGAAAAGCCGATGATCCATCACTACGCCGACGGGCCGGAGATCATCGCCGCCGCGCAGCGCACGGGCCGCATCTTGCAGGTGGGCAGCCAGCGCGTCAGTTCCATGGTCTATCGCAAGGCCAAGGAGCTGCTCGAGGCCGGGGCCATCGGCGAGCTGAACATGATCACCGCGTGGTGGGACCGCAACTCGGACGTGGGCGCGTGGGAGTACTGGGTGGCGCCGGACGCCTCGCCGGCGACGATCGAATGGACGCGCTGGCTGGGCACGGCGCCGCGCATTCCCTTCAACGCCGATCATTTCTTCCGCTGGCGCTGCTGGCAGGCGTACGGCAGCGGCGTGGCCGGCGACCTGTTCGTCCACCTCTTCAGCGGCGTGCACTTCGTCACCAGCGTTCATGGGCCGACACGCGCCATGGCCACGGGCGGGCTGCGCTTCTGGAAGGACGGCCGGGACGTGCCCGACGTGCTGGCGGGGCTGCTCGATTATCCCCAGGGGTTCAACCTCGCCATTCACGTCAACTTCGTGGACGGCGGCGAGGAAAACGGCGGCATCACCTTCACCGGTTCGGAAGGCACCATGGCCATCGGCGGCGGCGACAGCGTGACGCTGACGCGCGTGCCGCGGCGGCCGGCGGTGGATTACACCATCGACAGCCTGACCGAAGCGATGCAGAAGCGCATGATGGCCGATTTCCGCCGCGAGCATCCGCTCACGCATCCCACCGGCGATCCGGCGGCGCGGGTCGAGCGTTTTGTCGCACCCGCGGGCTATAACGACAGCTACGATCACCTGGCGAACTTCTTTTCCGCCGTGCGTTCGCGGCAGCCGGTGGTCGAGGATCCGGTGTTCGGCTTCCGGGCGGCGGGCGCGGCCTTGCTGGCGAACGTCAGCTACGCGCGCGGCCAGGTCGTGCATTGGGACCCCGAGCGGATGGTGCTCGAGGGCGGCGAGGCGTAAAGCCAGGGCGGGCGGCAGCCGGCCCCGCCCGGCCGCACGCGCCCGGCCGCGCGCTCGGGCGGCCGCTAGCGGTAAAGCGGGCGCGGCGGCGGTCGCCGCAGGCCGGCAGCCGCGAGCGGCGAAAATGGGGCGGCGGTCTTACCGGCCCCGGCGCAGGATCCATGCAAGCGAATCGCGAACTCGCCGAGCGGCTGCGCGCGCTGCATCAGGGCCCGCGCGCGCTGGTGCTGTGCAACGTCTGGGATGCGGCCGGCGCCTGCCTGATCGAGCAGCTCGGCTATCCGGCGGTGGCCACGACCAGCGCCGGGATCGCGGTCTCGCTCGGCTATCCGGACGGCCAGCGCATCCCGATGCGGCTCATGGTCGAGGCCGTCGGGCGCATCTGCGCCGCCACGCGCCTGCCGGTCACGGCCGATTTCGAAGCCGGCTATGCCGAGGAGCCGGATACAATCGCCGCCAACGTCATGGAGGTGCTGCGCGCCGGCGCGGCGGGGATCAACCTCGAGGACACGAGCGGCGGCAAGCTGCGCCCGCTGGAGGCGCAGGCGGCGATCTTGCGGCGCGTGCGCCAGGCCGCGGCGGCGGCGGGGGCGGCGCTGGTCGTCAACGCGCGCACCGACGCCTGCGACGGCGGGATTGCGGTGGAGGGCGACCGCTTGGCGGAAGCCGTGCGGCGCGGGCGGGCGTATCGCGAGGCGGGCGCCGACTGCATCTTCGTGCCCTTCCTGCGCGAGCTGCCGGCGATCGCGCAGATCTGCGCCGCCCTGCCGGCGCCGGTCAATGTGCTGGCCGGGCCGGGCATGGCGAGCGTCGCGGAACTCGAGCGCGCCGGCGCGCGCCGCATCAGCGTGGGCAGCGGGCCGGCCCGCGCCGCGTTATCCGCCCTGCGCCGCGCGGCCGAGGAGCTGCGCGCGGGCGGCACCTACGAGTCGCTCGGCGGCGCCATCAGCTACGCCGACGCCAACCGCCTGGTCGCGCAGCGGCCCAGCAGCTAGAGCGCGGGGCGCCGGCAAAGGCAAACGGCGGCGGGCGGCAGCGAGACGCCTGTGGACACCGGCGCACGGCGGTCGACGTGCGGAGCGGAGCATCGGGCGCGGGCGGCCGGCCGATCGCTATTTCCGGCTCAGGCTTCCAGGCGCTTTTCGCGCAGGGCGCGCAGGCGATCGCGAATGCGGGCGGCGCGCTCGAACTCGAACTTCTGCGCGGCTTCCCGCATTTCGGCCTCCAGCTTCGTCAAGTAGGCATCGAGTTCTTCGCGGCTGCCGAAGGTCGCCAAGCTGGCCTCGTCTTCGTCTTCGTTCCGGGCCGGGGTCGGATAATCGCCCTCGGCCACCGCGACCAGGGTCATATCGAGCGGGCGCAGCACGCTCTGCGGCTCGATGCCGTGGTCGCGATTGAAGGCGGCCTGGATCTCCCGCCGCCGCTCGGTTTCGGCAATGGCCTGGCGCATCGAATCGGTGACGAAATCGGCGTAGAGAATGGCGCGGCCGTTCAAGTGGCGGGCGGCGCGGCCCACGGTCTGGATGAGCGAGCCGGCCGAGCGCAAGAAGCCCTCTTTATCAGCGTCGAGAATCGCCACCAACGCCACCTCGGGCAGATCCAGTCCTTCGCGCAGCAGATTGATGCCGATGAGAACGTCGAATTCGCCGCGCCGCAAGTCGCGGAGGATGCGGATGCGCTCAAGGGTCTCGATCTCGCTGTGCATATAGCGGCAGCGGACGCCGACCTCGGTGTAATACTCGGCCAGGTCTTCGGCCATGCGCTTAGTCAGCGTGGTCACCAGCACGCGCTCGCCGCGCGCCACCGCGGCGCGAATCTCCGCCAGCAGGTCGTCAATCTGCCCGCGGCTCGGCCGCACCTCGACCACCGGATCGAGCAGCCCGGTCGGGCGAATCACCTGCTCGACCACCACGCCCGCCGCCTTGGTCAGCTCGTAAGGACCGGGAGTCGCCGAGACGTAGATCAACTGATGCACCCGCTCCTCGAATTCCTCGAAGCGCAGCGGCCGGTTGTCGAGCGCGGAGGGCAGGCGGAAGCCGTAATCCACGAGCGTGTGCTTGCGCGACTGATCGCCGTGATACATGCCGCGAAGCTGCGGAATAGTCTGATGGCTCTCGTCCACGAAGACCAGGGCGTCTTGGGGCAAATAGTCGAGCAGGGTCGGGGGCGGCTCGCCGGGGCGGCGGCCGGTGAAATGGCGGGAGTAGTTTTCGATGCCGTGGCAGTAGCCGATCTCGCGGATCATCTCGATGTCGAAGCGGGTGCGCTGCTCCAGCCGCCGGGCTTCGACGAGCTTGCCCTCGCGTTCGAGGCGCGGCCGCCAGTCCTCGAGTTCGGCCAGGATCGAGCGCAGCGCGTTTTCCTTCGTTTGCGGGGTGATCACGTAATGGGTTTTGGGATAGATCGCCAGCCGCACGTACTTGCGGCGGATCTGGCCGAGCAGCGGATCGACCTGCGCCAGCGACTCGATCTGATTGCCCCAGAGCTCGATGCGGTAGGCGAAATCCTCGTAGGGCGGGAAGATCTCGATCACGTCGCCGCGCGCGCGGAAGGTGCCGCGGCGGAAGTCGCCGTCGCTGCGCTCGTAAAGAATCTCGACCAGCCGGTGCAGAATCTCCTCGCGGCGGATCGTTTGCCCCTTCTCCAGCAAGAGCAGCATGCCGTAGTAGGCTTCCGGCGAGCCGAGGCCGTAGATGCAGGAGACCGAGGCGACGATGATACAGTCGCGACGCTCGAACAGCGAGCGCGTGGCCGAAAGGCGGAGCTTATCCAACTCGTCGTTGATCGTGGCCTCTTTCTCGATGTACACGTCGGCGGCGGGCAGGTAGGCTTCGGGCTGGTAGTAGTCGTAATAGGAGACGAAATATTCGACGGCGTTTTCGGGGAAAAAGGCCTTGAACTCGTGATAGAGCTGCGCCGCCAGCGTCTTGTTGTGCGCGATCACCAGGGCCGGCCGACCCAGCTCCTCGATGACCTTGGCCATGGTGTAGGTCTTGCCCGAGCCGGTCACGCCCAGCAGCACCTGGTGCGGCTCGCCTTGGCGCGCTCCCGCGGTCAGCGCGGCGATGGCGCCGGCCTGGTCGCCGCGGGGACGGTAGTCGCTGACGAGGCGGAAGTCCATGGGCCTGCTTTCATTATCGGATACGCCCGGAACGGCTAATAATTCAGGGTCGCCTGATCGGCGCCGAGGGTGACGGAGCGGACATGCGCCGGCAGCGGCACGGCGAAGTGGCGGCTGATCCGCGGATGCTTGGGCTGGATGAACTCGCGGATCGCCAGATCGATCAGGAAGTTGGGAATGCGCTCGCCATCGATCGCGACCTGCTCGATGGTCAACTGCGCCGCCGGCGCCAGGCCGGAGTCGAGATGGGCTTGGGCCTGGATATGATGCACACCGGTAAAGAGGGAAGAGCGCTGCGGCAGCTTGTCGAAGTCAACGTCGGCGGAGCCGCTGATCCATGGGCCTTGGCTGCCGAGCTGCAGGTGCGAGATCGCGGGCGGCAGCGGCGACAGCGGCGAGGCGAAATAATCATCGGCTTCGGCCGCCGTCAGCCGGACCGGGGCATGCGGGCCGGGGGAATCGGCGTTTGCCGCGATGCGATCGAGCTTGGCTTGGAACGAGCGCGCCTTGGCGCTCAGCGCCTTCGCGCCGGCCGCGGCCAGCAGCACGCCGCCCGGCGGCGCCGGCTTCTCGCCCGCCGCCTCCAAGCGCGGCGCGGACCAGTGCAGCGCGCCGTCCGCCCAAGCGAAGTTCGCGCTGAAGCGCAGCGGGCCCTGGCGCGCCTGCAGGGTGCCGGCGGCGGTCAAGCGCGAAAAGTCGAGCGGCCGCGGCGTCGTGATCCGGAGATCAGCCCAGACTTCCGCGGCGGCGGGATCGCGGCCCGGCGCGGGAGCCGTCGCCAGGAGCTGGGCGAGATTGAGCGCCGCGGCGTTGCCCCAGATGCGCAGGCGGCCGTCGCGCCATTCCCCCTGGCCGCTGAAGCGGCCTCCGGCGACGGCCACCGAAAGCGGCGCGATGCGCCAGGCCGGGCCGTCGGCATCCACCGTAGCGTTCACCGCCGCATGCCGGCCGCGCCAGACGAAATCATCCACGCGCAGCTCGCCTTGCGCATGCACGCGGCGCAGCAGCGGCGCGAGCGAGGGCGGACCGGAAAAGAAGTCTTGGAAGAGCCCGCCCGGCGCTAGACGCAAGGCGGCGGCCACCGCGGTGGCGGTGGCGCGGCGGGCGCGGAGCTGGAACTGCCAGCGCGGCTGCGACGCCGGCCGCCACGCCGCCAGGCGCCACGGCTCGCCGCGCAGGACCGCGACGGCGGTGAACGCCAGCGCGCCGGCGGGCGAACGTGCGAGGCGAACGTTGCGCAGGGGCAAGGGCTGCGCCAAGGCCGGCAGGCGCGCGGCGGCTTCGGGCCAGGTTGCGGCGCCTTGCCAGACGCCGCAGGAAGGCGTCCAGCCGGCGAGCACGCTCCATGGCAGGGCGCCGCTCCAGGCAACCGACGCGACGCCGCGCAAGGCGCTCGGCCAGGGGGCTTTGGCCCCCACCAGTTCCGCCAGCGCGGCGGCCGCATCGGCTTCCAGGCCGACGCCGCGAAGCTCGCCGGAGAGGCCCGCGCGACCGGCGGCGCCGGTCAGAACGAGCTGCGCGGGCGCCGACGACCGGCCCGGCACTTCGGCCCGCGCGTGGCATTGCAGCGACGCACCGGCCTGACATACCGCGTTCAGGAAGCGCACGCGGGCGTCCCCACCGCGCAATTCGAGCCCGCGCGCCTGCAACTCGCCTTGCCATCGCGGCTGCGCCCCCGGCTGGGTGGCGAGGCTCGCCGTTCCGCTGATTTCCCCGGCCGCCGACAGCGACGGCGGCAGGGCAGGATCGAGGGTCCTCGCCAGCGGCACGAGCGCATTCGCATCCAAATGGCGCAGGCGCAGATGCAACTGCAAGGCCGGCCGGGACAGCAAGTTCAACACGCGGCCGGTGACATCCCAATGCGCGCCGTCCCCGAGCTGCTTGATGGCGACGGAATCGCCGGCCGCGCCGTAGATGAAGTCAAACGGCACCCGCACGGCGAGCGAGGTCGGCAGCCGATCCCAGCGGCGCAGGGCGGCGCCGCGCGCCGCGCCGCTGATCTCGAAGCCGCCGCCGCGGCCCTGCACGCGCGCATCCGCGGCGACGATGCCGTGGACACCGGCATCGCGCCCGAGCAAGAGCGGTCCCAAGCCGCCCAGATACGCGTTCTCGAAATGGAGGCTGAGATCGAAGGGCAGATCGCGAAAGGCCTGGCCGGCATGCGGACGCCGCCAAACGCCATCGAGCGTGACTTCGCCGGTGTCGGACAGGCGAAGATCGCTGCGCTGGGGGATGCAGCGCAAATGCACGCGCCAGGCGCTCGGCTCCAACGTGAGCGAGCCATTCACGGCGTCGAGGTAGAAGGGGCGTTTGAACAGCCCGAACTTGAAGTTGACGCGCGCGTCCGCGAGTTCGAAGTAGGGGAACGGCTCCGGCGCGCCCGGCGCGGCGCGCGCCGCGGTGGGGCGCAAGCGCGGGCCGGCCAGAGCGGCCCGATCCAGAAGCTCCGCCAGGTTCCAGCGGCCGGCGGCGCTGCGCACGATGTTGATGTTGGCGCCCTGCAGGCGAATGCTCGAAAACGAAATGCGCCCGCGCCAGAGCGGCGCCAGCCGCAGCGTGGCGGTGGCGTCGTCGGCGGTGGCCAGATCTTCCAGGCCGAACTCGGGGGCGTCGCCGAGGCGCACGCGGTCCAACTCGAAGCCGGGCCAGGGCATGAGCACGAGGTGCAGCGCGTCGGCGCTGACCGGCCGCCCCAACTGCCGCGAGAGCGTGGCCAGAATTCGCTGCTTGGCGCGATGCAGGGTGAAGAGCGGCGCGATCAGGGGCAGCGCCACCGCCGCCACGATCACCGCGGCCCAAAGGAGCCGGCGCCGGCGGCGGGACGGGCGGGAACCGTTCACGACGCGCCTCCCGCCTAGCGGATGATCTTGAAAGTGCGACCCCAGCGGGTGCGCGTGGGAAAGTGAATGATGGTCGAGATCCAGCCGCCCACCCGCGCCAGGCCCCTGCTTTCGTAGTCGCTCTCCTGGCTGGCGTAGGACCAATAGATCAGCGACGGCCGGCCGATGATGCTGTCTTGCGGCACGAAGCCCCAATACCGCGAATCGAACGAGCAGAGGCGGTTGTCGCCCATCATGAAGTAGC
The DNA here is from genome assembly GCA_021323595.1 of Terriglobia bacterium. Taxonomy (GTDB): domain Bacteria; phylum Acidobacteriota; class Terriglobia; order Terriglobales; family SCQP01; genus JAJPKR01. The sequence continues at coordinate 188,802 of JAJPKR010000042.1, read as the reverse complement.
GGCCGGGTGGAATCGTGACCTCGCCGTCATGGATGTATTGCGCCTGCGCCGCCGCCCACTGCGGCGTGGTTTCGTCGAGCATGCCGCCATCGGGCCAGTTGTCGCGCGCGGGATCGACCAGCGGCACGCCAGGACAATCCACGGGATAGCGCATGACGTAGGGCTCGTTCAGCGGCTGGCCGTTCCGCCACACCACCCCATTCACCAGCTTCAGCCGGTCTCCCGGCAAGCCGATCACGCGCTTGACGAGATGCAAGCCGGCCTGCGCCGGGGACATGAACACGACAATGTCGCCGTGCTCGAGCGGCCGGTACGGCTCGAGGCCGTGCAGGTAGCCGGAAGGCGGGGCGAAGCGCACGCGGTCCACGAGCAGATGGTCGCCGATGAGCAGCGTCTTCTCCATCGAGCTCGAGGGAATCTCGAAAGCCTGCACGTTGAAGGTGATGATGAACAAGGCCGCCACCAACGTCGGCGCCCAAACGCGCACGAAGTTCTCCGAAAGCGGCTTGTGCTTTTTAGCCGGCGGCGCCGGTTGCGCGGCAGGCGCCGAGCGCGCCGGGCGATTCGATTTGCTGCGGGAGGCCACGCTCCAGTTTACCGCGAGCGTTCAATGACGCCGAGGTGCTCCAGCGCACCCCGCGCCGCCCGCTGCTCCGCCTCTTTCTTGCTATGCCCGCGGCCCTGGCCGGCATAAAGCCCGGCGAGGACCACTTCCACGTCGAACGTCTTGCCGTGCTCCGGGCCGGTGGCGCCGAGCAGCCGATACCGGGGCAGCGGATGGCCCTGGGCGTGGGCCCATTCTTGCAGCGCGGACTTGTAGGCGAACTCGTGCAGGTGATCCGGCGTCAGGTCCTCGAGCGCGGTCCCCAGGACGTGATCGTCAATGAACCGCGCGGCCGCGCGGTAGCCGCGATCCAAATGGATGGCCCCGATCACCGCTTCCATCGCGTTCGCCAGCAGGCGCTCGTGGCTGCGGCCGCCCACGGCCTCCTCGCCGGGCCCCATGCGCAGATGCTGGCCCACGCCCAGCGCCTGCGCCCCCAAAGCCAAGTTGCGGGCGCTGACCAGCCACGAGCGGAGACGGCTGAGGTGGCCTTCGCTGCGGTCGGGAAACGATTCCAGAAGGCGTTCGCTGACCCGCAGCCCGAGCACGGCATCGCCCAGGAACTCCAGCCGCTCGTAGTCCGGCTCGCCGCCCGTGCCCGAGGTCCAGGAACGATGCGTCAGCGCCTGCCGCAGCAAGCCGGGGTTGTGAAAACGGCAGCCGATGCGGCGCTCGAACTCCGCGCCGCTCCATTCCGCCGGGGCGCGCCGCGGGCGGCGGCCTCGACGGCGCGGGATCTCTTTGCTGCCGCCGGCCACGATCTACGGATGGCTGGCCGGCGCCGCCGTTCCTTCCATCTCCCGCGTGATTTTCTCCTGCTCGGCCTTCGCCAAGGTTTTCAAGGTGGCGTTCGCGGCGCCGAGCTCAAGAGCCTTGTTCACGGAACCCAACGCATCCTTATAATCCTTCTCCGCCTCTTGCGCCTGCGCCAGGCGGTAGTAATCTTGGGCGGCGTTGTTGCCCGTCTCTTGCTGGATGGCGTCTTCAAATTGGCTGGCGGCCTGCGGATACTGCTGGCGATCCATGGCGATCGCCCCCAGCGAGCTATGCGCCGTCGCCCGAATCGTCTGCTGGTAGCCTTGCACCTGCGCGGGGGTCAGCACGTGGCCGTTGACGGTCGAAGGGAAATGATCCGCGTAGTCGAGCGCGGTCTTGTCGAAGCCCTCCGCCTCCGCCAGCCGCTGATCGCGATCCAGATCGGTCGGCTGGACGCGCTGAGGAATCACGCTGGCCAAAACCAGCAGCGGCAAGAGCGCGTGGGGGTTGACCTTCAGCGCCGCCTCACCGTTCTCCAGGGTGCCGGCGTAATCGTTGTGCTGGTAGTGGTACTGGGTGGCCAGCGTGTACGCCCATTCCTTGAACTCGGTTTGGGGAAACTTCGACACCAGGTTCTGCACCGCGCCATCCACTTGCGCCGGCGTGCCGGAGGGATTTTGCATGGCGGCGACCACGGCCTTGATCGCGGCCAGTTCCTCCGGCGATTTCGGCGTCGGTCCGGCAGGCGCCGGCTTGGCGGCGGCCGCGGTCTTGGCGTTAGCGCCGGCGGTGACGGCCTGCGCGTTTCCCTGGGAGGTCTGCGCCAGGACACCGGCAGCGAGCGCGGCAACGAGGAGCAGGGAAGAGAAGGTTCGAGTCATAAAGGCCTTTAGGGTGATTTGGGATTGGGCGCCGCATGGGCGCGCCCGGTGGTGAAAGGCTGCCGGATGCCCTCGAGCGCGATCGAGCGCGAGGCGGAAGTATCGGCGGTCGCGAGCGCGGCCCGATAGTGCGCGACGGCTTGGTCGCGTTTTTGCTCAAGGTCGAAAATCCGCGCCAGATATATGTTGCTCCAGGTGCGAACGTGCGCCGCCGTGAGCGGCGCGGTGGCGAGCGCGCGTTCGAAGTACTTTTGCGCCATCTCCGGCCGGCCCTCGCGCGCCGCGACCTCGGCCATGAGGAAATAGGCGGCCGGATGATCGCCATTAGGATCGGCCAGCGCACCGGCGGTGAGCGTGGTGACGCCCTCGAAATCACCGGCAGCCAGCCGCTGCTCTCCGGCTTCGAGCAGGCTCATCAGCGGCTGCGGCTGCGCCGGTTCGGGATGCGGAGGCGCGGCGGCGAAGCGAATGTGGCGCGCTTCCGCCTCCTCGTGCCCGATATCCATCATGTAGGCCGCTTGCGGATAGAACTCGCTGAAATTCAGCACGTCGCGATCGTAATCCTTCAGGCTGTCGAAGAAGAACTGGGTCAGAACGAAGCCTTCGTCCACGTCTTGCTTCACCAGCTTCTCGCGCGCCGCCGAACGCGCCGCCGGAGTCGCGCCGGGCATCGGCGTCAGCCGGGCTTCCACCGCCCGCACGAGACATTCCGTATAGAACAAGCGCAGGTTGCTCTTGAATTGTTTATCGAGCGCGGGCGCGCGCGCCACCAGCGGCAGCACCGGCCGCGTGCGCTCGACGATGTCGGGGTATTTGGCCACCAGCGGGTCGAGGACGTAGTGCAAATAGGTGTGACGAATGTCGTCAATCTGAGAGCCCACGTCGAGCGGCACGACGATGAAGTAGTTCTCCATGTAATTGCGCGCGTGGGTTTCCACCGGCGAGGCCAAGAACTCCGGCAGGATCACGAACTGGCGGCCCAAATAGGCCTGCGGCAGCCGGAAATAAAGGTCCACCTGCTGCAAGACCCGGCGCACCTCCGGGGCATAGCGATCGATGGCTTGCTCGTACACGGGCTTGTATTGCTGCCAGACCTCGGCCAGGTTGGCATCGGCGTAAAAGCGCTGCAGCAGCGGCACCAAGCCGGCCACGCGCGCCGCGTCCGGCGGCATGTCCTGCAACGGCAGGTTCAGCTTGAAGTCCGGCGGATCTCCCAACAGCAGGCCGAGGGAGATGTACTGCGCCAGGTCGGCGGCGGAATCGGCTTCGCGGTGCGCCGCGTAAAACATGCGCAATTCGCCATAGATGGGCAGGTTCTTGGCCAGCAGCTGATCGCGCAGCTTCGCGCGCAGCGGGCTGGCATGCGGCGCGTTCAAGCCGGCGTCGTAACCGCCGACGTTAATCGCCGCCAGCACGGCGAAGAGCGACGGATTGGTGTCGAGCACGACATTCGTGCGCATCGTCTCGACCGGCCCGACGCGCGCCTGCCGCGCTGCACCCGTCCGGGGCAGCGCCTCGGCAGAGAGGGCGAGCGCCGCCACCAGCAGCGCGCCGGCTGCAAAGCCACAGCGATGGGACGAGGTTGGCACGAAGAGGTTCTAGCCGCAGTCTAGCAGGGGCCAGGCACCCGGCACCAGGTGCGGCGACCGCCGGGGCGCGGGAACGGCGCCGGTGAAATTGACAAGAGTCCGGTCCGGGACCGGGTGCGCCAAAAAGCCGGCCGAGGGGCGGGGCGGTCGTTGCGGGAGCCGCGGGCAGCTCGCCGCAACGCCCCGCGGCCGTCCCCTCCGTTTGGGGGGGGGGAGACGGAAGCAGGCGCACGGTCATAAGGTTGCGGGCAGCGGAGGCGCGGGACCTGGCCGGCCGGCGCTTCGGTGCGCCACAGTACTTAATAGAGGTAGGGGCCAGAAAGCACATAAATCACCACCGAGCGGGGCCGTAGGCCGTGGTTGGAAGAGCTGCCGGTCCGCTAAAGGGAGAACCGCCGGATGCACAGGGCTGCGGCCGCCCTTGCCGGGCAAGATGCGCGGCAGCGCGTGCTGGTGTACTCTTTCGGCCATGCCCAGACCGACGCTGCTTACCTTGCTGGCGGTCGCGCTCTCCGCCGCCGCCATGGCGCGGCAAGCGCCGCAGGCGCCGCCGCCGCGGCCGGATGCGCGTTTCAAGGCCGACATCTTGCTGATCGTCGCCCATCCCGACGACGAGACGGAGGTCACCGGCTATCTCGCGCGCGCCATCTTCGACGAGCACAAGCGGGTTGCCGTCGCCTACGGCACCTGGGGCAACAGCGGCGGCAATTTGGTGGGCGAGGAGCAGGCCGCGGCGCTGGCCGCGGTGCGGCAGATGGAGGCGCGGCGCGCATGGGCGAGCTGGGGCGTGCTCGATGTCTGGTCGCTCGGCGGCACCGATACACCCACCCAAGACGTGCTCGATTCCCTCGAGACCTGGAACCATGGCGCGGCGCTGGAGAAGGCCGTGCGCCTGATCCGCCTCACCCGTCCCGAAGTGGTGATGACGTGGCTGCCCGACAACGTCGCCGGGGAAAACCACGGCGACCATCAAGCCGCCAGCGTGATCGCGACCGAGGCCTTCAATCTGGCCGGCGACCCCGCCGCGTTTCCCGAGCAGGTCGCGCCGCCGCGCAACCGGCTCCGGTATTCGAATCTCACCGAAGGACTGAGGCCGTGGCAGCCGCAAAAGCTTTATTACTTCACGGACGCATTCTTCAATGAATTCTTCGACGGCAAAGGCCCGCAATACTCGGTCACCGATATTTCGCCGGCGAAACACGAGCCCTATTACCGGCTGATCGCCGAAGAGGAGGCGTTTCACGCCACGCAGCAAGGCAATGGCGACGTCGCGGAGCGGGCGCTGCGCACGGGCGATTTTCACGAGTTCAAGGCGCCGGTCAAGCTGCTGCTGGCGCGATCGCTAACGCAGGCGCCCGCGACCGCGGATGTCTTCGCCGGCATATCGGCGGCGCCGCCGGCCTATCAGCCGCCGCCGGGATATACGATCGAGCGCGATCCAACCCGCAACGAGGCGATCCAACTCGGGCAGCAATGGCACTTCTACCGCCAGTTTTGGGCGGCCGAAGGCCTGGCCGTTATGCAAGATCTCATGCCGCCGCAATGGGATACCGGCAGCGGCCAGCGGGTGGAGATTCCCCTGCGTTTGCAGAACCCAAGCGCCCGTGCGGTCGTGATCTCCGTCCGCAGCCGATTGCCGGAGGGGTGGAACGAGAGCACGCCGCCGGGCAGCTATCGGCTGCGCCCGCACGGCGCGCGCGAGATTTGGGTGGCGGTGCGAGCGCCCACCGTGGCGCACGGCCGCTGGGATCGCCTGGTCTGGCAGGCGAGCGAGGAAGGACGCAGCGCCGGCGAGGCGGCGCTGCGCATGTACGTCTTAGGCCCGCACGCGCAATAGAGGCGCGCCGCGGGCCGGCGGGCGCGCTACCCAAAGGCCTTCGGCTCGGGGCGGTACTGGCGCTCGCCGGTCGCCGGATTCTCGTACACGCGCACGAGCTCGCCGGAGCCAGGATCGCGAAACACCTCGTCGGTAGGCCGGAAGGCGTCGCCGCTCCCGGGCTGCTCGCGTCCGCGATAGCGGCGGTCAAAGGCCAAATACAGCGCCACCAGGATCACGATGACGATGATGGCGACCGCCACGTGCACCCTATCCCTTCTCGGCCTAGGCGCGGGCCGCGGGCTCGAGCACGACGGCGGTGCCGTAGGCCACGACTTCTTGCATGGTTTGGCCCATTTCGGAGGAATCGAAGCGCATCATGATCACGGCGTTGGCGCCCATCGCGGCGGCGTTCTCGACCATGCGGTCGATGGCGTGGCGGCGGGTATCTTCGACCAGCCGCGTATATTCCTTGATTTCGCCGCCCGCCAGCGAGCGCAAGCCCGCAGCGACGTTGCCGACCAAGCTGCGGCTGCGCACGACCACGCCGAAGACTTGCCCGATGACGCGTTTGACTTCAAATCCTGCCGGCCGCTCCACGGTGGCCACCAGCATCGCTTTCCTCCTGGCCTGAGATTAACGAGGACACCGTATGCTACCGCAGATCGGCGGCGGCGCGGGGCGGCCCGCTAACGGGCGTGCTTGTAGAAGAGGTCGGTCAACTCGGCATACACCTCCTGCGCCCGCGCCGGGTCGCCGGAGCGCAAGGCGTTGGTGGCGCAGTGCTCGAGATGGTTGCGCATGAGCAGGCGGGCAACGCCGCGCAAGGATTCGTGCACGGCGGAGATTTGCGTCAGCACGTCGGGGCAATAGCGCCGCTCCTCGACCATGCGCGCGAGCCCGCGCACTTGGCCCTCGGCGCGGCGCAGGCGCGCCAGCAGGGCCCGTTGCAGCGGGGCGTCGAGGGAGTCCGCCAAGCGCCGCTGCGATCGCTTAGGCATGAGCGGAGTCCATGCCGAGCGGCGGCCGAAAGCGGCGCAGGCGGAGGCTGTTGCCGACCACGCTGACGGAGCTGAAGGCCATGGCCGCGCTGGCGAAGACCGGCGAGAGCAAGACGCCGAAGAGGGGATAAAACAGCCCGGCCGCGAGCGGGATGCCGACGACGTTATAGATGAACGCCCAAAATAGGTTCTGCCGAATCAGCCGCAGCGTGCGCCGCGACAGCAGGATGGCGCCGGCGACCAGGCGGGGATCGCCGCCCACGAGGGTGATGTCGCTGGCTTCGATGGCGACGTCGGCGCCGGTGCCGATGGCGATGCCGACATCGGCTTGCGCCAGGGCGGGCGCGTCGTTGATGCCGTCGCCGACCATGGCCACCACCCGGCCACCCGCCTGCAGTTCGCGCACCACGCGCGCCTTTTCCCCGGGCAGCACGCCCGCCCGCACGCGTTCGATGCCGACGGCGGCGGCCACGCGCTGCGCCGGGGCCTCTTGATCGCCGGTGATCATGATGACTTCCAGGCCCAGCCGCCGGAGGGCGGCGACGGCGGCGGCGGCGCCGGGCTTGACGGTGTCAGCCAGCGCGATGGCGCCGGCCAGGCGCGCGCCGCGCGCCACGTAGATGAGGGTCTCGCCCTGGTGCGCGCGCTCGGCGGCGGCGGGGAAGGAATCGAATGCGACTCCTTGCTCTTCGAGCCAACCGCGGCTGCCGGCCAACACGGTGGCGCCCGCCACCTCGGCGCGGGCGCCGCGGCCGACGAAGGCGGCGAAGTTCGCGCCCGCCTCCGCGGCCAAGCCGCGCTCCTCGGCGGCGCGCACGATGGCCGCCGCCAGCGGATGCTCGCTGCCGCGCTCGACGGCCGCGGCCCAGCGCAGCACGCCGGGCGCATCCTCGCCCGGCGCCGGCAGCACCGCAGTCACGCGCGGCCGGCCTGCGGTGATGGTGCCGGTCTTGTCGAGCAGGATGGTGTCAAGCGCGCCGGCTCGCTCCAGGGCTTCGCCGCCGCGGATCAGCAGGCCCAATTCCGCGCCCCGCCCGGTGCCCACCATCACCGCCGTCGGCACGGCCAAGCCCATGGCGCAGGGACAGGCGATGATCAGCACGGTGACGCCGGTGATGAAGCCCAACAGCGGCGCCGGCGCCGGGCCGAAGTCGTACCAAAACACGAAGGTGAGAATGGCGAGCGAGATCACGACCGGCACGAAAATGCCGGAGACGCGATCGGCGAGCCGCTGCACCGGAGCGCGCCGGCCTTGCGCCTCCTCCACCAGCCGCACGATCTGCGCCAGGGCGGTATCCTTACCCACTCGCGTCAGCGCGACGATCAGGCCGCCGGCGCCGTTGATGGTCGCGCCGGTGACCGGGTCGCCCGGCCGCTTGGGCACCGGCAGCGGCTCACCGGTGAGCATGCTCTCATCCACGTCGCTCTCGCCATCGAGCACGCGGCCATCGGCCGGCAACCGCTCGCCGGGGCGGATACGCACCACATCGCCGACGCGCAATTCCGCCACCGGCCGGTCCCCGAGTTCGCGCCAGCCGCCGCCCGCGCGCTCCAGCAGATGCGCCGTCCTGGCTTGCAGTCCGAGCAGGCGACGCAGCGCGCCGCCGGCGCGCGAGCGGGCGCGCAACTCGAAATAGTTGCCGAGCAGGATCAGGCCGATGATCCAGTTCACCGCCTCGAAATAGACGTGCGCCGGCAAGCCGCGGGAGGTGAAGACGCCGGGCGCCACGGTGGCAACGACCGAAAAGACGAAGGCCGCGCCGCTGCCGACGGCGATGAGGGTGTTCATGTCGGCGGCATGATGGCGGAAGGCTTTGTAGGCGCGCTCGTAAAACGAGCGTCCGGCCCAGAACACCACCGGCACGGTGAGCAGCAGCAGCGCCCAGCGCAAGGCCGCCGGCGGGAGCCGATCCAGCCAAGGCAGGGCCGCCGCCAAGCCGCGATGAAGGGGCGCGAGCAGTTGCATGAGCGGATCGCCGCCCATGCCGCCGTGCCCGGCCGCGCCCGCATCGAGCGCCATCGAGCCGGGCATGGAGGCGGCCGCGAGCGCCAGCGCCACGAGCATGCGCCGCCGCAACGCCAGCATTTCCCGGCGCTGCTCGTCGTTTTCGGCGCCGGGTTCGGCGGCGGGCCGGGCGGCGGCGCCGCCCGCCGCCACGCGCAGCCCGCGCTCGCGGACGAGCTCCTCGACCGCTTCCAGCCGGGCGAGACCGGGCAAGTATTCCACGACCAGATTGCCGGTCGCCAGGTCGAGCGCGGCCGAGGCGATCCCGGGCAAGCGCTCCAGACGGCGTTCCAGGTCGCCGGCATCGTTGATCATTTCCAGCCCGGCGACGTGAAAACTCGTGCGCGCCAGGGACGCGTCATAGCCGGCTTCGCGGACGGCCCCGACCAGCGATGCCAGGCCGGTGCGGGCGGGATCGTAGGCGACGCGCGCGCGCCGCGACGCGAAGTTGACCTCCGCCTGCGCCACGCCCGCCTGCGCCGCCAAGGCGCGCTCCACGCGGCGCACGCAGGCGGCGCAAGTCATGCCGGCGATAGGCAGGGTCAGTTGCGCCGTCGCCGCGGCGGCAGCGGCCGCGGCCGGCGCCAGCGAAACCGCGGCGGCGGACGCCGGCGGCTCCGGCGCGGCCGCAACGGCGGCGGCGGGCGCCTCGGCCACGACGCGCCCGCGGACCATGTTCATTCCGCAGGCGAACTCATAGGTGCCCGGCCGCGGCGGCGTGAACTCAACGGCGACGGTTTGGAAGGCGGGCAAGCGGCGGCGAATGCCGAAGTCTGGGAATTGCACTTCTTCGGTGCAGCTCGCCCTCTCCTCGCGATGAAAATCCAGCCGCACCGGCCGCCCGCTTTCGACCACGATCACGTCGGGGTCGTAGCCGCCCCGCACCCGCACGGCGATCTCTTGCACGCCGCCGGCGCCGGCGGAGGCGCGCACCGACTCGCGCGCGCTCCCAAACAGGTACCAGTTCAGCCAGGCGATGATCGCCAGGCCGAGGGCGGTCACCAGAATGCCGCCGAGAGCCATGAATCACTCCGGCCGCGGCTCGTAACCGGCGGCGCGAATCGCAGCGGCGATCCGCTCCGGGCGCACGCGCTCGGGATCGAACTCGATGCGCGCGCTGCCCACCGCGACGGAAGCGGCGGCGACGCCGGGCAGCGCCGCCAAGGCCTTCTCCACCGCCGCCACGCAGTGGGAGCAACTCATTCCCGCGATCGCCAGCGTCAGCGTTTCCATATACCCCCCATGGGTATACTCCAATTTACGCCGGCGCCGCGCCGCCGTCAACCGGCGCCAGGCCGGGCGCGATCCGCGGGCCGGCGCGCGCGCGCCGCTCAGCGAGCGCCATTCTCGGTTCCCAGCGCGGCCAGGGGCGGCAGCGCCACCAAGCCCAGCCGGATGGCGTATTGCACCATTTCGGCGCTGCTGCGCAGGCCGAGGCGGCGCATGAGGTCGTATTTATAGGTTTCCGCGGTGCGAATGGAGATGCCGATGGCCGCGGCCGCCTGCTTCATGGTCTTGCCCTCGCCGACGAGGCGCAGCACTTGCCGCTGGCGCGGACTCAGGCGCGGGGCGCCGTTGCCGGAGGCGGCGGGCGCCTGCAACAACAGCGCCAAAATATCGCCGGGGAGCTGCGGCGTCACGAAGAGGTGGCCGCGCAACACCGCGTCGAGGGCGGCGAGCAGCACGTCGAGGGAGTCTTGCTTGAGCACATAGGCCGCCGCTCCCGCGCGCAAGGCTTCGGCGGCGACGCTGATTTGGGCATGCGAGCAGAGCGCCACGAAGCGCGAACTCACGCCCGCGTGCCGGATGCGGCGCAAGAGATGAAAGGCATCGAGCTCCGGCAGGCTCAGGTCGCAGACAATCGCCTCCGGGCGCAACGCGAGCGCGTTCGCCAGCAATTCGGGACCGCTCTCGATCGCGCCGACGACGGCGAAGCGGCGCTCGAGCACCCGTTGGAGCGACTCCAACACCAGACGATGGGGATCGGCGAGCAGCAGCGTGCGCATGCGCGTGCCGGCCGATCGGCGCCGGCACGGGAATCTTTCCCGGGCGTCGCGCCGTTGGCGCGGTGCTTGCCGGGCGCTCCGCCTGTGCCGTGCTGTGGCCGGTACGCGATTGGATGGCCGCTATCGGCCTTTTGCCTCCCCTGCTTTGACCCAAACTGGACCGAACGGGGCTGGGCTCACCTGTGTCAGCACCACTTTTGACCCATTAGAAATGGAAGGTCAAGCCCCCGCTGATCAAGCCATCGGTTTCGCCGTGGCTGTTGAAGTTGGTGTGCAGGAAGTCGAGTTCGAAGATGCGCACGGAAAAGGCGCGGGAAATGTTCAAGTTGATGCCCCCGCCGGCCTTCCAGGCGAAGCTGTCGAAGGTTTGCGAGCCGGCGGCGTTCGCGCCCGAGTGGCCGTAGCCGAAGAGCGCTTCGGCGAAGGGGGCGAACAGCCGCTTGGGAATTTCGACCCGGGGGCCGGCCAGGACCGTCCAGACGGTGTTGGTGACGGAGATGTTGAGGAGCTGTTCGGAACCGCGCACGCGCCCGCCCTCGGCCATCAGCCGCAGCCAAGGATAGCGGGTGGGCGAAGGCAAGAATCCGAGGTCAATGCTGAAGCCGCCGAGACCGATGCTGGTGTTTTGGTGCACCAGGTTGATGCCGGCGAAGACCGGCAGCGGCGCGCCGGTGAAGGCCAGGCGGTTGAGGGTCGGCAAGCCGACCTGGCTGGCGGGGATGCCGGAGGCGGCGCGGCGGCGGGCGGCGAGCGCGGTGGTGCCGGTCCAGGGCGAATTGTCGAGGGCGCTGACCAAGGCGCGCGCGTCAGCGGGCGCGGCGACCCGGCCTTCGAGCACATCCTGCCAATAGGCGTGGCCGTACAGGGCGCGATTGCCGGTTTCGTCGGGTTGTACGATGGCGCCATCGACGTTGGCACCGATATAAAGGCCGCGGCTTTGCCCATAGGTGAGCGCCTGCGCCCGCATGGCGGCGTCGGTGGCGGCGGCGACGCGGCGGCCGATCGGTCCGGCGGCGCCGGCGGCCGAGACCCCGATTCGCGCTTTGTTATTGAGCATGCTCTCCAGCCCTTGATAAGACTGGAAAACGAGCACGACGTCGGCGGATTCGCCGCCGATCTGCGGGCCGAAACTAGCGCCGCCGATGGTCACGAAGATGGGCGCGCCCCAGCGTCCCGCATGGCGGCACATGGCCACCCCTTTGCCGTAGGAGCCGCCGATGCCCAAGGCAAAGGTCTTGTAGCCGGGAATGATGGCCACGCAGGTGCCCGAGCGCAGCACGCTCGCGGCCACCCGCCGTCCGGGGCCGTTGGCGATGGTGTGGATGATCTCGGTGGCGTTCTTGATGCGAGCGAGATCGTTTTCGCGGGTGGAGATGGCCGCCGGCGCGAGCACCGCCAAACACGCCACCGCCGCCACAATTTCGGCCGCACGGGGAAGGCGCGCGCGCCCGGGCGGTCGCAGGGTCGTCGCAAGGTTCATTAAATCCAGGTATAGGGGACGTTTCGCGACCGGCCAATCAGAAGAAATTCATGGTCATGGCCTCCGGAAAACTTCGGTACAATCCGCGCATGCGGGGGAAACTGGCGCCCGCGTTGGCGCTTCTGTCGGCCCTCATCGCCGGGGCGGCGACGGCGACGGCGCAGCATGTGGACGCCCCGTTTGGACACTATCCGCCGGGCTACACGGGGGAGGCTTGGCAAGGCGAGCTCACGGCGCTGGACGCGACCACCGGCCAGTTCACGTTGACTTACTGGAAATGCCGGCAGCCTGACACTTTCACCGGAGTGCTTTTTCCCAGCAAGCGCGAAGTCGTCGCGTTTTCTCCGCTCCATTTCAATTTGGCGTCGACTTGGTATGTCGCTGGCGGGGGGCGAGCGCCTCTGGAATTGCGGGCGGGCAAGCGGGCCGCGCCGGTCGAGCAGATCCCGATCGGCGCCCGTCTGGTCGTCTTCTATATGGATCGCAAAGTTGGCGGCCGGGAGCAGCACGACGTTTTCATGATCGGGTTCCTGGCGCCGCGCACCGATCTGGCGTCGTTTCGAGGGACGGTGACGAGCGTGGACGCCGCAACGCAGGCGATCACCTTCACGCAGCGCGACGGGCGGCAGTGGCGCGGCTACCTGCAGCCGGGCTATTACGTGCACATGCGCGACGGCGGGGTCCAATTGTTGCGCGCGAGCGAACTGCCGCTGGGCCTTCCTTTTCGGGTGAGCTATCGCACGGAGAAGTGTCCGATGCCGGGCGGAAATAAAAAAGAAAAGGTGAACTGGATCGTGCAACTGACCCTGATGACTCGGCCTCAATTGGAAAAGCGTCATTAATTTTCGAAACCCCCTTGACAGGGCCGCGCAGCGGTGGAATAGACTTTCCCTCAGCAAGACGGAAGCATCGCAGTGTCTCGTTTCGAGGTCCAGTTCGGTAATTCTCCTTTCGTGCTCCTGCAGAGTTTTCGCTGTTCCCGGTCTTTATCCGCATCTTATTGGTCCGCGACCCGCGAAAGGAGCACCGCATGCCCGTTGAAGCCCCCGATTTGGTTCCCGTCAGCGACCTTAACGATGAGATCAAGAAGCGATTGGCGATCGAGCGGCAGCGCCTAGCGCGCGCCGCCGGCCTGCAACAGCCCGAACATTTTCATCGTCCGGTCGAGCGCCCGTTCGTGGGCGAGGAGCGGGACCGAGTCACGATTCTCTTCGGAGGTCTGACCTGGAAGCACGAAGCCTTGATTCAGGCGGCATTTCAAGGCAACGGCTACAAGTGCGTCGTGATCCCGACCCCCAACGTCGCCGCCTTCCAATTGGGCAAGGAGTACGGCAACACCGGCCAGTGCAACCCCACCTACTTCACGGTCGGGAATTTGATCCAGTACCTGCGCGGCCTGGAAGCGCAGGGGATGAGCAAGCAAGAGATCATCGACCGCCATGTGTTTTTCACCGCCGGCTCGTGTGGTCCCTGCCGTTTCGGCATGTACGAGGCCGAATACCGTTTCGCGCTGCAGAACGCCGGCTATGAGGGCTTCCGCGTGCTGCTGTTCCAGCAGAACGACGGCATCAAGGCGGCCTCCGGCGAGCCGGGGCTGAAGTTCACGGTCAACTTCGGCATGAGCATGCTCAACGCGCTCTTGCTGGGCGACGTGGTCAACGATTTGGTTTACCAGATCCGGCCGTTCGAGGTGCATCGCGGCGAGACCGATCGGGTCTTCCAGGAGGCGGTCGACGGCTTGGGGACGCTGCTGCGCGAGCGCAAGCCGTTCGAGCTGCTCGAGCACACCAACGACGTGGCGTCGGGCCTGCTGCAAAAGAACCGCGCGGTCAAAGACACGCTGAGCGTGCTCTGCAAGATCATCGATCACCTGTACGGCAAGGAGTTCTACGCCGGCCTGCGCCGCACGCACGAGTTGCTGAATACCATCGAAGTGGACCGGCTGAAGGTCAAGCCGGTGGTCAAGATCACCGGCGAATTCTGGGCGCAAATCACCGAGGGCGACGGCAACTTCAACATGTTCCGCTTCCTCGAGCGGGAAGGCGCCCAGGTGATCGTGGAGCCGATCGCGACCTGGGTGGCGTACATGATCCATCAGGTGCGCAACAACGCCGTGGCGCGCAAGGCGGTGGATGCGCCGTACCGGTATCCGCACTGGTACGAGCTGCACAAGCGCGCGCGGAACGAGTTGCAGTTCCGCCAGAAATGGCTGGCGCTGGCGCTGGGGGAGGCGGTCTGGAGCCACTTCTACCATCGCATCACCAAGCGGCTGGGCGGCATTACCCATCCTCTGGTGCCGCAAAAAGAGCTGGCGCGGCTGGCGGATCCGTTCTACAACAAGCTGGCGCGGGGCGGGGAAGGGCATCTCGAGGTGGGCAAGAACGTGTATTACACGGTCCACCATCTCTGCCACATGGTGCTGGGACTGAAGCCCTTCGGCTGCATGCCCTCGTCGCAATCGGACGGGGCGCAGTCGGGCGTGGTCAACAAATTTAAGGACATGATCTATCTGCCTATCGAGACCTCGGGCGAGGGCGAGGTCAACGCCCACAGCCGCGTGCAGATGGCGCTCGGGGAAGCCAAGGTGAAGGCCAAGGCGGAATTCGAGCAAGCGCTGCTGCGCACGGGCAAGTCGCTGGAGGAAATTCGCGCCTATGTCGAGGAACATCCCGAACTGAAGCGCCCCTTCTATCGCGTGCCGCACCGGGAGGGGGTGGCCGGCACGGCCGCCAATTTCGTGCTGCACGTGAGCGAGCGCATGGATCGCGAGGGGCGTTTCCGGCGCCGCGCCCGCGTGCGCGTTCCCGCAACCAACGGCGCGGCCGCGTAGGCGGCCGCGGCGAACCTGAGAGTATCGGCAGGCGGAGGAGGCATGGCGTTTCCCTTTCTGGTCGGCTTGGATGTGGGATCCACGACGGTGAAGGCGGTGGTGGTCGAGCGGGAAACCGACCGCATCGTCTGGCGCGACTACCAGCGCCATGAAACGAAGCAGCCGGAAAAAACGCTGGAATTTCTGGAGCGGATGGAGCGCGAGGCTGGCATCGCTCCAGGCCGGTGCCGCGTGTTCATCACCGGCTCGGGCGGCGGCAGCCTCGCCGACGGCATCGGCGCGAAGTTCGTGCAGGAAGTGACGGCCGTTTCGCTGGCTGTCGAGAAGCTGCATCCCGAGGTCTATTCCGTCGTCGAGCTGGGCGGGCAAGACGCCAAGATCATCGTGTTTCGCGACGACGATTCGAGCGGGCGCAAGAAGAAGATCCCGTCGATGAACGATAAATGCGCCGGCGGCACCGGCGCCGTCATCGACAAGATCAACGCCAAGCTGAAGATCCCGGCCGAGCAACTGGGCAACCAGGGTTACCACGGCATCAAGCTGCACAAGGTGGCGGGCAAGTGCGGCGTCTTCGCCGAAACCGACATCAACAGCCTGCAAAAGGAGGGCACGCCTAACGACCAGCTCATGGCCTCGCTCTTCGAAGCCATCGTGCTGCAAAACCTGAGCGTGCTGACGCGGGGTAACACGCTACGGCCGCACGTGCTGCTGCTGGGCGGGCCCAACAGCTTCATCCGCGGCATGCGCGAGGCCTGGCAGGCCAACATTCCGCGCATGTGGAAGGAGCGCAAAGTCGAGGTGCCCGAGGGCGCCAAGCCGGAGGACCTGATCAAGGTTCCCGCCAACGCGCAATACTACGCCGCCATCGGCGCGGTGGAGTTCGGCAAGGATGAAGACGAGGAGGTCGGCGTCTACCTGGGCACCGCCGGGCTGATCGAATACATCGAGGTCGGCCGCCAGCAGGAGAAGCTCAAGAGCGGGGGCAAGGGCTTGATCACGGCCCCCGGCGAGCTCGAAACCTTTCGCGAGCGTTTTCGCCGCCGGCCGTTTCAGCCGGCGCGCTTCGAGGCGGGGCAGACGGTGCGCGGCTTCATCGGCGTGGACGGCGGCTCAACCTCGACCAAAGGCGTGCTGATGGCCGAAGATCAGACGATCCTGTGCAAGCACTACCAGCTCTCGAAGGGCAATCCCATCCAAGACACCATGGATGTCTTCGACGGCCTCGAGCGGCAGGTGACGGCGCAGGGCGCGACGCTGGAAGTCTTGGGCGTCGGCACCACCGGCTACGCCAAGGACATCCTGCGCGACGTGCTGCACGCGGATGTGGCGCTGGTGGAAACCGTGGCGCACGCGGAATCGGCGATGATGTTCTACCGCGATCCGCACGTGATCGTGGACGTGGGCGGCCAGGACATCAAACTGATCGTGCTCAAGGACGGGCGGGTCAAGGATTTCAAGCTCAATACCCAGTGCTCGGCCGGCAACGGCTACTTTTTGCAGTCCACGGCCGAAGGCTTTGGCGTCAAAGTCGAGCAATATGCCGACCTGGCGTTTTCCGCCGCCGCCATGCCCACCTTCGGTTACGGCTGCGCGGTGTTCATGCAGTCCGACATCGTCAACTTCCAGCGCCAGGGCTGGCGCGCGGAGGAGATTCTGGCGGGGCTGGCGGCGGTGCTGCCGAAGAATGTTTTCTTGTACGTGGCCAACGTGCCGAACTTGGCCGCGCTCGGCTCGCGCTTCATCTTGCAGGGCGGCACGCAAAACAATCTGGCCGCGGTCAAGGCCGAGGTGGATTTCATTCGCGCCAGCTTCCGCGGCAACGGGGAGCCGGAGGTGATCGTGCACGAGCACTGCGGCGAATCGGGGGCCATCGGCGCCGCCGCTGAAGCCTTGCGGCTGTGGAAGAAGGGGAAGCAGACGAGCTTCATCGGCCTCGAGGCGGTGCGCCGCATCACCTACCGCACCACGCGCAACGAAAACACCCGCTGCTTCTTTTGCAAGAACAATTGCCTGCGCACCTTCATCGACGTTTCCACCGGCGGCAAGGACTTCCTTCCCACCAAGTCGCTGAGCAAGGTGCCGCTGCAGCCCGGCGAGCAGCGCCTGATCATCGCCACCTGCGAAAAGGGCACCGTCGAAGACACCAACGAGATGAAGGGGATCAAGGCCAACATCGATGCCGTCAAGGAGGCCAACCCCAATTACGTGGACCTGGCGGCGCACGAAGCCTTCCGCTTCCGCGACTTGCCCATTCTCGCCGACCCGATTCCCGGCCGCTGCTGGACCAAGGGGCAAAAGGAGCGCGCGGAAAAGATGCGGCGGCGGGCCGAGCTGCGCGTCGGGATCCCGCGCGTGCTCAACGCTTATGTCTACGCGCCCTGGTTCAACGCCTATCTGCAGAGCCTGGGCGTGAAGCCGGAAAACATCATTTATTCCGACTACACTTCCGGCGATCTTTACCGCGCCGGTTCCAGCCGCGGCGCCATCGATCCTTGTTTTCCCGCCAAGATCGGCATCGCCCACGTGCACAACTTGCTGAGCGCGAAGACCCAGCGCAAGCCGCTCGATGTGATTTTCTTTCCCATGGTGGACGTGCTGCACACGCGGTTGAAGAACCTCACCGGCTCCAACGCCTGCCCCACCGTCACCGCCTGCCCCGCCACGGTCAAGGCGGCGTTCACCAAGGAGACCGACGTCTTCGCTGAGCATCACGTCATCTTTCTAGATCCGATCGCCAACTTCCGCGACCCGAAGCTGGTGGCGACGCAGATGCTCGACACCTGGGGTCCGGTGCTGGGGCTCTCGCCGGAGGAGAACGATCGCGCGGTCGCCGCCGCCTTCCGGGCGCTGGAAGACTACGAGAGCGGCATGCGCCGCCGCGCCCGTGAAACCGTGGACCAGCTCGAGCGCGAGGACCGGGTCGGCATCGTCATGCTTGGCCGGCCCTATCACCACGATCCCGGCCTCAACCACGAGATCATGGACGAGTTCCAGAAGCTCGGTTACCCGATCTTTTCGCAAAGCTTCTTGCCGCAGGATGACGACATCCTGGAACGGCTCTTCGGCGAGGAAGTGCGCGCCGGCGTCATCAAGCATCCGCTGGATATCGCCGACGTGTGGAAGAACTCCTACTCGGCCAGCACCAATCACAAGATCTGGGCGGCGAAGTTCACCGCGCGGCATCCCAATCTGGTCGCTCTCGAAATTTCCAGCTTCAAGTGCGGCCACGACGCGCCGATCTACGGCGTTGTGGAAGGCATCATCGAGCGCAGCGGGACGCCGTACTTCTGCTTCAAGGACTTGGACGAAAACAAGCCCGCCGGCTCGATCCGCATCCGCGTCGAAACGATCGACTACTTCCTGCGCCGCTACAAGGAAGACATCGCCCAGCGCCGCCGGGAGCGGGAGCGCATCGAAGCCGATATCGAGGCGCGGCTGGCCGAATACGAGCGGCAGCTTCGCGCCGAGCTGGCGGGAGAGCGGGAACTCGCCAGCGTCTAGCTGCGGGCGTGCCTGGCCGCCTCGCCGAGGGGAGATTTATGGGAACGCAATTCCATTCGCCCGATCCACAACCGTCCTTTCGCCTGGACGTGCCGCTCCAATCCCTGCTGCAGCCCGAGCCGGCGGCGCCGCATCTCGGCCCGCGGCCGGCGCCGGCGATCCCGCCGGCGCGCGAGCTGAAGATGCTGCCGGAGCCGCCGTTTCCGCGCCATCCGGAGTTGCTGGAGGATCGCGACGCGGATCTCGACGACTCGGTCCCGCACCGGCCGCCGAGCAAGCGCACGTGGAAAGCCCAGCATGTCTATCGCACCGCTCGCGGCTGGTTGTTTCCCTACCTGCGCTCGCGCATTCTGCCCGGGGATTTTCACCCGCTCATTGCGTATCTGTTCACCGAATGGAAGTGCAACCTCGACTGCCATTACTGCTGGGCGTTCGACAATCGGGTCAAGGGCATGACCGAAGATGTCGCCCGCCGCTCGATCGATTGGCTGCACGGCACCGGCTGCCGCGTCTTGGCGCTGATGGGCGGCGAGCCGCTGCTGCGACCGCAGTTCGTGCACAAGGTGATCGACTACGCCGCCCACCGCGGCTTTTGGGTTTATTTGCCTACCAACGCGCGGCTGCTGCGGCCCGACGTCATTGACCGCGTGGCCGATGCCGGCGTGGCCACCGTCAACTTCGCCGTGGATGCCGTGGATGAGAAGCCCGGCTTGCCGAAGGCGCTCAACCCGGTCCGCAAGCACTTCAACTATCTTTGCAAGCGGCAGTACAAGTACGGCTACTCGATCTTTTTCAACATGAACATCTGCCGCAACAACCACGACGACATCCGCGAGCTGACCGAGATCGCGCACGCCAACGGCATCGCCACCGACTATCACGTCAACGAATCGCCCATGCTCGAGCAGCCGCAGTTCAAGCACGCGCGCGAGAACGAGACCTACATCCGGCCCGAGGACTGGCCGGAGGTGGACAAGCTGATCGACTGGATCATCGAAAAGAAGCGCGCGGGCTATCGCATGGTCGATTCCGTGCAGCGGCTCGAGGAAATGCGCGCCTTCATGCGCGGGCATGTGGATCCCTGGGGCTGCCGTGCCGGCCAGAATTCGCTCATCATCCGCGTGGATGGCACGCTGGCTCCCTGTTTCCCCATGTATTCGGCCAGCTACGACTGGGGCGCGATCGAAGCGCACAAATTCGAGACCGCGCAGCTCACGGAGATGAAGAAGACCTGCGAGCGCCATTGCTTCTCGACGCTGAACAGCATTCTGGCCTTCGCCTATAAGGACGCCAAGACGATCACCTACGCCTTGCGCGGCGGCGCCACCCACGATCTGCTGCACTCGACCGCCGGCTGGGGCTTTGGCCGGCCCAGCCTCCGGGCCTGACGGCGCGCGGACTCGGTTGCGGAAAAACCGGCTGGCGCCGGCCGCGCTGCGGCCGGCCTTCCGCGCGCACAAGCAGCTATTCTGGGTGGTGATGGCGGCCCCGGCGTTCGATATGGACCAAGCGCTCGCGTATTTGGCGCGATCCGACGAGCGCCTGGCGGCGTTGATCGCTCGCGCGCGGCCTTTCCGGCTCAGACCGCAGCCCCGCCATGGTCCGTACGAAGCGCTGCTTGAAGCGATCGTCTATCAAAGCATTTCCGGCAAGGCGGCGAAGGCCGTGATGAACCGCGTCAAACGGCTTGCCGGCGGCTGCTGCCCCTCGCCGGAACAAGTGCGGCGGATGCGCGCGGCGACCTTGCGCCGTGCCGGCCTGTCGGCGGCCAAATGCGCCGCTGCCAAAGACCTGGCCCGCGCCGCGCTCTCCGGTTTGGTGCCGACGCTGGCCGAGGCCAGGCGGATGTCGGACCAGGAATTGGTGGACCGGCTGGTGACGATTCGCGGCATCGGCGCGTGGACGGTGGAGATGTTTCTGATTTTTCGGCTCGGCCGCCCCGATGTCTGGCCGGTCCACGATTATGGAGTGCGGAAGGGCTTCGCCCTGGTTTATGGCTGGCCGCGGCTTCCGGTCGCGCGTGAACTGTCGGAGCAAGGCGAGCGCTGGCGGCCCTATCGGACCATGGCCGCTTGGTATCTGTGGCGTGCCGTCGAGCTGGCGGAAGCAAAGCGCTAAGCTGGGAACCGATGCAGGCGGTCACCTTCTTCTGCGGATCGAGCCAGCGTTGCGATCCGGCGTATTTGCGGGCGGCGGCCTGGCTGGGGCGCGAGTTCGCGCGTCAAGGCATCGCTATTGTGTATGGCGGCGGCGCGGTCGGGCTAATGGGAGCGCTGGCCGATGCCGCCTTGGCCGAGAATGGGCGCGTCATCGGCATCATTCCGGAGTTCATGCGCGATCTCGAATGGGCGCACAACTCGATCACGGCCTTGCGCGTGGTGCAGGACATGCATGAACGCAAAAAGCTGCTCGCCCTCGAAAGCGACGCGGTCGTCGCCTTGCCCGGAGGCGTGGGCACGTTCGAGGAACTGCTGGAGGTGCTCAGCTTCAAGCGGCTGGGCCTCTATTCCCATCCCGTCGTAATCCTGAATCTGCGCGACTTCTATCGTCCGCTGGAGCAGCTCCTCGCCCGCGCCATCGACGAGCGCTTCTTGGACCGGGAGCACGAGCGCCTGTGGACCTTCGTCGCCCATCCGGAAGAAGTCCTGCCGGCGTTGCGCGCAGCCCAGGCGCAGCCTGCCGGCCCCGCCCGCTGAGCGCAGCGCGGCGCTCACGCCAGCCGGTGCAAAAGGTCCAAAGCGCGGTCGATCTCCGAGGCCGTGTTGTACAAGTGCGGGGATAGCCGCAGGTTGCCTTCGCGCAGGCTGATGTCGACGCCTTCGGCCGCGAGCTGCTGGTGCAGCCCGGGATTCCGCGCACGCTCGCGATGGCTAATTACGATCAGCGTGGACCGGGCGTCGCCCTGGCGGGGGCTGAGCAGGGAATAGCGCCGGCTGTCGAGCCCGGCCGCAAACCGCTCGACGAGTTGCTGATCGTAGTCGGCGATGGCGCGCGAGCCGAATTGCCCGAGATACTCCACCGCCGCCGCCCAAGGCGCGAAGCTTTGGAAATGGCCGGTGCAGAAAACGTCCAGCGCAACAGCACCCAAGTCCGAGCGCAACTCGAAATCGCGCATCTGGTCGAGCGTGCGGCCCTGTTGCATCGCGCCCCAGTTGACCTGATCGGGAGTCAGTTGGTCCAGCAGCCTGGGGCTGATCCAGGCGAAACCGGTCGCGTAGGGTCCGCACAGCCATTTGTAGCCGCAAGCGACGACCGCATCCGCGGGAGCTTCGGCGCCGTCGCCGGCAATCTGGAACGGGCGCGCGCCGATCGCCTGGGCGGCATTGAGGACGAGCAAGGCGCCGCACCGCCGGCAGACCCGGCCCACCGCTTCGAGATCGAGGGTCCAGCCGTTGAACGAATTGACCCAAGTCGCGCACACCACGCGCGTGCGCGGCGTCAGCGCGGCCTCGACCTCCGCCGCCGCGAGCGCCGGCCCGCTCGGCTGGATGAAGCGCACTTTCGCGCCGCGCCGTTCGATGGTGTACCACGGCAGCACGCTGGCAGGAAAGTCGCCGCGCACCACCAGCGCCTCGTCGCCATCGCGCCAATCCAGCCCGTTCGCGATTTTTTGCAGGCCGTAGGAGGTGCTGTTGCCGAGCACGATCGCCTCCGGCCGCGCGCCGATGAAATGCGCCAGCGCCTGCTTCAGCCGCCGCGGCACCCGCTGAAACTCGTCTTCGGCCATGCGCGCCGGCGCGATTTTTTCCGCGATCGCGCGCTGGGCCTCTTGCACCGCCAAGCGCGGCAGCGGACCTTGCTGCGCGCAATTCAGCCACGCGCGCCCGTCAAAGGGCCCGAAGTCCCCCGGCTGGACCATGCAATCCTTAGCGCCCCAGCGCCTCGTCGGCCGAGGGGCCGTAGGTGCCGGGCACGGGCACGTCCTTGAGGCGCAAGTACACGCCCAATTGCGCGCGATGGTGAATCATATGATTCATCGCGAAGGAGCGCAGCGCCATGGCACGCGGCAGCGAGAAAATCTTTTGCGGCCCCGCGCTCAAGGTCCAAATGCGTCCGAGATCGGCGTCCTTGGCGGTCTGGAGCGCGTGCCGCGCCTCCGCGACGGTCTTGTCGAAGACGGCCAGCCAGCCGGCGCGCGTCGGCTCGAAGCCGTGGGGCCGCCAACTCGCGTCGGCCACATCAGCGGCATCGCGGGTGAGCACGGCGGTGATGTAGCCGGGCAAGGTGGCAACATGGCCCGCCAACTGCTTCAGTGACATGGACTTGGCGTGCGGGCGCCAGTCGCCCTCCGAGTCGGGCACGCGCTCGAGAAAGCGCCGCGTGATTGCCATCTCGTGATCGAATTCGGCTCGGTAGCTTTCCAAATAGCTCATGGCTCGATTATCGCCCGGCACCGCCCGCTTTCACCGGCGCGAACCAATCCACGACTGTTTGCGCCAGGCGCGCCAGCACCAGCAGCGCGGCGTTGTCCGCGGTCCAGCGCCGGTCGGGAGAGTCCTGCGCGAATCCCGCCAGCACGATAGCGCCGGACGGGGTGGTCGCGATGCCCACGTCATTGCGCACGGCGTTCAGCGCCCCCGTCTTGTGCGCCCAAGTGATTTGGCGCCCGTCGCTCGTGGTAAAGCGGGGAAAGGCGTCATTGTCTTGCTGCTGTTTCAGGATGGCCAGCATCCGATCGCACGCCGCCGGCGTCACGATCTTTCGTTCCTGAATCAGCGTCAGCAGCCGGACCATGTCCGCCGCCGTGGTTTCTCCCAGCCCGAATTTCTTGTAGCCCTCCGGTTGCGGCGAAGGCGGGGGGTGAAAGACGAAGCTGAAGAGTTCCGTGTGCGCCAAGCCCAACCGGCGCATGCGCGCATTGACCGCCGCGATGCCGGTTTGCGCGATCACCAAGTTAGCGGCGGTGTTGTCGCTGAGATCGATCATCAGCGTAATCGCGTCGCCGAGGGTCAGATGCAAGCCGGGATCGAGGTCTTGCAGGATGCCCGAACCGGGGACCTGGTCGGATTTCCGCAAGGTGAGCACCTGGCTCCAGTGCAGCTTGCCCTCTTGCATCTGAAAGAACGCTTCCACCATCACCGGCAGCTTGATGATCGAGGCGGTGGCCACCGGCTGGTCGGCGTTCAAGCCAAAGCTTGCGCCGGTCCTGAGATCGGCGCCGGCCAGCGTCACCACGCCCCCGAAGCGGGCGGCGATAGCGCGCAGCCGCGTCTCGAGCGCGGCCCGGCTGCCGCGCGGCGCCGCGCCGGCGGCGCCTACGAACGCCAGCACCAGCGCCGCCGCGGCGCCGCTCCTCGCGCGCGGGCTCATGACTGCGGGACGGAGCCGCTGATGAATGCGCGCAAATCGCTCCGCAGCTTGCGCATCGCGCGCGCGTCGATGTACACCATGTGCCCGGCCTCGAAGTGATCGGTGGTGATGTTGTGCTCGCGCACCGAGTCGGAGACATGGAGGTGCGCCAGCGTCCACTCCACCGCGTAATAGACGGTAGCGAAGTCGTAATAGCCCATAGCCAGGAACAGGTGCATGCTCGGATTGCGCGCGAAGGCCTCTTCGAGCTGCGGCGTCACTTGATAGGCTCCCGGCCAGGGGCCGATGCCGCCGCCCAAAATGTAATAGATGTCGTAGCTCTTGTAGCCGAGCTCTTTCTGCACGTAGTCCTGGAACACGGGCGGAAACGAATTTTCGATATTCGCGTCGCTCGGGTCGAAGGGCGTTTCCTCGGCGCCCGCGTCGGTGGCGTAGGCGGTGAAGCGGCTGTCGAGGCGGCCCGTGATCAAGTGCTGGTCGCGCAATAATTCGGTGCTGAATCGGCCGAGCGAGAGACGCAAGTCGTTCTCGGCGATGAAGCGGGGCGAGAGCCCGGTCAGCCGCGCCATGTCGGCAATGACCTTTTGCCGCGCGGCGGGAGCCAGGCGCGCGCCTTGATACAGCGCCGACAGGTATTCGCCCGAAGCGAACTGTTCGGCTTCATGGGCGACCTGGGCGGCGCCGAGATTTTCGAGGTCGGGCGCCAGGCGATGGTGATACCACGCGGTCATCACGTCCGTGGGGAACGAGTTGACGTAGCGCAAATCGCCGCTGTGCGCATCCTGGTTGATGATCGTCGAGATCAGCACCACGCCGTTCAGCGCGATGCCGTGCTGCGCCAGGTAGCCGGAGAGCGCCGCCCCGCGCAAGGTGCCGTAGCTCTCGCCCGCCAGGAATTTGGGCGACGGCCAACGGTCATAGCGGACCAAGAACATGCGGATGAATTCGCCGACGGAAGCCACGTCGTTATCCACGCCCCAAAACTTCGGCCCCAGCTTGGGCTCCGCCGGCCGGCTGTAGCCGGTGCCGACCGGATCGATGAACACCATGTCCGCCTGATCGAGCAGCGTATTGGCGTTGACCTCGTAGTGATAGGGCGGCGGCGGGGCGGCGCCATTGGGCAAGAGCGCGATCTTCTTCGGGCCGAAGGCGCCCAGGTGCAGCCAGACGCTCGATGAGCCCGGGCCGCCATTGAAGATGAAAAACATCGGCCGGCGGGCGAGGTCGCTGACGCCATCCTTGGCGTAATAAATGTAGAAGATGCGGCCCTCGGTCTCGCCCGTCGTGGCATTGCGAATGGGCATGAATCCGGTATAGGCGGTGTAGGCGATCGTCTGCCCGTCGAGCGTGATTTGATGGTGAGTTACGACGGGCGGCTCTTCCTTGACCGCGGCGGGATGCGCGGGCATTTGCGCCTGGTCGTTGTAGCGGAAGAAGTCGTTGGGCGCCGGCCGCTGATAGCGCTGGGCGGCGGCAGCGAGGGCGAGAGTGACGATGAGCGCGACGGCGTAACCAACCCGGCGCAAGCGCATGGCGAGGCCTCCTGGCGGAGCTGAATCTGGAAAACCCAGGATTGTGACACAGCGGCGGCGCCAGGCCAAGCCGGCCCAACGCCGCCCGAATCGGTTCCGCCGTGGTAAGGTGCGGTATAAAAAGAAAGGGCGCGCGGCGCCGCCCCGCGCGACAGCGCAAGGAGGATCCATGGCATTGTGCCCGGAGTGCGAAGCCAATTTGGATTTTGACGAGGATCAAGTGGACGAGGGGGCCGTGGTGAGCTGTCCGGATTGCGGCACTGATTTTGAGGTCGTCAACGCCCATCCGCTGGAATTGAACGCTCTGGATGCCGAGGACGACGACGAGGATTTCGACGAGGACGAGGACGATTTCGACGAAGACTTCGACGAAGACGAAGACGAGGAGGAAGGGGACGACGAAGACTTCGACGAAGACGAAGATGAGGACGAGGAGGAAGAAGAATGACCCGTCGCAAAAGCGCCTGGGCCCTCATGGCATTGATTGCGGCGCTCGGCGCCGCCCCCGTCTGGGCGCAGCAAACACGCACCGTGGAGGGCGTGGTGCTCGATGCCAAGAACAACCCCGTCCCTCAGGCGATCGTGTACCTAAAAAATGCGCGCACCCGCGCCGTGCGCACCTACATCACCGGCGACGACGGCCGCTACGTCTTTCACGCGCTGCAGCCCAACACCGATTACGAACTGCACGCCGAATACCGCGGCCAGCATAGCTCGACGCGCACCGCCTCGGCCTTCGACACGCGCGCCGATATCCACCTCGACTTGAAGCTGCCCTTGGTCCGTTAACGCGCGGTCGCCGGGCGCGCAGCCCGCGCTCGCGGCTTTGGGCGCTCGGGCGGCATGGCCGCCCGCGGCGCCGCCTCATTCGGGCCGCGCAGCCACGGCACGTGCCCCTGCTGCCATAGCCGATTGAGTTCGAGTTGGTCCTTATAGGTGTCCATGCACGCCCAAAAACCGTGATGGCGGTAGGCGTGCAACTGGCCTTGCCGCGCCGCCTCTTCCAGCGGCTCGGCCTCCAGCACGCTGGTCCTGTCGAGCCGCCGGGCGAAGCGCTGGTCGAAAACGAAGAACCCGCCGTTGATCCACTGCCGCAGGCGCGGCTTTTCGCGAAAGCCCGCCACTCTTCCGGCGCCGTCCAGCCGCAGCAGGCCGAAGGGCAAGCGTGGGCGCACCGCGGTCAGCGTCGCCATAGCCCCGTGGGCGCGGTGGAACGCGGCGAGGGCGTGCAAATCGATGTCGGCCAGGCCGTCGCCGTAGGTCGCGAAGAATGGCCCGGTTTGCAGTGCCGCCGCCGCGGCGATGCGGCCGCCGGTTGGGGTCGCCTCGCCGGTATCCAGGTAACGCACGCGCCAGCCGCGCTCCACCGGCAGCAACTCGCGGATGAGCTGGCCGCGAAAGCCCAGGCACAAAGTGAAATCGCGATATCCCTGGCTCGCGTAAATCCGCAAGATATGCCAGAGAATGGGTTTGCCGCCGATCTCGATCAGCGGCTTGGGCAGCTTCCGGCCGGCGCCGCGCAGCCGCGTGCCTTGGCCGCCGCACAGCACGACCACGGGAAGGGAAGGCTTATCGGCCATGCGAGGAGGGCGCCGAAGCGGCTGGCGCCGCGGTCCGGCTCGCCGCCGCGGCGTCGGGCGCGGGCAACGCGCGATAGTGCTCGAAGAGCTTGGCTTCTTTCACGTGCACGTAAAAGGCGGCCAGGTAAGCGATGATGGCGCCCGCGAGGCCGTCGCGAAAGCCTTGCCGCAGACCGTAGCTGCGGAAGAAGGCCCATGCGGGACTCAGCCACAAACGGGTCCAGGAAGGACGGCGGCCGGCGGCGAAACGGCCTTCGGCCGCCATATCCGTATAGGTGTTCATCACCGCGATATGTTCGCGAAGGTCGCGGCGCGTGAAGTGGAGCAGGTCTCCGCGCAACACTCCGATGCGCCCACGCACCTTGGGCGCTTCATGCGGCGGCTCGCCTTCCCAGCGCGTGGCGTCGCGCCGGTACAACCGGGTTTGGTAATCGGGGTACCATCCGGAATGGCGAATCCAGCGGTTCAAGTACCAGGTACGCCGCGCGATGCGATAGCCATCACAATCCGCGCCCGCCGCGCGCAGACGCAGAATGCTGTCGCGCAGTTCGGGCGTCACGCGCTCGTCGGCATCGAGCGCCAGCACCCATTCCGTGCGGCAGAGCGAATCGGCGAAATTGTGCTTGTCTCCGTAGCCCTTGAATTCGTAACTCACGACGCGTTCGGTGTACCGGCGCGCGATCTCCACCGTGCGATCGGTCGAGAAGCTATCCACCACGAGAATCTCATCGGCCCAGGCGACGCTTTCCAGCGCGGCGGCGATGTTCGCCGCCTCGTTGAAGGTGTTGATCCGCGCCGTGATCTTCATGCCCCTAGCGTACCTCGCGGCGCGCCCCCTTCGGCGCCGGCCGGCGGGACGAGGGGTTGGGCGCGTGGGTTCGCCGCGCCCGCGGCAGGGCGCGGCAAGCGCGGCCCCGAGAACTGAGCCGGCGCCATGATGGTCGTGCACTGCGATTTCAGCAAGGAATGGCGCGGCGGCCAGCACCAGCTCTTGCTGCTGGTTCGCGGTCTCGGCCGCGCGGGCTGGCGGCAGCTCGTCGTGGCGCACCCTTCGCTGCTCGAGCGCTGGCGCGCGGCGGGCTACGAAGCGCTGCCGGCCGGATGGCAAGCGGCGCGCGCCCTGCGCCGCGCCGATGTGGCGCATGCGCACGACGGGCGCGCGCTCGGCTGGGTGTTGCTCGCGCACCTGGGCCGGGCGCGGCCCGCTTGCGTCGCCTCGCGCCGGGTGGCGTTTCCCCTGGGCGTTTGGGGCGCCGCCAAGTATCGCCGCGCCGGCGCCGTGCTCGCGGTGAGCGACTTCATCCGCGCGCAACTGCTCGCGCGCGGCCTGCATCCAGACCGCGTGTCGGTCGTGCGCGATGCGCTCGATCCGGCGGATTTGCCCGATACCGGGCAAGCGCGGGCGCGCGTTCGCGCCGCCCTCGGCCTGCCGCCCTCGGCGCGCTGCCTGGCGTGCAGCAGCGCCTTGACGGCGGAAAAAGGCGTGATGGATTTGATCGCCGCCTTGCCCCGGCTCGAGAGCGATATTCTGGTACTGCTGGCGGGCGAGGGCGCGGAGGAGCCGCGGCTGCGGCGGCAAGCCGCGCGCTTGGGAGTCGCCCAGCGGATTCTTTGGGCGCCAGGCAGGGAGCGGAGCGAGGGGAAGTCATTCTCGATACCGGAACTCATCGCCGCCGCCGATATCTTCGTGCTCCCGTCGCGGCACGAGGGGCTGGGCTCTTCCTTGCTGCTGGCCTTGGCGCTCGGCCGCCCCGTGGTGGCCACGACGGCCGGCGGCATTCCCGAGATCATCGCCGCGGACCGCAACGGCCTCCTGGTGCCGGCCGCCGACCCGCCCGCTTTGGCCGCGGCGATCATGACGCTGCTGCGCGACCCCGCGCGGGCCAGCCGTCTCGCCAAGAACGGCGCGCAGGGACTGGCAGCGCGCTTCAGCCCGGAGGCGCTGGCGGCGGGCACACTGGCCGCGTATCGCGCCGCCTTGGCCCGGCGCGGTTGATTCTGGCCGTGTGGGCTCTGGCCGCCGCCGCCGGAGGCGTCGTGCAATCGCCGCCGAACGCGGCCGAGCTGACGGCCACGGGTTTCGACCATTTCTACAACCTCGAATACCCGCAAGCGATCGCCGACTTCGCGCGGCTGACGCAACTCGAGCCGGAAAGTCCCTCCGCGTGGAACCATCTCTCGCAGGCGTATCTCTACCAAGAAATGGAACACGTCGGCGCGCTGGCCAGCGAGCTGTATGGGCCGGGCGATCCCATTCTCACGATCCGCTTGCTGCCGCTCAATCCCGCCGCTGCGCAACGGTTCCAGTCGGCCAATCAGCGGGCCCTGGCCCTGGCCCAAGCGCAAACTCAGGCCCATCCCCGCGCCGCCGCCGCCGCCTACGCGCTGGCCGTGGCCTGGGGTCTGCGCGGCACCTTCGACTTCGTCTTGCGCAAGGCCTATTGGAACGCGTTGACGGATGCCGGCAAGGCGCGGCGCGCCGCGCTGCGCGCCGTCGCCTTGCGCCCCGGATGGCGCGAGCCGCTGCTGATTTTAGGCGTGGACGATTACATCGTCGGCAGCTTGCCCTGGATGGTGCGCTGGCTCGCGCACCTGGGCGGCTTCAGCGGCAACAAGCGGCGGGGCATCGCCCGCATTCAAGAGGTCGCCAGCAATCCCGGGGGCGCGCGCACCGAAGCGCAAATTCTCATGGTCGTCGTGGACCGCCGTGAGGGCTGGAACCGCCAAGCCATCCCTTGGCTGGCAGCGCTCGCGCAAGCTTATCCGCGCAACGTGCTGTTCGCCGTCGAGCTCGGGGAAGCCGCGGAAGCCGCCGGCGAGCATGCCGCCGCGATCGCCGCCTTTCGCTCCGTGCTGGCGCGGGCCGCCGCCGGCGCCCCCGGCTTCCAGCAAGCGCCGCTCAGCCGCGTTTGGTACGAACTGGGCAACATCGATCGCTTGTTTTCTCGCTATCCCGAAGCCCTGGCCGATTACCGGCAGGCCGAATCGGCTCCTCAAGCCGAGCCGCGCTATCGCCAGGCGGCGGCCCTCGCCGCCGGCCAGGTCGAAGATCAGCTCGGGCGCCGCCCCGAGGCACTGGCGGACTATCGCCGCTGCATCGCCATCAATCCCGACGGGCCCGCTGCGCATCTGGCGGAGCGCTACCTCGACCATCCCTTTCATCCGCGTAAGGAAAGCTAATGTCCGAATGCACGCATGTCTCCTCAATCAAGTTCACCCGTACCGACCAAGACGTCTGCGAAGAGTGCATGCGCACCGGCGACCGCTGGGTCCACTTGCGCATGTGCCTCGAATGCGGTCATGTCGGCTGCTGCGATTCGTCCAAGAACAAGCACGCGACGCGCCACTTCCGCGCGACCGGCCATCCCTTGATCCGCTCGATCGAACCCGACGAGCATTGGGTTTGGTGCTATGTGGATGAATACATGCCCGGCGAAATCGGCCCGGGCGGGTTCATCGCCGTGGCCTAGAACGCGGGTTGGCCGAGGGCCGTAACGTCACCGATGGCGCTCATTCGCGCGGCGCCGAGCGCGCCCTCGAGCACACCGTGGTACGCTGCTGGCGAAGGGAGTCACCGGGCGTCATGATTCGCAGCGAGTGCTTGCTAGCCGCGGCGGCTTTGCTGGGCGCATCGCTGGCCGGAGCGCAAACTCCGCGGCAACCGCCGCCGGATAGCCCGCTCGGCCTGGTACGCCGCGGCGAGCGGCTCAATGCCCAAGGCGAGCAGAATGAGGCGATCGCTTTGTATCGCCAAGCGCTGGCCAAGGATCCGAATCTTTACCAAGCCTATGTCGCCGAGGGCGAGGCGCTCGACCTGCAAAGCCAATACGGCCAGGCGCGCGCGGATTTCCAGCGCGCGCTCACGTTGGCGCCCATCGCCGCCCAGCCGCGCATCTGGCGCGCGTTGGCCATCTCTTACGCGTTTACCGCCGACGCCGCCGCTGCCGCCAAGGCCGAGAACAAGGCGTTTGCGGCGCAGCAGACCGCCGGCGATTTTTATGCCGCGGGCGAGACCGCCGACGAATTGGCGCGGATCTATCTGGAGTGCGGCGACTTCGACAGCGCGGAACACTGGTATCGCCTCGGCCATGACACCGGGCTCAAGCAGCCCGACATCACCGCCGCGCGGCGCGATCTCTGGGATTTCCGGCTGGAACATGCCTTGGCGCGCATCGCCGCGCGCCGTGGCCAGTTCGCCGAAGCGCGCCGCCACGTCGCCGCCGCGGAGCAAATCTTGAAAAAGGGCGACAATCCAGATCAGCAGCGCTTCTTACCCTACCTGGCCGGCTACGTTGCCTTCTACGCCGGCGATTTGGAAGGGGCCATCGCCGACCTCGAGCAAGCCGACCTGCACGATCCCTTCGTGCTCAGCTTGCTCGCCCGTGCCAACGAAAAGGCCGGTCATCAAGCCGCGGCGCTGGCCGACTACCGGGCGATCCCGCGCCTCGGCGCGCACAATCCCAACAACGCCTTCGCGCGCCCGCTGGCCGAGCGCCGATTGGCCGCCGCGGGCGGCGGCGTCTCCGATTAGGGCCGGCAAGGCGAATGCTTCGCTAGGCGCCGTAGCGCCGTTTGCGGCGCGCAAAATCCGCCAGCGCCTCGGCCAGCGTCGCGCGCTCGAAGTCGGGCCACAGCGTGGGCGTGAACCACAACTCTGCGTAGGCGCACTCCCACAGCATGAAGTTCGACAGCCGCGTCTCTCCCCCGGTGCGGATGAGCAAATCGGGCGCGGGCAGCGGTTCCTCGCCCGGCCCATTGAGCAATGCGGCGGAGAGCCGCGCCTCGTCAATTTCATCGGCGCTCAATTTTCCGGCGGCGACTTGCCGCGCCAGGCGCCGCGCCGCCTCGGCGATCGCCCACTGGGAGCCGTAGTCGATGGCCAGCCGCAGGAGCATGTCGCGGCCGCCCGAAGTCAGGCGTTCCGTGAGCTCCAGGGCGGTGCGAGGGCCGAGCGGCAAGCGGTCGCGCCGGCCGATGCCGACCAAGCGGATGCCTTTTTCACGCAACTCGGCCCGCTCACAAACGAGAAAGCGAGAGAGCAGTTCCCACAGCGCCGAGACTTCGACGCTCGACCGCTTCCAGTTCTCCGTCGAAAACGCGTAGAGGGTCACGACCGGGACGCCGAGGCGGCGCGTTTCTTCCACGGTGCGGCGCACGGCGGCGATGCCGGCGCGATGCCCGGCCCAGCGCGGTTCCTGGCGCGCCGCCGCCCAGCGCCCGTTGCCGTCCATGATGATCGCAATATGTCGCGGCAGCGCCGCCTGGGATTCGGCCGGCGCCGCGGCCGCATGCTCGCCGCCCGCCGGCAAGCTGGCGGACACCGTCGTCGTCGCTTGCTCCGCCAGGACGGTCGCCTCGGTTGTCGCCGCCAAGGATTCTTCGCTCATGCGCGTTACGCCCCGTTCATGGACTGCAAGAATGCCTGCATGCTGTCGAGATAATTGCGCAAGGCTTGCCGCCCCCGCGCCGTCAGCGAATAGGCGGTCTGCGGTTTGCGTCCTTGGAAGCTCTTTTCCACTCGCAAATAACCGGCGTTTTCCAACTTGCGCGCATGATCGCTCAAATTGCCGTCCGTGCTCTCCAGAATGTCCTTGAGGTCGGCGAACGTCAGGCGATCGTTCACCGCGAGCGCGGCGATGATGCCCAGGCGCAGCCGCTCGTGAACCAAGCGATCGAGCGAAGGGACCTTGGGCCGCCGCCCCGCTGCCGGCATCGCCTTGCCCCTTAGCTCGGTTGCACCCAACCGCGCCGGTTTGGTCGGCAGGGGGGCGCTGGAAACGTTAGCCATCGTGATGCCTCGCTATATGCAGACCCATGCCCAGGTGCAGCGCGCCAAAGCCCAGGGCTAAACAGGAAAGGGTGAACAGGGGAGTGGAATGGAAGATCGCGAAGACGCCGAGCACCGCCAGGCTCCGGCCCATCCAGCGCACCGGGGCGATCGAAAACGTCGCCGCACCCAGCAGCGCCAGACCGTCGAGCAAGAGCCAAAAGCCCGGAACCAGCGCCATTTCCCCGCGCCATACCAGCGCTGCCGTCACCAGCGCCGCGGCCAGCCAGCCCGGCGCCATCGAGCGCAGCGCGCGTCCGGTTGGGCCGCCGCGCAACGGCAACTGCAAATGCCGGGCCTTGCGGTACAGCGAAAAAAAGGCGACCGGAATCGCCACCACCACCGCGACCGTCCAAACCACCAAAAAATCGTGGCGATAGGCGCTGCTCCACGCCGCCGGCCGCCAACCCGCCCGCCAGAGCGTCACGCCGCTGGCCACCAGTCCGATGACACCGGCCAGCGCCACGCCTTCGCCGCTGACCGCCGTAAACGTTCCGGCTTGGTCAAGGGTGGTGCGGATGTAGTCTAGATCCGCGCGCGCCCGGGCGATGGGCTCGCTGCTCGTTGCCCGCGCCGGTATGGATGAACGGGAAGCCAAGCTTCTTTCAAGCTAGCGATATCGGCTTGCGGCGTCAAGAAGAACTTTGTATCGCAAAGTAGTTTCTCCGGTACCCGCCGGAAAAAAGTACCGCCTTCGGTCAATTTGACCGCCGAAACGCCGGTTTCCCGGCTTCCCGCCGAGTGAATCTTGTGGCATCCGAATTGCAGTCCTATCGGCAAAGACCAAAGGGGTGCCGGCGGTGGTTTCCGCGATCCACGTTCCTAATTGCGATTCGGCAACAAAGGCGGCTTCGCCGCCGCGTCCGGCTCGACGCGGCTTCGGGATCGCGCCGTTGGCGGCGCTGGTTCTGGGCATCGGCTGCGTGTTCGCGGCGCTGATGACCGGCATGGTGCTTTCGCCGCAAACCGCCGACGACTGGCGCGCCGTGCAAACCTGGCGCACGGAATGGTTTCTCGGCGCCATCGCCTTCTTCTTGCTCGGACTGCTCTTGCACGCTCTCCAGTCCCGTTAGCCGGGTCTCACCGCCGGCGCGCCTTCCGCAGTCCGGAGAAAACTGCTAATCAGCTTTAACCCGGGGGGATCCGAAGCCAGGTCGAGCCGCCGGAGCCGCACGGCAGAGCGCCCAGAAAGCGGCGAGCCGGAGGGACTCGGTTCGCTGAGCCCGGCGGCGCGACGGAAACGCCCGTCCGGCATGGGTGAGGCCGAACCTGCTACGCTCTATCGCGGTGCGTCGCCTTCGCCCATGATGGACCTGGCCGACATCTCCGCCCGGGTGATTGCCTGCGAACGCTGCCCGCGGCTGCGCGCCTACTGCCGCGAAGTGGCGCGCACGAAGCGAGCGGCCTTTCGCGACCAGGAATATTGGGGCCTGCCGGTGCCGGGTTTCGGAGACCCGCGGGCGCGGCTGATCCTCGTGGGTCTGGCGCCGGCGGCGCACGGCGCCAATCGCACCGGCCGTATGTTCACCGGCGACCGCAGCGGCGATTTCCTGTATGCGGCCCTTCATCGCGCGGGCTTCGCCAACCAGCCGCGGTCGGCGGCGCGGGGAGACGGTTTGGAACTGCGCGACGCCTATATTTCCGCCGCGGTGCGCTGCGCGCCGCCGGAAAATCGCCCCCTGCCGGAAGAGTTCGACCATTGCCGCCAGTATCTGCTGGAGGAGATCTCCGTCATGCGCCGCATCCGCGTGTTTTTGGCGCTTGGAGCGCTAGCGCATCGGCAACTGGTGCGCGCCTTGATCGCGGCCGGCAGAATCGAACCGCGGGCCCGCTTCCGGTTCGCGCACGGCGCTTGTGATCGCCTTCCCGGCGGCGCCTGGCTGATGGCCAGCTACCACCCCAGCCAGCAGAATACTTTCACCGGCATACTCACCGCCGCCATGCTCGATCGCGTGCTTCGCCGTGCGCGGCAATGTCTCGCGAGCCAGCAGCCTTCCGGCCATGCCGCGGGGAGAAGGCCGGCCGGCGCGGCTCTTAACGATTGAAGCGCTGGGCGTTTTTGGCGGCGTAGGCCTGCCACTTTTCCGGCAGATCGTCGAGGGCGAAGATGGCGGAGACCGGACACACCGGCACGCAAGCGCCGCAATCGATGCACTCTACCGGATCGATATAGAGTTGTTCGGCGGCGGCATGGTCGGCCTCGTCCGGCTTGGGGTGAATGCAATCGACCGGGCAGGCGTCCACGCAAGCGTTGTCTTTGGTGCCGATGCAGGGTTCCGCAATTACATAAGCCATTGCGCTCGTGATCCCTCCAAAACCAAAACTCCGATTATACGGGAGCGTTTCTGCGCCGCGGTTCTTGGAAGAAGCTCCGGGCGCGGAAGAGCGGCCGCGCCGCGATCCGGGGCGCAGGCCGAGGCGGCCTCAGAAGCCCATGACGTGGCAGCCGCTATCCACGAATAGGATGTCGCCCGTCACGCCCCGGCCCAAGTCGCTCGCCAAAAACAAGGCAGCGTCGCCGACCTCGCCGGGGTCGGTGACTCGGCGCAGCGGGGCCCGCTGCGCGACTTCATCGAGAATCTTGCTGAAATCCTTGATGGCGCGCGCGGAGGCCGTCTTCACCGGCCCGGCGGAAAGCGCGTTGACGCGGATGCCGCGCGCGCCCAGCTCCGCCGCCAGGTACCGCACGCTCGCTTCGAGCGCCGCCTTGGCGACGCCCATCACGTTGTAGTTGGGCACCACCCGCGTCGCGCCGAGATAGGTGAGCGTGAGGATGCTGCCGCCGCGGGGCATCAGCTCCGCCGCCCGCCGCGCCACCGCCACCAGCGAATAAGCGCTTACGTCTTGCGCCAGCAGGAAGCCGGCCCGGCTGGTCTCGTAGAAGGGATGCTCCAAATCCTCGCGATTGGCGAACGCGATACTATGCACCACCGCGTCGAGCGCGACGCCCCGCTCGCGCAATCCGGCGAAAAACCGGTCGAGATCGTCGTCGCGGCTCACATCGCACGCTGCGGCTTCGCCGCCGGCGAAGGCCGTCGCCAATTCCTCGGTGGCGGCGCGCTGGCGCTCGCTTTGATAGGTCAAGATCAAGCGCGCGCCCTCGCGGGCCAGGGATCGCGCAATGGCGTAGGCCAGACTCCAGCGATTGGCGACCCCCATCACCAGCGCCGTCTTGCCTTGCATCAGCTCGCCCATGAACCAAGCAGACTATCACGGACCGCCAAGCGCCAAGCCGCGCGGTCGCCGCCGTCTGTCCACCGGACCAGCCCGCCGCTCGCGCCGGTTCGGCTCGGATGAAAAGTCCCTGCGTACAATGTAGCTGACGTGAAATTCTCCGTTCGCTGCTCCTGCCTCGCGGTCTTGGGGATGCTGGCGGCCGTGGCGCCGGCGCGCGCCGCCCGCCCCCTGCGCCCCAACCTCCGCGGCGAAGTGATGATTCTGGTTTACCATCGCTTCGGGCCGCGCGATTCGCGCTGGACTCGCGCCTACTCCAGTTTCGACCACGACCTGGCCCGCCTCGATGCCGAAGGCTATCGTCCCATTACGCTGTGGCAGTACGTCTCCGGCGATTTCGATCTGCCGGAGGGCACGACGCCGGTCGTGATCACCTTCGATGACTCCAGCGACAACCAAGTCAAATTCACGCCCGCAGGCCAGCTCGCTCCCGACTGCGCGCTGGCGCATTGGCTGGATTTTGCGAAAGCTCATCCGGAATTCCCCATGCGCGGCGTCTTCTTCATCAATCCCGGCCTGGGCGGCCGCGCCGCCTTCGTGCAGCCGCGCTTCGCGATCGCCAAGCTGCGCTTGATCGTGCGGTTGGGAGGCGAGATCGGCAATCATACGCTGACCCACGCCAACCTGCGCCGCCAAGCCGCCATCGCCGCGCGCGAGATCGCGCTGGGCCAGTACTACCTCGAGCGCGATCTGCCCGGCTACCCGATCCACTCGTTCGCGCTGCCCTTCGGCATTTATCCCCAGCCGCAATCGTTGGCTTGGCAAGGCGATTGGCGCAATCCCCGCTCCACCCCGCCGGCGGAGGTGCGTTGGAATTACGCCGACGTGGTGAAAGTCGGCGCCGGGCCGGCCCCTTCGCCCTACGTCGCCGGTTTCGATCCGCATCACCTCGCCCGCATTCAAGCCTTCGATCCCGAGCTTGACCGCTGGCTCGCGTATTTCGAGCGCCATCCCGATCGCCGCTTGGTGAGCGACGGCCGGCAGCACGCCGCCGGCTCGCTCGCGGCCCTTGTTCGCCCGAGCCCCTAGGCCGCCATAACCCGGCCCGCCGCGGCGCCACGCTTGCGGAGCGGGCCGCGGCGGCGGCCACTACAATAGTTCCACGGCAAGCCCATGCCCGCGCCTCCCCAATCGCCGCCCGACCCTTGCGTGATGGTGATCTTCGGCGCCTCCGGCGACCTCACATTTCGCAAGCTCGTGCCGGCGCTGTTTCAGCTCTTTCGCGACGACCGCTTGCCCCCCTGTTTCGCCCTGGTCGGATACGGCCGCCAGCCGCTCTCGGACGGCGATTTCCGCGCTCGCCTGCGCGACGGCATCACCCGCTTCGCGCCCGACCGCTGGAGCGATGCCGCCTGGGCGCGCTTCAGTCCCAACATTCATTACCTGCAAGGCAGCTATGACGGCCGCGAGGGCGGCTTCGACCGCCTCCGAACGCGGCTTTCGCAAATGCAAAAAGAATGCGGCGCCGGGGACAACGCGATGTTCTATCTCGCCACTCCACCCGCCGCCTACCAGCCGATCATCCGCGGCTTGGCCGAAGCCGGCCTTGAGCGCTCCGTCCATGGCTGGCGCCGCATCCTGGTGGAAAAGCCCTTCGGCTCCGATCTCGCCTCGGCGCAGGAATTGAATCGCGCGCTGCTCGCCGTCTTCCGCGAGCGCCAGATCTTTCGCATCGACCACTACCTCGGCAAGGAGACGGTGCAAAACATTTTGATGCTGCGTTTCGCCAACTCCATCTTCGAGCCCCTCTGGAACCAGAAGTACATCGATCACGTGCAGATCACCGCCGCCGAGGCCATCGG
Source organism: Terriglobia bacterium (assembly GCA_021323595.1). Taxonomy (GTDB): domain Bacteria; phylum Acidobacteriota; class Terriglobia; order Terriglobales; family SCQP01; genus JAJPKR01. The sequence continues at coordinate 151,048 of JAJPKR010000042.1, read as the reverse complement.
CGCCGAAGATCGCGCCGGCTACTATGACGCCACCGGCGCCCTCCGGGACATGGTGCAGAATCATTTGCTCCAATTGCTGATGCTCGTGGCCATGGAGCCGCCGGTCGAGTTGGATGCCGAATCGGTTCGCGATGAGAAAGCCAAGGTACTGCGGGCGCTGCGCCCCTGGCGCGGTGAATTCGGCACGGAAGTGGTGCGCGGCCAGTATTCCGCCGGCGAGATCGCCGGCGAACCCGTGGTCGGCTACCGCCAGGAAAAGGGCGTTCCGCCGGATTCCCGCACGGAAACGTTCGTGGCCCTGCGCGTCTTCCTGGACAACTGGCGCTGGGCCGAGGTGCCCTTTTTTCTTCGCACGGGCAAGCGGCTGCCGAAACAGGCGACCGAAATCGCGATCGTCTTCAAGCGCACGCCGCACAGCCTCTTCGCCAAGTCCACCGGGCAAGACGTTCCGCCGCCCAACGTTCTCGTCCTCCGGATTCAGCCCAACGAGGGCATCGCCTTGCGCTTCGAAGTGAAAGCGCCCGGTCCCGGCGTCCACCTGCAGCCGGTGGTCATGGATTTCCCCTACGATTCCTCCCTGGGACGCCATGCCCCGACCGCCTACGAGACGCTGCTGCTCGATGCGCTGCGCGGCGACGGCACCTTGTTCACGCGCCGCGACGAGGTCGAGTATGCCTGGCGCGCGCTCGAGCCGCTGCTCGCGGTTTGGAGCCACGACGCCTCCACCCTGCACCTTTATGCCGCCGGCACTTGGGGTCCCCCCGCAGCCGATCGCTTGATCGGCGCCAGCGGGCGCGCTTGGCGCTGTCCATGAGGCTGGAACCGTGAACATTCCGCTTTGCGCCGGCTTGGCTTCGGGCGTGATTACGCTGCATTGGCTGTTCATCCTTTGGGTGATCGGCGGCGCGGCGCTCACGCGCGGCCGCCGCTGGGCCAGCGGCGTGCATATCGGCTGTTTGCTCTACGGCATCGTGATCGAGGTCTCGCCCTGGCCCTGTCCACTGACGTTGCTCGAAGGGAGTCTCGAGCGCTGCGCCGGCGAGGCCGCGTATCAGGGGAGCTTCCTGCTGCACTATTTGCAGCTCCTGGTGTATCCCAACCTCCCGGGCACGGTGCTCATTGCCGGCGCGGTGGCGGTGTGCGCCCTCAACCTGGCTGTTTACCTGCGCCGCTGGCAGCGCTGCCGCCAGGCCGCCGCCCCGCCCGCGGCCGCCGCCCGCTGCGAAAGCCAGCCACGCCCCTGAGCGCACGGCGCGGAACCGGCGCTTGCTAAAATTCAGAGATTGCCGATGTCCGATGCCGACTCCATCCTCGCCGGTCTGACCTGGATACCGAATGTCGTTCCGCCCGGCTTGCCGCGCGCCGAGCGCTTGCGCCGCGTGCGCCACTCCAGCTCGCACATCATGGCGCAAGCCGTGCGGGAAATCTTCCCGGACGTCAAGCTCGCCATCGGTCCGCCCATCGAAAACGGCTTTTATTACGACATGGACCTGCCGCGCGCGCTCACGCCGGGAGATCTCCCCGAGATCGAGAAGCGCATGCGCAAGATCGCCGCCCGCAATCCGGTCTTCGAGCGCGCCCAACTGCCGCGCCTGCGCGCGATCGAGCTCTTTCGCGCGTGGAAGCAGGATTACAAGCTGGAGATTCTCGCCGGCATCGCCGACGATACCGTCTCGCTGTATCGCCAAGACCGGTTCATCGATCTTTGCGCCGGCCCGCATGTCGCCCAGGGCGGCGCCTGCACTCACTTCAAACTGACCTCCATCGCCGGCGCGTACTGGCGCGGCGACGAGCGCCGGCCCATGCTCCAGCGCATCTACGGCACGGCCTGGGAATCGGCGGAAGATCTCGAAGAGTACCTGCGCTTCTTGGAGGATTCCAAGATGCGCGACCATCGCAAGCTCGGCCAGCAGCTCGATCTGTTCAGCTTTCATCCGTGGTCGGCGGGCTGTCCATTCTGGCATCCGCGCGGCGTCGTCGTCCGCAACGAACTGCTGCGCCTCTGGCGCGAGACTCACGCCGAGGCGGGCTATTTGGAGATCCTCAATCCCGTCCTCTATCGCAAGGATTTGTTCGTCACCTCAGGCCATTGGGACCATTTCCGCGAAAACATGTTCTTGGTCGAGGATGGCGCGGCGGCGGACGCCGCGGCGCAGCCGGATGCCGCCGAATCCGGACCGGAATTGGCGCTGAAGCCGATGAACTGTCCGGACACCATGCTTTACTACAAGACTCGCCAGCACTCCTATCGCGATCTGCCGCTGCGCATCGGCGAAGGCCAGCTCCTCCACCGCGCGGAACCGATGGGAGCTCTGCACGGGCTGATGCGCGCCCGCGTCTTCACCCAAGACGACGCCCATCTCTTCGTGCGCGAGGAGCAGATTCAAGATGAGATCGGCCGGGTGCTGGCCCTGCTCGCCAAGATTTACGCCATCTTCGGCCTGCGCTATTCGATGACTCTCTCGACCAAGCCCGAAAAGGCCATGGGCGCCCCCGAGCTTTGGGAAAAAGCCGAACACGGCCTGCGGCAGGCGCTTGAGGCCGCCGGACACGCGTACAAAGTCGATGCCGGCGGCGGCGCCTATTACGGGCCCAAGATCGATGTGAAGATTCACGACAGCATGGGCCGTGAGTGGCAGTGCGGCACCGTGCAGCTCGACTTTCAACTGCCGCGCCGCTTCGAACTCGAATATATCGACGCCGACAATCAGCCGCGCACCCCCGTCGTGATTCACCGCGCTCTGTTCGGATCCATCGAGCGTTTCTTGGGAATCTTGCTCGAGCACTTTGCCGGCGCGTTGCCGACTTGGCTGGCGCCGGTGCAGGCGCTGGTGATGCCGATCGCTGAAGGCCAAACCGAATACGCCGAGCAGCTCGTGCGCCAGGCCCGGGCCTTGGGCCTTCGCGTCGAGCTTGCCCCCGCCACCAGTAAGATCAACTACCGCATTCGCGAAGCGGAAATGAACAAGGTCCCCTACATGCTGGTGGTCGGCAAACGCGAAGCGGCCGAAGGCTCCGTTTCTCTCCGCACCCATCAGGAAAAGGATCGCGGGGTTTTGCCGGCGCAAACCGTCTGGGCCGAGATCGCGGAAAAGGTTCGCAATCGCGTTCTCGACGTTGCGGTGAAGGATTACAGCAGCCTCTTCGCGGCTGAGGAAGCCGCGCCGGCCGCTTCCTACTAACCCTCCGGCGGCCGGCGTCTTGGGCGCAGCGCCCCGGGAATCGCACGACAGGATGCGGCGATCGCCCGTCGCAGCAGCCGCTTACGCGGCGCCTTCTGGCTCAGCGGCGGGGCCAGCCGCGCCGCGCCGCCGGCCGGCGGCAAGCCGACGTCAATGCGGTTGCGTCCGGCTATCGCCAAGTTTCACCGGCTACGCGCTTTGCGCCGCCTGCGTGGTAACCCCCGGCGCGTTCGAATCCCAGGCGAGCAGCAAGCATTCTCGCTACCCCCGTTTGGGTATCTTGCCGTGTCAGCCGCCGTTCTCCACGCTGGGGGCATGCGCCCCGCCGCGGTTGTGACGCTGCTGATGTTTTTGCTGATCGCTGCGCTCGCCTGTCAGACGCAGCAGCGGCAAGTATTCGCCTATCGCCTGCCTGACGCTGCCGTGCGCCCGGTCGCCACGGCCGCGAAATCCGATCCCCCGCGCGTCAATGCTCGCGCCCGCCCGCTCGATCTGAACCATGCCGCCGCGGCGCAACTCGCCCGCGTCCCAGGACTAAGCTCGGCTTTGGCCGCGCAGATCGTGGCGGCGCGCCCTTGGCGGGCCAAGCGCGATCTGCTGCGCCGCCACCTGCTGACCCCTGCTCAATACGCCCTGGCCAAAGCCCATCTCGTCGTCCATCGCGCCCGCCCCTCCCGCTCCGGAAAGCCGGTGCGCCCGCCGCGGCGCGCCGGTTAAGCCGCGCGGTGCGAAGGCGCGTGCCGGCCGCGGGCGGCGGCGGACTTGCGCCGATGCTCTTCCCAGCGCCGCTTGGCGGCTTCGGAGATCCGCGCCCGCCCTTCCGGACTCAAACGGTTGGTCTTGGTGCCGCTCACCAATTCCTCCAGTGTGCGGACCGCTTCATTGAGTCGCGCTTGTTCGCGACGCAGTTCCTCAAGTGACTTTTGCAATTGAGCAGTATTCACGGGTGTGTACCTCGACTACGACTCTCTTTTTTAGACGCGCGTGGCCACCAAAAGGATGACGAATCTCACGCCTCGGGCGACCTATTTTGAAACCCTACCCTATTCTGCTTCCGGCTCCGCTTCCGGTGTCCGCTCCAGATCTTCGGGTTCGAGAATCGAGCGGCAATCGAGACACTCGAAATATTCGTACCCTTGCTTCCGGGCTACGACTTGCACGCGCCGGTGCGGGCACGCTGCCGGTGGATCGGATTCGGGTGTTGCAGGAACAGGCATCCCAAACCCCAGCCTTGCGGCAAAGGTGGAGTTATTTTAGTCAGTTCTATTGCCCTGTCAACCGCTCATGCGTGTGCTCCGCATCCCCGGACCGGGGGGCGAAGCCCCGGGCTAAGGATTGGGACTGCGGGTCAATACCGGCGGTCCCGGAGGCGTGTTCGTCTGCTGCGCCTGGCGCGCCTTCACCTTCGCGCCCTCGATCAGCTTCGCCAGCCGCAGCTTGACCCGGTTGAACTCGCTCGTATTCACGATGTAAGCCGAACGCGGCGGCAGGATGGTCGCGATCTCGCGCTGGCTGGCGGCGACGCGGTCGGGTGTCTGGGGGTGGCTGGCGAAGGCGCGGTCGAACAATCCCGGGCGCTTCTTGTCCAGTTCTTCAAGCACTTGGAACGCCCGCACCATCCCTTCGGGATCGTAGCCGGCCTTCCACAGATACTGCACGCCTAGCCAATCGGCCTCGCGCTCGGCCGCGCGCGTGAACGACATGAACTTCATCGGCACGATCAAGTCCGCCGCCTCCGCCACGCCCAAGCCGCCCAGCCCGGGGCCGGCGGCGATCTCCACGGGAATGGTGGCGAGCGACAGCAGTTCCCCCTTGGTCATATTGCGCGTGGCATGGCGGGCGGCAACGTGTGCAATCTCGTGCGCCATCGCCCCCGCCAGCTCATCTTCTTCGTTGAGGCCCAAAATCAGCCCGGAGTTGACGAAGAAAAAGCCGCCGGGCAAAGCGAAGGCGTTGATCGAATCGTCCTGCAGCACCTTCACCGTGAACGGCACCTTGGCATCGGAGTTGCGCACCAAGTTCTGCGCCAGCCGGTTCACGTACTCGTTGATGACCGGATCCTTGATGACGACGCTGTTTTGCTCGACCTGGCGCGCCAGCTCCTGCCCCAGCGCGATCTCCTTCTTCAGCGAGTAGAAGTCGATGCCGCTGCCGACCTTACGGTGGCCGATCAGATACACATCGTCTTCGGGCTTGAGTTTATGCGGGTCGACTTGCTGCGACCACAGGCTTGCCGTCAAGGCAGCCAGCAAGACGCCGGCGAAGAGCGGACGCAACAGGCGCTGTCGCGCGGCCATGGTCGTCACCTCATCTACAGGATCGTTTATGGGATGCCCGCTTGCGCCGGACGGTTACGGACTCCTCCCGGCGCTCACTTCCCGACGCAAAAAGTCGAGAAGATTATTCCCAGTATATCTTCGATGTCGCTCATGCCGGTAATGGCTTCCAGTTCGCGCCGGGCTTGGTGCAAATCCACCAGCAGCGCCTCGTGCGGCATGTTCTGCCGCAGGCCCGCCTGCGCCCGCTCCAATGCCGCCACAAAGTCTTGCAAACGCGCGGCATGACGGGCATTGCCGAGCCAGCCCGCCGCCGCTTCCGCGTCGGGCGCGAGCATCTGGCGCAGGCGCCGCCGTAGCTCCGGCACCCCCGCCCCGGTCAGCGCCGAAACTTCATGGATCCCCTCCACCCCCCCGCCGATCCCGGCCGCCTCCAGCGCCTCCCGCAGTTGCGCGCCCGATGCCCGCCGCGGCAGGTCGCATTTGTTCCAAATCACCACCACGCGCGGATAGGAGCCCAGCTCGCGCAGCAGTTCGGCATCGGCGCTCTCCCATGCGCGGGCCGCGTCGAAGACCGCCAGCACCAAGTCGGCATCGGCGCCCGCCTGCCGGCTCTTGGCGATGCCCAGCCGCTCGGCCTCGTCGCTTGCGTGACGGATTCCCGCCGTATCCACCAGCCGCGCCGGAATGCCCTCCAAATCGATCCCTTCGCTCACCAGATCGCGGGTCGTGCCGGGCGTCGCGGTTACGATCACCCGCTCCGCCCCGAAGAGGCGGTTGAACAGGCTGGATTTGCCCACGTTCGGCCGGCCCAGAATCGCCAGGCTCACGCCCTCGCGGGCGTAGCGGCCACGCTGGAATTGCTCGAGCGCGGCTGCCGCCGCCTGCCGTAACTCGTGCAGACTCGCGGCCAGCGCCTCGCCGCTCATCACCGAGACGTCGTCGTCAGCGAAGTCAATGCCGGCCTCGAGCCGCGCCACCAGCTCCAGCACTTGGCGCCGCAGCGGCGCCAAGCCCGCCGCCGCCGCGCCGCGCAGCTGCCGCGCCGCGGTGCGCGCCTGCAGCAGCGTTTCCGCGGCAATCAGGTCGCGCACCGCCTCGGCCTGCGTCAGGTCCATCTTGCCGTGCAGAAACGCCCGCCGCGTGAACTCGCCCGGCTCCGCCAGGCGCGCCCCGCGCGCCTGCGCCGCCGCCACCAGCGCCGCCAGCACCGGCGGCGAACCGTGCGCGGCGATTTCGATCACATCTTCGGCGGTGTACGAATGGGGTGCCGCGAAATACGTGACCAGAACCTCTTCCAGATCGCTGAATAGCATCCGCCGCACCCGCCACGGACGCCAGCCGTCTGCTTGCCCCGATCCGGCGGAGGCCGGCGGAGATTGGCTGGCAAAAGCGCCGGTCGCGGCCGGCTCTCGCTGTCCGGTCTCCGCGCCGGCCGGCGCGATCGAGCCCCGGCCCGCCGGCGTCAAAATCGCGCGCGCGATCTCCAATGCCCGGGCGCCGGAGAGCCGCACGATGCCCACTCCGCCGCGTCCCGGCGCCGTCGCCACCGCCACAATCGTGTCGTCCTCTGCGCCGAGCCCCATTCCTACGATTGTGGCATCCGAGGCGGCGTCCGCCGCCGGCACGATCGCGGTCCCCGAGGGCCGAACCGGCCTCCCGCGTCCCGGCACCCTCAGTCTTGGCGCTGGATTTGCGGTCGTCCGCCGCGGCGCCCGCCACGCCCGCCGACTTGGGTTCCCGGGTCCGGGAGGCCGGTTTCCCGCAGGCCTTCTTCGGTTTGGCGCGCCTTACGCGCCGGCGGCGGTGCGCAGCGCTTCATCCACCTGCCGCTGCAGCATGGTTTGCATCTCCGCCGATACCGCGAAGAACTCCACGCCTAGCGAATCCGCCGGCCCCTGCCGCAGCACTTGCGCCCGGCAGCGAATCGGCTCGGTGGCGCGCGGCAGCGTGAATTCCAGCTCCAGTGTCTTCGGCAGATTGAGATCGCCTCCGGCGGTCAGGCACATGCCGCCCAGGCTCAAGTCGAGGCTGAAGAGCTCGAAGACTTGGCCGTCGGCGCGGCAGCTCACCGGCAACCGCAGCGGCACGCGCGGAAAATGCCGCTTCTCCCGCCCGATCGCCCGCCGCAGCGCGTAGTAGATGCTGTAGAGGCGCTCCGGCGTGAAGGGTTTCGCAAGATAAAAGTGAATCCCCAGATCCGTGCCGCCGTACTCCTCGCGCAGCGCCGCCTCGCCCTGCACTGGGTTGCTCATCAGCACGATCGGAATCGAGCGGTTGCGCGCCGAGGATCGAATCCGCCCCGCCAATTCCAGCCCGCTCATCCCCGGCATCTCCATGTCGATGATGGCGGCATCGAAAGATTCGCTCTCCAGGAGCGCCGCGGCTTCGCGGGCCTCGCGAAAGGCACGCACTTCGCACTCCAAAGGCTCGAGCGCCACCGCGACCAGCGCCGGAGTCAATGCGTCGTGATCGATCAGCAATAACTTCAACCGCATACGAAGGGCGCGAAGGAGTCACCCCCGACAGCGACTCACATCCAGTTCTGTTGACTTTACCGCAATTGGCAAGTTTTCGGGACAGGAAAAAACCTCCACCACCGCCGGTGAAGTGCAGCGGCTTGCACCTGATACCCTACAAGCGGTCGCGGTTTCATATTTGGCCGGTCGCCCGCAACGTGGCGGAAACTGTGGCGTTTCCCCCGCGAAAAGCCCCGCCCACACGGCGGCGGACGGGTGCCGCCGCTATCATGAGACCGCGTGTCACCACGTGTCCCGCGCCGCCATGCAAACCTCCTCCTCCACTACCGTGGCTTTGCCGCGCGTCGTCGGCGTCTGGCATGGCGCCGCCCTGAACGTTTTGCACATGGTCGGGGTTGGGCCCTTCATCACCATGCCGCTGTTGCTGGCGACGCTGGGCGGGCCGCAGGCGATGCTGGGTTGGGTGCTGGGCGCGGTCGTGGCGCTGTGCGACGGCCTGATCTGGGCCGAATTGGGCGCCGCCTTGCCTCGTTCCGGCGGCCCTTACGTTTATCTGCGGGAAGGGTTTGGGGTCATCGGCCTGGGCCGCTTGCTGTCGTTCTTGTTCGTCTGGCAGATCGTGCTCACCGCCCCGCTCTCCCTCGCCACCGGTTGCGTCGGCTTCGCCGATTACCTGGCCGCGATCTTGCCGATCTCCGCGCGGGCGCTGCCCTTCGTGGCCGCGGGCGCGGCCCTCGCCTGCGTCGCGATTCTTTATCGCAATATCTCCGGCACGCGCCTGCTCTCTTACTTTCTATGGGTGCTGCTCGCCGGCGCCGTCGTCTGGCTGCTGGCCGCGGCCTGGCCCCATATGGAACTGGCGCGTCTGCGCTTCGCCCCCTGGCCGCGCGGCGGCGCCGTCTTTCGCGGCCTCGGCCATGCCACCCGCTATGCGATGTACGACTATGCCGGTTATTGGACGGTCAACTATGTGGCTGCCGAAGTGCGCGAGCCGGGCAAGGTCATTCCCCGCGCCGTGCTCTGGGCGGTGGGCGCCGTCGCTGCCCTCTATCTGATGATGACCGCCGGCATCGTCGCCGCGCTTCCTTGGAGCGTGGCCGTGCATTCGACCGCCATCGCCACCGATCTGATGCGCGCCGTGGCCGGACCCGCCGCCGCCACGGTGATGACCATGCTGATCCTGGCAATCACGCTGGCTTCGCTTTTTGCCGGTATGCTCGGCTATTCCCGCGTCCCCTATGCCGCCGCCGAAGACGGCAATTTCTTCCGCGTCTTCAGGCACTTGCACCCGCGCCAGCGCTTTCCCGATTATTCGCTGCTGTTGATCGGCGGCTTGGCCATGCTCGCCTGCGTGTTTTCGCTCAGCCGCCTCATCGAATTCTTGCTGGTGCTGCAAGTATTCATGAAGTTCGTGCCGCAGGTCGGGGCGCAATGGCTGATCCGCTGGAAGCGCCGGGACCTGCGCCTGCCCTTCCGCATGTGGCTGTTTCCCCTGCCGTCGCTGATCGCCCTCGCCGGCTGGCTCTACATCGCCGTGACTGCCGACCTCGGCGCCGTAGGCGTGTGTCTCGCGCTCGTCGCCGCGGGCGTCCTGGCCTTCTACACGCGCGAAGCGCGCGCCCGGCGCGTCGTCCTCACCCCTTAGCGCGCCGCCCTGCGCCGCGCACGCGGCCGCCCGCCTGCTCTCCATGCTCCACGGCGGAACGGGCTCACGATAGCGGCCCGCCGCGGCGTCGGACAGGGATGCTCGACACCTTGCGCGGATGCGCCGCCAACTCTGGGCCGGCGATGGTAGGGAAGCGCTACTTGTTGATCTTGGCGTACTTGCGCTGGAAGCGCTCGACGCGGCCGGCCGTATCCACCAGCTTCTGCTTGCCCGTGAAAAAGGGATGGCACTGCGAGCAGATTTCCACGTGGATGTCGCCCTTGTGCGTGCTCCGGGTTACGAAGCTGTTGCCGCAGGCGCAATGGACGCGCACCTCGCGGTAAGCGGGATGGATGTTGGGCTTCATGGACCGACTCCGCAATTATACCTGACCGGGGCGCACGCGAGGCGCGCGCCGGCGGGCAACGGCTGTGCTCCGGTCTGCGCTCCTTGATCCCCGCCCGCTTACTCGCGTGCCTCGCCGATCTCGGCCTCGAGCGCGCGCGCAATCGCCTGGCAGTGGCGTTCCACTTCGCCCTGGGAGGCGGCTTCGACCATGATCCGCGCCAGGCGCTCGGTGCCGGAATAGCGCACCAGCACCCGCCCCTGGCTGCCGTTGGCGAAAGCGGCTTCAGCGGCGCGGATCGCTTCGCCCGTCGCCGCCAGCTGCTCGAGCGGCGTCTTTTCCCGCACCCGCACGTTCACCAGCTTCTGCGGAAACGCGACGAACCCCTCCGCCAGCGCCGCCAGCGATGCCCCGCGCCGCGCCATGATCTCGAGCACGCGCAGCGCCGTCAGCAAGCCGTCGCCGGTGGTGGCGTCTTGGCGAAAGATCACGTGCCCGCTCTGCTCGCCGCCGAGCACCGCGCCGCTCGCCAGCATCTGCTCCAGGACGTACTTGTCGCCCACCGGCGCGCGCAGCAGCGCGATCTGCTCCCGCCGCAGCGCCACCTCCAGCCCCAAATTCGACATCACCGTGCCCACGACCACCCGCGGCTCGAGCCGGCCGCGCGCCAGCAAGTCGCGCGCGGCGACGTACAGCACCCGGTCCCCGTCCACCAGCCGCCCCGAAGCGTCGGCGAGGATGGCGCGGTCGGCGTCGCCGTCGAGCGCCAGCCCGAAATCGGCGCCTCGCGCCGTGACCGCACGCGCCATCGCCTGCGGGTGCAGCGCGCCGCAATCGCGGTTGATGTTGCGCCCATCGGGCCGGTTGCCGAGCCAATGCACGCGCAGTCCCAGCCCTTCGAACAGTTCGCCCGCCACCGCGCTGGCGGCGCCGTTGCCGCAGTCGATCACCGCGCTCAGCCCGCGCAGGGAAACGCCCGCCACCCGGGTGCGCAAATACTCCACGTAGCGCCGCCGCAGGCCGGCGTCCTCGGCCGGCGCGCGCCGCGCCGGCGCCAGTCCCTGCGCGCGATAGCGTTCGATGCCCGCTTCGACCGCGGCTTCATCGGCGTCCGGCAGCTTGTAGCCGGAGTGTTCGAAAACCTTGATGCCGTTGTCTTGGTATGGATTATGCGAGGCGGAGATCATCACCCCGGCCGCGAAATCGCCGGTGCGCGTGAGGTAGGCGATGCCGGGCGTCGTGATCACGCCCGCGGAAGCCGTCCGCACCTCCCGCGCCGCCAGGCCGGCGGCCAGCGTCTCGGCGATCCATCCGCTGCTTTCCCGCGTGTCTTGCCCGATCACCACCGACGCCGGGCCGTGCGCCCGCAGGTCGTCGCCGAGCGCCAGGCCGATCGCATACACCGTCGCCGGGTCCAGCGGCGGCTCGCCGGCGACGCCGCGAATGCCGTCCGTGCCGAAATACGTTGTGCCCGAGCCCGCCATGCGTGCGAAGTCAATCCATTGTAGCCCGCCGGATTCTTCGCCCCACCGCGTGGGCGCACGCTCGCCCCCCGGCGGCCGCCCGCGCCCGGCCGCCGCCTCGGCCCCATGCCGGCGGCCAGCCGCCATCCGCCAGCGCCTGCCCCGGACCCCGGCTTCGTTACTCGTAGGCCAGCGCCGCGATCGCGTCTTGCGCCGCCGCCCGGCTGGCCGGATACAACGCGCCGATCATCGCCCCGACGATGGCGATCAGCGCCGCCCAGCCCACCCACGCCGGCTGCATCAAGATCGGCAGCGTCGGATAGGCGCCGTGCAGGCCGGCCCGTACGATCTGCGTCAGTCCGATGCCCACCCCGATCCCCACTACCGCCAGGGCTCCGGTCTCGCGCAGGATCGCTTGGACGATATAGAGCTTCGACGCCCCGAGCGCCTTCAAGATGCCGATGTCGCGCGTGCGCTCCAGGATCGTCGTGTACATCGTCAAGAAGATCACCAAGAACCCGATGATCACCGCGATCGAAATCAGCACACCCTGGAAGATCGGCAAGAAGGGCAGCTTGTTGGCGGTGAACATCGTCAGATATTCCTGCATCGCCTCGACCTGATAGCCGGGCAGCAACGCGCGTAGTTTGCCGAGCATCGCCTGCGTCTGCGACGGGTCGTCGAGCTTGACGTAGATCACCGCCGCCTTATCCGGGGCGCCGATCAGGTCGTCGAGGGTCTTGAGCCCCATGTACAGGCGCGAGCCTTTGCCGTGCTCGAAGATGCCGGTGATGGTGAACGAGTGGCCGAGCAAGGGAATCTTCTCGCCGACATGCAGCCGGTTGCTCTCGGCATAGAGGTCGTCCACGATCACGTCGCCCGGGCCCAGCTTCGGGCCGCCGGCTACGAAATGCAGGCCGCCGCTGACGGCGCTGAACGAAGCCAGGTCGATGCCGCCGATCGTGGTCAGCCCTTGACTGTTGACCTGCATCGCCACCGGCGTCGCCGCCTTCACCCCGGGCTGCCGCGCCAGCACCGCCGCCAGCTTCGTCGGCAAAATATTGCCGCTCATCTGCATGAACGCCGAGGTGCTCGGCGGCCGCACCAAAATGTCCGCCTCCAATCCCTGCAGGCGGTTGCGGGCGTCGTGGATCATGCCGTTGGTCAGCCCCACCAGCAGCAAGATCATCGCCACCTCGATCGCCACCGCGATCACGCCGATCAAGCTGCGCAGCGGGCGGCTGCGCAGATTCGCCAGGATCATCCGGTTCATCGCCGCTCCTCGGGCGCCGCCGGCGCCGGCCCCAGCGGCACCAGGCGCGCACCCGCCGGCCGCTTCAGCACGAAATCGCTGTCGGGCAGCGGCTCGTTGAATTTCGCCGTTTCGATCAGCAGCCGGATCGAGTATTCCTCGTCCGGCCGCTCGATCAGCACCTGCGAGGGAAACAACACTCCCCCGTAGTTGAGAAACTCGCCGTATTCGGCCCGCGTCGCCACCGTCCCGTCGGGACGATAAAACATCGCCTGCCGCGGCAGCAGGTCGTAGCGGCTGAAGATCACTTTGCGCACCAGGTGCTCGACCCCGGCGCCGTCCGGTTGCAGCACCAGCAGCGTGTACTCCGCCTGGGTGTCGGCGTTGTCGTTCATCGCCACCACCTGCTGGCCCGGCTCGATGGGGTTGATCAGCAACGATTGCAGGATGATCGGCGGCCGCAGCCGCTCCAAGGGATTGTGCACCCCCGGCGGCACATAGTCGTTCTGGCCCGTGAAAAATTCGCCCCGCGGTGGAATCGAAAGCTCAAAATCGGTTCCATTCGTGGCCATCTCGAAGATCGTGCCGAAAATGGAAAACTGACCGATCAGCCGCACGTCGCCGGGCTTGCGAATCAGCAGGTAACCCTGAATTTCATGGTAGTTGGTCACCGAGCCGGTGTGCGCGCCGCCGGTCGACGCCACCAACAATATTTTTGCATTCAACGTTTGAATCGCATCGGCGTAATGGTTGAGGATGGCCTTCAACTGTTCGGTCGTGGCCGTGCGCATCGGCAAATTGGGCAGCTTGGGAACCCTGCGCCGGGTCCAAAGGATGCCGCAGCCGCTGTTCGTAAGCAGGAGCGCGAAAAGCGTGCAAAAAAGCACAAACGAGCGGGTTGGCGGCAGAGGTCGCAACCGGGATGGGCGCGCGGCGGAGCCGGACAAGCGTCGCAAAGGCATTAATTGTACCGGACCGAACGGCTCGCGCATCTATTAGGCGCCACGGCGAGTTGGAAATGGCCGTAAGCCTGCCCCGCTCGTGGACAGCGACGAGGACGAAAGTGTATCATCCTCACCGGTTCGGTTCGCGGCTTGCTCCGCCCCGCCGGGGCGGGCGGCTCGCTCGGCAATTTACATCCCTGCAGGAGGAATTTGCATGAAGAAGTTACTCGCGGTAGTGACCTTGGTGGCGAGTTTGGGGCTGCTGGCGACGGCGGCCGACGTCACCCTCCGCGGCAAGGTGGGCGACTCCATGTGCGGCGCCAAGAACACCTCCGTGGCTTGTGTTTCGAAATGCCTGAAGATGGGCGACAGTGCCGTGCTGGTTTCGCGCGACAAAGTCTATAAAGTCTCCAACCCCGATGAGCTGAAGGCCTTCGCCGGCCAAGCGGTGGTGGTGAAGGGTTCGCTCGACGGCGATACCCTGACCGTCAGCAGCGTCAAGGCGCTGCACGCGCGCAAGCACAAGACGTCTTAGTTTTAATTCGCATCGAATTGGTTCACTTTCGCGCCGGTGCCGCGCTTGCCGCGGCCCGGCGCTTTTCGTTTGGCGCCGCTTGGCCGCCCCGCGCTCGCGCCCGCCGCGCCGAGATCCCCGAGGGCGGCAGCCCCCGAGGCCATCACCAAGAATCCAGCCAGCCGAGATCGAGGGGGAGACCCGCGAAATTCCGCAGGGCGGGTCCGTACCTGGTAACGACGCCGGAGCGGGGCGAGAAGCGAACGGCGCGAGGCGCCGGGAGCGAGGCCGACTGAGCGTACACGGAAGTACGTAAAGGAGGCCGAGCGGCCGGCAACGAAGCGAGGCGAAGCTTATCGCCCCGCCCGCCGCCGGCGCCGGCCGCTAGCGCGGCGCCAGATACACCGCCGCCAGCGCCAAGTGCGCGGTCATCATCATCCAGTACATCTGCCGCCACGCCGGATGGTTTTCGCCTTCGCTCACCAGCTTCGCCGGATCGCGAATCAGCAGCCGCGCGACCCAGCCGCCCCAGATCAGCATCAGCGCCGCCAGCAGATCGATGCCGCTCCGGCTGGCGCTCAGCCAGCCGGCGCTGGCGGCGGCGATCAGCAAAATCCACGGCAAGAAGAAAAACGGCGCGATGGCCCAGGCCGCGCGCCGCGGCCCCAGCACCACCGGCAGCGTGCGGCAGCCCTCGGCGGCGTCGCCGGCCATGTCGGCGAAATCCTTGGTCGTGGTCGCCCCCAGCAGGAACAAGAAGAAAACGGCGCCGATGATCCACGGCTCCCAACTGAGCGTCACCGAGCTGACCGCCGCCCAGCCCGCGACCTTCAGCAGCTCGCCCCGCGCCGCCGCAATCGTCAAGTTCGCGCCCCACGGGCTGCGCTTGGTGCGCAGCGGCGGCGCCGAGTATAAGTAGGTCGCCGCCGCCGCCGCGGCATAGAGCGCGAAGAGCTGCCAGCCTACGAGCGCCGGCACCAGCAGCGCCGCCGCGTAGAGCGCCGCGCTCAGCCGCGCCGCTTCCGCGGTCGTCACCGTCCCAGCCGGAATCGGCCGCCAGGGCTTGTTGCGCCGGTCGATCGCGCGGTCGCAAATCTGATTGAGAACGTTGCTCGCCGCGTTCAGCAGCGCCGCGGCCGCCGCCGCCCCCAGCACCACGCGCCACGACCAGCTCGCATGCGTCGCGCCATACGCCACCAGCGAGCCGGCGACGATGCCCACCATCGGCGGCAACAGGGTAAACGGGCGCGCCAACCGCAGATATAGCGCCAGCCGCCCCTCGCGCGTGCGGGACGCGCCCGGGCTGGTCGAAGTGGCCATTGTCCGCCAGTGTAGCTTGCCCCCGCCTCGGCGATCTCCGCCCCCGCTCTCCGGTCCTTCCGCCGCCCCGATCCTCCCGGCTTTCGCGGCGGCCGCCATCCGGCGGCCGTTGCCGCGCGTCCGTCATAATCACCCTGACGCCGCGCCATGCCGGAACTTCCCGAGGTCGAGACCGTGGTTCGCGGGCTGCGCGCCGCCCTCGCCGGCGCCGTCGTCGCCGGTGCGCGGGAACGGTTTCGCGGCCTGGTGCGGGGCGAGCGGGGGCTCTTGCGCCGTCTCGGCGGCCTGCGCGTCGGCGCAATTGAGCGCGCCGGCAAGTTCATCCTCGTCGAGCTCGGCCCGCCGCCCGCGCGCGCTTCCGGCGCGGATCCCTCGTCCGCGCTCGGCGCCCCGGCGGCCGGCCGCTCGCAGCGGGGCGGGCATTCCTGCCCGCCGGATTCGGATCCAGGAGCGGGGCAAGCCGCTGAGCGGGGCGGGCATTCCCGCCCGCCAATTTCAGGCTCGCGGCCGGGGCACGCGCGAAAGGACGCCTTGGCCGCGCCGCCCGGGGAATCGCGCGACCCGCGCGTGTTGCTCTTGTTGCATCTCGGCATGAGCGGCAAGCTGCTGCTCGTCCCAGCCGCCGCGCCGCTCGCGCCGCACACGCACTTCGTTCTGCGTCTCGCCGGGGGGCGCGAGCTGCGCTTCAGCGATCCGCGCCGCTTCGGGCGCGTCGCGCTCGGCCGTCCCGGCGGCGCCGCCGATCCGCGCCGCCAGATCGTCCCCGGCCGCGAGCCGCTCGACATCGGCGCCGCCGAATTCGCGCGCCTGTTCCACGGCCGCGCCGCCGCCATCAAGAGCCTGTTGTTGAACCAGGCGCTGTTGCGCGGGCTGGGCAACATTTATGCCGACGAGAGCTTGTTCCGCGCCGGCATCGCGCCGCGCGCCCGCCATCTCTCGCGCGCGCGGCTGGAGCGCCTGCGCCGCGCGATTCGCGGCGTGCTGCAAGAAGCCATCGCCGCCGGCGGCAGCTCCATCGCCGATTACGTCGCCAGCGACGGCGCGCGCGGCTGGTTCCAGACGCGCCATCGCGTCTACGGACGCGCCGGCCGGCCCTGCCCCCGCTGCGGCGCGCCCATCCGCCGCATCGTCCTTGCCGGCCGCGGCACCCACTTCTGCCCCCGCTGCCAGCGCTAGCCCCGCCTCGCCGCCCGCGCCGCGGTCCTCGGCTTCGCCTCCGGCGCCGGCGTGAGGCGTTCCGGCTCCGGCAAGCATTTCTAGCGTTGGCCAAGTCTTAATCCGGCCGCGCCGCCTTCCTTGCCTCCCGCCGCGCTTGTCTCAAAAGAGTAACTTTCGCAACCTTGCGATGATTGATCCTATTGTCTCGCGGTGAGAGATTTAGCTGGAAGCGGAATTCGATGGATGCGCCGCGTTTGCCGTTGAGCCATTTCCGCCTCGTCTTTGCCGCCGAAGGCGGCCCCGGGGCCGGCGATTATGCCGGTTCGGCGTGGCGCGGCGCGTTCGGCCGCGCTCTGCGCCTTAGGCTATTCGGCCCCGACCCGGAAGCATCCCCACAGGAAAACGCGAGGATGTTGGAAGCGTTGAAAGGATGGCGAGCGACCCGAGACGGACTCCGAACTCGCAACTGAGGAAGAAGTTGGTGGAGGAGGCGGACGAGGCTCTGAAACGGGTGCAGGCAATGCAGGCGGCCCCGAAGAACTCGAAGAATTCGGAGCAGCGGGGCCGCCCTTACAAGGCAGTTCCAGCGGCCGGCCTGATCTTCCGCAACGCAATCGGCGCGGCGGGTTCCTCGGCGCCCCGGGCCGGCGGCGGGCGAGCGAAGCTCCCGGCGGCGCCATCACGGGCGGCGATGCGCCGCGCTACTCCGCGCAGCAAGACAGCTTGGCCGGGTCCTTGAACCGCGAGATGGCGGCGATCTTGAGGGCCTCCGCCATCGTGGGATAGACGTGCAGGAGATCGATAAAATCGCCGATCTTCGCCCGGAAGCGCAGGCCCATGGCGGCTTCGTGGATCACCTCGCCGGCATTGGCGCCGACCATCGAGACGCCCAGCACCTCTTCCGTCGCATCGTCGGCGACCATCTTGACGATGCCGCGGGTGTCGCGAATGGCTCCGGCGCGCGGCACCAGCGCCATCGCAACCGTGCGGCACCAGCAGGAATGCCCGGCGGCGATCGCTTCTGCCTCGGTGAGGCCCACGATGCCGACTTGCGGGTCGGTGAAGATCGCCCGCGGGAGCACGCGATGGTCCGCGCGGCGCGGCTCCTCGCCGGACAGCGCATTGTGAGCCGCGATGCCTCCGTCGTGACTGCCGACGGGCGTGGCCATTTGGCTTCCGCCCTCGCGCCCGATGACGTCTCCGGCTGCGAAGATGTGCGGAACATTCGTGCGCAGATGGCCGTCTACGATGATTGCACCGCTCCCATTGGTCCGCACCCCGGCGCGCTCGAGCGCGATCCGGTCGGAGTTCGGCCGGCGGCCGGCCGCCAGCAGCAGTTTTTCCGCCCGAAACTCTTGCTCGCGGCCATTGCGGGAGACGGTGACGACGACCCTTCCGTTTTCTTGCCGCACCCGCTCGATCTTCGCCTGGGTCACGACGGGAATGCCCTCCGACTCGAATACCCGCCCGATTTCCCGCCCGATCTCCGGCTCGTAGCCGTGCGCGAGCAACTGCTGGCTTCGCTCCAGAATGGTCACTTCGCTGCCCAAGCGGCGGAACATCTGCCCGAGCTCCAGCCCGATGTATCCGCCGCCGACGATGACCAGCGATTGCGGCAGATCGGTCAGCTCCTGGCTTTCATCCGCGGCGAGCAGGTCGCTGGTGAGGTAGGGCACGGCGTCCAAGCCTTCGATGCCGGGGACCGCCGGGCGCGAGCCGGTGGCGATCAAGATTTTCTCGCCCGTGAGCCGCTTGCCGTCCACCGCCACGGTATGGGGATCGGCGAACTCGACGTGCCCTTCTGCGATGCTGATGCGGCCGCCAACCAGGCTCTCGTACTTCTTCCTTCGATAGCCGCGGACCACTTCGTCCTTTTGCCGGACCAGGGCTCGAAAATCCACCGCCATCTTGGCCGGCGTCAGCCCGGGATAGCGCGGGTGCGCGGACTCGTGCACGATCCTCGCGGCTTCGATCAGATTTTTGGACGGCAGGCATCCCCGGTTGGCGCACGTTCCGCCGACGATGCGTTCTTCCGCCATCACGGCTGTTTTGCCCAACTCCGCCGCGCGCAACGCCGCCGCGAACGCCGTCGAGCCGGAGCCGAGAATCACCAAATCAAACCGCTGCGAGGTTGTGGAACAGCAATCGGACATCCTCTCCCCTTCTCGAACCCCGTCCCTCACGGCGCTCGCCGCCGGGCTCGCTACTTCGCAGCCGCCTTCGCCGTCTGGACGCGAAAGCCGCCATTGGCCCGGTTGAAAGCGGCCACGATCTTGCCAGGCGTGGTCTTGGTTCGATCGAAACTGACCCGCGCTTCGCCGGTCTTGAAATCCACGCTCGCCGTTTCGACCCCCGCCACCGTGAGCAGTCCCTTCTCGACCATTGCGGCGCAGCCGCCGCAGGTCATGCCGCTGACCTTCAGCGCGCATTGCGTGACTTGGAGGCGAGCCGTCGCCGGTTTTGGCCGCTGGCTCGATGCCGCCATCGGCATGAGCATTGCCAGCAGCGCCAGGGCAAATATTTTCTTCCGGTTTCGCATGACTTCCCCCTTTTCAAACAGCGGCACCGCCTTTACCGCCGTCCTGGATTCGAAACTTCCGCTTGATATCCCACGTCCTTCACCGCCGTGGCCAGCTTGCCGGCATCGGTCCGCGAAGGGTCGAACCGCACCGTCGCCGAGCCGGCCGGATAGCGGACCTGGGCGCCCACGACTCCGGGAGTCTGAAGCAGCTTCCGCTGGATTACGCTGGCGCAAACCGGACAATCCATGCCGGTGATCTTCAACTCGGCGGTCCGCACGCCGGCCGAAGCCGCTTGCGATGCGGCTGCCGGGCTGCCCACCAACCTGGCTCCGTAAGACGGGAACAAGGCGAGCGCGGCGACCGCAAACGCCGCAATCCAAAGCAGGGGCTTCGCCATGCGGCGGGTTTTGCTCTCCGGCGCGCACGTCTCGCCCTCGCACCCGCCCTTCGCCCGCGGTTTGCGATACACAAGATAGAAGCCCCCGGCCAAAAGCAGAGCGCTGGCCGCCAAAAAATAGGGCCGCAGCGGCGCAAAGGTCGCCACGAGCAGCGCGCCCAGGCCGGCTCCGCCCAGCAGCAGCGGGCCCAGACAGCAAAGGGATGCCAGCAAGGCGGCAAGCGTCGAGGCAACTGCGAAAGATTTTTCCTTCATTGGATTTCCCCCTTTCCGGGCGCCCGCACCCCGGACCCGTTCTTGGGCGGCGCCCCCAGCCCTATCTCGTCAAGGGCCGGCCTACGCTGGCGGGTCTCTCGCAACATGGGACAATGAGCGCCTTGCTTGCGGAGTTCTCGGTCGCAACTTCGCAGCGCCCGCCGCAATTCGTGCTCTAGCTTGCGAAGGGCGCGCAATTTTTGCTGCACGTCCGCCAGCTTTTCTTGCAAGCGGCGTTGCACCGGCGCACAAGGCTGCAAGCGGTTCCCGCGCAGCGGCAGCAGCTCCCGAATCTCGCTGAGTTTGAAACCGAGGCCCTGCGCGCGGCGGATAAACGCCAAGGTCTCGAGATCGTTCTGGTCGTAGCGCCGGAAGCCGCCCTCCGTCCTCGGCGGCTTTGCAAGCAAGCCCGTCCGCTCATAGAAGCGAATCGCGTCAATGCTGATCCCGGTCTTCTGCGCGACGATGCCGATTTGCATGGCCTGGCCTTCTCTCTCTCAAGCCTACACTCTAGAGCTAAGTCCAGAGTCAAGGGCTTCTTTTTTCCGCCGTTTTTCCCCCATGGCGCCGCATCCGGCCTCGCGCGCCGCCCCGCCCCGGGCGCCAGGATCTCCGGCGCTTCGCAGGATGGCGCGCCGCCGGGAAGCGCAACGCCGACCTGCGTCGCGGCCCAAGCCGCGTCTTTCTCGCCCGCCTCGCCGCCGGGCCGCGCCGCGCTGCCTTATACTGAACCGTTTTGCGGCCACGCCGCCGCGGAAGCCGGCATGAGGATTCTGGTTTGCGTCAAGCAGGTGCCCGCCAAGGACGCGCCCATCAAGGTGGCGGGCGACGGCGCCTGGATTCGCGAAGACGTCGCCTACGAAACCAACGAGCCCGACGCCTACGCGCTCGAAGAAGCCCTGCGGCAGAGAGAGGCGCATGGCGGCGAAGTCGTGGCGCTCACCGTCGGCCCGGCGCGCGCCGCGCAGGTGTTGCGCGAGGCGCTGGCCAAGGGCGCCGACCGCGCCATCCATGTCGCCGGCGACGACGCCCATCGCCTCGATAGCTACGCCGCCGCCGAGGCCATCGCCCGCGCCATCGCCGGCGAAAAGTTCGACCTCATCTTCACCGGCCTGCAATCGGAGGACTACGGCTACGGCCAGACCGGCGTGGTGCTCGCCGAACTGCTCGGCATCGCCCACGCCACGATCATCATGCAGGTGCAGCCCGCCGCGGGCGGCGTGCGCGTGAAGCGCGAGCTCGAGAACGGCTACTTCCAGTATTTGAACCTGCCGCTGCCCGCGGTCCTCACCATCCAATCCGGCATCAACAAGCTGCGCTACGCCACGCTGATGGGCATCAAGCAGGCCAAGTCCAAGCCGCTCGCCACGGTCGCGCTGGCCGACCTCGGCGTCTCCCCCTCGCTGAACCGCCAGAGCGTGGCCAAGCTCTACGTGCCGGTCAAGACCAAGAAGACCGAGCTGCTGGAGGGCCCGGCCAAGGAAGTTGCGGCCCAGCTCGCCGCCCGCCTCAAGAACGACTTGCGCGTGATCTGAACTTCTCGCCCATGGCCTCCGAACACGCCACCGTTTTAGTCGTCGCCGAGCATCGCGGCGGCAAGCTGAGCGCCGCCACCGCCGAAGCCATCGCCGCCGCGCAGCAGCTGGCCGCACCGTGGCAGGCCGCCGTGCACGCGGTGCTGCTCGAGGGCGCGGCGGAGAGCGGCTTGGCGGCGCAACTGGCGCGCTATCAGCTCGCCGGCGTGCTGGCCGCGCGCCACCCCGCGCTGGCCGAATACACGCCCGAGGCCTACACGCAGGCGCTGCAGGAGATCGTCTCGCGCCGCCAGCCCCGCGCCGTGCTCTTCGCCCACAGCTATCAGACGCGCGACTTCGCCCCCCGCCTGGCCACGCGCATGGCGCGCGCGCTGTTCGGCGACCTCACCGCCTTGCGCGTCGAAGACGGCCGCCTGACCGTGTCGCGCCCGATGTTCCAAGGGCGCCTCGCCGCCGATCTCGTCGTGCCGGGCGAGGCTCCGGCGTTCCTCTCCGTGCAGATCGGCGCCTTCCGCGCCGACCGCGCCGCCCTCGCGGCCGCGCCCGCGCCCATCGCCGCCGAGATGGTCGCCCCCGCCGCCCCCGCCGCTGCGCCCGAGGCGCCCTTCCAAGAGGCCAAGCAGGCGGTGGACTTGACCCAGGCCGCGATCATCGTCTCCGCCGGCCGCGGCATCAAGGAAGCCAAGAACCTCGACCTCATCCGCGCGCTCGCCGACGCGCTCGGCGGCGAAGTCGCCGCCTCCCGCCCCATCTGCGACAGCGGCTGGCTCCCCATGGACCGCCAAGTCGGCAGCTCCGGCCAAACCGTCGCGCCCAAGCTGTATCTCGCCGTCGGCATCAGCGGCGCCATCCAGCATCTGGTCGGCATGAAAAGCTCGCGCGCCATCGTCGCCATCAACAAAGACCGCGAAGCGCCCATCTTCGAGATCGCCGATTATGGCGTCGTCGGCGATCTCTTCGAAGTCGTGCCCGCGCTGATCGAGGCGGTCAAGGCCGCCAAGGCCGGCGGCTAGCGGCGGCGCCGGGGAGTTCCTATGACCACCGAGCGCCCGAGCCTGGAGGCCGCCGTCGTCATCGTCGGCGCCGGCCCCGCCGGCCTCGCCTGCGGCTTGCGGCTGGCGCAGCTGCTCGACGAGCACCGCGAGCGCGAGCCGCGCCTGCCCGCCAAGGACTCCATCTTCATCCTCGAGAAAGGCCGCGAAACCGGCGCCCACCTGCTCAGCGGGGCCGTGCTCGATCCCAGCGCGCTCGACCGGCTGCTGCCCGGCTGGCGCGAGCGCGCGCCCATCGAAGCCGCCGTCGCCGACGACGCCGCGTTCTTCCTGACCTCGCGCCGCGCGCTCCGCTTTCCCATCACCCCGCCGCCGCTGCGCAATCATGGCAACTACGTCGTCTCGCTCAACCGCCTGGGCAAGTGGCTGGGCGAGCAAGTCGAGGCCGCCGGTCTGACCATCTTCACCGCGACCGCCGGCGCGCGCCTGCTCTTCGGCGAGCGCCACGCCGTCATCGGCGTGCGCACCGACGACAAGGGCGTGGACCGGCGCGGCGAGCGCAAGGCCAACTTCGAGCCCGGTTACGACCTCAAGACCCCGCTGGTCGTGCTCGCCGAAGGCCCGCGCGGCTCGCTCACCAAGCAGCTGCTCGGCCGCCTCGGCCTGGCCGGACCCAATCCGCAGCTCTACGCTCTCGGCGTCAAGGAGATTTGGAGCGTGCCCGCCGGCCGGATGCCGCCCGGACGCGTCTGGCACACCATGGGCTGGCCGGTGCCGCGCTCGATGTACGGCGGCGGCTGGATCTACGGCCTCGCCGGCCATCGCGTCTCGCTCGGCCTCGTCACCGGCCTCGAATACCACGATCCCGGCGCCGATCCCCACGTGCTCTTTCAGCGCTTCAAGACCCATCCCTTCGTGCGCCGAATCCTGGCCGGCGGCGAAATGATCCGCTATGGCGCCAAGACCGTGCCCATGGGCGGCTACTACTCGCAGCCGCCCGCCGCCGGCGCCGGCTGGATGCTGATCGGCGATGCCGCCGGCTTGGTCAACAGCCAGCGCCTCAAGGGCATTCACCTGGCGATTCACTCCGGCATGCTCGCCGCCGAGGCCATCTTCGACTCCTGGCGCACCGGCGACCCCGCCGCCGTGGCGCGCACGTATCCGGAGCGCGTCGCCGCCGGCGCCATCCGCCGCGAGCTTTGGACCGTCCGCAATTTTCATCAGGGCTTCGAGCGCGGCCTCTTCGCCGGCTTGCTGAACGGCGCGGCGCAGATGCTCACCGGCGGCCGCGGCTGGCGCGATCCCATGCTTGCGCGCGCCGGCCACCTGCGCATGCAGAAGCTCCAGGCCGCGCCGCGCCACGACTGGTCCTTGCAGCCCGACGAGCAGCTGACCTTTTCCAAGATCACCGACGTCTATCACTCCGGCACCCGCCACGAGGAAGATCAGCCGCCGCATCTGATCATCCACGACACCGACATCTGCAACACTCGCTGCATCGTCGAGTACGGCAACCCCTGCCAGCACTTTTGTCCCGCGCAGGTCTACGAGATGCTGCCGGCCGAAGACGGCACCAAGCGCATTCACGTCAACGCTTCCAACTGCGTTCACTGCAAGACCTGCGACATTCAGGATCCCTACGAGATCATCACTTGGGTCCCGCCCGAGGGCGGCGGGGGTCCCAACTACGAAGGCATGTAGCGCGCTCCGGACGCGCCGCGAGTCGTTCGCGCCTGCGGTTCCCGCGCCGCGGCCGCCCCTGGAGGCGGCGCGATCGGCGGCGTCAGGCCGGGCGCCGCGCCCCGCTCCGCGCTCGCGCCTTTACACTAAAGGGTTGACCTCGGTTCAGAAAGGAGAACCACCTCTCATGGCCTACGAAGTGCCGCCTCTTCCTTACGCCTACAACGCTCTCGAGCCGCACATTGACGAGCAGACGATGCGCTTGCACCATGACAAGCACCATGGCGCCTACGTCGCCAATCTGAACAAAGCCCTCGAGGGAAGCCCCGATCTCGCCAAGCTGGCCGTGGAAGATCTCTTGCGCCGCATCCACGAAGTGCCCGAGAACATTCGCACCGCGGTGCGCAACAACGGCGGCGGCCATGCCAATCACAGCATGTTCTGGGCCATCATGAAACCCAATGGCGGCGGCGCCCCCACCGGCCCCATCGCCCAAGCCATCCAGAAGCAGTTCGGGTCCTTCGATCAGTTCAAGACGGCGTTCAACGATGCCGGTCTGAAGCGCTTCGGCTCCGGCTGGGCCTGGCTGCTGCTGAACAAGAGCGGGCAGTTGGAGATCGTCAGCACGGCCAATCAAGACAGCCCCTTCATGGATGGCAGCTATCCCATCCTGGGCAACGACGTGTGGGAGCATGCCTACTATCTCAAATACCAGAATCGCCGCGGCGATTACCTCAACGCCTGGTGGAACGTCGTCAACTGGGACGAAGTCAACCGCCGTTACGCCGCCGCGCAAAAGAAATAGCCTGCGGTTGCTCGGCTCCCTGCTCGGGGCGGCGCTGCTGGCAGCCGCCGCCCCGGCGGCGGGGCCGCCGCCGGATTGGGCGCATCCCAGCGCGGCGGAAATGTCGCGTGCGCTCGCGGCGGGATTTGCCACGCCCCAGCCGTCGCCAGCCTTGCTCGCCTCCGACCAGGCGCCCTTTGCGCGGCTGGCGTGGCGCGGCCGCGCCCGGCGCGTGCGCGCGCTCATCCTCACGCCGCCGCTGCGCTGCGCCTGGGAGCACGGCGTGCTCTATGCCGCCTACGGACGTTCGCGGCCGGCGCTCGCCGCGGTCGCCGCCGATTGCCGCGGCCTCGCCGTGCTCTACATTGATTCCGCCGCCGTTGCCGGCGCCCGCTTCGCGCTGGAGTTGCGCGCCGGCGGCCGCCGCTGGCTGCCCCGCGCCGCGCGCCCCGATCCGGCGCCGGTGCGGCTGCGCGACGCCGCCGGGCCGTATTTCGAATTCGCCAACTTGTACTTCTTCGACGTGCCCCCCGGCATCGAGCCGCAAGCCCTCACGCTCGTCTTCACCAACGCCGCCGGCCGCCACGTCTGCCGCCTCGGCACCGCCGCCTTCCGCCGCGACGAGCGCCGCCTGCGGGCTGCCTTGCGCTAGCCCCGCCCGCACCGCGCGGGTCGCGGCTCGCGCTGCCGCGGCGGGGCGAGCGGCGAGCGGGGCGAGGCCGAAAACGAGGCCCCGCGCCGCTCGTCGTTTATCGCCGCCCCCGCGCGTGATCAGAGCGCGGCGATGCTGGTGACTTCGATGGTGTCGCCGTGGCGCACGCCCCTGACCGTCACCTGCACGCCGCTCTTCTTTGCGCTGTGGCGCAGGATGGCGATCGCCTCGCGCGTGCCGTTCCGGTCGAGCTTGAGGAACTGCCCATCGGCGGTGAAGACGCCCAAGCCCTTGGACGAGCACTGCAAGGCGCAGCTCACCGGATGCGCGGCCGGATCGGCTTTGGCCTTCGCGGCGCAAGCCGCGTCCACGATGGTCGCGTGATTCCAGGTTTCGGCGAAGCCCATGCTGGCGAAGAGCGCCAGCGCGAGCAGAACGGCGAACGGACGAAAGCGAAGCATGGGGTTTCTCCTTGGTGCGTTATGCCGCCGTGGAAACGGCGGAACTCGTTGCCTGCGCGCCGCGATGTTCCGCCAGCCGCGCCAGGGCGAAGGCGGCGATGGCGAGATTCACGTCGCGCAGCGCCAGATCGTAGAAATTTGCGGTGACCAGATTGGCGGCGATCGAGAGCAGCCAGGCTGCGGCCGCGTACGCGCCGGAGCGCGGAAACCGCGTCAGGATGGCCAGCCCGACCAGCATCTCCACCACGCCCGCCAGGTGCATGAGGGTATCGGCGGAGAACGGCAAGAAGCGCTCCGCCATCGGGCTCAAGTACATGCCCCAATTCGTCAAGAGGTTGAAGAACTTATCCAGCCCGGCCAAGAACGTCGTGATTCCCAACCCCAGCCGCAGCGCCCACCAGGCCGGGGTCAAAACTCGGTCCATGCTCGTTTGCCTCCTGACCGATAGAGTCCGGTGCGCCGCGCCGGTTACGCTGTCACCGAACGTTCGCTCGCGGCTCTGATAGGAGTCATGGCGACGTGGGTTTCGACCGAGGCGGCGCTGCGGCGGGGCGGCGCCGCGGACGCGGCGACGGAGGCAACGCTGGTCGGGCGCGTGCTGCGCGGCGACGCGGCGGCCTTCGACCTGCTCATGCGGCGTTACAATCGCCGCCTTTATCGCATCGTGCGCTCGATCTTGCGCGACGACGCCGAGGCGGAGGAGGTGTTGCAGGAAGCCTACGTTTCCGCCTATGTGCACCTGGGCGAGTTCGCCGGCCGCGCCCGCCTCTCGACCTGGCTGGCCCGCATCGCCATTCACGCCGCCTTGAAGCGCGTGCGCCTGCGGCGCCGCTTCGTGCCGCTGCCCGAGCCGGAACCCGGCGCCGCACCGGCCCTCGCCGCCCCTGTCGCCGATCCCGAGCAGGAAGCCGCCCGCGCCGAGCTCGGCCGCCGCTTGGAGGCTGCGGTGGATCGCCTGCCGGCGCGGTATCGCACGGTGGTGGTCATGCGCGACATCGAGGAGATGAGCACCGAGGAAGTGGCCGCGTGCCTGCGCCTCTCGCGCGTCAACGTCAAGGTGCGGCTGCATCGCGGCCGCGCCTTGCTGCGCCGCGAATTGCAGCCCCACCTGGAGACGGTGCGCGGCCGCGTCTTCGAGTTTCCCGCGCCTCGCTGCCGCCGCCTCGCCGCGGCCGTGTGCCGCCGCTTGGGTTTGCCGCCGGAGCTGCCCGCCTAGGTGCGGCGCCCGCCGCCGCGCCCGCCGCGGTGCCGCGCGGGCGGTCCCGCCGCCGCGCGGTTCAGGAGGGCGGCGCCGCCGGCGCCGCGCGCCGCGCCCGTGCCATGGCTTCCACGATGGCGTTCATGAACGGCACCGCCTCCGGCCGCGAATAGCGCTTGGCCAAACGCACGTACTCATCCACCAGCACCGGCAGCGGCACGAACCGCTCGCCGAGCAGCTCGCTCGCCGCCAGCCACAACAGGCACCGGTCGATTACGCTGAGCCGCTCCGGCCGCCAGTGGCGCAGATGCGCGGAATAGAGCGCTTCGGCTTCCGGGCGCTGGGCCACGGCGCCGTGCAGCAGTTCATGGCTGAATTGGCGCGCGGCCAGCGGCAGCGGATGGTTCTCCGCGTACCAGCCCTCGACCTGCTCGGCCGGCTGCCCGTTCAGCTCCATGGCGTAGAGCATCTGCAGCGCGGCGGCGCGGCCCTCACGGCGGAGCGTCTTGTCGCGGGCGGGCGGCACGGTTAGCGCGCGCCGGCGGCGGCGGGCGCATCCAGCACCAGGGTGCTGGAGATTTCCGCGGTCTTGCCGAGCATGATGGAGACGCTGCAGTACTTGTTCTTCGAAAGCTGCAGCGCGTCTTCGGCCGCCTTGCGCTCCACCGCGCCGCCGATCCGATATTCCAGTTCGATCCGTGTATAGACCTGCGGCGGTTCCGGCGCGCGTTCGGCGCGCGCGCTGACCGTCAGGTGCTCGAGCGGCTGGCGTTTCTTGCGCAAGATCGTGACCATGTCCGTGGCCGTGCAGGCGCAGAGCGCCGCCAGCACCATCTCCATGGGTCCGGGCGCGGTGTCGCTCTCGCGATTCGAATCGAGCACCACCGCGTGACCGCTCGTGGCCGTCGTGAGAAAGCGTTCGCCGTCAATCCATTGTGCGCGGGCCGTCGTCGTTGCCATGTCTCTATGATCCCCCAATTGCTCGCACCGCCGTTGGCGGCAGCCCCCGAGTCCACCACGGAAGATCCAGCCCGCCGAGATCGAGGGGGAATGCGCAGCGCAGCGGAGCGCCAAGAGAAGCCCCGCGAGATGCCGCGGGGAGGGTCCCTGCCAACTGCGCAGCGGCGCGGCTTGGGGTGGGAGAACGAAGCCCTGCGAAGCTTATCGCCCCGCCCCCCACCGCTTACGCGCCGCGGTTGTCCGAGCCCGGCTCGGTATGGATCGTGACCCGCGACAATTCCGGCAGTTCCCGCCGCAGGCGGGCTTCGAACCGCGACACGATGTCATGCACCCGTCCCACCGGCATCGAATCCGGGAAGGTGCAATGGCAACTCAGCGACAGGTGCCCGGAGCTGCGCCGCAGCTCCACATTGTGGCAATCCAGCATGCCCGGCTCGGCGGCGGCCGCGGCTTGCGCCAGCGCCACGATGCGCCCCTCGCCGCCGGCGGCTTCGGCGGGCACCGCCGCCCGCCGCTCCGGCTCGATGTGGCTGACGATCTGGCGGATTTGCGGCAATTCCCGCCGCATCTCGCTTTCGATGCCGCTCACCCAGTCGTGCGCTTCCTTGAGCGAGAGCGCCTCGTCGAGCTCCAAATGCAATTCGACATTGAGCGCCCCGTTGATGTCGTACACCGAGAGATCGTGCACGTTCGCGCCATGGCGCAAGGCCACGGCGCGCAATTGTTCGAAGAGATCCACGGCCGGCGGCCGCCGCGGCTGGGTCTCGACCACTACGTCGGCGTCGGGCAGGCGGCGATGGATGCGCGCCGCCACTTCCTCCCGCACCTCCCGCGCCCGCTCCAGGCTCAGCGTCCGCGCCATGGCGAGCCGCAGGTCCATGAAATACCGGTTGCCGGAGCGCCGCAGCCGCAGTTGGTCCACCGCCTCGACTCCCGGCACCGCCCGCACGCGGGCGCGCAGCTCGTCATGCAGCTCCGCCGGCGCTTCATCCAGCAGGGCGCCGGCGGTCCGGCGTCCCAGCCGCAGCGAAACGTAAAGCATCGCCAGCGCCACCGCCGCCGCGGCGGCGGCATCGGCGTGCCGCAGCGCCGTCCACCCGAACCGCTGGCCCAGCCACATCAGCCCCAAGGCGATGAGCACGGCGATGCTCGACCACAGGTCGCTGGAATAGTTCAAGGCATCGGCTTCGAGCGCGTCGCTGCCGTAGCGCGCGGCGGCGCGGCCCAGCGCTCGCGTCCGCCATAGGTCCACCGCCAGCGACACCCCCATCACCGTGAATGCCGCCCACGTGACATGCACCAGCACCGGCGGCGCCAGCGCCCGCAGCAGCGCCGCGCGCAACACCAGAATCGCCGTGATCACCAGCAAGCCGGTTTCCAGGAACGCGGAGAAGTTCTCGAACTTGCCGTGGCCGAAGGGATGATTGGCGTCGGCCGGCTTCGCGGCCACGCCGATCGCGGTCCAGGTCAGGATGGCCGCCAGCAGATCCAAGCCCGAGTTGGCCGCCTCCGCCGCGATACTCAGGCTGTGGCTGGCCACCGCCACCCAGAGCTTGAAGACGAGCAGGCCCAGCGTGGCCAGCAAGGAATAGAACGCCACCCGCCGCTTCTCGCGGACGGCGGTCTCAGGCGTTGTGAGGGTGGTCATGCGGGGCTCGCGCGCCTTCGGCCGCGCGGCCAAAATCGGTGGAATGATCTCATTATAGGGGTCCGCAGCGGGGTTGCCCACGGTCCCGCTCCCCGGCGCGGCGCGCCCGCGCCGCCGCAGCGCGCCCACTGGCCGCGAAGTCCGCGGCCCGGCATCGGTGGTAATGTCAAAGATAACGGCGGATTGCCTCGCTGGGGGTTTTCGCGGCGGCGCCGCCCGGGCAAGCAGTATGCGGCGGTGGCGATTGAGCGCAGTAAATCGAAGCGCCATCGTTCCGGCACTCGCCGGCGCGCTGTTATTGGTTTTTGGCGCGCTCGGCGTCGCCGCGCAGCAGGTCCATATCGTCCCCCGTATCGCTCCCCCTCCGCCCGCCGCCGCGCCGTTGCCGCCGCCGCCCGCCAAAGCCAAAGGCGCCCCGAACCCCAGCGTCGAGATCAAGGCCAACGTCAACCTCGTGCTCGTGCCGGTAACCGTCACCGACCCCATGGATCGGCTGGTGACCGGCCTCGAAGCCGATCAATTCAGCATTTTCGAGGACAAAGTGCCGCAAAAGATCAAGACGTTCTCGACCGAAGATGCCCCCATCTCGGTGGGCATCATCTTCGACAGCAGCGGCAGCATGAGCGATAAAATCGACAAGTCGCGCGAGGCCCTGCGCGAGTTTTTCCGCACCGCCAATCCCCAGGACGAGTTCTTCATGGTGGATTTCGCCGACGAGCCCCGCCTGCTCGACGACTTCACCACCAACATCGACCAGCTGGAGAATAGCGTTTCTTTCTTGCCCGCTCATGGGCGCACCGCCTTGCTCGACGCCATCTACTTGGGCCTGGATAAGATGCGCAGCGCGCACCATGCCCGGAAGGCGCTGCTGATCATCTCCGACGGCGGCGATAATCATAGCCGCTACACCGAGCGGGAAATCCGCAACGTGGTCCGCGAAAGCGACGTCCAAATCTACGCCATCGGAATCTTTTCCCCGGTCGGCAGCCGCGACACTCCCGAGGAGGCCGCCGGGCCTTCGCTGCTGAGCGACATCGCCGAGACCACCGGCGGCCGCATGTTCGCGATCAGCGACGTGGACGAGTTGCCCGATGTGGCCACCAAGATCGGCGAGGAACTGCGCAACGAATATGTGATCGGCTACAGCCCCAGCAACCTGAAACATGACGGCAAGTGGCGTAAAATCCGCGTCAAGCTCAATCCGCCCCCGGGATTGCCGCCGCTCACCGTCTATGCCAAGACGGGCTACTATGCCCCTGCCCGCTGACCCCCTTCCGCTCGTCCGGCGCGCGCGGTGGCCCGCCGCCCTGCCCGCAGCTCTGTTGATCTGCGCGCTGTGCGGCGCGGCCGTCGGCCAGCGCCCCGGCCAGGCGCCGTACGTCTTCAAGGCGATCGCCTCCGAGGTCCTCGTCCATGCCTCCGTGACCGACAAGAAGGGCCGGCCCGTGGACGGCCTGCAGCAGGCTAACTTCAGGGTCCTCGAAGACGACGTGCCGCAGCGCGTCGACTATTTCTCCCACAGCGACGCCCCGGTGTCCGTGGGCATCGTCATCGATGACAGCGGCAGCATGCGCGACAAGCGCGCGGAAGTGAATGCCGCCGCGTTGAATTTCGTCCGCGCCAGCAATCCCCAGGACGAGGTCTTCATCGTCAACTTCAACGACGAATACTATCTCGACGCCGATTTCACCAGCTCCATCGCCGCCTTGCAGCAGGGGCTCGAGCACATCAGCTCGACCGGGGGCACGGCGCTCTACGATGCGGTCATCGCCTCGCTCGATCACCTGGAGCAAGGCAAGCGCGACAAGAAGGTGCTGCTGGTCATCAGCGACGGCGCCGACAACGACAGCCGTTACCATCTGGAAGACGTCGTCCGCATCGCGCAAAACGAGCACGGGCCGCTGATCTATTGCATCGGCCTCTCGAGCCCCGATGACATCGACCGCAAGCAGGCGCAGCGCGCGCTCAAGCGCCTGGCGCAGGCCACCGGCGGCGCGGCGTATTTCCCCAAGGATTTGGCGCAAGTGGATGAGATCACGCGCTCGGTCGCCGCCGCCATTCGCGACCAATACACGCTGGGCTACCGTCCCACGCAGACCCAGGCCGGCTTCCACGCCATTCGCGTCGAGCTGGTCGGCCCGCACACCCACGGCCTGCACCTGACCGCGCGCACCGGCTACTATCGCGGACCCGCGCCGCCCTCCGCCCGCCAGCCCGGCGAATAGGCCCCGCCGCCGCGCCGGGCGATAATAGACCCATGCCGGCCGCCTATTTCGACCACAACGCCACCACGCCCCTGGCGCCCGCGGCCTGGGAGGCGATGCGCGCCGCCTATTTCGAGCAGTTCGGCAACGCCAGCTCGATTCATCGCCAGGGCCAGGCGGCCAAGGCGCTGCTGGAGGCTGCGCGGGAGTCGGTCGCGGAATTGCTGGGCGCCCGGCCCGCCGAAATCGTCTTCACCAGCGGCGGCACCGAAGCCGACAATCTGGCGATTCAAGGCATCGCCGCGCTCCATCCCGGCGGTCATCTGGTGACCACGCAAATCGAGCACCCCGCCGCCCTCAACACCTGCCGCGAGCTGGAGCAGCGTGGTTGGAGCGTCACCTATCTTCCCGTGAACGCCCAGGGCCTGGTTTCCGCCGAGGACGTGCGGCAGGCGCTGCGCCCCGATACAGCCCTGGTCTCGGTGGTGGTGGCCAACAACGAAACCAGCGTGATCCAGCCGATCGAGGAGATTGCGGCGGTGACCCGGGCGGCGAAAGTCGCCTTGCACGTGGATGCCGTGCAGGGCGCCGGCAAGCTCCCCATCGACGTGCGCCGCCTGAGCTGCGATCTGCTCAGCATCAGCGGCCATAAGCTCTACGGCCCGCAGGGCACCGGCGCGCTCTACGTGCGGCGCGGCACGCGCTTGCAGCCGCTCTTCTACGGCGGCCACCACGAGCGCGAACGGCGCGCCGGCACCGAAAACGTGCCCGGCCTGGCGGGATTGGGCGCCGCCGCGCGGCTGGCGGCGGCGGAATTGGCGAGCGAAGCCGCGCGCCTGACGGAGTTGCGCGACCGCTTCGAACGCGCCGTTCTCGCCACCATTCCGCTGGCGCGGGTGATCGGCGCGGGCGCGCCGCGCGTGCCCAATACTAGCAACATCTGCTTCCCCCACGTCGAGGGCGAAGCGCTGGTCATCGCCCTCGACTTGGCCGGCTTCTGCGTGTCCACCGGCGCCGCCTGCTCTTCCGGCGCCGTCGAGCCCTCCCACGTGCTGCTGGCCATGGGCCTGCCCCGGCATGAGGCGAGGAGCTGCCTGCGGTTCAGCTTCGGCCGGTCGAGCGACTGGCCGCAAATCGAGGCCTTGCTGGCGGCGCTGGCCGCCGCCGTCGAGCGCTTGCGCGCGCTGTCGCCAGGCTGGCAGCCCGACCGCGAACCGGCGGAGGCACGCGCCTGATGAGCGGCGCGATC
Source organism: Terriglobia bacterium (assembly GCA_021323595.1). Lineage (GTDB taxonomy): Bacteria > Acidobacteriota > Terriglobia > Terriglobales > SCQP01 > JAJPKR01. The sequence goes on along the minus strand of JAJPKR010000042.1, from coordinate 117,931 downwards.
ACGGTCATTGCCATGTCGGGCGGGGTGGATAGCTCCACCGCCGCGGCCTTGCTGCACGCGCAGGGCGAGCCGTTGGTCGGCATGACCATGCAGCTTTGGAACCAGCGGCGCTTGGCCGGCCTGCCCGGCATGCCCCAGCCGGCGCGCGGGCGCTGTTGCTCGCTGGAAGACGTGCATGACGCCCGCCGCGTCGCCGAGCAACTCGGCATCCCGCATTACGTCGTCAACTACGAAGAGTCCTTCGAGCGCGACGTCGTCGCCGCCTTCGCCGCCGAGTACCGCGCCGGCCGCACGCCGGTGCCGTGCAGCCGCTGCAACACCCACGTGAAATTCGCGGCCTTCGCCGCCACCGCGCGCCGCCTGGGCGCCACGCGCATTGCCACCGGCCATTACGCCCGGGTCAGCCGCGATCCCGCCGGCAATCGTTATGAGCTGCGCCGCGCCGTGGACGCGGCCAAGGATCAGACCTATTTTCTGTGGGGTCTCACGCAGGAGCAGCTGGCCGTCGCCTGTTTTCCCTTGGGCGAAAAGCACAAGCGCGAAGTGCGCGCCCTCGCCGCCGGCCTCGGCCTGCGCGTGGCCGACAAGCCCGACAGCCACGAAATCTGCTTCGTCCCCGGCACCGACTACGCCGCGTTCCTGGATGCCTACGCCGCCGAACGCGGCGAGGACCCGGAGCCGGGTGGGGAATTGGTCTCGACCGACGGCCGCGTGCTCGGCCGCCATCGTGGCGTGCATCATTTCACCGTCGGCCAGCGCAAGGGCCTGGGCATCGCCGCCGGCCGGCCGCTCTATGTGCTGCGCATCGAAGCGAAAACGCGCCGCGTCGTCGTGGGCCAAGATGCCGAGTTATTGCACCGCACGCTCGTGGCCCGCGGCGCTCATTGGATCGCCGGCGCGCCGCCCTCCGCGCCGGTGCGCGTCGAGGCGCGCATTCGCAACCGCCACGCGCCGGCGCCGGCTTGGGCTGAACCGCTTCCCGGCGGCGGCTTGCGCGTTGTCTTCGACCAGCCGCAGCGCGCGATCACGCCCGGCCAAGCCGTCGTGCTCTACCAGGAGGACCTCGTCTTGGGCGGCGCCTGGATTGACGCCGCCGCCTAGCTCCGGCCAAAATCCGCGGCCGCAGCGGCCGGGGCCGCCGGCGCTAGATGAACATCTCTTCGTCTTGCGGCGAAAGAGCCGGCGGCGACGGGCGGCGGCGTAAAAAGAAATCGAGGCCCGTGCGCACGCCGTGAATGACGGCCGCCGCGTCCCGGATCGGCCGCAGCACCGTGCGCTGCACCAACTCCGTGGTTTCTTCCACTTTTTCGAAGGTCGTCGAGATCGCCTGATCGAGGCGGATCACTTGCAGGCGCGCGCGATCGCTGATTTCCGCGAACAACTCGTCGGCCCGGCGCATTTGGTCGCGGGCCAGGCCGGTGATCTCGATCAAATGCGTGCCGGCGATGTCGATCTTGGCGCGGGAATCGCGCAAGATCGCCTCCGACTCCGTCAGCAGCGGCGGCAGCCGGCCTTCCACCTCATTCAGCACCCGCTCGCTACGCAGCGCCAAGCGCGTCAGCACTCGCGCCAGGCTGACCAGGATAATCGTCTGCCACGCCACCGCGATCGCCGTGATGACGATGAAGATGGTGAGTACGACCAGCAACGCGGCGTTCATGGCGTCTCCCTAGGCTCGGCTCAAGCGCGGTGCGGAGTGCCCTCGCCCGGGGCGCTCGATTCGCGAAAGGCCTGTTTGCCCGCCTCCACGGCGGCTTGGAACTGATCGATCTGGCGCGACACCGCTTCCTTGCCGCGATCCATGTATTCGCTGGCTTGCTGACGGAACTCGGCGGTCTTGCGCGTCAGCGTCTCCCGGCTTTCTCCCGCCTTCCGGCTCAGCAGCTCGCGGGTTTCCTCGCCCGGCCGGGGAGCGTAGAGAATGCCCAGCGCCGCGCCGATACCCAATCCCGCGATGAACCAAAATCCCTTGGAATCCGCCATAGTTCGCCTCCTACACCCCTCCGGGCAAAGACTTTATCGCCCTGGTTGGGATGCTAGCACCGACCGGGTAGATGGTACAAGGCGGCCCGCACCCATGCCCGCGCGCGCCGCGCTCGCTAGTCTCGGCTCTCCGCCCCCGCCTCGGGCGAGGGATGCAGGTGCGCCCACAGCGCCGCGACTTGGCGGCGGTTCAGCACTTCCGCCAGTTCCGGCTGGCCGGCGGCCTGCACCGCGCGCAGGCTCCCGAATCGGCGCAGCAAACGCCGCGTCGCGGCCTCGCCGACGCCCGGAATCTCCCGCAGCGGCGAGCGCAGGGTGCGGCGCTGCCGCCGCTGCCGGTGGAAGCTGATTGCGAAGCGATGCGCTTCGTCCCGGATCATTTGCACCAGGTGCAGCACCGGCGAATGGGCGTCCAGGCGCAACGGCTGGCTTTCCCGCCCGGCGATATACAGCACTTCCTCGCGCTTCGCCAGCGCCGCCAGCGGCTGTCCGGTGATGCCGAGATCGTGCAGCGCCTTGGCCGCCGCGTGAAGCTGGCCCAGCCCGCCGTCCACCAAAATCAGGCTCGGAAACGCCGCCTGGGCCTCTTGCAGCCGCCGGTACCGGCGCCCGACCACCTCCTGCATGGAGAGGAAGTCGTCCACCCCCGTCACGCCGCGCACGATGAATTTCCGGTAGTCCGCGCGTTTCATCTTGCCCTCCCAGACCACCATCGAGGCCACGGTGTCGGCCCCCTGAAAATGCGAGATGTCGAAACATTCGATGCGGCGCGGCGGCTCCGGCAGTTCCAGCGCGTCTTGCACCGTCGTGGCGATCGCTCGCGCCGAGGGCGCGCTCTCGCGGAACCGCTGGTTGAAAAGATGCTCGGCGTTGCGTGCGGCCAGCTCCAGCAGCGCCCGCTTCGATCCCCGCTGCGGCATGGCGATTTCCACCCGACGCCGCTGCTGCTGGCTCAGCGCTGCGGCTAGCTCCTCGCCGTCCTCGATTTCACCGGGAACGAGGATCAACGGCGGCACGTAAGGCTGGCCCAGATAAAGCTGCTTGACCAGCGGCGCCAGCAGGGCGGCGTCTTCGCCGTTCTCCGGCAGGGCTTCCCAGTAAAATTCGCGGCGATCCACCACGCGGCCATGGCGCACGTGAAAGAGATTGGCAGCGGCGCGGCCGTCGGCGGCGAATAGGCCGATGACATCCGCGTCATCGCCTTCGACCTGGGCCATCTTCTGGCGCTCGGCGGCATCTTCGATCACCGCGATCAGATCCCGGTACGTCGCCGCCTCTTCGAACCGCTCCTCGGCCGCGGCTTGGTCCCGCCGCCCCTTCAATTCCCGGATCAATTCGGCATGCTTGCCGCTCAGCAGCATCCGCGCCCGCTGCACCGCGGCCTGGTACTCCGCCTCCGTCGTCAGGTCTTTCACGCATGGCCCCAGGCAGCGCAGGATGTGGTACTCGAGGCAGGCGTTGGGATGAAAGCGGGTCAGATCCACGCGGCACGACGGAACCTTGAAATACCGGTTGATGAAGTGAACCAAGCGGTGCGCCAGGCTGGCCGGAAAATAGGGGCCGAAGTATTCCGACTCCGGATCGTTCAGCCGGCGCGTGACATATACGCGCGGCCAGCGCTCGTGCGTGAGCTGGATGTAAGGGTAGGTCTTGTCGTCGCGCAGCAGGACGTTGAAGCGCGGCTTGATCTGCTTGATTAAGTTGTTTTCGAGCGCCAGCGCCTCGCGCTCGTTGTCCACGACGATGTAATCGAGATCGCTCGCCTCGCGGACCAGCGAGCCGGTCTTGGCGTCTTCGGCTCGGTGCGCCGCGAAGTAGTTCTTGACGCGGGCGCGCAGGCTCTTCGCCTTGCCCACGTAAATCACCTGGCCGGCCGAATCCTTGAATAGGTACACGCCCGCCGCCAAGGGCAACTGCCGAACTTTTTCTTCGAGATCCAAACCCCCTCGCTTCGCGCCTGTCTAGGTAAATTCTACCAACCGCGAATCGGCCGGCGGAGTTTGGAGCCGCGGCGCTCTCCCGCGCCTTTCGCCGTATGGCCATGAATCGCCGGGACATAGCCAACCGCTCCCGGGCGGCTTGGGCCGGCGGCTGAGCAGCCGAAGTGGCCCCTGCCGTGCAGAACAGGTGGTGGGAGCGGGTTTTCGAAGCTTCTCCCGGGTCTTTTGGCTTAAAGAGGGAGCCACGTCATGAGCATGAAACGAGGAGGGTATCTTCTGACAGTCGCCGCCGGCTTGGCCGTGCTGGCGCTGGGGGGCTGCACCACGAAGAGTTACGTACGCAATCAGACCGCGCCGCTGATGAATCGCGTCAACGATCTGGACGCGCTGACCGCGAAAAACACGAACGCGATCAAGGACTTGGAGACGAATTCCAAGAAGGGCATCGACGCCGCCAATGCCACCAGCCAGCAGGCGATCCAGCAGGCGCAAAACGCCACCTCCGAGTCGAGTCGCGTCTCCGGACAACTGAGTCAAACTTCGCAGCAAATTGAGGCGCTTGACTCCACGGTGGCCAACTTGGATACCTACCACCTGGCCTACCAGAATGCGGTGCACTTCGCGTTCGACAAGTGGAATCTCACGCCAGAGGCGCAGTCCACGCTGGACGACGTGATCAGCCGCTTGCAGCAAGACCCGCACACCATCCTGGAAGTCCAGGGGTACACGGATTCGATCGGGCCCGCGGACTACAACTACAAGTTGAGCCAATGGCGCGCCGATTCCGTGGTGCGGTATTTGGAGGCGAAGGGGGTTGCGCCGCATCGGATCTTCCTGATCGGCCTGGGCAAAAATCAGTTCGTCGCGCCGAACTCGACGCCCGCCGGCCGGAGCCAGAATCGTCGCGTCGAATTGAAGGTGTTGGCGAATTCGCTGGCGCAGCCGGCGGCAAGCCAACCACCCAGCAGCTCTCCCTCCCAGCAATAGATAGCGAGGCGGCGAGGCGCAGGCCTAAGATTAGAGCATGCGCCTCGCTGGCTTCTCGCGGCCGATCACGGTCGCAGCGCGCCGGATGGGACTCGGCCGCCGGCGGCGAAGCCGCGACGACAGGCTCTCCGCGCCGCGGGTGTGCGTCGCGACCGAGAACCACCGGTGGCCAAAAAGCCGTCCGGCAAGGGCTCGGCTCGGCTGCGGTCTGGCGCTCGGGATGTGCGCGGCTGTGCTTTCGGCGCAGCGGTTGACGCCGCCCCCGGTCAACTTCAAGCCCGAGTTGCAGCCACCCACTGCGGCGGCCTCGGCGCCGTCCAACGCCCCGCCGGCTTCGAAACCCGCGCCGCCGAAAGCGGCTGCTGCCGGCCAAGCCGACCAAATCCCCGGCCAGCAGTTCACGCCGATGAAGCCCGCCGCGCCCGTGTATTCACCGGAGCGCGCCGCCCACGATCTGCAAGTCGGCGACTTCTATTTTCGCCGCCGGGATTATCAAGGGGCGCTCTCCCGCTACCAAGGGGCGTTGTCGCATCAACCGGATTTGCCGGCCGCGCTTTGGGGATGCGCGCGCGCCGCCTACCGCCTCCACGACAACCCATTGGCCGCAAAGTATCTGCGCCGCTACTTGACCGTGGCGCCTGCCGGCCGCGAGGCCAAGAACGCACGCAAGCTGCTGGCCCGCTTGGGCCCCCGTCCGGGCCGTTGACCGGCATCCGCGCCGGTTACCGCTTCGCGTCGGGAGTATGGCGGCGCTTCTCGACGACGTCGCGCAGCGAACGGCCGGCGGCGCGAATATGCCGGTAGAGCAGCTCGCAGGCGGGCTCGATGTCGCGCGCCCGGCACAGCGCCAGCAACTGCGCGTGTTCCCGGCTGGCGATCTCGCGCGCCGGTTTGCTCAGGAACAATTGCAAACGGGTATAGCGCTCGCCGTTGTTGTTGATGGTGCGGATAATGCTCATGAACTGCGGCCGGTCCGCGCCGGCGTACAGCGAGGCGTGGAACTGGGTGTTGAGACGGCCCCAGTCGGCCACGGAGTTCTCGTCGCGCAGCTCTTGATCGTACTTGTCCAGCAAGGCTGCGGCATGCGCGAGGTCCCCGGCGCTGAGATTGGGAATGGAATCGCGCAATACCTCCCGCTCGAGCAGCGCGCGGATTTCGAATAGCTCCTCGATCTCGCTGGGCGATAACGAGGAAACCACCGCGCCGCGGTTGGGGATGATGTCGATCAAGCCCTCGGCCAGCAACTGGCGCAGCGCCTCGCGCACCGGAATCCGGCTGACTTGAAATTCCGCGGCGATCAGGTCCTGCCGTAACTGCTCGCCTTCCTGCAATTCGCCGAGAATGATCTTGTCGCGCAACTTTTCCGCCACCGCCGACGTCAGCGACTGGCGCGGGATACCCGTGCTCGCCTTGGACATAAGCCAATAATTTACTAGAGTGCCGGGTTGGCCGCGCGGTGAATTCCCACGCCGGCCGGAAGGGTCGCCGCCACTGGGTCTCCGCGGTTGCGCGGCGGAGCGCCGCCGGTGCCCCGTCCGCCGGCTACGCGTCGCCTTGCGGCATCGGCTGGCCAACCTCGAGCACGTCCACGATGGCCCGCCAATCGCGCCCGAGTTGCGCCAGTTGCCGGGCGTTCGCCTCGAGTTGCAGCGTGGCGCGGTGGCTGGCGCCTTCCGGCTCGGCCCGCACCGAATGCAGGTCGAGGCCGCGGCGCGTGGCGGCGAGGAGAATGCGCAACAGCGTGCCCTGCGAATTGCGATAGCGGATTTGGCACTGATGCAAAGCTAGTTCTCCTCTTCGCAAAGCAGCATCTCCGAAAGCGCCGCACCGGAGGGAACCATGGGGAAAACATTGGCTTCCGGCGGGCATTCGAAGACGAGCAGCGCCGGCCCCGGGCGCCCGAGGAATCGGTCCAGGACCTCGTCCGTGGCGGCCGGCAAGCCCCCCGGCGCGCCGGGATCCACCCCGAGGCGTTCGCCGGGAATGCCGTAGGCGGCGGCGAGTGCGACGAAATCGGGATTGTCGCTCAGGTCGGTTTCGGCATAGTTGCGCTGATAGAAAAGCTGCTGCCACTGCCGCACCATGCCCAAGTATTTGTTATCGAGCACCAGCAGCTTCAGCGGCGCCGAGCAGCGCCGGATCGTCGCCAGCTCCTGAACGTTCATCTGGAAGCCGCCGTCGCCGGAGATGCACAGCACCGCTGCTTGAGGTCGCGCCAATTGCGCGCCGATCGCCGCCGGCAGCGCGAAACCCATGGCGCCCAGCCCGCCCGAGGTCATGAAGCCGAAGGGGGCATCGGCCCGAAACCGCTGCGCCGCCCACATCTGGTGCTGGCCCACGTCGGCCACGACGATGCCGTCGCTGGGAAACCGCGCATAGATGCGGTCGAGCAGGCGCAAGGCCGGCAGCGCCGTGCCTCCCGCCGCGAGTTCGGCGCGGGCCGGACCGCAGGCGGTTTCACGCCAGGCGGAGAAGTCCGGCGCCGGCTTCGCGCGCAAGCTGCGCAGAAACTCCGGCACCGTCGCCGCCAAATCCCCGACCACCGCCAGCTCGCCCTTGCGCACGCGATCGAGCTGCGCGGGGTCGATCTCGAAATGGACGATGCGAGCCTCCGGCGCGAAGCGGCTGGGATCGCCGGTGACGCGGTCGTCGAGCCGGGCGCCGAGCACCAACAGCAAGTCGGTCTCGTGCAGCGCGATATTGGCGGCGCGGGTCCCGTGCATGCCGGCCATCCCCAGCCCGTAGGCGCGCCCGGCGGGAATCACCCCCAGTCCGTGCACGGTCGCGGTGGCGGGAATTTGCAGGCGGTCCAGCAATTCGCGGACGGCGTCGACCGCGCCCGACAGCTTCACTCCGGCGCCCACCAAAATCACCGGCCGCCGCGCCTCGCGCAGCAGCGCGGCCACCGCCGTGGCGGGGAACGATGATGTGGGCGCGCCAGGCGCCGGCTCCTCCCGAAAGGTCATCGGCTCGCCGCTCACCGTCGCTTTGAGCACGTCCACGGGAATGTCGATGAGCACCGGTCCCGGCCGGCCCGATTGCGCCAGCCGCAGCGCCCGCGCCACCACGCGCGGAATTTCTTCCGCCGAGCGCACCAGGTGGCTCCATTTGGTCAGCGGCAGCGTCGCCCCGAAGACGTCGGTCTCCTGGAAGGCGTCGGTGCCGAGCAGCGCGCTGCGGACTTGGCCGGTGATGCAGAGCAGAGGCACCGAATCCATCTTGGCGTCCGCCAAGCCGGTCAGCAGATTCGTGGCGCCGGGGCCGCTCGTGGCGATGGCGACGCCGGGGCGCCCGCAGGCGCGGGCGTAGCCCTCGGCCGCGAAGGCCGCGCCTTGCTCGTGCCGCGTCAAGATGTGGCGGATGCCGCTGCCCTCGAGGGCGTCATACAGCGGGATCACCGCGCCGCCCGGATAGCCGAATACCGTGTCGATGCCGGCGGCGCGCAGGCTGGCCCACACCAGCGCCGCTCCGTTGCGCGGTTTGAGCGCCGGAGCTTCGATCACGGAGGCTGCGGTTAACGTGCTCATCTCGCCCATCCTATCCGCGCGCTCCCACCGCTTCGGCCGGGGCCGGGCGCGCGCCCCCCTCCAGCCAGCTCATCATCCCGCGCAAGCGCTCGCCGACCTGCTCGATCAGCAGCGCGCGCTCTTGCGCGCGCAAGCGGCGGAAGTTGCCGCCGCCCGCTTGATTCTCGGCGATCCATTCGCGCGCGAAACTGCCGTCTTGCACGCGCGCCAAGATGCGCTGCATCGCCTGCCGCGTCGCCTCGCCGATGACGCTCGGACCTTGCGTCAGGTCGCCATATTCGGCGGTATTCGAAATCGAGTCGCGCATGCGCGCCAGCCCGCCCTCGTAAATGAGGTCCACGATCAGCTTCATTTCATGCAGGCACTCGAAGTACGCGATCTCGGGCTGGTAGCCGGCGCCTACCAGTGTTTCGAAGCCAGCCTTGATCAGCGCCGTCAATCCGCCGCAAAGCACCGCCTGCTCGCCGAACAGGTCGGTCTCGGTTTCCTCTTTGAAGCTGGTTTCGAGCACTCCAGCGCGCGCCGCGCCGATTCCGGCCGCGTACGCCAGCGCCAGTTCGCGCGCGCGGCCGCTCGCGTCTTGCGCCACCGCCAGCAGCGCCGGCACGCCCCCGCCGGCGGCGTACACGCGCCGCACCAGGTGGCCCGGGCCCTTGGGGGCGATCATGACCACGTCCACGTCCGGCGGCGGCGCGATCGTCTTGAAATGGATGCTGAAGCCGTGCGCCAAGCCGAGCACCTTCCCGGCGCTCAGATGGGGACGAATCGCCGCTTCATACACCGCCGCATGCGTTTCGTCGGGCAGCAAGATTTGGATCCAGTCGGCCCGCTGCGCCGCCTCGGCCACCGGTAACACGGCGAAGCCGTCGGCGCGCGCGCGCGCCGCTGAAGCGCGCGACGGCTCCAGTCCCACGATCACGCGCTGGCCGCTGTCCCGCAGGTTCAGCGCGTGGGCGTGGCCTTGGCTGCCGTACCCGATGATGGCGATGGTCTTGCCGCGCAACGCGGCGGGATTAGCGTCGGATTCGTAGTAGATGCGCGCAGGCACAGGCGGCTCCTCACAAAGCAAGATACCTACCGACCGTCCGGTAGGACACTAGAGTACTGGGATTGTCCTCGGCGCGTCAAGCGAAAACGCCGGGGCCGACGAGGTTCCCGAGGCGCCCCGCGGGTGCGGTGATACGATGGCCTGTTTCCTTCCGGAGCCAAGTCGGCTATGCCTACCCACTCCAGCGATTCCCGTCGAGAAATTTTGCGCACCGCCGCCCGGCTCTTTCAGGAAAAGGGCTATGATGCCGCCTCCATGCAGGACATCGCTTCGGCGCTCGATCTGAGCAAGGCGGCGCTGTATCACCACTTCTCGAGCAAGGACGAGATTCTGTTCCAGATCATGAGCTATGGAATGGATATCTTCGAGACTCAAGTTCTGGGAGCCATCAAGAACATCGCCGATCCGGAAGAGAGGCTCAAGGCCTGCATTCAATTGCACGTGCAGGTGGTAGTGGGAGGCCGGGACCGAGAGATCACGGTGATCTTGCACGAGAACCATGCGCTGCCCGAAGACGAAATGCGCCAGATCAATGCGCGCAAGAAGGCGTACATCGTCTATCTGGAGAATCTGATCGGCGAGGTGCAGCGCAAGCGCGGCGGCGCGATGGCGGTGCAGCCGCGGGTCGCCGCTTTCGCGCTGCTGGGAATGATCAATTGGATGTATCAATGGTATCGGCCCGAAGGTAGGATCTCCGGGCCGGAGATCGCGCGGCAATACACCGCGCTGCTCTTGCACGGGCTCTACGGCAAATGACCAAGACCGAAATTCTGCGCCTGCTGGCGGCCATGGACTGGTCGCGCGAGCGCATGTTCGACTCCGTGCAGGGTGCGGGCGAGGAAGCGCTGCGCCGTCCGCTCGGCGGCAGCTTCGGCTCTCTGCAAGCGACCTTGGCGCATATGTTTTGGGCCGAGCGGACGTGGGCGCAGCGGCTGGCGGGAGCGGCGCCCGCGGGCGGTGCTGCGCCGGAAGATTTAGCCGGCTTGCGCGCGGAGTGGGCCGCATCGGCCGCGGCGCTGCGCAACTGGGTGACGGCGCAGCCGCCGGATCTGTCCGAGCGCGTCGTTCGGTATCGCAATACCAAAGGGCAGGAGAATGCGACGCCGGTGGCCGATATCATCCTGCAGGTTTTTCATCATCAGGCCTATCACCGCGGCCAGATCGCTCACATGCTGCGTCAGCTCGGCCTGCAACCGGCGGCGACCGACTATATCGCCTTCTTTCGCGAGCAGCAGAGCAAGGCCTAGCGCGGCGGCAGGTAGCTCCTCCGCCAAGCCGCGCCGGCAGAGGGCAGGCCGAGGGCGCCGGCGTCCGCAAAGCTGCGCTGCACGCGTGCGGCGAGGAGCGCCTGGCGTCGCTCGGTGGCGATCACCGTCAAGATCAGGTCGCGCGCGCGCGGCGCGGAAGGGATTAGCGCCGGCAGCGCGGCGGCGGCCCGCCGCGCGACTTCGATTTCGCCGCGCAGATAATCGCGATCTGCGGTCGCGCCGCTTTGATTGCGCAGGATGCTGCGAAAGGTCTGCCACTCCTGCTTCAATTCGGGCACTTCACGGAAGTCTTGGCCGTCCAGGGTCTCACGCAGTCGCCGCCAATTGCGGGCTTGATCTGCGGCCGCCGCGCGGGCGTAGGCCCGGGTTCGCGGCTGCTGCGCCTTGGCTTGCATCAGCTCCGCCGTGGCCCATTCCCCGCGGATCAGAGTGGCGAGAACGCGCGCGGCCGGCGCGCCGCCGGCCAAAATCCGGCCGGGGGGCAGAGCCGCTTGGCCGCTCGCCATGCCGGCAAGCGCCCAGACCGCCAGCGTGCCGACCAGCACGGACTTGGCTATCGCGCCCACGCTAGACTTGGATGCCGCAAGAAAAAGGGCCGGCAGCGCCGGCCCCTCAGTCCCATGGCTTCGCTCGCTCTTGCTCTTAGCGGCGAGGCGGTTGGTTCGAAGGCGGCTTGGAAGCGGGAGCCGCCGGCGTGCCCGCTGGATGCCCGGTGAGGGAGGCCGTCAGATCGCGGGCCGCGCGCTCATGCTTTTGCAGCACCGGAATGACGGAGCTGATATAGGACTTCAGCCCGGGATCGGTCACTTCCTTTTCCAGTGCTCGCGCACGGCGGATCGCCCGCGCATGATCACGCACTTCGGCGTGCAAGTACTCGCGGTCAGCCGTCGCTTCACTAGCCGACTGTAAGCGGCTGTCGAGTTGCTTGTTTTCGTTTTCCAGGCGTGAGTTGGTTCCCAACTGCAAATTCGCCTTGCTGGCGGCTTCCTGCAATTGGTCCTGCGCCTTTTGATGATCCTTTTGGATCATCTTGGCGAAATCCTTGACTTGGGCGTTCTGCGCCTTGTCCTGCATGGTTTTTGCGGTTTGGATTTCACCTTGATTCAAAGTGTTCAAGAAGTCCACCGCCCGCTGATTGGGATTGGTGGGCTGTTGCATGGCCTTTTGGCCACTCTGCGATTGTGAGGCTTGATCTTGCTGGCCGGAGCTGGCCTGTGCGAAGGCGGGCAGGGTCAGGCTCAATCCCGCGCACAGCAATCCGACCGCGGACCAACGTCCCACGTAGGAAACCAATCGGTTCATCGGCATGCCTCCGGAAGTGGCGTATGCAATGAGATGCCCGCGTCCGAAAGGACGATGTGTCCGCCGGCCCGCTCGTTGCCCTCTGGGCCGCTTGGGACCTCGGCGGCTAGGGCCCGGCAAGCTCGGCGCGCGCGATGGTTTCGAAGTCGGTGCACTTGCCGTTTTCGACGTGAAATGCTTCCACGCGGCCCTTGGCGGGGCGATCGCCGGCCAGTGCTTGCGGCGGCACGACCAGCCGATAGCGGTGCTCGATGACTTGGAGCAGGCCTTGCGCGGCGTCGGGGAAAGCGGTCTCAAAGCGCGGGAACCAGGCCTTGCCGCCGCTCTCGGCGGTCAAGGTGCGGAGCAGATTGTCCGCTTGCAGGAAATGGGCGCGCGTGATCGCCGGATTCCTGAGCCGGAGATATTGTCCCGCGCCCACGGCGAAGACGGTCACGTTGCTCGCCGCCACCTGCCGCCGCAGGGAATTGAGGGTTTGTTCGCCGAAGGTGTTCAAGCCGGAGCCGATCAGCACCAAGACGCGCAAGCCGCCGATCAACTTGCCGTCGTGGACGACCGTCACCTAGAGCGAAGCGCCAGCCGGCGCCGGCGGCGCTTGCGCGCCCGCCAGGGCCCAAGCCGGCAGCGGAATCAGCGCGAGGAGGCGGCGGCGCATAGGTTTTCGATGAGCTGGCCCGGCTTGTATTCGGCCTTCTGCGGCGGCGCGCAACCCGTCTCGACTTGCAGCAGCGACGGCCGCCCGGCCTCTTGTTTGGCGGCCTCGGTCTCGATCCGCTTGAGCGCCGCCTTCATGCTTTCGAACTCGGAGGTCTGCTCGACGGCGTGGGGCCGCGGCGGCAGCATCATGATTTCGCGTTGCGCGGCGACCATGCGCGCATAGAAGGGCGGATGGGTGCGAAACCAGCCCACGCCGTTGACGTATCCCTCGCGCGTGGCCATCTTGTCGAAGAAGCGGATGAAGCCATCGGGGTTATAGCCGGAGTTCCAGGCGTACTGGATGCCCAGTTGATCGGCTTGCAATTCGAAGTCGCGGCTCACCCCGAGCAACTGGAGATTCAAAACCAGGCCCAAGCCGTAGAAGCCGTACTGGAGTGCATAGGCGGTGCCCACGCCCGCGACTCCGCCGGTGAGCACCAACGCGGCGATTTGCGCGGCTTGGGCGAAGATCGAGGCGATGGTCGCCTTGCGCATGAGCTGATGGCCATGGCGGGCGGCATCGTGCGCGATCTCGTGCGCGATCACGCCCGCCAGCTCGTTTTCGTTGTCGGCTGCGTCCAACAGTCCCCGTTCCACGAAGAGATAACCGCCCGGCAGGGCAAAGGCGTTGATCTCTTTGGAGTCGAGCACGGTCACGTGCAGCGGAATCTTGAGATCGCTGTGCCGGGCGACGTCTTGCGCGACGCGGTTGACGTAGCCGGCGACGGCGGGATCCTCGATCGCGTTCGGCATGAGGCCCGTCGCTTTCATCTCGCGCACGGCATCCTGGCCGGTCTTGATGTCGTCTTGCTGGTTCGTCGCGATCTCGCGGATGCCGATGTCCTTGATGTCGCCCCAGCGGCGCTGGTGATAGGAGCCGTCGGCGATCTGGGCGCGCGTCTTCACGTATTCGGCGGGCCAATTCTGGAGGATCGCGACCTTCGCCAGGCGGTTTTCGTAAGCGGTGGGGATCGCGTCGTTGGCCAGCACCTGGGATTCCTCTTTCAGCAGCGTGAGGTTCTGGATCTGGCAATGCAGGGCATGGCGCGCGGCATCGTCCAAAGTGCTGGTGCGGCGTTTGAGCTCGTTGCGGGAGGCCGTGATTTGCTTGTCGTAGTCCTTGGCCCGCGCTTGGAAGCGGGTGATGCAGGTCTTGCGCCCTTGCTCGAGCGCGGCCCGCGCGCGTTCGAAGTCGGCGGTGCTGAAGTGCAGCTCGGGCGCCGCCTGAAAGATCTCCAGGTACGATTTGGCCGCCTCCGCGGCCAGCGCCGGCGCGGCGGAGGGCGCCGCGGCTTGCGGCGGCGCGGGCGGGACCAGCGCCTCCGCATCGCCGACGACCAGAACGCTCAAGAAGTAGGCGAGGAAACGCCGAACTCGCGGGTGCATGAGTGCCGCCTCCGGGAGTCTTTCTGACTCGTTGCTTCTATTATGTCACTGCGATGAGGTAAGAGAAAACGTCGCGCGGGCCGCCGCGGCGGCCGGGAACCGTTTGGCCCGCGCGCGTCGCAATCCGCTCGGCCGGAGCCGAGATAGGCCGCAGTCGCGAATCAACAGACCGGCCTGCTTGCTCCTGCGTCCGCGATGCGACGAAAGAAGGGAAGCGTTTCGCCCGGGCGGGATCATCGCCGGATCGGCGGCGCGAAAAGCGCGTCGTCCAGCGGCACATCGAGCTGCCACTTGAGAATCACGAGCGTCGGTCCGGGCAAATTGACGTAAGCGCTCGGAAAGAGCAAGCCCTTCACGCGCCGGTAATCGCGCACGGCTTCACTGCCGTGCCCACCCTGGGGCAACGGATATTGCTCGAAAAATTGCAGCCCGCTCTGGGCATCGAAAAATTGCACGAAGGTATCGCCGCCGGGAAAGGTGAAGCGCACCGCCTCGTAGCGCCGGCCGTCCATCGTGCCCGCCCCCGCATAGGCGATCGCGATCCCGCGCGACTCCGGCGCGATGGCCATATCGAACCCTTGCGCGCCCTCGTCGCGCACCTGATTGGCCGCGGCGCCGTTGAGCGCATGCGCCATCTTCGCGCCCGGATCGATCTGCCACGCCATAGTACCGTCGAAAGCCTGCACCAGGGTGCCCTTCGGCGTGTGAATCTCGATCCGAATCCGGTCGGGGGCCTTGTGCCACGTGCGAACTTGCCAGCGCTGGCCTTGCGCAAAGACCAGCTCGGAGCGCTCGACCAGCGTGCGCAGCGCCGCGAACCGCGCGGCGCCGCCAACAGGAGAGCGAGGAGAACGATCATCTGATTTAGCATATCCGCCCAGGTATCCTGAGGTCATGGCGACAGTCGCCGGCTGGGTGGAGGCGGTGCGCGAGGCCGATGCGCGCTCGCTGGCTCGTGTGCTGAGCGTGGTCGAAAACCGCGGCCCGCAGGCGGAAGAGCTGTTGCGCGCCCTGTTTCCCGCCGGCGGCGGCGCCACGACCATCGGCGTCACCGGTGCGCCGGGCGCCGGCAAGAGCACGCTCGTGGACCAGTTGGCCCGCGAGTATCGCCGGCGGCAGGAGCGCGTCGGCATCGTCGCCGTCGATCCCACCAGCCCCTTCAGCCACGGCGCGATCCTCGGCGATCGCGTGCGCATGCAGGCGCTGTTCGGCGATCCCGGCATCTTCATTCGCAGCATGGCCACGCGCGGCAGCTTGGGCGGCCTCTCAGCGGCCACGGCCGACGCCTGCGCCGTGCTCGACGCCGCCGGCTTTCGCCGCGTGATGATCGAGACCGTCGGCGTGGGCCAGGGGGAAATCGATATCGTGCAATTGGCCGACGTGGTGCTGGTCGTGCTGGTGCCGGGGATGGGAGACGACGTGCAGACGCTCAAGGCCGGCATCCTCGAAATTGCCGACATCTTCGTCCTGAACAAGGCCGACCGCGGGGCCGATCGCTTGCAGCAAGAATTGCGCGCCATGCTCGGGCTTGCCCGCCGGGCCGATGGCTGGCGGCCTGCCATCGTGCAGACCGTCGCCACCGAAGCGCGCGGCATCGCCGAGTTGTGCGCAGCGATCGCCGATTTCGAGTCGTTCCAGGCGGCCGAGGACCGGCGTGCGGCGCGGCGGCGGGAGCAATGGCGGCGGCGCCTCGAACGTCTGTTGCGCGACCGCTGGTACGAAGCCGCGCTCGCCCCCCATCTGCCCGCCGCCGCGCTGGACGAGGCGGCCGACGCCGTGGCGGCGCGGCGCAGCGATCCCTACGGCGCCGCCGAAGCGTTGATCGCCATGGCCCGCCGCGCCGCCGAACGCGGCTGAGCGCGCGTTCACGGTTATCCTCGGCCCATGCGTTTTTGGGCGCTAGCGCTGGTGGCCGCCGGGGGCGGCGCGGTGCTGTGGGGACGGCCCGCGCCTCCCCGGCCCCATGTGCGCGACTGGGCATCCAGGTCGGCGCCCTGCCCGCCGGTCCGCTGGATGCGATCACCGACCTCGGCGGCGTCGAGGTCGGGCAAGCACCCTGATCCGCGGCGCCGCGGTCCTTACAGGCGTGTCCGCGATTCTGCCGCACGCGGGCAATAGGTTCCAGGACAAGGTGTCAGGAGCGGTCTTTATCGGCAACGCTTTCGGCAAGCGGATGGGCTCGACGCAAGTCAACGAACTCGGCGAAATCGAGACGCCCATCCTGCTGACCTCGACCCTCGGCGTGCCGTGCGCCGCCGACGTGCTGCCCGATTACATGCTGGCGCTGCCCGGCGCCGCCGCCGTGCGCTCGATCAACCCGTTGGTAGCGGAGAAGAACGACGCTACTTGAGCGACATCCGCACGCTCGGCCGCGGCTATCTCGAACCGTCCGGCCCGCGCGCGGCGGCGTACGCCCCCGGCGCGCCCCGGCGCCGCGGACGGTTCGGTGCTCGTGGTGCTGGCCACCCACGCCCCCCTTTCCGCCCGTACCTTGCAACAGCTCGCCGCGCGCGCCGTGGCCGGCATCGCCCGCACCGGTTCGGCCTTCAGCAGCGGCAGCGGAGACTATGCCATCGCCTTCGCCACCGCCGCCGCGCTGCGCATTCCCGGCGAACATGCCCCGGAGGTGCCGCTGCTGCCGCTGGCGCCGCGCGTGCGCAACGATGCGATGTCGCCGCTCTCCGGAGCGGCGATCGAAGCTACGCAAGAAGGCGTGTACGAGTCGCTCCTCCAGGCCGTGACCGTCACCGGCAACGGCCATACGGTCGAGGCGCTCCCGCTCGAGCGCACCCGCGCCCTGCTGCGCCGCTATGGCGTCTTGCACTGCATCATGGGAAGCCGAGTTGCAAGCCCGAGCTGAACTCCAGCGAATTGTGGCGGAAACCCGGTTGCGGATTACCCAAATAGCTGTCGGCGAGCCGGATATTGAAGCTCAATTGCTTGTACATCGGCACGACCAGGCCAGTCGATGCGGAAGCCTGATAGGCGTTTCCCTGTGTGACCGCGGGGGAAACCTGCAACTGCTCGGTCCAGGTCATGCCGCCCGGCAGACGGCGGCGGAATTCCTCGGAGAAGTCCGAGGCCAAAAAGCTCGCCGGCGCCGCGGTCAAGAACGTCTGATGTGTGAAGTGAAGCCCGGCGGTCAGGTCGAGCTGGGCCACCGCATTATTGATCGGCTTCCAGCCGAGGCCCGGGCCGTAGCTTTGCTGCAACTGCAAGCCCTGCGCGAAGTTGTGGGCGAACTCCGCGCGGCCCAAGATGAAGAACCTCGGGCTGAGATTTTGATCGTGCTCGAAATTGGCGCTATAGATGCTGGTCAGCACCGTGGGCGAATTCGGCTGGGAGACGGAGCCGTAGCTCCCCTGAAAGCCGATCAAGGTGGTGGAGCGAGGCGGCTCGGCCAGATGACGCCCGCCCTGGCGGCGCAAGGCGATGTTGGTGGTGTAGTTGTTCGACGATTGCGTCGCGCTCACCAGGCTGAAGCCGGCGGCGATCGTACCTTGCCAGCCGCGCCACCAGGGCAGCCGTGCCGCTTCGAGCTGGCTGCGATACACCTCCGGCGAAACCAGTTCCAGCAGGTCGTTGGCGTGCAAGGCCACCGGAATGCCGCTGGCCGGCATTAGGGTGATGTCCTCGCCCTGCGCCGTGAATGTTCCGGTCCAGGTCTTCGTGTTCGTGACCGCGACGAAGCCGGCATCGCTGGTGAGCCACTCCACGTCGTGCCACGCCACATGGACGTCGCCGAGAGAGGCGTTGTGAAAGACCACGCCCGAAGCGTCTGCGCGAACGACGCTGCCGTTCAAGCGGTCGCCGCTGCGCAGCAGCAGGCTGTCGGCCGCCAGCGCGCGGGCGAAGGCGAAAAGAAAGAGCAGGCAAAAGAATTTCGTAAACGTGTTCGTCATGCGTGGTGACGCGGCGCAATACGCCATTGTGCCGTGCTCGGCTCGGGTTTGGTCAACCGGGTCGTTGCTAGTATCGTGAAGAATGGATTCGAAGCCGCCCTCGCCCGTCCCCGCCGCCGGCGTCGCTTCGCGCTCCGTTGCACGGGGCGAGGACGGCATTACACACGAGGATCTCGACCGCGCCCAAGACCGCTTGCAGGTGGCGCTGGCGCGCCGCAGCCGCGGAGGCTGGGCGCGGCTGCGCCTGCTGTGGCTGCTGATCGGTCCCGGAATTTTGGTGATGCTGGGCGAAAACGATGCGCCCAGCATGCTCAGCTACGCCGCCACCGGCGCGCGCTTCGGCCTGGGCTTCTTCCTCCCCTTCGTCGTTCTGACCTTCGTCATGGCGGTGGTGGTGCAGGAGATGACGGTGCGCTTGGGTGCGGCCACGCACCGCGGTCACGCCGAGCTGATCTTCGAGCGCTTCGGCCCCTTTTGGGGCTGGTTTTCGATGGTGGACCTGTTCATCGGAAACTTTCTCACCCTGATCACCGAATTCATCGGCATTCGCGCCGGCCTGGGCTTTTTCGGTATCCCGCCCGCCTGGGCCGTGCTCGGGGCCTTGGCCGTGGTCTGGCTGCTGGTGGGCACGCATCGGTATTGGACGTGGGAGCGGTTGACGCTGGCCTTGGCGGTCTGCAACTTGGTCTTCGTGCCCTTGGCGTTGCTGACCCATCCTGCCTGGAGCGAGGTGGGCCGCGCGCTGCTCACTTGGCGGCCCTTGCCGCCGCGCGGCGCGGAAACCGTCCTGATCTTGCTGGCCGACATCGGCGCGACGGTCACGCCCTGGATGCTGTTTTTCCAACAGAGCGCCATCGTGGATAAAGGCCTGACGCCGCGGGATATCGGCGCCGGCCGCTGGGATACCCGCCTGGGCGCCGTGCTCGCCGCGCTCGCCGCCTTGGGCATGATCGTCGTCACCACTCCGCTCTATCGTCACGGCATCAGCGCCGGCCATTTTCGAGCCGCCGAGTTCGCCCAGGCCCTAATCCCCTACCTCGGCCACGCCGGCGCCGCGCTCTTCGCCTTGGGCATCTTCGAAGCCGGGCTCGTCGCCTGTGTCACGATCTCCACCGCCTCCGCGTACGCCTTCGGCGAAGTGACGCGCATGCCGCACAGCCTGAACCGGCCGCTGCGGGAGGGCTGGCACTTCTATGCGGTGCTCTGTCTGGGCGCCGCTGCCGCCGCCGGCATCGTGCTGATTCCCGGCATTCCACTCGAATACGTCGTGTTGATCGTCAATGTGATCGCAGTGCTGGCGATGCCCCCCGCGCTGCTCTTCTTATACTTGCTGGTAAACGACCGCGAGCTGATGGGCGATCGCGTCAATCCTCGCGCCGACAACCTCCTTGCCACCCTCGTCGTCCTGGTGCTGGTCGCGGCCGGGGTGCTCTACGGATTGAGCGTCGTCGCCCCCGGCGTGCTGTAAAGGAGTGAATGATGGAGACGCCGCAACCGCCATCCCCGCCCGCCGCCGCCCGCGATGCCGCGGCGCGCCGCCAATGGGTGCTGGAGTCCTTGGAGGAAGATCAGCTCGTCGCCGCCAAAACCCGGCGCCTCGGGCGGGCGCGCTTGGGCCGCGGCGCTCAGGTTTTGATGTGGGCGTTGCGGGTCTATGTCTTGGTGATGGTGGCCATCGTAATTTACACGATCTTTCACGCGCGCTGAGCCTGTCTCGCGCGTCCCTTGACGGGCACCTGCGCCAAGAGCCGACTTCTGGCCGCCCGCCGTCAGCCGCCGTCCGGACCTCGCCGGCCGCCGCCGTCGTCGCGTCCGAGTACAATCGGGACTTCAGCCTCGGCGCTTGGCCTGCGGCTGCACCGTTGCGGCAATCGAGTGGATGCGGCCGCGCAGCGCCGCCGCGCAGCCGTTTCGGCGTGATGATGCAACCAGGACGCAAGATTGAAGGCTATGCCACCGCTGCCGGCACCGCGGCGTGGACCGAGCGGTTCCCGCAGTTGCGCGAGCGCCAGTTCTTCCGGCTCACCCGAGGGTTGGCCGACGGCGCCTGGCAGGTTTCCTCGCTGGGCATCGGCACCTATTTGGGCGCGGCTGACGATGACGCCGACGACCGCTACGAAGAGGCGCTGGCGGCCGCGCTTGCCGGCGGCGTGAATTGGCTCGACACCGCCATCAATTACCGCCATCAGCGCAGCGAACGCGTGATCGGGCGCCTGCTGGCTCGCGGGCAGGTTCCGCGCGAGAGCCTGATCGTCGGCACCAAGGCGGGCTTTTTCCCCTTCGACGGTGAGCTGCCGCCGGATCCGCAGCGCTACCTCCACGAGACCTATATCGCCTCCGGCCTGGCACGTCCCGGTGATATCGCCGGCGGCTCGCATTGCATGGCGCCCGTCTTTCTCGCCGACCAGCTTCGCCGCAGCCGCGAGAACCTCGGGCTGGCGACGATCGACATCTTCTATCTGCACAATCCCGAAACGCAGGCGGCGGAGCTGTCGCGCGAGGAGTTCTATCGCCGCTTGCGCGCCGCCTTCGAGTTCCTCGAGCGCGCCGCCGCGCAGAACGAAATTCGCTATTACGGCGTGGCAACCTGGAGCGGCTTTCGCCTCCCACCCGATCGCCCCGATTACCTGGAACTGAGCCGGATGGTCGCCATCGCGCGCGAAGTCGCCGGCGAGGCGCATCGCTTCCGTTTCGTGCAGTTGCCCTACAACCTCGCCATGCCCGAGGCCTCCGTGCTGATGAACCAGCCGGTGGAGCGGCCGCCGTACATCTCCTTGCTGGGCGCGGCCGCGCGCCTGGGCGTCAACGTGGTCGCTTCCGCCAGCCTCGCCAGTGGCCAGTTGCGGCAATTGCCCCCCGACGCGCTGGCTCACCTGGGCGCGTTTCTACCTGAAGCCGAAACGCCGGTCGAGTTCGCACTGCAGTTTGCGCGCGCCGGCACCACCACGGCGCTGGTGGGCATGGGACGCAAAGAGCACGTTGCCGCCAATTTGCGCGTCGCCACCATGCGCCCGCCCGCCGCGGTTGAGATCAGCCGCCTCTTGCGCCAGTAGCTCCGGCCCTCGCGCCGCGGCGCCGCCGCCTGCCTTGTTCTTGCGGCCGTTGGCTCGCCGCCGCCGCCGGTCCCGTTTACCGATTGCCGTCCGCCCTTCGCAGCTTGTCCGCGCGGCTTGTCGCCGCGTCCGCCTTTGATCGCGGTATCCTGAACTCTTACCCTCATGCTCAAGAAAGAACGCCTTTTCGCTCCCGGTCCGACCGCCTTATTGCCGCAGGCGCAAGCCGCCATGGCGGCCATGCACTGGCATCACCGCACCGCCGAATTTCGCAAGCTGCTCACCGGCACGCGCGAGCGGCTGCAGCGTTTTCTGGGGACCAAGAACGAGGTCATGCTCTTGGCCGCTTCCGGTTCCGGCGCCATGGAGGCTGCCGTCGTCAACGGTCTTTCGCCGCAGGACCGCGTGCTGGTGTTGACGGCGGGCAAATTCGGCGAACGCTGGGAGCAGCTTGCCAAGGCGTATGGCTGCGCCGTGGAATCGGTGAAGCTGCCCTACGGCGAAAGCTTCGGTCCGCAGCACGTGCAGGGCAAAGTCAGCGCGCACACCGCGGCGGTGCTGGTGCAGGCGACGGAATCTTCGACCGGCGTGCGCCATGACATCGAAGGCATCGCGCGCGCCGCGCGCCAGGCCAACCCGGAGGTCCTGATTCTGGTGGACGGCATCACCGGAATCGGCACCAGTCCACTGGAAATTGACGCCTGGGATCTGGACTTCGTCATCGGCGGCTCGCAAAAGGCGGTGATGATCCAGCCCGGTCTCGCCTACTTGAGCGTGAGCGAGCGTGCTTGGCGCGCGATGGAGAAGAGCCGCGCGCCGCGTTTCTATTTCGATCTGCGCCGCGAGCGCAAGTCGCAAGCCCAGGGAGAGACCGCCTTCACCCCGGCCACCGGATTGGTGGCCGCGCTCCATGCCGCGCTCGAATATATCGAAGCCA
Organism: Terriglobia bacterium; assembly: GCA_021323595.1. Lineage (GTDB taxonomy): Bacteria > Acidobacteriota > Terriglobia > Terriglobales > SCQP01 > JAJPKR01. The sequence goes on along the minus strand of JAJPKR010000042.1, from coordinate 95,902 downwards.
ACGGCGGCCGCGCCGGCCTCGTCGCCAACGCCGAGTTGCTGGCTCGCGCCACCCGCGCCGCCGCGGCAGCGCTCGGCTTGCGCCGCTTCGGCGGCGGCACGCCCGCCGGCGCGCTTACCGCGCTGGAGGCGCCCGCCGGCCTGGATTCCGGCGAAATCGTCAAAGGGTTGCGGCAGAAGTTCGGCAGCGTCATCGCCAACGGCCAAGGCGAGATGAAGGGCAAGATCTTCCGCGTCGCCCACCTCGGCTATTACGACTTCTCCGATACTCTGGCGCTGCTCGGCCAGCTGGAACTGGTTCTAGTCCAGGCCGGCAAGCTGGAAAAGGCGAAGCTGGGCGCCGGCGTGCGCGCCGCCCAGACGCTCTGGCTCGAGGCCGCCGCCGGCCAAGGCGCCGAGGCTTAGCCTGCGCGGCGGGCCCCCTGGAGAAGGAAATCATGAAGATCGTCATTCCCGAAAAAATCTCTCCGCGCGGCATCGAGGAGCTGCAGGCGCAGCCCGGCTGGCGCATTGTGACCTTGCCGCCCTCCTCCGCTAACGATGGCAGCCTGGCGCGCGAGCTGGCCGACGCCGATGCCTTGATCGTTCGCTCCGCCGTCAAAGTCACCGCCGCGTTGCTCGCCGCCGCGCCGCAGCTCAAGGTCGTTGGCCGCGCCGGCGTGGGCGTGGACAACGTGGACCTCGAGGCCGCCACCCGCCACGGCGTGGTGGTGATGAACACGCCCGGCGGCAGCGCCGCTAGCGTGGCCGAACTGGCGCTGGGCATGATGATCGCCCTCGCCCGCCAACTGCCGCGCGCCGACGCCACCACCCGCGCCGGCCAGTGGGAAAAGAAAAGCCTGCAAGGCAACGAGCTGCTGGGCAAGACCCTCGGCATCGTCGGTCTCGGCCGCATCGGCATCGAGGTGGCCCGCCGCGCCCGCGCCTTCGAGATGGAGTTGATCGCCCACGACCCCTTCGTCTCCGCCATGGCCGCGCGCGAAGCCGGCGCGCGCCTGGTCGAGCTCGATGAGCTGCTCGCCACCGCCGACTACATCAGCCTGCATCTGACCCTGACTCCCAAGACCCGGAACCTGCTCAACGACGCCGCCTTCGCCCGCATGAAGCAGGGCGCGCGGCTGATCAATTGCGCGCGCGGCGAGCTGATCGACGAAGGCGCCCTCTACAGCGCCCTGAAATCCGGCAAGCTCGCCGGCGCCGCCCTCGACGTTTTCCAGAAGGAGCCGCCCGGCAGCTCCGATCTCTTCACGTTGCCCAACCTCATCGCCACCCCGCATATCGCCGCCTCCACGCACGAGGCGCAGGAACGCGTCGGCTATCGCATCGCCGAGCAGGTGCGCGATTATTTGGCGCGCGGCATCATTCAAAATGCCGTCAACGTGCCCTCGGTCAGCTACGAAGAATACGCCCAGCTCCAGCCTTGGCTCGATCTCGGCCGCCGCTTGGGCGCGATGGCGACGCAGCTCGCCGAGGGCCAGCCGCGCGAGTTGTCGCTGCGCTACTCCGGCGAACTGGGCACTTGGCACACCGATCTGGTCCGCAGTTCGGTGCTGGTCGGCATGCTCAATCACGTCATCTCGGAGAAGGCCAATCTCGTCAATGCGCTGTCGCTGGCGGAACAGCGCGGGCTGGTGCTGCGCGAAAGCCGCGAAGAAAACGCCCGCGGCATGGCCGGCACTCTGGCGCTCTTGCTGAAGACCGATACCCAGGAGCTGCGCGTCGAAGGTTCGGTGCTGCACGGCTCCCGGCCGCGCTTGCTCAGCTTCGGCGAGGCCGACGCCGATCACATCACGCTCGAGGCGCCGCTGGAGGGGAACCTCATCGTCCTGCGCAACGAAGACGTGCCCGGCGTCGTCGGCCACGTCGGCACCGTCCTCGGCCGCCGCTCCATCAACATCGCCAACTTCACCCTCGGCCGTCAGGAAGGGCCGGCCGGCAGCGGCCGCCCCAAGGGCGCGGCCGCGCTGGTGCAAACCGATCTGCCCGTGCCCCCGCACGTGCTTGAGGATCTCAAACAGCACTCGGCCATCTACTACGCCCGCGCCGTTCAACTGTTGTATTGAGCGTGCCTCGACGCTTCCGGCATTCGAGCGATGACCCTGCCGGCCTATGAGGCATGGGCCACGCGGCCACGAGTCTTGGGTACTTCGGGTGAACCCAACATCACGTTTGGGCCACCTCCGGACAACTCCGCCCGCGCAATCCGAATCCTACTTTTGAGGGGCCCCAGGGGTCGCGCCTGCGGGCGAGCGCCAGTTTCCGAGTCCCGCCGCTGTTTGACAACCTCAATGGGTTCCGGTGCCGCCGCGGTTCGCGCGGAAGCTTCAAAGAGACGATGCCGTCAGCGCAGCATCGCGCAGCAGTGCGCGAACCCCCTCCTTGCGAGTGCCCTAACCTGGGGTCCCCACGTTGGGAAGCTCAACACTACGAGGCGCTTGGGTCTCGATCGCAAATTTAAGCACCGCAACCACTTAGGTCCAATTTTCGGCCCGGTTTCGCAAGGCGGGTGTTGACCTGTACTTTCGGCCAGTTTTTCACCGCCTTACCCGCCCTTGGCGCGCGGTCGCCCGCGCCGGCCGCCCCCGGCTTCCTTAGAATTCGCCGCGGCCGGACCGTGCGGGATGGTGCGGCAGGCGCTCGGGCATCTCCGAGACGTTCCATGCCCAGGCGGCCAGCAGCGCTGCGCCCTCATTGACCTGCTCCGCTTTCACCAGGTCGAACGTATCGGCTTGGCTGTGGTGCGCCTGGCGATAGTGCGCCGGCTTCTGCACGCAAAAATATGCCGGCACGCCTGCATTCAAGAATTCCACGTGGTCGGACGCGCCGAAGTAGCGCGTGCTCAGCGGCTTGAGATCGAAAACTTCCTGGAGCGGCCGATAGATCTCGCTCATCAGCGGCGCCGTCTCCCATAGGTTCTCCAGCGCGATGCTGAAAACCTTGCCGGTGCCGGTGTCGTCAATCAGGACGCCGTCCATGTCGGGAATTTCGGCCGCATGGTTCTTGACGAAAAGCTGCGCCCCGACTCCGCCCTCTTCCTCGCCGGTGAAGAGAACGAAGGTGATCGTTCGCTTCGGCTTCCAGCCCAGCGCGTGCAGCGCCCGCGCCGCTTCGAGGGTGGACATCGCGCCGGTGCCGTTGTCCAGCGCGCCTTGCCCCAAATCCCATGAGTCGAGGTGGCCGCCGACGATCACTTGCTGGTCGGGCCACTCGCTGCCCTTGATCTGCGCCACCGTGATGGAGGCGGATTCCGGCCCCGCGCTGAAGGTGCCGTTGAGATTCACGTTCATCGTCACCGGCCCCGCTTGCGCCAGCCGATAAATGAGGTCGTAGTCCTCATGCGTGAGAAAGGCCAGGGGAATCGGCGAGGGCTGATACGCGCTGAAGCTCCCCATGTTGAACAAATTATCTTCCTTGCCGCTGTCGAGCAGTAGCACCGCGGCGCCGTCTTGCACGATCTGCTGCAATTGCTCGCGCCGGCGCTGGAAAACGTTGCCTTGCTGCTGCGGCACGCCTTTGGGCGGCGGGATCACGGCGTCGTAGGCGTTGTCCGGCGGAGGGAAGTCGGGCGGAATCGTCGCCGGCGGCCCGGCCAGAACGATAGCGCCGCGAACCTCTTCAGGATTCAGCGAACCTGCCATGTCGCGCGTCACCACCAGCACCTTGCCCGTCACCGTGCCCGGCGTTGCCTTGCTCCAGCCCAGCGACCGGATCGGGATCGTGCGCCGGATGGGCGTGAGGATCGCCGCGGTGTCATGGCCGCGGTACCAGGCGTGCGGCACCGTCGTGGTCTCCAAATGCGCGTCCAGACCGTAGGCACGGAAGCGCGCCAGCGTCCAGCGGCTCGCTTCCTGCATCTGCGGGGAGCCGGTCAGCCGGGGCCCGATCTCGGTCGTCAGATACTCCAAATTCTTCATCAGCTCCGAATGTTGCCTGACCTCGGCCTGGATCGCCAGATCGGCCTTTTCCATGGCCCGGCGGTATGCCTGTTGCTGTTCGGGCGTTCGCTCGTCGGTCTGTGCGGCCAGCGTGGAGGCCGCCGCCAATCCCAGGACCAATGTCGCGATCATCGAGCGGCGCGCGCCGCGCCGCGTGTGCTGTGTGAAAAGTGACATGTGCAGATTCCGGGTTGCGAAAAGGAACTGGGCATCATACAACAGGGTCCCGTCGAGAGCCACCGTCCGCCGCCCTTTCGGGCCGGCATAGGCCCGGGCACAGGGGGCCGGCGGCGGGCATGGGGCATCCAATGCGGGCATGGCGAATCGTCATGACGCGACAGGGCCGGTGGTGGTCATCACCGGCGCTTCGGCGGGAGTCGGCCGCGCGACAGCGAGAGATTTTGCTGCCCGCGGCGCGCGCATCGGCCTGCTCGCGCGCGGGCGCGACGGCTTAGCCGGCGCCCGCCAAGATGTGGAGCGCTTGGGCGGCAAGGCCTTGGCCATACCCACGGATGTTGCCGACGCGGGCCAAGTGGAAGCGGCCGCCGCCGCCGTAGAGGCGGAGTTCGGCCCCATCGACATTTGGGTGAACAATGCCATGACCTCGGTGTTTTCGCCGGTGCGCGAACTCCAGGAAGAAGAGGTGCGGCGCGTCACCGAGGTGATCTATCTGGGCACGGTGCACGGCACCATGGCGGCACTGCGCCGCATGTACCCGCGGGATGCGGGCGCCATCGTCCAGGTCGGTTCGGCGCTGGCCTATCGCTCGATTCCGCTGCAAGCCGCTTATTGCGGCGCCAAGCACGCCATCCTCGGCTTCACCGCATCGTTGCGCTGCGAGTTGCTGCACGAGCATAGCCGCGTGCGCGTGACCATGGTGCAAATGCCCGCGCTCAACACGCCGCAGTTCGGCTGGGTGCGCAGCCGCTTGCCGCATAGGGCCCAGCCCGTGCCGCCGATCTTTCAGCCGGAGGTGGCGGCGCGAGCGATCGTCTACGCCGCCCTGCATCCCCGCCGCCGCGAGCACTTCGTGGGCGGCTCGACGGTACGGGCGATCGAAGGCAACAAACTCGCCGCTGGCCTGCTGGACCGCTATCTAGGCCGCACCGGCTACCGCGCCCAGCAAACCGGGCAGCCGGAGACTCCCGGCCGCCCCGATAATCTTTTCGAACCGTTGCCCGGCGATCGCGGCGCGCACGGCTCGTTCGACGCCCGCGCCCACTCGCACAGTGCGCAATGGTGGCTGGCCTCCCACCCCGCCGTGCCCGCCGCCGCTGCGGCCGGCGCCGGCCTGCTGCTCGCGTGGGTTTCGCGCCGCGCGGCCGAGCGCAGGCCGCGCGTTGCCCGACGACTCTCATCCCGCGCCGCTTGACGACCTGGCCGCAAGGACAAGTTGTTCGCCGGTTACCGGCCCTCCTGCCGCCTTGAACCGTCGCGGCTGTTCGGTTGAGCATGAATAGGTGGCGTCCATTCCTCAGACTGTCCCGGTGCTGCCGGCGCGCGACGGCTTGGCGTTGATGGCCGTGGCGGGCGCCGCTGGCAGTGACGAAGCTGCCCTCAAGAAACTGCTGGCCGGCGTTGCCGAGCGTTTTCGTCTCTCCTTCGCCGGCGTTTATCAGGCCGAAGGCGGCAGTTGGATCCTGCGCGCCGAGGCGGGCATTCCCGCCTATAACGCCGAGGCCGTCGCCGGCCCGCGCGGCGGCTATTCGCTCCGCGTGACCGCGGGCGCCGTGCTTTCGCCCGAGGCCAGAGCCGAGCTCGAACTGTTCGCGGTGGCGATCTGCGATGCCGCGCGCGCGCTTTACGGCGGCTCCGATACCCGCCGCGACCCGGATTTGCAAAAACAATTGGTCGAAGCGCAAAAGATGCAGGCCGTAGGCACGCTCACCGCCGGCATCGCCCATGATTTCAACAATCTCTTGACCACTGTGCTCGGCCAGATCGAGCTCTTGCGGCTGCGCCACGGCCGGGCGCTGCCCGAAGATGCGCTCGAGCGCTTGGCGCGCGTGGAGAAAGCCGGCCGGCGCGCCGCCGGCCTGGTGTCGCAGTTGTTGGCGTTTTCCCGCCATGATCCCGGCCAGATGGCGCCCGTGGACGTTTGGGCGGCGGTGTTGGGCACGGTCGAGCTGCTCAAGCACGGCTTGCCGGAAAACATCCAAATTCGCCGCGAGGCGCGCATTACCGGCGCCACGGTGTGGGGCAGCTTGGGCCAGTTGCAGCAGGCCTTGATCAATATGGCTGCCAACTCCCTGACCGCCATGCCGCAAGGCGGGGTCTTCTCGGTCACCCTGGATCGCGCCGTCGCGCCGCCCTTGGGCGCGGAAGGCGACAAGCAAGATTGGATCGTGCTCGCCGTGAGCGACACCGGGGTGGGTATGACCGAGACCGTTCGCGAGCGCGCCTTCGAGCCTTACTTCACCACCAAGCCCACCACCGACAGTGCCGGATTGGGGCTGGCGATCGTCTATGGCATCGTTCAGGCCCACCGCGGCAGGGTCGAGGTCGAGAGCACGCCCGGCGTGGGCACGACTTTTCGCGTATACCTGCCGCTGCTGCGCACCGGTGAAGCGGTCGCGCCGCAACCATCTCCGGTGCCGCGCGCCGGCAGCGAAAGTATCTTGCTGGTGGAAGACGACCAGGCCGTCGCGGAAACCACCGGGCAGATGCTGGCCAGCCTCGGCTATCGCGTGTCCACCGCGCTGTTGCCGAGCGAGGCGCTGCGCTTGATGCAGCAACCCGGCCTTCGATTTGATTTAATGATCACCGATGTGACCATGCCGGAAATGACCGGCTATCAGCTGGCCGACCGCATGCGTGAAAAGTTCGGCCCCATGCGCGTGCTCTTCGTCACCGGCTACGATTTCAACGCCTCCAGCGGACCCGCCTCGCGCTTCCTTCTGCAGAAGCCGCTCAGCCTGCACGTGCTGGGCGAGGGCGTGCGGCAAGCGCTCGCATCGGAACCGGCATGAGCCACCCCGTCAGCCTCCTGATTCATACCCAGCAGCCGCTGCTCGGCCGTTTAATCGCCGAGTCGCTGGCGCACCGCCAATACTCTGCCCGCGTCGAGCCCGACCTCGAGGCCTTGCGCCGCAGCGACGAGCAAAATCCAGCGTCTGCGCTCCTGATCGAGGGCACCGACGCAGCTCACGCCTGGCTTTCCGAACGCCCGCCGGAGGTGCGGTGCCGCTGCTTGGTGCTGGGCGAGGGCGACCTGGATCGCTTCGCCGACCTCGGTTGCCGCCTGGTCTCGCCCGCCGACAGCATCGAGCGGATCGAGCGGGAGCTTCGCCACGTCAGTCCCGAGCGCAGCGGCCCCAGCAATCTGCTGCTGATCGTGGACGACGATCCCGATACCCGCGCCACCATCCGCGAGTATTTCCAAGCTCTCGGCTATGACTGCGCCAGCGCCGCCAATGGCGCCGAGGCACTGGTCAAAATCCGCGAGGAAGTGCCGGACGTGGTTTTGCTTGACCTCAACATGCCCGAGATGGGCGGTCTGGAATTCCTTAAGGTCGTGCGCCAGCTCAACAATGCCTTCGGCATCATCGTGGTCACCGCCCTGCACGATCCCCGCATTGCCGCGCGCGCGGTGAGCTCCGGCGCCTTCGACGTGGTCGAGAAGCCGGTGAACTTCCAGCACCTGGCCTACCTCGTGCGCATCCAGATTTCGCGCCGCGAGGCCCTCAAGGCCCAAGCCGCCGCCGCGAAAGCCTGAACCGGTGCGGCGACGGCGGTCGCCGCACCGGCTTTCACCTAGTGTGCAGGCAGGTTCGGTTCCACCACTCGGTACGCGGTAGTGCCGGCCGAGCCGAAGCCGCTTGGAGTCGGCAGCCACAGACGCAGCAGAATGGACTGGTCCGGCGGTAGCTTCTCCAGCGCCGCCCGCAACTCGTCCGGGCTGTGCACCGGCTGATGGTTCACTTCCATGATCACGACCCCCGGCTGCAGGCCGGCGTTGTCGGCCGCGCTGCCCTGATCCACGCTTTGCACCAATACACCCTGGATGTCACCAGGGATATTTTCTTGCTGCCGCTGGTCGGGCGTGAGCGGAGCCACGCGCACTCCCAAATGGAAGCCCGTGGTGGTCGTGCGCTCGTTCCGAGTGGTGCCGGCTCCCGAACCCGGCGGCGACCCCAAGCGCGTCCGCACCGTCATCGGGTGGCCGTTGCGCATCACCGTCAGGGTGACCGGCGTGCCCGGAGGGCTGAGGCTGGTGATGACTTGAAGCTGGCCGGAATCGCGGACTTCTTGGCCATTGATGGCCGTGATCACGTCTCCGGCCTTCAGCCCCGCGCGTGCCGCCGGCGTATCAGGATCCACTTGCTGCACGAGCGCCCCGCGCGCTTCCTTGATATCGAAGAAGCGCATGTTCTCAGGCGTGACGTCGGTGATCAGGATCCCCAGATAACCGTGCTCGACCTTGCCGTTCTTGATCAAATCGTCGGCCACTTTGTGCGCGATGTTGCTGGGAATCGCAAAGCCGATTCCCGCGAAGGCTCCTGAGGAGGTGAAAATCGCGCTGTTGATGCCGATCACCTCGCCGCGGATATTCACCAGCGGCCCGCCGGAATTGCCGGGGTTGATGGCGGCATCGGTCTGAATGAAATCGCCCAAGGCGCGCAGATTCCCCTGCCGCAGCCGCCCGCGTCCGACGCCGCTCACGATGCCGTGCGTGACGCTGAATTCGAACTCACCCCCGAAGGGATTGCCCACGGCCAGCACGGTTTCGCCCGGTTTCACCTGGGAAGAATCACCCCACGCCAGGGTCGGCAGGTCGCTGGCATTGATTTTGACCACGGCCAGGTCCGTCAGTTCGTCGGTTCCTACGACCTTGCCGGGCAGCATTTGATGGTTGGCCAGCAGGACGCTGATCGTCGTGGCATCCTGCACCACATGGTTGTTGGTGACGATGTAGCCGTCCGGCGAGATGATGACTCCGCTGCCCAGTCCGCGCTCGATCTGCGGCACGCGCGGGATCTGGCCGAAAAATTGTCCGAAGAACTGCTCCATGGGGGTATTCGGCTCGTTGCCGCTGGAGCGCGCGGTCACGACAATCTCGACCACGGCCGGCTTGACGTGCGCCGCCAGCGCCTCCATGGCTTGGTTGTAGCTCGATAGCACGGAGATGTCATCGTTGGACAACGTTGCTTGGGTTGGCGCCGTCACGGGCGGGGCGAACCAGGCCAGTCCGGTGCCGGCCGGGGAGTGAATGCGGTAAAACGCCAATGAGCCGACAACGCCCGCCGCAATGAGCGTCAGAACCAGAGCGCGCCGGCGGATGGGAAATTGGGTCATGCTGCCTCCTTGCTGTGCCGCTGATACGACATCTTCGTACTTACACTGTTTAGACGCACCCGAGCCGGTGCGCGGTTAGGGAAAACTGCTTGAACTATCAGTCTAGCGCCACCCTGGCCGCGGCCGCATGGAGCGTCGGGACGCCATGCTATACTGTGCCGCGTGGGCGAATTGCATTCGCCGCATCGCTAGGAGGACTTTATCGCCGACTTCCGCCCGCGACGCATCCCCGAGCCCCGGACCCGCACCAACGAGCGCATCCGCGCCCGTGAAATTCGCGTGATCGACGAAAACGGCCAGCAGTTGGGCATCTTGCCCCCGCAAGAAGCCTTGGCGATCGCCCGTCAAAAAGGCCTCGATCTCGTCGAGGTTTCCGCCACTGCGCAGCCGCCGGTTTGCCGAATCATGGACTTCGGCAAATACCAGTATCAGATGGAGAAGAAGGCCCGGGAGGCGCGCAAGCACCAGAAGAACATCGTCATCAAAGAAGTGAAATTTCGGCCCAACACCGACGAGCACGATTACGAGTTCAAGAAGAACAATGTGCTGCGGTTCCTGGGCGATGGCGACAAAGTCAAGGCCATCGTGCAGTTCCGCGGACGCGAGATCACCCACAAAGAGATCGGAATGCAATTGCTCACGCGCCTGCTCGGCGATGTCGAGCCGAAGGCCAACGTCGAGTTTCACCCGCGCATGGAGGGCAACGTCTTGACCGCCATCCTCGCGCCGAAGAAGTAGAACCGTCATGCCGAAGCTGAAAACCCATCGCGGCGCCGCCAAGCGTTTCAAGAAGACCGGCGGCGGCAAGATCGTGCGCGGGCACTCGTTCGCCCGCCACATTCTCACGAAGAAGACGCGCAAGCGGAAGCGGGCACTCGACCAAGACACGCTCATTAGCGCCGCCGATCAGCGGCGAGTCGAGCGCATGATTCCCTACTTGTAGACCTGAATCCGGGCCCTCGCCGCTTCCCGCGGCGGGGAGAGCTCACCGCCTCGCGCCGCCGGCTCGTGCGGCGCAGGCGTGGAAGAGGAGATGAAACGATGCCTCGAGTGAAGCGCGGCACTACGCGCCGCGACCGCCGCAAGAAGATCCTCGGCCGCACCAAGGGCTTTTTCCTTACCAAAAGCAAGCTCTATCGCTCCGCCAAGGAGGCGGGCGAGCGGGCGCTGAAGTTCGCCTATAGCGGCCGCAAGCAGCGCAAGCGCCAGTTCCGCGAGATTTGGATCGTGCGCATCGGCGCCGCGGCGCGCGCCAACGGGCTGACCTACAGCCAGTTCATCCACGGACTCAAGAGCGCCGGCGTCGAGCTGGACCGCAAGATCCTCGCCGAGATCGCGGTGCGCGACGCCGAGGGCTTCGCTACGCTGGCGGCGCAGGCCAAAGCGGCGCTGGGGGCGGCGCAATAACCGGGCGCCATGCCCGATCGCACGACCCAGTCGTGGGCCGAGTTGAACGTCGCCTCGCCTGACGATCTCGCCGGCCTGTTTCAGGCGCTCGCGGCCGAGTTGGCGGCTGACGTCGCCGCCGCCGGCGAGGAAGCCGCGCTGCGCGCCGTCCGTGACCGCTGGCTGGGCCGCAAGAGCGGCCGCCTCGCCCGGATTCGGGACCAATGGCTCGCCGCCGCCCCGCGCGAATGGAAGCCCGCCGTCGGGCAGCTCTACAACGCCCTAGCGCGCCAGGCCGAGAGTGAATTCGCGCGGGCGCAGGCGCGCTTTGCCGCGGTCCAGGCGCAGGCGATGATCGTCGAGGACGCGGTCGATACCACCCTGCCCGGCCGTGCGCAACCCGCCGGCCCGGCGCATCCGGTGCTGCGCATCCTCGACCGGATCACTGACGTTTTCGTGCGCCTCGGCTATTCGGTCGCCACCGGACCGGAGATCGAAACCGCCTATTACAATTTCGAGGCGCTGAATATTCCTGCCGATCATCCCGCCCGCGACGATCAAGACACGATCTATCTGGCTGGAGCCGGTGAAGAGTTGCTGCTGCGCACCCATACTTCGCCGGTGCAAATTCGCGCCATGCAGGCGCAAGAGCCGCCGCTGCGGATCGTCGCGCCGGGGCGTGTGTACCGCCATGATGCGCCCGACGCCAGCCACTCGCCCATGTTCCATCAAATCGAGGGCTTGGCCGTGGACCGGGACCTGACCCTCGGCGATCTGAAAGGCACGCTCGATCACTTCGCGCGCGAACTGTTCGGCGCCGCCGCCACCACTCGCTTCCGGCCCTCGTACTTCCCATTCACCGAACCTAGCGCCGAAATGGACGTAAGTTGCATTTTGTGCCACGGCGCCGGGTGCCGCGCTTGCAAGCAAACCGGTTGGATCGAGATCCTGGGCTGCGGCATGATCCATCCGGCGCTCTATCGCGCCGTGGGATACGACGCCGCCCGCTGGAGCGGCTTCGCTTTCGGCATGGGCGTGGAACGAGTAGCCATGCTGTACTACGGTGTCGACGATTTGCAGCGATTCTATTCCGGCGATCTGCGCTTTTTGGAGCAGTTCGCAACCTGAACGCCATGCTCGTCTCCTATCAATGGTTGCGCGAGTTCGTGGCCTGCGATTTGCCGCCGGCGGCGCTCGCCGAGCGCCTCACCATGGCCGGCCTGGCGGCGGCGGGTTGGGAAGCGCGGGACGGCGACATTGTCTTCGACCTCGAGATCACGACCAACCGTCCCGATTGCCTCAGCCATTACGGAGTCGCCCGCGAGGTCGCGGCGGTCTTGAAGCTGCCGCTGGCGCCGCTCGCCGCCTCCGTGCCGGCCTTCGCGGAGTCCGCTCCGCTGGCACCGCCCCCGCGCATCGTCATCGAGGCGCCGCAGGCTTGCGCCCGCTATTGCGCCCGCCTGATCGAGAATGTCGCCGTCGCCGCCGCGCCCGTCCCAGTGACGGCGCGCTTGGGCATATTGGGCCAGCGCGCGATCAATAACGTTGCCGACCTCACCAACTACGTCCTGCAGGAGACCGGCCAGCCCACGCATGCCTTCGATGCCGACCGGTTGCGCGGCGGTGAAATTCGGGTGCGCTTCGCGCGCCCCGGCGAAACGCTGCTCGCGCTCGACGGCGTCGTGCGCCAGCTCGATCCCTCCGATCTGGTGATTGCCGATGCCGAGCGGCCCGTGGCCCTAGCCGGGATCATCGGCGGCGAGGAAACGGCGATCAACGAGCGCACCCGTCGGGTCCTGATCGAGAGCGCCTGGTTCGAACCCGCCGTCGTCCGCCGGACCGCCAAGCGCCATGCGTTGATCACCGAGGCTTCTTATCGCTTCCAGCGAGGAGCCGATCCGGCAACGGCGCCGCTCGCCGCTGACCGGATCGCCGCCCGCTTGACCCAAATGGGCGCGCGCGCGGCGGGACCCTTGCTCGATCTCTATCCTCGGCCGATCGTGCGTCCCTTAGTGCCGCTGGAGCCCAATGCCCTGCGCCTCTTGGGCGGCCGCGTCGAGTGGGAAGAAGCCGCGGAGATTTTGCACCGGCTCGGCTTCGCTGCCGCCGCCGGAGCATTTCAGGTGCCGTCTTGGCGCGGTGACGTCAGCCACGCAGTGGATTTGGTCGAAGAAGTCGCGCGGGTCGCCGGGTATGACCGCTTTCCCCCGCGCTTGCCCGCCTTCGCCGGCGCCGCGCGGATCGGCGCCGAGGTGGAGTCCGAGCGCGAGTTGCGCCTCAAACTGCGCGGCCAAGGCTATGCCGAGGCCATGTCGTTGAGCTTCGCCGCCCGCGCCGAATGCCGCCTGTTCGCGCCCCATACGCCGGATATCGAATTGCGCAATCCCATCAGCGAAGAAGCGGCGATCATGCGCACCAGCCCGCTGCCGGCGATGTTGCACCTGCTGCAATACAATCTCAACCGCGATCGGCCCGATCAGCGCCTCTACGAGTTGGGCAAGGTTTATTGGCGCCAGGGCGAGGCCGTCGAGGAAGCGCCCGTGCTGGCTTTGGGTGCTTGCGGCCGCGCCTACCCGGGCTGGACCGCCAATGCCGCCGAACGCCGCGCTTACGACTTTTTTGATCTGAAGGGCACGGTCGAAAGTGTGCTCGCCGGCTTTGCCATCTCGGTCGCGATGCGCCCTCTGCGCGACGACCCCGCCTTTCATCCCGGCCGCGCCGCCGCCGCTTGGGCTGGCGAGCGCCGTGTGGCGCGCTTTGGCCAGCTTCATCCCGACCTGGCGGCAACCTGGAAGTTCAAGACCGCCGTTTACATCGCCGAGATCGCCCTTGATCCGCTCCTGCGGGCAGGCCGCCGGCCCCTGCATTTCACGCAGCCGTCTCGGTTTCCCGCTGGCGAGCGCGACTTCTCGTTCTTGTTCCCGGATACGGTCTCCTGGGATGACGTGCGTCTCGCCATTGATCGATTGCGGCTTGAAGTCCTGCAATCGCTGGTGCCCGTCGAAGTGTTCCGGGGGGCGAGCATTCCGGAAGGGCGCTACAGCCTGTTGCTTCGTGCTCGCTTCCAGCGTGCCGACCGCACCTTGCACGAAGACGAGATTCAAGACCAAGCCCGCCAAATCATCCTCGCCCTCGAATCCCTCGGCGGCATCCAGCGCTAGTCTCCCCACTGACCCCGCCCCTGGCCGCCATCCACGGCACGGAACCTTCGCTCGCTCACAACGGCTTGGCCAAAATTGTCAGCTCACCAAGACGGTGAATTGCGATCGCCGTCCTGGCTTCGGCGTGGGCCGCTGTCATGTCGTTCCGACCCCAGACTCGGTGATTACCTTGATTCCTCTTTTTCGGTAGTCATCGCATTTTTTCCCTTGACATCGTCGCTGAGCGCGCTAAGATCGTGGGCGCGAGTGGGAAAAAGTGGCTGTGAGTGGTCATTCCGGGCCATTCCAATGGCCAAGGTTGCGCTCACATGTTGCGGGGAAATTATCCGGCGCGGGTAGACGAAAAGGGGCGGCTCAAGGTGCCGACCGAGTTTCGTGCCTACCTCGACCAGGCGTTTCCCGGCGGCAAGTTCTATATCACCAGCTTCGATGGGTTGAACGCGCGCGTTTATCCCATGACGGAGTGGGAACGTCTCGAGGAAAAATTGGCGGCCTTGCCGACCATGAACCCCACCAAGCAGAAGCTGCTGAGCCGCACGAACTACTACGGCCAGGTGGTCGAGATGGATGCGCAAGGGCGGCTGCTGATTCCGCCGGTATTGAGGGAGTCGGCGCAGATGCGCGGCGATGTCGCCGTGCTCGGGTATTTGCGGTACTTGGAGGTTTGGAACGAGGAGCGCCTCGTCAACGAGATGAAGGCGAGCCCGTTCACGGACGCCGACAAGCAAACGTTGGCGGACTTGGGAATTTGACGTCCTGTGGGGAGGGCACGGAGCGGCGATGCACGTTCCGGTCATGCCCGATGAGGTGTTGCAGTATCTGGCGCCGAAACCGAGCGGCATTTACGTGGACTGCACGGTCGGCGCCGGGGGTCATGCACGGCGAATCGCGGACAAGCTCGATTTCGCCGGGCATTTGGTGGGGTTCGACAAGGACCCGGCAGCCTTGGAGCTCGCCGGGCGGGCTTTGCAGGGGGTGGCGCCGCGAGTCAGCCTCGTCGGCGCCAGCTTCGGCCGGATGCGGGAGGAACTGAGCCGGCTCGGCCTAGCCGCCGTGGATGGCGTCCTGGCCGATCTGGGGGTCAGTTCGATGCAGCTTGAGCAGCCGGAGCGCGGTTTTAGTTTTGCCGCCGAGGGCCCGTTGGACATGCGGATGGACCCGCGCCAGCGGCTGACGGCGGAGCAGGTGGTGAATCAGTTCAGCGAGCGCGAGCTGGCCGACCTGATTTTCCAATTCGGTGAGGAAAGGAGGTCGCGGAGAATCGCCAGAGCCATTGTCCGCTCGCGGCCGTTGCGTACTACCGCGCAGTTGGCGGAGGTAGTGGCGGCCGCGAGCCGGCCAATGAACCGGCGCGAGGCGCGGTTGCATCCGGCAACGCGAACGTTTCAAGCTCTGCGGATTTACGTGAACTCCGAGTTGCAAGACCTCGCCGATTGGCTCGAACAATTGCCGCAAGTCCTGGCCCCGGAGGGTCGAGCGGTCGTGATCGCGTTTCATTCGCTCGAGGATCGGCCGGTGAAGCAGGCGTTTCAGCGGTATCAACGCGAGGGCCTGATGCGTATCTTGACGCCGCACGTCGTGCGGCCCAGCGCCGCGGCCATGGCCGCCAATCCGCGGGCGCGCAGCGCGAAATTGCGAGCGGCATGCCGAACGCGGCAGGGTGGCCCGTCATGACCGATTTTCATTACCGGCAATTCATCGACAACTCGCGCGTGGTGCGCGTGCCGGATCCACGGCGGCGGCGCGAGCAACGCCTGCTGCTCGCCGCGATCGCTTGCCTGGCCGTGCTGCTGTTCGGCTATGCTTGGCAAAATTTTGAGATCATCCGCCTCGGGTATCAGGTCGAGAACGCGCGCCAAACCGAGTCGGGCCTGGCGGAATGGAACCGCGCATTGCGGCTGGAGCAAGCCTCGCTGCGCGATCCCATTCGGATCTATGCCTTGGCGGAAAACCGCCTAGGCATGGAGTCGGCGCAGCCGGGCCAAGTGGAGGCGCTGGTGATTCCGCCGCAAACCCCAGCCGGCGGTGGCGCGGTCTTGGCATCGGCGAGCCGTCCCGCGGCCGTGGCGGGCGGCGTGGGCAGCGCCCGCTAGCTTGGATGCCGGCCTGATGTAACCGGAGCCCGTGGGATTCCGCGCGCCCAGGCGCCGTCTTTCTGATGCGAGCATCGGTCCCCTCATCCCGGCGCGTTTGGCTGCTCGAAGCGGCCTTGGCGGTTTGGGTGCTGGCCGTGCTGGTGCGCCTGTTTTGCCTGCAGGTGCTGGATTACCACCAGCTGGAAAGCAGAGCCGAGCGGCAGCAATCCCGCACCGTGGAAGTGGATGCGCCCCGCGGCATGCTGCTCGACCGCCACCTGCATCCGCTGGCGATGAGTTTGCAGGTGGATTCCGTCTTCGCCATGGCGCCGCAGGTGGAACAGCCGCGTCAGACGGCGCGCCGCTTGGCGCGCATCCTGGGCCTCGATGCGCGTGATCTCGCGGGCCGGCTGGAGACGTCGCGCGGTTTCTGCTGGATCGCGCGCAAGATCACCGCCGAGCAGGCACGGCGGATTCGCGCGCTGCATCTGCCCGGCGTCTATTTCGAAAAAGAGAGCAAGCGCTTTTATCCGAAGGGCGTGCTCGCCGCGCCGGTGCTGGGCTACGTGGGCGTGGACGGGCGCGGCCTGGGCGGCCTCGAGCTGGAGTTCGACCGCGAACTGCGCGGCACGCCCGGACAGGAGCTCGTCGAGGTCGACGCTCGCGGCCGCGCTTACCATCAGGTCGAACAAGCCGCGCAACCCGGCGAAAGTCTCGTTCTCACCATCGATCAGAATGTCGAGTACATCGCGCAGCAAGAGCTCGACAAAGCGATGGCTTCCACCCATGCGCGGCGCGGCACCGTCATCGTGGAAAATCCCGGCAACGGCCAGATTCTCGCCATCGCCAACGCGCCGACCTTCAATCCCAACGACTACAACTCGACGCCGCTGGCGCGCATGACCGACGCCGCGATCAGCGACGTCTATGAGCCGGGCTCGGTGTTCAAGCTGGTGACGCTATCCGCCGCGCTCGATGAACATTTGGCCCGCCCGGATGAAATCATCAACTGCCAAATGGGTTCGATCGAGGTCGGCGGCCGGGTCATCCACGACCATGCGCGCTATGGGCTGCTCAGCGTCAGTCAGATTCTCGTCCACTCGAGCGACGTAGGCGCGATCAAAATCGGGTTGCGCCTCGGCGACCAGCGCCTTTACGACTACATCCGCGCTTACGGCTTCGGCCAGCCCACGGGCATCGCCTTGCCCGGCGAGTCGCGGGGGTTGGTGCGGCCGCCACAGCGGTGGACCAAAATGTCGATCGGCGCGGTCAGCATGGGCCAGGAAATCGCGGTCACGCCGATCCAGGTTGCCGCCATGGTTTCGGCGATCGCGGACGGGGGCGTGTACCACGCGCCCCGCATCATCCTCGACCGCTTTCGCGGCGATCCGCCGCCGAGTGTTCCTTCACCCGGCGACACCGCGGGCCGGCGGGTCATCGGCGCCGCTATCGCCGCGGAGATGCAGGCGATGATGGCGCAAGTGGTGCTTCAGGGCACCGGGCGCGAGGCGCAGCTTGTCGGCTACACCTCCGCCGGAAAAACCGGAACCGCGCAGAAAGTGGACCCCGGGACCCACGCCTACTCCGCCGACCACTATGTCGCTTCCTTCGCCGGATTCGCGCCGGTGAGCAATCCCGCGATCGTCATTCTGGTCGAACTCGATTCCCCGCAGGGGCTGCACGAAGGCGGCGAGGTCGCCGCGCCGGTCTTCCGTGCCATTGCACAACGCGTGCTGGCTTACCTGAACGTGCCCCACGATGTGCCGGTGCTGCCCGGGCTGGAGCGCGCCCATGCGCCCGTGCCGCCGGCGGCTCTGGCGGACGATTCCGAGGAAATTTCCGATTTGCCTCCCGCTTCGGCCGGTGCGGCGGATCCGCCGGCGGAAACGCCCTCCGCGCCGGTTGGCGCCGCCAGCGGCGGTGCCGTGGTGCTCGATTACGAAGGCGGCATCGCCGTTCCCGACTTTCGGGGTCAGTCGTTGCGTGATGTCGCGGAAAAGTGTCAAGCGCTGGGTCTGGAGCTGCAGGTGCAGGGCGAGGGCGCGGCGCAGAGCCAGTTACCGAGCCCGGGTACGCGCATGCCCGCGGGCGGCACAGTCAAGGTCTGGTTTGGAACCTGAACCTGCAGCCGGGTCCGGGGAGCGCGGCCACGGCGGCAGCCGTTCCGCGAAAACCTATACTAGAGAGAACTGAATGCAACTTGACCGCCTTTTGAGCGGCGTGGAGCTGGAGGTGCCGTTGCCGACGGCGCCGCTGGCGGTGACCGGCCTGCACTACGATTCCAGGCAACTGCAACCGGGCCAAGTCTTTGTCGCCATTCGCGGCGAGGTGACGGATGGCAACCGCTACGTGGCCGAAGCGGTGGCGCGAGGCGCGGTCGCGGTGGTATCCGAGACCGAGCCGCCACCCGGCCTGCATGTGCCGTGGGTGCGCGTGCGGCAGGCACGCCAGGCCCTGGCGCTAATGGCGGCGAACTGGTTCGGGCACCCCGCTCGGCGCTTACAACTGATCGGGATCACCGGCACCAACGGCAAAACCACGACCGCGTTTCTTTGCGAAAGCGTCCTGAGGGCGGCGGGGATCCCCTGCGGCCTGCTGGGCACGATCGAATATCACGTCGGGGAAGAGGTGTTGCCATCGCCGCACACCACGCCGGAGTCCTATGATCTGCAAGCGATGCTGGCGCGCATGGCCGGCGCCGGGAGCGCCGCCGCGGTGCTGGAAGTATCCTCGCACGCGCTGGCGCTCGACCGCACCTGGGGCTGCCGCTTCGAGGCCGCCGTCTTCACCAATCTGACGCAGGATCATTTGGATTTTCACGAGACATTCGAACAATACCGCGAAGCCAAACGCCGCCTCTTCGCCGGCACAGGCGCGGGCCAGCCGGCGCATGCGGTCATCAATGCCGACGACCCGAACGGTGCGGCCATGGTGCGCGGCTACGCCGGCGCGGTATTGCGCTACGGCGTGAGCGATGGCGCGGACCTGCGGGCGACCGACATTGCCAGCGACCGCGGCGGCCTGCGGTTTCGCGTGCGCGGGCCGCGCGGGCTGGAAATGAGCGTGCGCAGCCCGCTGTTAGGCCGCGTGAACGTGATGAACTTACTGGCGGCCGTCGGCGTGGGTCTTGCGCTCGGCCTCGATCCGGACCAGGTGCGCCGCGGCGCCGAAGCGCTGCCGCGAGTGCGCGGCCGCTTCGAGCGCGTGGAGGAGGGCCAGCCGTTCACGGTGGTCGTGGATTACGCGCACACGCCGGATGCGCTCGCCAATGTACTGGGCTTGGCGCGCGAGCTGGCGGGCCAGCGGCGCGTGATTACTGCGTTCGGCTGCGGCGGCGACCGGGACCGGGGCAAGCGTCCGCTCATGGGAGAGGCAGCGGCGCGCTTGAGCGATTTTGTGGTCGTCACCACCGACAATCCGCGCAGCGAGGAGCCGGAGGCGATCATCGAGGAGATCTTGGCGGGCGCTCGCAACCGGCGCGCGGTCGTGGCCGTCGAGCCCGATCGCCGGGCCGGCATCCGCCGGGCCATCGCGGAAGCTCGCGACGGCGATGTCGTGGTGCTCGCCGGCAAGGGCCACGAGACCTATCAGATCATCGGCGATCGGCGGATTCATTTCGACGACGTCGAGGAGGCGCGCGCCGCCCTGCGCGCGATGGCGCCATGCAATTGAGCCTGGCCGAGATCGCCAACCTCTTGCGCTGCCCGCCGCCCGAGATCGCGGGATTGGCCAGCGGTTACTCCATCGACTCGCGAACGCTGCGGCCGGGCGAGGTCTTTTTCGCCATTCGCGGCGGTGCTCGCGATGGGCATGACTTCGTGCTCGGGGCGTTGGGTGCGGGGGCAGTGGCCGCAGTGATCGCGCGCGATGCGTACGAGCGGTACGCGCCGCCGTTCCGCGATCGCCTCTTGCCCGTCGCCGACCCAACCGCGGCCTTGCAGCAGTTGGCGGCGGCGGTGCGCCGGCGCTGGGGACGCAAGTTGGTGGCGATCACCGGCTCGGCGGGAAAGACCAGCACTAAGGAAATGATCGCCCGCGTCTTGGGCGCGCGCCTGCGGGTGCTGAAGACCGAAGGGAACTTGAACAATCACCTCGGCCTGCCGCTTTCCCTGCTGCGCTTGACCCCCGCCCACGAGGTCGCGGTGGTGGAAATGGGCATGAACCACCGGGGAGAGATCGCCCGCCTGGCGGAGATCGCGCAGCCCCAAGTGGGAGTCTTCACCAACGTCGGCAGCGTTCATCTCGGTAACTTCTCCAGCGAGGACGAAATCGCGCTGGCCAAGCGCGAACTCGCGGAAGCCTTGCCGGCGAACGGCATCATGGTGCTGAACCGCGATGATCCTCGCGTCTCGCGCTTCGGAGAGGGCTTCGGCGGCACCGTGGCCTGGTTCGGTCTGGGCACGCCGGATCGGGCGCCGGGAGTTTGGGCCCGGGACGTGAAGCTGCTGGGAGAGGGGGGCAGCGAGTTCATCGCCGTCAGCCGCGACGAGCGGGGAGGGGAAGAAGAAGCCGTCGTCCGCCTGCAGTTGCTGGCGCGGCACAATGTCGCCAACGCCGCCGCGGCCTTAGCCACCGGCCTGATCTTCGGCCTGAAGCTGCGGACCGGCGCCGAGGCGCTCGCGTCCATGGCCTCGCCGGAGGCGCGCGGAAGGGTGCTGCATCGCGGCGGCGCGACCATCATCGACGACTGCTACAACTCCAACCCGCCGGCGCTGGAAAATATGATCAATCTCTTGGCCGGCATGCCGGCGAGCCGGCGAATCCTGGTGGCAGGTGAAATGCTGGAGTTGGGACCGGCTGCAGCCAAGCTGCATGCGCGCATCGGCGAATTGGTGGCGCAGCGCCGCATTGACGTGCTGCTGGCGGTGCGGGGCGAAGCGCGCCGGATCCTCGACGGGGCGCTGCAGGCCGGCTTCGGCGGGCTGGGCGAGTTCTTCGAGGATGCCGACGTTTGCGGGCGGCGCCTAGCGGCCTTGCTCGGCCCCGGCGACGTGGTGCTGATCAAGGGTTCGCGCGGCGTCCACCTCGAGCGGGTGCTCGCCGCCATCATGGGTCCGGAGGCGATGGCGGCGCATTAGCCTGCGTGCGAACTGCACATGCTCTACTGGCTCTTCTATCTCAAGCTGCATACGGATTTTCGCCCGTTGCGGTTGTTCCGCTTCCTGACGTTCCGGACGGCTTTTGCCAGCTTGACGGCGATGGCGATTGCGATTCTCGTCGGCCCTTGGCTGATCCGGCAACTCCAAGGGTTTCAGATCGGCCAGTACATTCGCGAGGAAGGCCCGAAGTCGCACCGGAAGAAAGCGGGTACGCCGACGATGGGCGGCGTGCTCATCAACATCGCCATCCTGGTGCCGACACTGTTGTGGGCCGACCTGCGCAATCCGTTCATTTGGGTGGCGATCTTCGCCGAATTGGCGTTTGCCACCATCGGATTCCTGGACGATTTCGCCAAGCTCCGCCACCGCCGCAATCTCGGCCTTACCTCGGCCGAAAAGTTCGGCTTGCAGGTGTTGGTGGCCGCCGTGGTGGCGGTGGTGCTGGTGCTGATGAGCACGACGGGGGACTATTCGACGCGCCTGGTGGTGCCGTTCTTCAAGAACTTCCGGCCGGAACTGGCGATTCCTGCCCTGCTGCACCACCACTGGCTGCATCTGGTCGCATTCTTGCCCTTTATCGCCTTCGTCATCTTGATCATTGTCGGGTCGAGCAACGCGGTCAATCTCACGGACGGCCTCGACGGCCTGGCGATCGGCTGCACGATCATCGCCGCCGGTGCGCTGACCGTGCTCACGTACGTATCGGGCCATGCCGTTTTCGCCAGCTATCTGGAGCTCGACAAACTGCCGATGGTGGGCGAGCTGTCGATCTTTTGCGGTGCCATGGTCGGCGCCAGCATCGGTTTCTTGTGGTACAACGCTCATCCGGCGGAAATTTTCATGGGCGACGTGGGTTCGCTGGCACTGGGCGGCGCAATCGGCACCGTGGCGGTGATCATCAAGCAGGAGTTGTTGCTGCCGTTCATCGGCGGTATTTTCGTGATCGAGGCGGTCTCGGTGATCTTGCAGGTCGGAAGCTACAAACTGCGGCGCAAGCGCATTTTCAAGATGGCGCCGCTTCATCATCATTTCGAGCAACTGGGCTGGAGCGAATCGAAGATCATCGCGCGCTTTTGGATCTTGTCGGGCGTATTTGCGCTTTTCGCGCTGACCACCCTCAAATTGCGCTAGCGCGCGCCGGAGAGCTCGGATGGAAGAAGTCAAAGGCAAACAGGTCGTGGTGGTGGGCATGGCCCGCAGCGGGATCGCGGCGGCGCTGTTTTTGCGGCAGCGCGGCGCGCGCGTGGTGGTCTCGGAGGCCCGCAAGGCGGAGCCGCTGCGCGACGAGATCGGACAGCTCTTGGAGGCGGGCGTCGCCATCGAAACCGGCGGCCATTACGAGCGCAGCTTTCTCAACGCCGACATGATCGTTCTCAGCCCGGGCGTGCCCGCCAACATGCCCGTGCTCGAGCGGGCACGCGCGGAGGGAATTCCCGTCATCGGCGAACTGGAGCTGGCGGCACGCAATTTGCGGGGCCGCATCGTGGCCATCACCGGCTCCAACGGCAAGACCACGACCACGGCGTTGACCGGCCACCTGCTGCAAGCGCTGGGCTGCCGCGTGCAGGTGGGCGGCAACATCGGCACGCCGCTGATCTCGCTCGTCGACACGTCCGCTCCGGACACGATCAACGTCGTGGAAGCCTCGAGTTTTCAACTCGAGACGGTTTCCGCGTTCCATTGCCAAGTCGCGGTCGTCCTCAATCTGAGCCAGGATCATCTGGATCGCCATGGCGATATGGCCCGCTACGCGGCGGCGAAGGCGCGCATTTTCACCAACCAGACCGCCGCCGACTACGCGGTCCTCAATGCGCAGGACGAATGGTGCCGCCGATTTGCCGAGACCGTGCCGAGCCGGATCCGCTGGTTCGCGCGCCAGCCGGAAGTGCCGGGCGAGGGCGCCTGCCTGGACGGCGGGCAGCTGCTCTGGCGGGAGGCCGGCCGCGCGCTGCCGCTCATGGCGGAAGCCGACATTCCCCTGCGCGGCGCCCACAACACCGAAAACGTGCTGGCGGCGCTGGCGGCGGTCATTTGTATCGCCGGCAGGGTCGAGGCCGAGGCCCTGGCTAGCGCGGTTCGCAGCTTCAAGGCGGTCGAGCACCGCTTGGAATTCGTGGCCAGGATTGGCGGGGTGGACTACTACAACGACTCGAAGGCCACGAACGTGGATGCGACCATCAAAGCGCTCGAAGCCTTTCCCTCCGGACTTTGGGTCGTGCTGGGCGGCAAGGACAAAAACAGCGATTATGCCCCGCTCGCGCCGCTGCTGCGGCAGCGCGCCCGCGGCGTGCTGCTGATCGGCGCGGCCAGCGAGAAGATCGCGCGGCAACTGGAGCCGCTGGGGGTGGCGCCGATCCGGGCCGGCACGCTGGAGCGAGCGGTAACGACGGCGGCGGAGCGGGCCGGCGCGGGCGAGACGGTGCTGCTGGCACCGGCTTGCGCGAGCTTCGATCAATTCGACAACTTCGAGCATCGCGGCCGCGTTTTCAAGGAGCTGGTGGCCAAGTTGGCGCGCGGCGGCGCCGCGCTGCCGGCGTGCAATGGCTAAGCGCCTCGCCTACGATCGCGTGCTATTCGTCGTCACGCTCTCGCTGGTGGCCTTGGGCCTGGTCATGGTCTTTTCGGCGTCGGCCATGGTGTCGCTCGAACAGGCTCATTCCCCCTATTACTTTTTGCTGCGCCAGACGGTCGGAGCCGCGCTGGGGCTGGCGCTGCTCTGGGCGCTGATGCGCCTCGACTACCGCAAGCTGAAGTCGCCTGCGGTCGTCTATCCGGCGCTCTTCGCCACCATCGTCTTGCTGACCATTGTCTTCTTGCTGGATCGCGCCCATAACACGCACCGCTGGATTCGCCTCGGCATCCTGTCGCTGCAGCCTTCGGAATTAGCCAAGCCGACGCTGATCCTGTTCCTCGCGTTTTATTTGGAAAGCCGCTGGCAGCGCATCAACGAGTGGCCTGTGCTGCGCCCGATTCTGGCCTATTTGGCGTTGTTGGCGGCCTTGGTGTTGTTCGAACCGGACCTGGGCACGACGGTTGCGCTGGTGTTGATCGCCGCCATCATGTGCTATGCGGCGGGTCTGGGCTGGAGATATTTCGGATACGCGGCCTTGGCGAGCGCGCCCGTCCTCTATTGGGCGGTGTTCCATGTCGCCTACCGGCGCGAGCGCATCCTGGCGTTCCTGCACCCTTGGTCCGATCCGCGCGGCGCTTCGTTTCAGATCGTGCAGTCGCTGATCGCGATTGGCAGCGGCGGCTTCGCCGGGCGCGGTTTGATGGAGGGGCGCCAAAAGCTGTTCTTCCTGCCCGAGCCGCATACGGACTTCATCTTTTCCGTGACCAGCGAAGAATTGGGCCTATTGGGCGCGGCGCTGGTGGTGATCCTGTTCGCGCTATTTCTGGCGCGGGGCTTGCGCGTGGCGCGGCGGGCGCCGGATGCCTTCGGGCGGTTCCTGGCGGTGGGCGTGACGGCGATGGTGGTCGTGCAAGCGCTGATCAATTTCAGCGTCGTGACCGGGCTCGTACCCACCAAGGGCATACCGCTCCCCTTCATCAGCTATGGCAGTTCTTCGCTCGTATTCACGCTAGCGGCCGTCGGGGTCCTGCTCAACGTGAGCGCTCAAGCCAACTGATCCGCGCATTACGCCGCCGGCCGCGGCGCGGCCAAGATCGCCACCGGGAACCCGTAACGCATCGCGCCGCCGGCGTCGAGCGAGAGCGCCATATCGAGCGGGTCGCCGGGCACGGAATCGCGATAGAGTTCGCGCAGCCGAGGCTCGTCGCCCGGTAGCGGAAACGAACGGAGCAGCAATTCGGCGATGGTGCCGCCCATTCGGTAGCACTCGGCGCGCGGCGCCGGCAGGCCGGCCGCGGCGAACAGTTCGGTCAGGCCGGCGAGCGAGTAGGCGCGAACGTGGGAAGGGTCGCGAAGCTTCTCGGCGCGGTTATAGGCGGCCGCTTTCTCGGGAGCGGGCGCGGCATCGGTGACCACGACGCGGCCGCCGGGGCGGCAGACGCGGCGCATCTCCCGCAGCATCGCCGCGGGTTCCGGGCAGTGGTGCAGGGCATAGCGGGAATTGACGATGGAGAAGCTGGCGTCGGCGAACGGCAAGCACAGCGCATCCGCTTGCACCCACGCCAAGTTGGTTAAGCCCAGTTCGCGCTGCCGCCGGGCAGCCTGCGCGAGCATGGCAGGCGTGAGGTCCACGCCGATGGCTTGGCGCACCACCCTAGCGTATGCTGCGGCCACGATGCCGGGGCCGCAGGCAACGTCGAGTACGACGTCGGCGGCCGAAGCGGCGGCAACGGCCAGCATGCGATCCAAAGCGTCGGGATCGCGCATGCCGGGAGTGGCGGCGAATCCCTCGGCTTGCAGCGTGAACTGCTCCAGAATCTCGCGGGCATTGCTGGCCATGCTGGTTTCAGGCTAGCGCCGCGCGGGCCGCTGCGACAACCCTTGCGCGCGAGGCCGGCATCGCAACCCTTGGCGAACAATAGAGCCTTTGTTGAAATTGCTCGTTCGGCGCAAGCCCAACGAAATACCTTCAGCAAATGCCGCTATTGTTCGCCTTTTCGTTGCTGCGGGCGCGGCCGGTCGGCTAGCCTAGTAACGCATGCAAGGGCAGCCCGAAGCCACGCCGTCCTGGCGCAGCGCGCTCGAAGCCGAGCCGTATCGAATTCGCGACCATGGCTTGATCGCCGATGGCTATACCTGCGCGCTGGTTCACCGCAGCGGAACCGTCACCTGGATGTGCTTGCCGCGCTTCGACAGCGCCACGATCTTCGGCGCCCTGCTCGACGCCCAGCGCGGCGGGCTGTGTTCGGTTCGGCCGGTGAACGCCGCGCGCGGGCGGATGCGGTATCTGCCCCGGACCAACATCCTAGCGACGGACTTCCACGCCGGCAGGGAGCGCGTGCGGCTGACCGATTGGATGCCGGTGCGTGGCCTGCATTCCCTGTTCCGGCAAGGCGCGATCTGCCGCCTGGTGGAGAGCGTGAGCGGAAGCGCGGAAATCGAGATTCTTTGCGCGCCGCGCCTGAGCTACGGGCGGCGCTCGCCGGAATGGGAATGCAACGATGGCGACGGGCGCGGGGGCCGCTGGTGGTCGGCGGCGGGCGCGCTGGATCTGCATGTCAGCGCAAGTTGCGCTCTCCAAGAGCGCGCCGGGGCTCTCGAGGCGCGGACGGTGGTCAAGCCGGGCAAGCCGGCGTGGCTGGTGCTCTCCTGGGGCGAGCCGGCGCCGGCCTTTCTCGAAGAAGGCCTCCGAAATTCCCTGGCGCAGACGCAGCGCGCATGGGAAAACTGGGCGGGACGCGGGCAATATGCCGGGCCGTACCGCGAACTCGTATTGCGCAGCGCGCTCACGCTTAAAGCGCTCATTTATGAGCCGACGGGTGCGGTGATCGCGGCGCCGACGACAAGTTTGCCGGAAGCAGTCGGTGGCAGCCGGAACTGGGACTATCGCTACTGCTGGCCGCGGGACGCGAGCTTTGCGCTGTATGGACTGTCTTTGCTCGGCTATCACGAGGAGGCCAGCCGCTTTCTGCACTTCATCGCCGAGGTTGCCGAGCGCCAGCCTTTGCCGCTGCAAGTGTGCTATCGCGTGGATGGATCGGCCCAACTGCCGGAAAGGACGCTGCCGCATTGGCGCGGCTACGCAGGCTCCCGTCCGGTGCGAATCGGCAATGGCGCCGCTCAGCAGTATCAACTGGATATTTACGGGGAGGTGCTGGATGCGGCCTACACCTACGCCAAATGGCGCGGCGGCCTGGAGCGCAACATTTGGCAGGTCCTGGCGAAGCTGGCCAGCTATGCCGCCACGCATTGGCAGCGACCGGACAACGGCATTTGGGAAGTGCGAGGCGGAATGCGTCATTTCGTCTATTCGAAAGTCATGTGCTGGGTCGCCGTGGATCGGGCGTTGAAGTTGGCGCAGCGTTATGGGCTGAAGGGGCCGGTCGAGCAATGGCGCGCGGCCTGGCAGGCCATCCGCGAGGATGTCTTCCGGCGGGGCTACGACACGGAGCAGCATGCCTTCGTGCAGAGCTATGGAAGCACCAGCGTCGACGCCAGCACGCTTCTGCTGCCGCTGGTCCGGTTTCTCAAGCCGCGCGAGCCGCGCATGCTGGCCACCATGCGCGCGGTGCGCAAGCAGTTGGCGCACGGCCCGTTCCTGCGCCGTTACGCCAACACCGAAGAAGATGGCATCGGCGGGCCCGAGGGTGCTTTTTTGATCTGTAGTTTCTGGATGATCGATTGCCTGACGCTGACGGGCAGGACGGCGGAGTCTCGGAGGCTCTTCGAGGAGATTACGAGCCATGGTGGGTCCCTGGGGTTGTTCTCGGAAGAGATGGACTGGGATCTCGGCCAGGTCCCGCTCCTGTTAGGGAACTACCCGCAGGCGTTCACCCACATGGCGCTAATCAACTCCGCGCACAACCTCGAGCTGTATCCTCGCGGCGTGCCGGGCTAGCCGGGAGCGGTCAAAACCGCGGCGCCCTCGAAGGCATCATGCTTGAGCGCGCGCAAGGCTTCGTTGGCCTGGGCGAGCGGAAAAGGAGTCACGTGAGTGCGCACGGGAATGGCGGCGGCTTCGGCCAGAAAAGCCCGGCCGTCCGCGCGCGTGTTGTTCGCCACCGAACGGATCACGCGCTCGCGGTACAGGAGGTTGTAGTCGAGGGCCGGGATTGTGCTCATGTGGATGCCGCCGAGCACCAGCACCCCGGCGGCGTCGAGAGCGCGCAAGGCGGCGGGGACGAGTTCGCCGGCGGGGGCGAAGAGGATCGCGGCGTCCAGCGGCGCTGACGGCGCGGCCGCGGCTCCGCCCACCCACACCGCCCCCAGTGAGGCCGCGAGGTGCTGGTGGCGCTCGTCGCGCGTGGCCACGTACACTTCCGCGCCGCGGGCGCGCGCCAGTTGGATCACGACGTGCCCGGCAGCGCCGAAGCCGTAGATGCCCAAGCGGGCGCCGGGGCAGCGGGCGCCAAGGCCGGTCATTTGCAACGAGCGATAGCCGATGATGCCGGCGCAGAGCAGCGGCGCGGCCGCCAGTTCGCTGAAGCCAGCGGGAATGGGATAGGTGAAACCGGCGTCGGCCAGGCACAGCTCGGCGTAGCCGCCCGGCACGGTCCAGCCGGTAAACTCGGCGGCTTCGCATAGATTTTCGCGCCCGGAGCGGCAAAAGCGGCAGGTGCCGTCGGTACGATGCAGCCAAGCGATGCCGACGCGAGCGCCCAAAGGCGGCAACGGCGTCCCCGCCGGATTCGGGCCGTGCGCCACCACTTCGCCGACGACTTGATGGCCGGGGATGATGCGGGGCCGGCGCACCGGCAAATCGCCCTCAACTACATGAAGGTCCGTGCGACAGATACCGCAGCAGCGGACGCGCACCAACAGTTGCCCGGGCCCGGGCGCAGGGTCGGGCAGCGACTCCAGCGCGAGCGGCCGGGTTTCGATGGGCGCGGGCCGGGCCAAAACGCAGGCTTGCATGCCTTTAGCCTAACCCGGGGGCGGCGAACGCCCGCCGGCGCCGCCGCAAGAGCCGGCCTTTACGGTTTGGCAGCCGCGGCGGCGGGCAAGAGTTCACCCTTTTCGAGGTGAAGCGTGGTCCGCGCGTAGGAAGCGGCGTGAGGATCGTGGGTGACCATGATGATGGTCTTTCCATGCTCGCGGTTCAGGCGAGCGAGGATTTCCAGGACCTCGGTCGCGGACTGGCTGTCGAGGTCGCCGGTCGGCTCGTCGGCGAGAATGATGGCGGGGTCGGTGACCAAGGCGCGGGCGATCGCGACGCGCTGTTCTTGACCGCCGGAGAGTTGTTTGGGCAAATGCTCCATGCGATCGGCCAGTCCGACCAAGCGTAGCGCGATGGCCACGTGCTCCCGGCGCTCCCGTTTGGAGAGGCGCGTGAGGAGCAGCGGCAACTCCACGTTCTCCGCCGCCGTCAGCACGGGAATCAAGTTGAACGTCTGGAAGACATAGCCGATCTTCTCGTTGCGCCAACGGGCGGCTTGCCGGTCGCTGAGTTCCAAGATGCGCTCGCCCATCACCGTCAGCTCGCCGGAGGTGGGGCGATCAATGGCGGCGATCATGTTCAGAAGCGTCGTCTTGCCGGATCCGGACGGGCCCATCAGCGCCAGGAACTCGCCCGCGGGAATGTCAAGCGAGACGTCGTGCAGAGCTTTCACCTCGAAGTTGTCGCGGCGAAAGATCTTGGAAACATGCCGGGCACTGACGATCGGGGGCTGGGATTGGGACATGGCGAGCTCCTGTAGATCATTGCGACGCAGCGGGGCGGATGGCGTCGCCCGCTTTCAACGAATCCGGGGCGGAGACGATCACGGTTTCGCCGCCGTTGAGTCCGGCAACGTACACGCCGTTCGTGGCCTGACTGACGACGCGCACGGAGCGGCGCAGCGCCTTGCCGTCGAACGCCAGCAGCACGAAGCGATCGGCGCCGGCGCCGCGAAGCGCCGCGCGCGGAATTAGCACGCCCGCGGGCTGTGCGGCGGCGGCGGGATTGGCGAGAAAGCGAACGGTGGCGTTCATCTCCGGACGCAAATACGCGTCGGGCTTCTCGATCTGCACCTTCACCTGCACCGTCGCTTTCTCGCGATTCGCCTCGGGCGAGATTTCCGCCAGGTAGCCGTTGTACTTGCGATCCGGATAAGCGTCGGTCGTGACGATGGCGTTTTGGCGCGGCGAAAGCTTGGCGAAGTCGTCTTGGGCGATGTCGAGCTCCACTTGCAAGTCCTGCAAGTTGGCCAGGGTGACCACCGAGCCGACGGGGCCGCCGGTGGCGGCGCTGGCGAACTCGGCGGTCACCAGCTCGCCCACCTCGGCGGTACGATCGAGGATAGTTCCGTCCACCGGAGCACGGATGAGCGTGGCGGCGAGGTTGGCTTCCGCATACGCGAGCGCGCCCTCGGTCTGCAGCAGGGCGCCGCGCGCGCGCTCGATTTCTTCCGGACGCGGCCCGAGACGCGCCAGCGCATACGTCTGCTGCAGGGAAGCGGCGAGCTGCTGATCGGCGTTGAACTTGGCGCGAGCGTCGTCGAGCTGCTGCTTGGCGACGATACCTTGCGCGGCCAAGCTCTCGATGCGGGCCAAGGTGGCGCGATCGTCGGCCAGGTTGGCCTCGGCTTGGCGGTAGTTGTGCAGGGCCTGCGCGATCTCTTGCGGGCGAGAGCCATGCTGCAGCTCTTCGAGATAAGCCCGCGCGCTCAGCACTTGGCCGCGCGCCTGCTCGACCTGGGCGCGGAATTCTTGATTTTCCAGGCGCACCAGGACCTGGCCCGCCCGCACGTGGTCGCCTTTCTCCACGCCGATCCAGGCGACCCGGCCCGTGACCTTGGAATTCACGTAGATCACGTGATGGGGCACGATATAGCCGGTGGCCGAAAGCACGACGCCATTGACGGCGGCGCTGGGAGCGCTGGCGCGCGCCACCGTGACCGGAATGGCGGCGTCGCCGCTCCACAGGCGATAGGCCGCCAGCGACAAGAGCACCAACACGATTGCCGCTGCAATCCAGAGCGCGCGGCGCGGCGAGCGCAACGGCCCGGGGCTCGCGGAGCGCTCGATGCGAAGGCTGGCGAGATCGTCGGCGTGGAGCGTCATGACTAAGCCCGGAGCGCCGTGACGATTTGGCCGCGGGCGGCATGCCAGGCCGGCGCCAGCCCGCCAATCAGGCCCATGATGACGGCGAAGGCCAAGGCGATGGCCGCGACCTCGGGGGTGACGCGCAGTTGAAACACGGCTTCACTGAAGGTCACGCCATTATTGGTCGTTGTGGTCACGCCGTCGAGGGGCAGCATCGCCAGCAGACCAACGGCCCAGCCGATCACGGCCAACAGCAGCGATTCCAGAACGAAGGAGGCGAGAATACTGGCGCGTGCGAACCCCAAAATGCGAAGCGTGGCGATTTCGCGGGCGCGATAGGCGACGGCGGCGTACATCGTGTTCATGGCCGCGAAACAAGAACCGATGGCCATGATGACGGCGATGAAGATGCCGATGTACTTGATGGGCGCGCCCGAGCTGGTCTGCTGGGCGTAGTAATCGGTTTCCAGCAGGCCCTGCAATTCCAGACGCTGATCGTCGCTGACCCGGTGGACCAGCGCCTGAGCCGCCACCGGATCGGTCGCGTGCAGCAGCACGGAGCTGAAGCCGGGACGGCCGAAGTCGCCGGACATTTGATTGACGTCACCCCAGATTTCCGAGGCGGCGGCGGAGCCGCCGGAATCGAAGATGCCGACGATCCGCCATTCGCCCCGGCCGAAGCGGAGGCTGTCGCCCAATTGGGCGCCACGAAAACTGCGGGCGATGGCGTTGCTCACGACCACCTCGCGATGGCCGGGCTGGAACCGGCGGCCGGCGACAATATGAACCTTGGGATGAAGGCGCAAGCCCTCTAGCGTCAGACCGCGCACGGTCACGTTCACTTCGCCGGCGCCGTTGGCGCGCGGCAAGACCACCGCCACCACCAATTCCGGCGAGACGAGCGGCTGGCCGGAAGCATCCTGGGCCACGCCGGGCAGCAAGCGTAAGACGGCGAATTGCGGCTGGGAAAGCGAACTCTCGACTTCGGATTGCGTGCCCTTGCGCATCACCAAGACGTTCAAGGGATCGCCGCTCGCGGCGAAGGCCTGATTCAGGCCGCTGAGCAAGGCGAGGATGAAAACTGCCACGGCCACGGTCAGGGCCACGCCAATGGCGGTCATGACGGTGGCGCCCCAGCGGAGCCGCAGGTTGCGCAGGTTATAGGCGAGCGGGATGGCCATGGCTATACTCCAGAACGAGCCGCGCGGGCGCCGCTGAAAAAGTTACCCGACATGGCGAAGTCCTTGCACAACGGGCTGGGAGGCGGCGCGCCAGGAGGGCAGGAGTCCACTCAAGATCCCCACCAAGGCCGCGGCGACGAGCGCCAGCGAAAAAACACCCGGCGTCACCCGCAGGTTGCCGAGCATCTGGCCGGCGGGGCCGTGCGCGGCTCCGAAAAGCAACAACGAGGCCAGAAAGACTCCGATCAGCCCGCCCAGGAGGGTCACGGTGACCGCTTCGCCGATCAGCAGCGCGAGAATCGAGTTCTTCGGGAACCCCAGCGTCTTCAAGACCGCGATCTCGCGGATCCGCTCGCGCACCGACATCGCCATGGTGTTGGCTGAGACCAGCAATATCGCGAACACCACGGCGGAAGCGATCGCCAGCATGAAAGCCTTGATGTTGCCGAGCATGTTGATGAAATCGAGGGTGAAGCTTTTGGCGGTCTCTGTGCGCGTGGGCTGCGGCGAATCCCGGAACATGGCGTCAATGGCGTCGGCCACTCGCGTCGCGTCCCGCGGCGAGGCGGTCAAGACGATAAAGGTGTCGTCGAGGTTGGCCATGAAGGGCAGCGCCTGATTGACGTATTCCTGATTGAAGTAAATGGACTGGAACGCGACCGGCGAAACGAAGATGCCATCCACCGTCAGATCGAGCGTGACTGGAAAAATGCTGCCTTTGATGAACAAGTGATCGCCGACGTTCCAGTGGTGGGCGGCCGCGAGCCGCGAATCCACGATGCAGCCGGCGCGATCCTTGACCCAAGCCGCCGCTTGCTCGGGCGGGATCTTGAAGTCCGGATAGACCTTCAGCAGATCGGCGGGGTTGGTGCCGAACTGGCCGAAGAAATTTTCCGGCTTGTTGTCTTTGTAAATCCCGCCGAACCAGTTGGAAGGCGCGACCGCCACGACGCCGGGCAGGGCGCGGATTTTCTGCTCGTAGAAGGCGGGCAGCAAGAACGTGAGCGAGACGCGATTGCGCGTGACCAGCCGGCGGGCATCGCTGGGCGTGCCCTGATCAATGTAAAAGGCTCGCCAGACGACCATCAGCAGCGTCAACAGCAGCAAGGAGACGGCGATGCTCAGCACGGTAAGCGTGGTGCGCCGCTTGTTGCGGAAGGCGTTCTTGGCGGCGAAGCCGGCGAGCGTCATCGGTTAAGCCTCGCTGGTTATTACGAGCCGGGCGAGCTGAATATATCGCGGCAATTCGGGGCCGAGGAGCCCGGGAGGTCCGCGGCGCGATGGGCTGGTTACACTCGCGGTAACCCCGCGCGCACCGGGCGCTTACGACAGAGCCGGCACGCGCCGCGGCGCGTCGGCGCCGGGCGGGGCGGCGCCGGGATTGCCGCCGGGGGCCGGCAACAGGTCGGCGAAGACGAAGCCATCGCGTTCGACGACTTCGCCG
The DNA here is from genome assembly GCA_021323595.1 of Terriglobia bacterium. Taxonomy (GTDB): domain Bacteria; phylum Acidobacteriota; class Terriglobia; order Terriglobales; family SCQP01; genus JAJPKR01. The sequence goes on along the minus strand of JAJPKR010000042.1, from coordinate 62,732 downwards.
GCCGCGATGGGGATCGGCGCGGAAAACATCGGGCCGTCGTACACGAAGCTATGGAATTCGCCGCGCTCGCCGCATGGGTCAACTTCCGGCGGCAGATCGGCCAACAGGCTCGCGTCGAATTCTCGCCCGGCGAAGGCCGGCGAGAGTTTGCGAGGGTCGATGCAGGTTAGGCGAGCGCGCAGGCCGGAGCGAATCATCGCGCGCGCCAATTCTCCGGTCGGCCGGCCCCAGAGGGGGAAGAGCGGCGCCAGCCCGGTGCCTTGCAGCTGCCGCTCACGATATTCCCGAACATCGGCGAGGAAGAGATCACCAAAGGCGATGCCCTCGATCTGCGCCTCGCGCGCACGCCGGCAAGCGCCGCGCATGCGCTCTTCATAGGCGGCATTGTCGCAGGGCCAAGGCAAGGGCACGGGCCAAAGGGGCAAGCCGGCGGCCGCAGCCTGCGCGGCGACGAGTTCGCGGCGCACGGCGTGCATGGCGACGCGGTCAAAGGCCTCGTTGAACGTGGTGAGCAGGCCGGCCAGCTCCAATTCCGGATCCTGGCGGAGCACGCGCAGGGCCCAGGCGCAGTCCTTCCCGCCGCTCCACGAAAGCATGATGCGCTTGGGCATCGCCTAACTCGCCGAACGGCGGCGCTCGGCGGCGACGCTTTCCCAGGTTCCGGATTGCGCGGAGCGCTCGACGGCATCCAAGACGGCATTGGTCATGGCGCCCTCGGCGAAGCTGGGATGGACTTCGCCTTTCGCCGCCACCGCCGCCAGAAAATCGGCGACAGCGTTGATGAAGGTGTGCTCGTAGCCGAGCACATGGCCCGCCGGCCACCAGTGCGAAATATAGGGATGGCCGCCGTCGGTGACCATGATGTTATTCCAGCCTTGCGCCGGCTCGGGGAGCGTGCGGTCGTAGAACTCGAGCTCGTTGAGCCGTTCCAGGTTGAAGCGCAGGGAGCCGCGGCTGCCGTTGACTTCGAAGGCGAGATAGTTTTTGCGGCCGGGCGCGAGGCGCGTCACTTCGAACGCGGCCGTGGCCTGGCCGATCGTTCCGATGAAGGCGGCGCAGTCATCCACCGTTACCGGCGCCAGAGTGTCCCGTTTGTCGGGAAGGGGCCGCTCTTCGATCATGGTGGCCGTCACGGCGAAGACGCGCTGCACCGGGCCGACGAGGTAGAGGGCGAGATCGGCGATATGGGCGCCCAAATCGCCGAGGGCGCCCGAACCCGCGACGGTCTTATCCAGGCGCCACACGCGCGGGAATTTGGGATCCACGATCCAATCTTGCAGGTACTGTGCGCGGTAATGAAAAATGCGCCCAAGGCGGCCTTCGGCGATGAGGCGCTGGGCGAGAGCGATCGCCGGCACGCGCCGGTAGTTGAACATCACCATGTTGCGCACGCCGGCCGTTTCCGCGGCCGCGACCATGGCGCGCGCTTCGGCCAGGGAATTGGCCAGCGGCTTTTCGCAGATGACGTGCTTGCCGGCCTGGGCGGCGGCGATGGCGATCTCGGCGTGGGAGTCGCCGGGCGTGACGATATCCACGACGTCGATGTCCTTGCGCTCGACGAGCCGGCGCCAGTCGGTTTCCGTCGACTCCCAGCCCAGCTCGGTAGCGGCGTGCTCGACCGCGATGCGCGTGCGGCCGCAGATGGCCTTCAGGCGGGGGCGGGGAATGCCGGGAAAGAAGTGCGGCGCCTGGCGCCAGGCGTTGCTGTGCGCCTTCCCCATGAAGGCGTAGCCGACCATGCCAACGTTGATTTCCGCCATATTCAACCCGTTATGCCCACCACACCTTCGGGCGCGGCTCGCGGATGACCAGCGACTGGAGGAAGGCGACGGCCTTGCCCAAGCCCTCCTCGACCGACATCAAGCTGTCTTCGTGCTCGATGCTGAGCACATCGTCGTACCCGATCAAGCGCAGTTCGGAGATGAACTCCGCCCACCAGGCGGCGCCGTGGCCGTAGCCGACGGTGCGGAAGATCCAGCCGCGCTGCAACTCGTGAACGTACGGCTTGGTATCGAGAACGCCGGTGCGGTTGCAGTTGGCGGCGAAGATCTGGGTGTCCTTGGCGTGGACGTGGAAGATTGCGCCTTCGGCGCCGAGAATGCGAACCGCGGCGACGGGATCGATGTTCTGCCAAAACAGGTGACTGGGATCGAAGTTGCAGCCCACCGCCTTGCCGGCTTCGGCGCGCAGCCGCAGCAGGGTTTCCGGCGAATACACGACAAAGCCGGGGTGCATCTCGATGGCGATACGGACGCCATGATCGGCGGCGAAGCGGGCGTGCTCGCGCCAGAACGGCAGGACCTTCTTTTCCCATTGCCACTTGAGGACGTCGAGATACTCGGGCGGCCATGGGCAAGTCACCCAGTTGGGGCGATTGGAGCGATCGTTTTCGCCGGGGCAGCCGGAGAAGTCAATCACAGTCTTGACGCCAAGTTTGGCGGCAAGGCGAATCGTCTTGCGGCTGGTTTCGAGGAAAGCCTTGCGCAGGGCGGCGTCGGGATGCAGCGGATTGCCGTGACAACTCAAGGCGCTGATGGTCAGGCCGGCGTCCTCGAGCTTGGCGCGAAAGGTCTTGAGCTGGGCGGCGTTGCCCAGCATCGCCAGCGGGCAGTGCGGATCGCCGGGATAGTTGCCGGTGCCGAGCTCGACCGTGGTCAGACCCAGCGCGCGCACGCGCTTGATCACATCATCCAGCGACAGTTGGTTGAAGAGAGCGGTGAAGAGGCCGATACGCATGCGAGTTGGGATTGTGACGCGTTTACCCCAGGCTTGGCAAGAGCATCGAGGAAATTCAAGACAGCGGCGGACCGCAGCCGGGCCGGCGCCGCCGGGGCTTTTCCCGGGCCGGAGGCGTGCGCTTCCCGCGTGGCGCGCCGCCGCGCGCCTGGCGCAACCGGCTGGCGTTCGAGCGCTTTTGACCCGCGAGCGGGCATTATTCTATTAAGATCGACGCGGGGATAGAAGCGATGCGGCTCGATTCGCTTTCGACATATGTGGCCAGTCTGGCGGCCCTGGGGGAGCGCCCTGCAATTCTCGAGCAGGAGTTGTATCGTACTCGCACCTACACCTATCGCACGCTGATCGGCAAGGCGTGGGCCTTCGCAGACGAGCTGGAGCGGCGTGGGATTGCGCCGGGCGAGCGCGTGATCGTTTGGGGCAGGGCCAGCGCGGCCTGGGCGATCGTGTTTTACGGCTGCCTGCTGCGGGGCGTGGTGGTGGTGCCGGTGGATGCGGCTTTTTCGGCCGAATACCTGCGCCGCACGCAAGCGCACACGGAAGCGAAGCTGATTTGCACGGAGGGGGCGCGGGCGAAGGCGGCGGAGGCGGCGGGCGGGGCGGTGCTCGCCTTCGAGGAGATCGAAGCCCTGCCGGGGCTGGCGGCGCGGGCGGCGGCGGCGATCGCGGCCGACGCCCTGCTTGAGATCGTCTACACGTCGGGCACGACGGCGGAGCCCAAGGGCGTGATGATCACGCACGGGAACGTGCTCGCCAACATCCGTTCCATCGAGAGCGAGGTATGTAAGGTGCGGCGCTGGCTGAAACCGCTGCTGCGCATCGGCTTTGTCCACGTCATTCCGTTGAGCCATCTATTCGGGCAGATGATGGGCCTGCTGGTGCCGCCGCTGGTAGAGGGGCGCGTGATCTTTCCCGAGTCGCTGGCGCCTGGGGCGCTGGCCGAGGCGCTGCGCGAGCAGCGCGCCTCGGCGCTGGTGTGTGTGCCGCAGCAGCTGCAAATGATGGCCGATTGGTTCCTGACCAAGCTGGGAGGGCAGCGCTGGGACGCGGCGCAGGTGATCGCGGCCAGCGCCGGGCACCGCCTGTTCTGGCGCTGGTGGCGCTGGCGCAAGGCGCGGCGGCTGCTGGGCCGGCGCATGTGGGCGTTCATGGTCGGGGGCGCGACCTTGCCGCAGCAGCTTGAAGACACGTGGACGGCGCTGGGCTATTCGGTGGTGCAAGGCTACGGGCTGACCGAAACGGCGCCCGCTATCACCGCGACTCATCCCTTCAAAGTGCGGCGCGGGGCGGTGGGCCGGCGGCTGGCGGAGGCGGAGATTCGCATCGCGCCGGATGGGGAGATCCTGGTGCGCGGCCCGCTGGTTTCGCCCGGCTACTACCGCAATGCGGAAGCGACGACGGCGCTGATGCACGACGGCTGGCTGCACACCGGCGACCTCGGGCGCATGGACGAAGAAGGCAACCTGATCTTTCTGGGGCGAAAGAAAGAGGTCATTGTCACGAGCGAGGGGCTCAATGTCTATCCGCAAGACGTGGAGACGGTCTTGAACCGGCAGCCGGCGATTCGGGACAGCGCGGTGGTGGCGAAGAACGCCGGCGGGCAGACGCAGGTGCATGCGGTGCTGGTGCCCGCGCCAGCCGGCGCCGACGGCCTCGACAGCGCGGTGCGCGCGGCCAACGCCGCGCTGGAGCCGCATCAGCGCGTGCGCAGCTACTCGCTTTGGCCCGAGCCGGAGCTGCCGCGAACGGCATCGACGCACAAAATTCAGCGGGTCGCGATCGGACAATGGGTGAATCGCGAGGCGGAGCGGCCAGGAGCGAGGCGAGACCAAAAGCTGGATTGGCGCGAGTTCCTGGCCGCGAAGATGAACTTGCCGGCGGAAAGCCTTGCGCCCAGCGCCAGCTTGGACGAGGCCGGGCTGTCGTCGCTCGACCGCGTCGATTTGCTGGCCTGGCTGGAGACGCAGCTGCGGATTTCGCTCGACGAACAGGACCTGACGCAAGCGCGCACGATCGGCGACTTGGAGGCCTTGATCGCGGCGGCGCGAGGGCCGGAGGCGGCGGCGCGGGCGGTGGCGGTGGAGACGGAGCCGCAGCGGCCGGCGCCGCTGTTCCGGTATCCGCGCTGGCCCACGGCACCGCTCACGCGCCATTTGCGAGAAGCGGGCCTTTACACGATCGTGTTTCCGATTCTGCGCACGCAGGTGCGGCTGCGCGTGAGCGGCCGCGAAAATCTGGCGGCGTGCCGGCGGCCGGTGCTGTTCATCGCCAATCACCAGAGCTTGTTCGACGTGCCCAGCGTCTTGCGCGCGCTGCCTGCCGACTGGCGCGGCTGGCTGGCGCCGGCGATGGGAGCGCGCGATTTTCGCGAGTTTCTGCGGCCGGAGGGGACGCGCTTTCGGCACCGCCGCCGCGCGTACATGAAGTACGTGCTGACGCAGGCGTTTTTCAACGGCTATCTGCTGGCGCAGGAGGGCGGCATTCGCAATGCGCTGCGCTATACGGGGCAGCTCGCGGATCAGGGCTACTGCCCGCTGATCTTTCCCGAAGGGCAGGAGACACCGGACGGAAACCTGCATCCTTTCCGGCCGGGCATCGGCGTCTTCGTGCATGAGCTGGGTCTGCCGGTGGTGCCGATCGTGATCCGCGGCTTGTTCGAGATTTTGCCGATCGGGGCCCGATGGCCGCGGCGCGGCACGGCCGAGGTGACGATCGGCACGCCGCTGACGTTCGAGGGCGAGCAGCCCGCCGAGATCACGGCGCGAGCGCAGCAATGGTTTGAAGAGCGCCTGCCGGCGCAGACCGCGGCGCCGCTGGCGCAGCCGGTCAGCTAGGACGACAACGCCGCGCCGGACGCGTTCGGGCGCCGGAGCCAGCTTTCGACGGGCCGGGAAGGGAAGCGCGGCTTATAGCCCTTCATCTCGATGCGGCGGCCGGTCGCGGCGGACTCGTAGGCGGCGAACATGATGCGCAGCACTTCGCGGCCGTCTTCGCCGGATTCGCGCGGCGCGCGATCGAAGCGGATGCAGTCCACGAAATGGGCCAGTTCCTGGGGGAAGCCGTAGTTCCAGCCTTCCTCGAAGATGGTGAAGGTGTAGCCCTTGGTGCTGGCGGCCTTTTCCATGGCATAGCCGTAGCCGACGTTGCTGTAGGTCTTCATGGCGATGCCGTGGACGACGTCGCACTGCACCGAGCCCTCGGTGCCATAGAGCTCGGCGCGATCATCCATGCCGCCGAAGAAGGCCCAACTGTCGTCGATCAGCGCCAGGCCGCCGTCCTCGAACTCGAGCAGGACGATGCAGTTGTCGTCGCCGCGAGTGCGCTCGGCGTGGCGCACGGTGGCGCAGTGGGCGGTGACGGCGGCGAGCGGCGGCTTGCCGTACAGCCAGCGCGCGAACTCGATGCCGTGGCAGCCCATGTCCATGAGGACGCCGCCGCCGGCCTGGTCCACATCCCAGAACCAAGCGGCGTGGGGGCCGGAGTGCTTCTCGAGCTGCTTGACGAGATAGAGACGGCCGAGCGCGCCCTCTTCGATCAACCGGCGCGCCCGCTCGTATTTGGGCGCGAAGACGAGATTCTCCGCGTACATCAGCTTCACGCCGGCCTCGGCGCAGGCGGCGATCATGCGATCAGCCTCGTCGAGGGTGACGGCTAGCGGCTTCTCGATGATGACGTGCTTGCCGGCGGCGGCCGCATCCAGCGCCATGCGCGCGTGCCAGATGTTGGGTGCTCCGATGATCACCGCGTCAACGTCGCGATCGGCGAGCAATTCGCGATAGTCGGCGCAGGCATGGGGAACGGCGAACTCGCGCGCGAACTCGTCGCGGTGTGCCTGGGTGGGGGAGGCGACGGCGACGAGGCGGGCGGCGGGCACGAAGCGGCGGAGCGACTCGGCATGGGCGCGCGCGATAAAGCGCGAGCCCACGATGCCGATGCCCACGGTCCGCGAGGGCGCGGGCGCGCCGCGGCTCATTTGCGAGCGCGTGGCTTGGACTTGCCGAAGCCGCGCACGACGCAGGTCACGAGCGAGTCGATCTGCGCCTTCGTGAGCTGGTCCTTAAAGGCGGGCATTTCGCCCTCGTCGCGCTTGCCGTTGGCGATGGCCTCCTCCAGCTCGGCGTCCTTGTGCGCGGCCTGCCATTTCGGGTCGGTGAAGTCGGGCGTATGGATAGCGGCGTAGCCCTTGCCGTCGGGAGCATGGCACATCGAGCACTTGTCTTGGAAAGTGTCTTGCGCGGCTTTGCAATCGGCATTGGACTTGGCGGCGAAGGCCAGGCTGGCGGCCAGGGCGATCAAAAGCACGACGCCGAGAAGACGGACAGATCTTTGCATGGTTTCCTTGATGAACGACTCGCAGAGGACTCAAAGCCTTTATACCCCGGGGGATAACGGGCTGGCAAGCTGATGCCGCCAACGGTTGGCGCCGGCGGTTGGACGGCTTACCGATGGCATTGAGCGGAGGACTCGGGCTCGGACCTCACGGCAGGGCCAAAGGAACGGCGCGTCATCGTCAATGGCGCTGGTGGGCGAGTGCTTCCGCTCGCATCAGGTCGTCCCAGAGCGTGGGGTAACGCGTCCACTTGGCGGGGCGGTAGGTGGTATGGACATCGGGGACATAGAGCTTGCCGTGGCCGAAGGTGCAGATGTACTCGGTATGAGGGACGCCGCCGAGCATCACGGAACTCAAAACGCCCTCTGCCACGGGCATGCGCAGACGCCGCGCGCAGGTGCGGCAGCGATAGCGCTGATCCCAGGCACAGAGGCCAAGCAAAGCTGCGGCGGCGAGGCCGAGACAAAAGACGGCCAGGGTGTAGGTTAGGTCCACGCCCAAGCGGGGGGAGCCGGAGAGCAGGCCGCCCGGATGCGGCGGCAGGACGGTCTCAATGGCCAGCCAGACGCCGGCGGTTACCGCAGCAATTGCGGCCAGCTTCAGAGCCAGCAACGCCCAAAAGCGCAATCGAGCACCTCCCGCGCGACGCCAGCCCACCGGCATGCGCCGCCTCGCCTACCACCCATTTTATAGACACCGCCGCGGGCCCGAAAGTTAGCGGCGTCAGGGTTTTTCGGCCGCGGCGGGCGGGAGCGGGCTCTGGCGGAAATAGGCGAGCACGGCGATCACCGCTCCGCCCGCCGCCGCGGCGGCATAACGATGAAGGCTGGCGGCGTCCCAGTGGAAATCGCCGGGAGCGAGCAAAATTTGCCCGAGGGCGGTGGCGGCGCCGCCGAGGGCGGCGGCGGCCAGGCCGTGGAGCGAAAGACGAAGCGCGGATGGAGTCATAGGCCTTCCGGGTCTGCGACGGGCCTTTAGTGGGGCCCCTAAAGACTGAGATGCCGGCGAGAGTGGAAAAGTTGGCCGAAGTAGGTATGTCTATTGCGGGGCGGAACGGTAGAGCCTCTTTGGAGTACTGACTGGGTGTTCTGGTCTGAGTCGATCAGACCGCACAGAATAGGGGCCGGCACGCGCGACTGAGCTCAGAAATACCTGCCGCGCGACTGAGCTCGCGGCGGGAGGCCGGCCAAACGGAATCCGAAGAAGCTAGGCTGGCCGTCAGCGACTTCGCGGCCGGCGGCGAATTCGCCGGACATCGGCTGCAAGGCGTTGGGAACCTGGACCGAGGCATCGACGCCGGCGAGTTCCGGCGGCTGCGGCCAGTCGCTCGGCGTGCGGAATGCGGCCGCGAGGCGCAGCAAGAGCGCTTGCTCGAGGGGTGGACATCCGCCCGACGATGCGCGGAGCCGGGGAAACCGGTCGTCGCCAAGGCCGGCAAGGCGCGGGATCAAGGACCGCAAGGCGATGGCGTCGAGGAGGCTCATCGGGCGCCTCCGCCACGGCCGAAGTTCAGCAGGCCGGTGAGACCGCCCAGCGCGCGGCCGGCGACTTGACTCCAGAACGAGGGCTGCGCGGCCAGGCGGGCTTGGTCGCCGATGAGGCTGGATTCGGCGCCCATGCCGATGCCGAGTGGCTGGCTGGAGGCGGAATAGAGGCCGCTCAAGCCGCGCATGGCGGCCTGCTGGCCGGCGATGCGGGCATTGCCGAAGGCTTGCTCGAGGTTGCCCAGGGCCTGGCTGTTCATTTCGCCTTGCTCGCGCGCCAACTGCTCTTCGGCGGGAATCACGCCGGCGGCGTTGCCGGTTCGCGCGGCTTGAGCGAGCAAGCGGCTGCGGGCGGCGCCCATGGCGCCGGCCAATGCACCGCCGGCGGCCTGGCGCATCGCTTGCTGTTCCTGCGGCGAGTAGCCGGGCTGCTGATATTCCTGCTCATACATGGGCGCGACCGCACCGAGCAAGTTTTGCTGGTTTTGGGCCGCCTGCTGCGCCAGGCTTTGCGCCTGCTTGTAAGCGGCTTGCTGTTGCTGTTGATAGATGTTTTTATCTCCTCGTGCCATTTCGAGCTCCTTGGTTAACGGTTGTAGGTTGACCGTTGACGGTTTCCGGCTCTCGGGTCATCGTTTGCGCCGGCGGCAGGGCGCCGAGGGCAAGCCGATGACGCGGGCTTGGTCAAAGTTCGCGGTACCAGGCGTGCCAGCCGGGGCTGCAATCGCGAAATCCCAGCGCGCGCATCAGACGGCGCATGCGGCCCTCCAGCCCCGGCGGCGTCCATGCATGCAGCTCATCCACGCCCGCCTGCTTGAGGCGCGCGGCGACGGCGTCGCGCGCGGCCAGCAGCGCGAGAAACGGCGGCGGCGAAGCGGCGATCACGAAGGCTTCATGGGTCGCCTTGACCACCAGGGCCGCGCCATCGCCGAGCATGAGCACGCGATAGGACGGGTCGCCCGCGAAGTCGGGAAAGTCGTAGCTGCAGCCCAAGGCGGCGCATTGCCGACGGTGCGTGGCCCGCAAGGCGGTGATCTCGGCGGGCTGCGGGCGGCGCGGCGCGCCGATGCGCGGGGCGGGCGTCGAAGGCGGCGCTAGCTCGTCTTGAGCGCGCCGCTCGACAGCGCGCTGACGCCGGAAGCGGTGGCATAGTCGCGCCAACCGCTCCAGGAAGAGCCTAAGCTGCGCCAACGCGCCCTCCAGAATTTGGTGACACCGGGATCCACGACGTCGAGCGACGCGGCGCCGAGGCCCAAAGTGTAAGTTGAGACGTTGGAATTGGCATCGAAATTCCGATCCGTGGCACTTTGCAATTCGTATTGCACCCAAACGCCGCTGGGCGGCGCGATGGTCGCGACAAAATGCCCGTTGGCGGCGAGGATGGTCCAGCTATCCGGCGCGGGCGGCGGCGGCAGAACGGCGCCATTGGTTTGCTGGCCGCTGACGATAGCCAAGCCCAGGGATTTCTCCATGGCATCGGCGTGGTTCGCCAAGTCGGTCGTGGCGCGCCAGGCGACGGGGTTGGGCTGAAGGAGCTGGTTGATCCAGCCGCGAGAAACGGGCATCGGGATTAGGCCTCAGGCGCCGGGCGCGAGGGGACGCAGCGGCCAAAGAGGCCGCATGAAAGCATAGGCGGCGAGCAAGCGCCAGGCGCCGCCCGCCGAGCGCAAGCGCAGGCGCACGGCCTCGCCGGCGACGCCGCCGAAGGCTTGAGCGTCGCGCGAAGCTTCGTCTTGGAGCGGCACGGCGGCGAGCGGGCGCCAACCGGCGCCGCCGGCGCCGGCTTCGACTTGCAGGGAACCGGCGCCGCGCGCGCGAATCTGAATCAGGCCCAGCAATTCCACGCCTTGCCGCTGCATGCGTGTCTGCTCGGCGCTCGAGACCGCACCCAGTTCGAGCACGCTGGCGATCGGGGCGGCCATATCGCTGGTCGCGTTGGGATCCACGAAGACAAGATCACCCTCGGCGGCGCCGGAGCCGAGCACGAGCTGGCGGGCGGCGAGGGTGCGGTCGGCGGTAAGCGGCAAGCTCGCCCCCGGACGATCGAGGAGGCGCGCAACCTGGGCGGCGATGGTGTCGAGCGACCAGCGGCGGCCGGGGAAGTAGTGATAGCGGCCGGTGAAGGCGGAGAAGCGGAACGAGCGGTCCCAGCCATCCATGTAATTGAGCTTGAGAATGTGGCTGGGCGCGCCGGCTTGGTCGAGGGCGACGCCGAAGCGCGCCTCCTTGGCGTTAACGTCGATCGCGACCCAGGGGCCGGCGGCGGCCCAGTTGATGCGCTGCCAGAAGCCGGGGTGATCGGCGGACGCGCCGGCGAGTTCGTCGGAGATCCATTGCGGCTGGCTGCCGTCGAAGTAGTAAGCACCGCTGGGATGCGCGAAGACGGCGAAGCCGTTGCCGAGATCCAAAGCATCGGCGCCGGCGATGCCGATTTTGTTGGTGACCGGCAGCACGTCCCAGGCGGCCGGGTCGCCGTCATTGGGCGTGACCACGTAGAGGGAATCTTGCTTCGCGACGAAGAGCTGATCGCGCAGCTCGAAGACCGCGGTCACCGCCTGGCCATCGCCATCGGAGACGAGCAGGAATCCGGTGTCGCCGTAATACGTGCCGGCGTCCTGCGGCTGGCTGAAGCGAACCAGGCTCGGCTGACCGGGCTCGCCCCACCACACCATGCGCTGCGTCAGCGCCGAGTAGAAGACGCCGGATTCCTCGGGCAGCGGGATAGCGCGGAACTGATCGGTGACATCGATCGAGGAACTCAGGAAGGCGTCGTCGAAGTTGAAGGTGGCGGAGGTGGTGGAATTGTCGTCGATCACGGTGGCGGTTTCGGAAACGCCGTTAACGCTCTGCGATTCGCCGATATAGAAGTACGGACCATCGCTGGACCCGCCGGCTACGGTGAAGGCCACGATGCGGGCGACGACATTGCTGGGGCCGATGGGCAAGTTGCCGATCAGGGCTTGCTTGCCGCCGGCGGCGGTCCAACTGGAGGGCGGGCTGGGCGCGGTGAGCGAGCCGGCGCGGGTCTTGAACAGGACGACGACGTAGCGCTGTCCGGCGGCGACGTTGCCGGCGTTGATGGAGTCCTGCGGCTGCGGCGGCGTAGCGGGGGCTGCGGTGGTGACGGGATCAAGGTTCGTGCCGTCGAACGCAGCCGGGGCGCCGACGCCCTGGCGGCCGTCGCCGAAGGCGGCGTAGAGGCGGCCGTAGGCGGCCGCGGCCCGCATGCGCGCGCCCGCGGGCGGCGTCACCAGGCCGTTGACGGCGGCGACAAAGACGCCGGAGCCGGCGGGCTGCTCCAGCCAGAGCTTGCCGTTGGCATCGAAGGCGACCGGGGTGGTACTGCCGCCGGCGGGCACGAATTCGCCCAGGCCTTGCACCGGCGCGCCTAGCGCGGCGATGCGCGTGAGGCCTTCGCGGCTGCCGACTTCGCTCTGGGTGAAGCGAACGTTTTCTGCGCGCGAGGCGAGCGAAACGTCCAGCATCGCTTCCGGCCAACTGGTCACGAGGCCGCCGAAGCGTTCGATGGGGACCGAGACGTAGCCTTGGATCATGAAGGGATGGTGACCGTTGGACAGTTAACGGTTCGCGGCGACGCTAAAGCCCTGGAAAGCAGTTACGGACGCCAGGCGCCCGGCCGCTGAGCGCCTGGCACCGGACGCCGAAGCCAGGCGCGCGGCGCCGGCGTCCGACGACCGGCCACGCCGCCAGGTTTAAAGGTTCTTGCGGTAACGCAGCGCCAAGGTGTGCAAGGCGCCGGCGCCGGTGAGCGCGGCCGGATAAGCGGCGGCGGCGAGTTCGGAGTGGGTCGCGGGATCGACGATCTTGATCTTGAAGCTCGCGCTGCCCGAAGCGGCCGGTGCGACCGTCGCGGTATAGCCGCCATCGAGCGCGACCTGAGCCGCGATCGGCGGCAACGCGGCGTGCAGGGCGCTGGCGCCGGGACGCCAATCGGGCCAGCCGATGGTGTTTCCGCCAATCACGAACGAGCCGGAATCGCCGCCGGTGGCGTAGCTGCCGGAGAAGCTGAGTTGGCCGAAGACGGCGAGGTCTCTCTCGCCTTCAGTCAGGGAACTGAGATTGAAGGTCCAAGGCATAAGGTCTCCTATGAAAAAGAGGGATCGAGGATCGGGGGCGGGGAGCAGCGCGGGTGGGCGCTGCTCGCGCGATTCCAATCGCGATCGGTTTACGGTTTACGGTGGACGGTCACGAGCTTGAATTCTGAAAACCAGGACTCGGGAAGCTGACGCGAAGCATTTGGGCGCTGCGCGGATGCGCGCCGCCGCCCAGGGATTCGATCACGTTGGAATGAGTCAGGAGCGCGGGGCGCTCGGCCGCGCCGCGCGCCGCGGCGGCGAGGCCGCGAACGAAGGCGAGATGGCGGCGGCGCCACGTGCCGACGCTTTCGCCGCCGGGAATGCGGCGCTCGGGCTCCGCAAAATAGGGTTGGAGGCGGCGCGCCACGGCGCGTTGGTCTTGTCCCGAGAAGCGGCCGACATTGAGCGGCCGCAGCGCCGGCGTCGCCGTCACCGGGATGCCGGCGATTGCGCCGGCTATGCGCGCGGTCTCGGCGGCGCGCCGCCGATCGCTCGTGAAGATGCGAGAGGGCGGATGAGCCAGGCCGGCGAGCCGGAGGCCCAAGCGCGCGGCTTGCCGCCGGCCCTCGGGATTGAGCGGCGGGTCCAGGAATCCGTGGACGCGATGGCGGCGGTCGAAGCGGGTTTGCCCATGCTCGATCAAGAGCAGCTGACGGTTGGCCAGCGAGGAATCGGCGCGCGGCAAGGCGGCGCCGGCCACGCCTTGACGGTTGGGGATCGGTTGAGTCATTTCCTGACCTCTATAACCACTTCTCCGCGCCGTTCCAGAGCCAGCCGCTGCGATAGGGGCGCGGGCGCCGCAGGGTCATCTGCGAAGTTTTGACATAGTCATTGATGCGCTGGAAGAGGAAGTGACGGGCGCCGGCGAGATATTGCTGGCTCTTGACGTCTTCGCGCAGCGCCGAGCACATCAGGCCGGCGGTCCACCAGCCAAGGGTGTTGGCCAGGCCATTGACGGCCAAGGGATCGGCGGGGGCGCTCAGCGCGCCCCAGCGGGCGACGAAACGCACCTCGAGATCGAGAACTTGCGAGGCGCCGATGAAGACGGCGCTGGCGCCGCGCCATTCGTATTCGAGCAAGAAAGCGGCGGGCGAGCGCGCCGGCAACTCATCCACTAAGCGGACTTCTTGGTAGTCCTCGGGCGGCGCGCCCGCGGGCTTCTCGCGGATCGCAATCGGCTGCTCCATGGCGGCGAGCGGCTGGCCCGGCGCTTGAAACGCGGCCAGCGTCGCGGTGTAAGCGGGCAGCGCGGGCAGGGCGGCGACGGCTTCGTTGGCCGTCCACTCGCGAATCGTGACCACTTCGTCGCCGATGGCGCGATAGGCGGCATTCAGATAGGGCATGAGGGCGGCGTCGGGAAAGAGCCCTTGCCCGGTCGGGTCGAGCAAAGCGCGGGCGATGGCGAGCGCGTCAGCGGCGGTATCCATAGGGTTGGACCGTGGCAGTTCGCAGATGGCAGATGGCAAATGGCAGTCCGCGCAACGGCGCGGCGACGCTGTGATCCCTAGGGCGTATCGGCGGCGTCCTGGGGAAGGCTGGACCGGCAGAAGCGACAGATGCGCGCCAAGGGCTTGACCTCCTCGCCACATTCCGGACACAAGCGGCGCTCGCTGGAGTCGCGCGTCAGGCTGACCCACTCGGGCAAGGCCGCGATCTCGCCGGCCTCGGCCAGCGCCCTGGCGGCGTCGCGCTGGCGGTCGGTGATGAACTGGTGCTGGCGGTAGCGCGACCAAGACTGGACGGCCTTGCGGTATTCCTCCCGGTACCAAGCCCGCTGCCGCGCGAGCGCCGCCGCCACCGCCGCCGGATCGGGCGCGGCGCCGGCGGAATGGCAGACGATACCGCCGGCCTTTTGGTATTCCCGCTCGACCTCTTGCGCCATCTCGCTGGGGAGCACGCTGACGGGCACGAAGTTGCCATCGCCCAGGTCGCGCATGGAGATACGCGGCGTATCGAGGCGAACGCGGCCCGGCTCCTCGCCATGAGCGGCGGGTATGGCGACGATGCCGAGTTCGCCCAAGTCAACGCGCACCGGCCAGGGATGGTAATTCTCGATTTCGACGTGATCCCAGCCGCGCTTGTGCAGGCGCGTCCACTCTTCGCGCACCAAGCGATCGCGCAGCCGGTCGGCGATGCCGCCCTTGGAGGGCGCGCCGCCGCTGGCAAGGCCGGCCGGAGATTCGAAGACCGTGGGATAGAGGGCGCCGGGATTGGCGGACTCGCGGATTTGCGTGGACATTCATGCCTCCAAAAAAGGTTGACGGTTCACCGCGGACGGTGGACGATGGGCGGCGCGAACGAGAGGGCTCCGCCCTGGAACCGTTACGGCAGTCGCGTCAATGGCCGGGCCGTGGCAGCCGGCGATTCTCGGAACGATCCTCACCTTGGCCTCACGCGGCCACTGAACCTCAATACGGATGCGAGCGGATGCCGATGGATTCGGCCGCGCTCACCAGGCTGGGACGGCGCCTCGGCCCATAGCCCGCCATGGGCGCGCCGGCAAACGCCGGCGCCGCATCGTCCAGAACATCACGGCAAAAGCTCTCGAAATCGGCATCGCGCTGCGCCTCGCGCTGGCGTGCGCTGGCCACCGCGCCCCGCAACCGCTGCCGGGCTGACGCCGCAACTCGATCGCGGCGGCGCCTCGTCACGTCGATCGCCAGCGTCAACTGGCGTTCGCTCGGATACCAATACAGCCGCGCCCCCAAATCTTCGTAGTCGCCGCGTTCGGGATACGGTCCGAGCGTGGGGACCGGGCCCCAAGCGGTCGGCAAAATCGTGCCGCCTTCCGCCACGGGCCGCCACCAGCCGGCGGGCGTGCCATAGGCGAGCGGCGGCGTCCATTGTTCGAGGAGCCAGCAGACTTCGCCGGGATACTTCGGCACCCAGCGCAGCTCCACGACCCGGCGCAGGACGCCTTGGCCGCGCGCTTGCGTGCCGCCGCGCCAGTCGTTCCAGAGGCCGCCGGAGCGCTCCAGCCGCGCCGGCGCCCAGACCAGCCGGTACAGTGGCTCGCCCCAGTCCGTGCATCCGTAGCGGCGGCGGAGCAGCGCCGCCAAATGCCGCGGGGCGTGGCGAAAAGAAATGTCGTCGCGCATCGCCGAATTCGAAGTTAAGGGCGGGGCGATCAGCCTCGCGGGGCTGCTCGCCCGCCCCCCTAAGCCGCGTGCCGAAGGCGGTTCGCCAACGGCCTAGCGCGACTAATAACCGGCGGGAACCGCCAGCGAAGTCACCGAGCTGATCGCCCGGGGATTATCGACAAAGAACTGCACGCCAGTGACCAGATAAAACAGATAACTGGCGGCAATGCCTCCGGAAACGCCATAGACGGGAAAGACGGTCTGCCCGCCGATCTCGTAATAATCGATCGGCAGCCATTCCACCCGGCCCCACGTCTCCAGGTTGACCAGATCCAGGCGGCTGACGTCGGCATGGATGTTTTCCTTGATGCGGACGCCGCCGATGGTCTTGTTGCGGAAGAGCAAGTCCAAATCCTGGTTGGCGCCCCCCTTCTCGATTTCGCTGATCACGAAACCGAGTTCCTCGTAGGCGGCAACCTGGGTCGGATGCCCGTGCCAGACAAGGTTGCCCAAGCTATCGACGCCGATCGCCTGGCGCACCTGATTGAACGCCAAGCGCAGCACCGGCAGCGTCAAGGCGGCGCTATTCGCGTTCACGCCGTTGGCCACCGCATACGGCTGCGAGCGGCTGATGCCCATCCAGGAGCCGCTGGTGGAGGAGTTGTGGTGGTACGGAATGCCGTAGATGAAGGTCGGGTTGGCGCCGCTCACTCCATCCACGACGAGCACGTCGCCGGCCGAGGTTCCGGCCGGCAGCGCGCCGCCGGCCACCACGGTCGGCGTTGCGCCGAGCGAGTTGGTCACCGCCTGGGCAGTGAACTCGCCCCGATTGGTGGTCAACGTCGGATCGTACACTTGCAGGTTTTGATTGGTGCGAATGAGGCGCGCCCCGAACGGCGCATCGTTCAACGTCAGCGTGTTGGTGCCGGTGTTGACCGTCGCCACCGTCGCCAGGACGCCGTTGCCGGCGGTCTGGAGCGAGGCGTCGATGTCATGCCGGAACTGCTTCATGGCATCGGCGACGTTGCGCTTGGCGGCATCCTCGACCGCCTTATCGGTCGCATTGGTCGCATACTCGACGAGCTTGGTGATTTCCACGGCGAAGCGCAAACCGACCGGCGTGATTTGCGCGAAGTCGTAGGTGGTGCCGGAGCCGCGGCCCAGGTCGCCGCCGTCGAAGCTGGCGTAGCCGAAGTTGCCGCCGGGGCTCACTTGCAAGGGAATGCGCGCAGTGCGAGTGGAAACCCGCTCCACGTCGCGCTTTTGAATCAGGCTGAAAAACGTGTCGTCGCGCTCGTACAGGATGGGCAGCTTGCGCCGCACCTTTTCGAGCTGCAACGCCACGACTTGTGCATTGGTCAAAGCCATGGGTATCTCGCTTTCGCGGGAAGGCTGAAGGTTTCGGCTAGAGATCGAGAATTTCGCGATCGGAGAGGCGGCGCTTGAGGTTGCCCTCGCGACGTGCGATCAGATCGCGCACCGAAGGGCGTTCCGGGGGCGCCGGAGTGCCGACACTCGATGGCTCGGGACGATGCCGCGCGGCGCGCGCCGATTCCCGCTCGACCTGCTCGCGCCGCGCCGCTTCCGTCGCCCCGCGCACGATGGGCTCCAGGATCTCCCGCGCATGGCCGCGCGCCCAGGCCAGCGCTTTCGCCACGAGGCGTTCGCGCGTCGCCGGGCCGGCATCCTGGAAGAAGAGCTCTTCCATGGCTGCCGCGTGCACGGGATCCCGGTCCGCCAGCTCGGCGGCTCGCTCGATGAAGTCGCGGGCCACGGCTCGTTGCGTGTACTCGTTCAAGCCGGTATTCGCCAACAAGCCGCGCACGAACTCATCCAACTTTTCCGCCGTATCGCGGACGATCTCTTGCCTGAAGTGGTCTTGCTGCGCCGCCAACTCCTCGCTCCGCCGGAGCCGGAGATCATCAAGTTCGGCGGCCGCGCGCTCGGCGTCGGCCAGCCGCTTCCGGATGGAGGGCGGTAAAGTGCGCAGGGAATCGCCTTGCGCGGGGGAGGGCCGCGTCGTTCCTAAAGCCTCCCGGATCGTTTCCACTGCGCCTTGAAGCTTGCTGTCGCGATTTTCCTCCGCCTGTTGCGCGAGGGCCTCGAGCATGAGCGAGTGCAAGAACTGCACGTGCCGTTCGTAGACCCCGCTCGAGACCTGCTGGCCGGTGAGCGGATCGGTGGTCGCCTGCGCCTCCCAGAGGCGCGACAAAAACTCTTGTGGTTGCCCTTGCAGATACGCCCGGTCCAACTCTTGCAGTTGCCGCTGCGAGGCGACGGCGTCCTTGGCCCGGGTCAGGGTGGGGAAGAGCTGCTGATAGTCGTTGAGTTCGCCCGAGCGGCGCGCGAGTTGATACAGGTGGCTCTTGACGCGCGGGTTGGTATCGAGAAAGGCCTTGAGGGGCTCGTTTTCGCTGATCAGTTTCGTCAGCTCGCGCGGCCCGTGGCGGCCCGCGGCCGCATCGCCGGCATCGTCGCCGGCGGCTGACGGATCGGCGGGTTTGGCGTCGGCGGCGGCGTTCGGCTCCTCGGCGGGCTCGACCTCGTCCGGATATTGAATCTCCAGCGCCTGCGCCGCGGCCGGGGATGCCGGAGCGGAACCAGGATCGGCGGAGCCGGCCGCCGGGGCGCCGTTCTCCTCCGGCGGCGCGACCGCCGTCTCGCTGGAGGCCGGGGGCGTGGCGGGCTCAACGGCGGGCGCCGGAGCGTCTTGTTCCAAGAGTTCGAGGTCAGACATTTTCCTGCACGTTTCCTTTCTGGGCCGCGGCCGCAACCGCGCTGGACCGGCGCGCTTGATCGGCCGCGGCTTGTTCTTCGGCGTCCATGTGCGCCAACAGGTGGGCGATCACGTTCGCGTACCCGAGCGGCCGCGCCGCCTTGGCGGCGATGCCCAGGTCGGAGACGGCCCATTCCTTGATCGCGTCGATGTGAATCGAGTGATCGTCCACCAGCGGATCGGGAGGGACGCTCGGCCGCAGCTTGCCGCCGGCGCCGACCACCGGCTCCGAGTCGAGCAGCGCTTCGGTCTCGCGATACTGCTTGGAGCGGTTGTCTTCGGCGGGATCGATCAGCTCGGGCAGACCGAGATAGCGCTTGAGAATGGGCCGATTCACCGGCGCCCCCAAAATATCGAGCAGCACCGGGTCTTTCGATTGCAGCAGTTGTTGCAGCGAGTCGCGCACCTGCGCCCAGGTCTGCGGGAAGTCTTCCGCGGCGGCGGCATAGGCGACGGCGCTGCCGCGCAATTCGCCGAGACGGATGTACTCGCTGCGATAGCCGCCGCTGACGCCGGTGATGACCAATTCCGTGTCGGTGTCGCGATTGCGCTTGAAGCACTCGACCGCCAGCGACATCTCGCGCGCCTCCGCCTCCCACATTTGCCGCAGCGTGAGGGTGAGCCGGCCCATGGCCTGATCCCGCGCCTGCGCATAGGCGGAAGCGGTCTTGAGGTTGGGCGAGCCGCCGCCGAAGATGCTCGGCAGGGCGCCGCAGATGGCCTGGCCGACTTCCGCCAGGCGCTCCCCGTCTTGCCACAACGCCGGATCCACGCCCACGCGCGGCTGGAAAACGAGCTCGGAGAGTTGCTTCTGCAATCCGGCGTTTTCGATCACCACCGGCGTGTAGCTGGCCGGCTGCATGCGCTTTTTGGTGAGCGACTCGCCATTGATATAGCGGGCATCGTACAGGACCGGGGGCGAACTGCTCATTTCCCGGTGTTCGGCCAAGATGTTGGCGGTGTCGTTGATTTGGCGCTGAATGCTCAAGGCGTCATAGCCGAGGCCGTCGCGGTAGAGGCCGATCCCAGGCAGGCCGGTGCAGATGACCCAGTAGTCGTCCATGCGCTCGGCGCGGGCGGTCAAGAAGACGTCGCCGGCGAATTCGACGATGCATCCTTCCGGATAGAGGGCGAGCAGTTGCCGGCGCATGGCGGGATCGGCGTGCGCCCAGAACGCCTCCGGCCGCAGCCAGGCGCGCTTGTAGGTGACCAGACTCGACATGGGCAGCGAGTTCCAACTGCCCTGGGCATCGGCCAAGCTGAGGCGGGTGATGCGCTCGTAGGTGTCTTCGGCGCCGCTTCCGACGTCATCGATCAGGTCCGCCTTGGCGGGATACGCCGCGCGCAGCGTGGCCTTGTGCTGCTCCTCTACCAGGATCAAGTAGTAGCAGTGCCGCTGATCCTCGGCCTGCGGCGGGACTTTGAAGAACAGCGGGCCGTAAACATCGATCTTTTCCGCGCCTTGCGGGACGCGGCGCGCGCCGCTGGCCGCGGGCGCGATCATCTGCTCGGCGGGGCGAAAGGACTCGGCGCCGAGGGGCGCGCCGCAGTCGCAGCGGGAGGGCGGTGCCGCGCCCGCCGCGGCGGGGCAGCAGCGGCCGCAATCCGCGCATTCCCAGCGCGCGGGCGCGACTTCGATCGCGCGCTCCTCGAATTGCGGGACTTCGGCGTAGCCGAACAGGCCGCCATCCACCACGTAACGGATGTAGGCGGCGTAAATGCCTTGCGTCCACAAGTAATAGGCCTTCTTGGTGCGCAGGGTATCGAGGGAATTGTTGTGGGCGACGAGCGCCTGGATCTTGGCGGCGGCGCCGGCGGTGGCGATGTCGGCCTCGTTGGCGGCGCTGGAGGGGCGGAACTGAATCGTCGGCTTGCTCATCGTGAGCGCGGCGATGATGGAGAGCCCCCAAGCGCGATAGAGATTGATCGCGTAGTCGCAGCGTGGAGCGTCCTCGGGATCGCCGAGCGGCCTTTCGAAGGGCGTTTGCCATTGGCTGGCGCCGGCGTTCCACCAAATGTTTTGGTTGCCCTTCCAGAACTCCTCGGCTTGTCGCCAAATGCGGACCTTGTGGCGGCGGACGGCGTCGGATTCGAGCTCATAGCCGCGCACGAGCGCGCGCAGCGCCTCCTGGACTTCGGGCGGCGGATCTTGCCCAAGATGGGGCGCCTCGCTATTGGCCTGTTCGGAGGCGTCCGGTTGGCCGCCGGCCGCCAGCGAATCCGCGACAGCGGCCTCGTCCGCCGCGGGTTGGTTTGCTTCCGCTTCCATTGCCGTCATGCTTTTCCCTTGCCGTTCAGCGCCGTTTCAAACCGCTCAGTTCCATCTCGGGGTAGAGCCGGTGCACCCGGCGCCGGATTTCCGCTTGCTCGCGCGGGCTGGCGAACTGCGCCGCGCGCGCCAGGGCGCTGCGCGCCCGGCTCAGAGTATCGATGGGATAGGCGCGGCGCTGCGGCAGGCCAAATAGGCTATTGGGCAGATGTTTCCGTTGCTGCGTCGTCAAAGTCACTTGAGTCGCTCCCGTTGGTCGTAAGTGGTGTGAAAAAGCTGCAGCAGGCACCGGCTTCGACCCGGCCGCGCACCAGCGGATCGTTGATCACGCGCGGGTGATCGCAGAGACCGCGCGAGTCGTTTTCCTCCGGGTCGCCGGCGGGATGAAAGTGCCGGCAATGGCCGCAGCGAAACGGCCCGTCTTGGGCGGGCAGATAACCGGAGGCGGCAGTGCCGGTGCCGTGCGGCCCGGCGGCCGCGAGCGGCTGATCTTCGGCTACGCCAGCGGCGCGCGCGTCTGCTCGGCTTGCCGTGTGATCCGTTCGAGATCTTGTTGCCATTGTTTTCGCTCCTCTTCGCGAGCGAGTTCGAGCGCTTCCCGCTCGGCTCGCTGACGCCACTGGGGCGCCGATACCGGCTGCCGCAGCCGCGTCAAACCCACCTGCTCATCCATGGGCCGGGGCCGAAATCGCGCATCCTCGGGCGCGAAGATCGGGCCAAGGCCGGAGGCAAACAGAGTGTTGTCGAGCAGGCGTTCCATTTTTTGCCGCAGTTCGGCAACTTCGGCGCGAGCCATCGCCAAATCCGTCTCGGCGTTGGCCAGGCGCGCGGCCAGTTCGGCTTCCCGCGCGATCAAGCGCATCCGCGCCTCGTTCCCGCTTTGAAAGGGATGCAAGAGTTTCATAAGACTCGTTTACTGGCTCACCGTGTACCACTCATGCGAGCCGTCGCTGACGACGCAGGCGTGGCTGTACTGCGTGGCGAGGCTGATGCCGCTGCTCGAGCCGTTGACGGTGTCGCCGCTCGCGGGCGCGAAGGTGACCGTCTGCGTCGAGATGTTCACGACGCAATGGGTCGCCCCGACGCCGTTGCCCGCGGTGGCCGCCGGCAGCGTCATGGTCGCCGCCGCCGTGGGGTTCGCGATGATGATCTGGTCGATGACGCTGAGCGTGTAGCTGCCGGTCTCGACGAGCGTGCGCAGATTCCAGCCGGAGGCGAAGCTGACCGGGAAGCCGTTGAAGATCGCCGAGCCGGTGAAGGTGGTGTTGCCGACGGTCAGCCCGTTGGGCAGCGTCGAGACGTCCGACTGCGCCTGGCGGCTGGTGGTGAGCCCGCAGCCCGAGCCGCTCTGGTAGAACGTGACGCCGCCGGAGAGATTCGCGGAGCCGTCGATCACGTTCATGTGGCCGTCGGTCGAATCGCACCAAACGAACTGCTTGGTGGTCGCGCCGTTATCCCAGAACGCGTTCGAGATCAGGTCGTTGTTGGAGGCGTTCTCCAGGTAAATCGAGGTGGGGTAGGCGAAGGCCTCGATCAGGTTGCCGGCGATGTAGTTGCCGGAATCGGGCGAGGCGGAGCTGAGGCCGACGAGGGAGATCGCGCCCGCGGAGGCCGAGCTCGAGCCCGACTCGGGCGTCCAGGTGTTGCTGACGATGGCGATCGAGTTCGCGTAGGTCTGCGCCAGCACGCCCTGGCGGATGTTGTCGAAGTAGTTATCGCGGATCACCGCGCCGTAGCCCTGGAAGGCGTCCTGCGCCGTCCCTAGCGCGCTGGTGCTCGTGCCGCCCAGGATGAAGCCGTCGTTGCAGGAGAAGATCGAGCCGCCGGGGTTCGAGGCGGTGGTGCCGCGCACCAGGTCGTTGTAGGCGTACAGGCGCGTCGAGGTGACCATCACGAACGGCGCGCAGTCGGTTCCCAGGTCGGCCAGGGCGAGGTTCTCGATGGTGAGCTCGCCGTAGCCGAGCGCGATGATCTTCGGCGGCTTGGTGGTGTTGGCGCCGGGCACGGCGCTGCCGGCGCCGAGCGCGGCGCTCTGCACGTAGTTCGTGCCGACGCCGACCGGCGAGGCGTTCTGCTTGGTCTCCCCGCCCGACGTGGTGCCGATATACACGTTGTAGCCGGTCTCGTCGTCGGGGGCGAAGGCGGGCGCGGTGACGGTGAGCTCGCCGGTGGCCGACAGGTTGATCGGGCCGGTCTCGGCCGAGCCGGTGGTCTCGCCGGCGGGGTCGGTGTAGGTGACCTTGACGTAGTAGTTGCCGCCCGCGAGCGAGCCGGTGCCGGTGGTGGGGGTGACCGTGGGCGCGGCCGGCGCCGCCATCTGCGAGAAGCGCAGGTCGAGCACGGAGCCGCCGTCCACGGCGGCGGAGTTTGCGAAGTTCGACTGCCGCGACCAGCCGCCGCCGAGGAGCTCGACGGCGTGCTGGTTGCCGATCGAGGTGCCCGGCGTGCCGCCGTGGGTGGGGAGGATGAGCGCGCCGTCAATCAGGAACGTGTGGTTCGGGGGCACCCACAGGCAGCCGCCGCCCTGCGTGTCGAGCGCGCTGATCGCCGCCTGGAAGGCCGCGGTGTCGTCGGTCGTGTCGTTGCCCACCGCGCCGTAGCTCATCGGATTGACGCAGCCCTGGCTGGCGGAGCTGGTGATCGCCCCGCTGCCGGTGGGGCCGAGCGAAGCGCCGCTGCCGACCAGCATCGCGGCGCTGGTGTTGGTGCCGCTCGTCAGCGCCGAGAACGCCGAGGAGCCGCCGCCCGAGGGCGTCGCCGGCGCCCACTGGCTGCCGTTGTAGGTGAGCACCTGGTTGGAGGCGGGGCTGGTCGCGGCGACGCCGACGCCCTGGAGCTGGTTCGCGTTGACCGTGCCGGTGCCGGTGGGGCCGAGCGAAGCGCCCGACCCCACGAGCATCGCCGCGGACGAATTGGTGCCGCCGGTCAGGGCGGAGAAGCTGGTCGCGCCGCCGGCAGCGTTCGCCGGCGCCCACGCCGAGCCGTTCCAGGTGAGCACCTGGTTCGTCGCGGGCGTGGTCGCGGCGACGGCGTTGCCCTGGAGCTGGTCGGCGGAGATGTGGCCGCCGCCGAGGGGCTTGAGCACGCCGCCGGTGGTGAGCTCGACGCCCAGGCCGTTGGCGTCGAGCTCGACCGGGATCGCCGCCGAGCCCGCCGCCGTGGTTACGTGCAGGATTGCGCCGGTGCCGGTATTCGCGGCGGAATCGGTCAGCTTGAGCATGTCCGCCCCGGCGCCGGTGGCCGAGCCCCAGGTGAACGAGGTCCCGTAGTTCGCCATCGCCACGGCCAGCGAGGCGGTGGGGTTCAAGATCGAGCTCCAGGTCGTCGAGCCGGTCGAGACCGAGGCCGGCGCCCAGGCGCTGCCATTCCAGGTGAGCACCTGGTTGGTGGCCGGCGCCGTCGCCGCCACCGCCTTGCCCTGAATGCTGGTGGCGTTGCCCGAGCCCCCGCCGCCCCCTACGGTTTGGCCTAACGCCGCCAGCGAGATCGCGACGACCGCCGCTAAGATTCGGCCGTGATTCATGATTATTTCGTGCTTGTCGCGGGAGCGGCAGCGCCGTGGGTGAAGATTCCCAGGTCGTTGTAAACTGCGACCGTGGCATCGATGAGCTTGCCTAAGTCGGCGGCCAAAGTGCTGCCGCTGACGTTAGCGCCGGTGACGCTGCCGAAGGCGTCGAGAATGGATTGCACGCCGGACATGGCCGCTTGCTTCTTGCTGGCGCCGTTGCCATGACCGAAGAGGCTTTCGACGGCTTGGACGATGCCGCCGACGAAAGGCAGAATTCCAACGATCGATTTCAAGAAATTCATGACGATCCTCCTGAACGAAGTGTGAGAACGAACCTACGAAGAACGGTTACGTTTCGCTTTCCACCACGCGCACGACGGTGCCCGTGGCGGTAGCGGAGCGCAACTGGCAATAAACGTCGCCGCTGCGGTACGGCTGCGGCGGCAGCCCGGCCGCGCCATCGTTGCCGTGGCCGGTGATCTGGAGCGCGGCGCCGGGCGGGTAGGTATCGGTGATGGCGAAGTTATCGGTCGCGAATTGTGCTTCGATCCCTTGCGACGTGACCGAGCCGTCTTCGCTGATCTCGACGCCATGCGCGGCGATGCTCGCTGCAATGGGCGTCCATGCGCCCGTATTGGCATTAAGGCTGACCAACCTGGTCTTGGGCATGGTCTTGTCTCCGGCTTAGGAACTCGCCTCTGCGCCTGGCAGCGGTAGGGCCCGCCAGGCGTCGAACCGCCGCCAAATCGCGGCGACGTAGTCGATGATTTGGTCGTAATCGGGACGCAGCCATTGCCCGTGCAAGAAGACTTGCGTGTCGGGCAAGACCGCCGCCAGGGAAGCCCATTGCGTCGGATCGAGGCCGCGCCGAAAGGCGAGCGCCTGCGCGTTGAGCACTGGCGCCAGCCCGCCGTTATAGGCCGCCAGCGCGAACTTGAGCCGCTCGTCCCCGCTCTCGTGACGAAAACAGTCGTAGCGATCCGCCAAGATCCGGGCCCCCAAGCGGATGTTCTTTTCGGGGACCCAGAGCTCGGCGACCGAGACCCCGCAATCCCGCGCCGTTTCTGGCATGATCTGCATGAGGCCGATCGCCCCCGCGTCGCTCTTGGCGCGCGGGTCGTAGCCGCTCTCCTGCTCGATCACCGCCGCCAGCAGCCAGAACGGCAGCTGCGTGGCCGTCGCGGCATCCAACAACACCGGCAGATAAGCGCCCAGCTGAGCCGGCACGGCAATCGCACCGGCCGGCGGCGGTGTCATGGTATTACTCATAAGTCGCCTTTTTCCGGCCTATGCTTCCGGCGCCACTCTTTCCGGGTCGATTCCGGATCCAGGCCCAAATGATTGAAGACCGCGAGCCATAGCACCTCGACTCGTTCCGAAAGGCGTCCGAGAAAGAACGCCAGGACCGCCACGTTGATGGCCAATTCGAGCGCGCCGGAAATGACAATCTCCAGCCATGGCGTCCCCGCCTCCCCCGCGATCACTGCGCCGTCGCCTCGATCTTCCACTCGACGTTGGCGGGCCGAGTCGTGTGGTCGTCGCTCGTGATCGACAAAGTGAGCGGCAGTCCCGCGGCGAAGGCGCAGGCGCCCGCCGGAGCGCCGTTGCTGCTGGCGGCCGTTGCCGCGGGCAGCAAGGCGGAAAACGTGCAAGAACCTTGACTATTGCCGATCGTCAGCGAGGTTCCGCTGCTGCCGCCGTTGCCGGCGGTTTGCGCGTAGAGACTGATCCTGCGCACGACCAGCGCCGCGTTCGGCGTCCACTGATCGAGCGTCGCCGTGGGCGGGGGCAGCGCACCGCTCCAAAATCCGCTGATGATTCCCGGCCCCAGGTTGCTGGTATTGGAAATCGCGAAGCCGTTGAGATTGAGGGCCGAGCCCACGCTTTGCGCCGCGCTGGTGGCGGGATTGCTCAGCAACGGCTCGGGAAAGCGAACAGCCGGATTGCTGGTGAGGGGGACCAATTGGGAAACGTCGTCGGCGGCCCCGCTCAAGTACCAGCTCTGCGGGAAGCCGGCGATGGTATTGCCGTTGGCATCCTTGAGCGTGGCGACATAATAGGTCGGCGCCGGCACGGTGGCGTCGTTGAAAATAAGCGTGCAGGACGAACTATTGGTGGCCGGCGGCGCGGCCCCCGCCGTGAGCGCGGCGGCCTGCACGTACTCCGTGAAAGCGTCGGTGCCCTGCTTGAGCTCCGCGCCCGAGGCGGCGCCGATATAAACGTTGATCCCGGTCGCGCCGTTCGGTTGCAGGGCGGGCGGATCGACCTCGATCTCGCCGGTCACGGTGAGATTCACCGTGGCTTCCGGGCTGGCCAGGGTTTCCCCGCCGGCGCCGAGATAGGTGAATGCGACGAAATAGGTTCCCGCCGGCAGGCTGCCGGTGCCGGGAATGGCGTGCAGCGTGGGGGGCGAAGCCGGATTGGGCAGCCCCACCACCGAGCCGTCGACGGAGGTGTAGCAGGCGACGGTTGCCGGCACGATCGCAAAGGATCCGGGGACCGCGGCCGCCTGGCTGAGTGCCAGCGTCAACGTGCCGTTGCGGATGCCGCTGCCCGTCGTCGGCAGCACGAAGCGCCCTTGCAGCGTGCCCGCCCAACCGCGCGTCGCCGAGAGGGCCAGCATCACTGCCAGGGCCAGCAGCGGTGGGGCGCCCCGGCGCGGCTGCGCCTCCTGGATCAGGCCCAGGCGGCGTCGTTCCAGCCGCCCGGCGAAGATGCCGAGGACTTCCGCCCGCTGTAGCGCTTCGGCGCAGCGCATGCACGGCTCGCCGTTCTTGCGGGCGGAACTCTTCCCGCAAATCGCGCAGCGGCCGGCCCGATGCGGCTGCGGCCGGCATCCCCGCCAACTGTCAATCACCGGCCGCCCGCCGCTGAAATGCAGTAGCGGCGCCTTGCTTTCTGCTCCGGCCTTACGCTTCATCGGTCCTCATCGCCGCGCCATTCATCAGCACGCCCCGCAAACATTTCGCCCGTGCCGGGTTCGGAAGCCCGACATTGGAGTAAGCGGTCCACCGCACCGTCTCGTCGCGGCGGGCCGCGCGCGCAAAAATCTGGAGCTCTCCGGTTCCAAAAAAACGGGCCCGGCGAGCGGTTACCAGCCACCGGGCCCGGGAGAGGGAAACATATTCGTCGCTGCCTGCGACACGAATCTTCATGAGCTTGTTATTGCCGCGCCCGGATGCACTTATACCCACCCAGGCGACGTTGCGCACCCTCGATATCCGCCGGGCCGCACGGGGCCGGTCCGCAGGGGACCGGCTCATGGTGTTTGGGTTCTAATAAGCCTAGATGTGATCGCGAAGAAAAAGGTTGTACGAAAGGATGAGTCAGTCAGTGGATCTCATCGCTAATTCTGGTCGGGTAGTCAGTTCTATTTTTGGGGATAGGACTGGTGAGTCCTTCCTAGATTCGCGGGTGCCGGCTTCGTCCACCCGATCTCGCGGCGGTACAATGCGCTCTTGCCCTCGCCGCCCCAACCCGCCTCGCCGCCCGTCAAGATTGTCGCCGCGCTGCTGTTGGCCGGCGCCGCTGGGTTTGTCGATGCCTTTGGATTCTTGTTTCTGGTGCGGCTGTTCACGTCGCACATGACTGGCAACCTGAGCGGCATGGGCCTGTATGCGGCGCTGCACGACCTGCACGCGGCGCTGGCGCGCGCCTGGCCCGTCGCCGGCTTCCTGGCGGGGCTGTTCGCCGGTGCCGCGCTCACCGAATGGGGGCGCCGCCGCGCCTGGCAGTCGCGGTTGTCGCTCGTGCTGGCGGTCGAGATCGTCTTGTTGTTCGCGCTTTGGACGCTCGCGCCGGCCCAGGGCTCGGCCGCCGGCCGCTTCGGTCTCGTCGCCCTGCCCGCGCTGGCCATGGGCATGCAGACCGTGACCGTGACGCGCGCGCGCAAGCTGCGCTTCTATACCACCTACATGACCGGCAATCTGGCCAAGTTTGCCGAGGCCATCGTGCAGTATGCGTTTGGGATCGGTGATCGCGCCCGCGCCCGGCGGCGAGGCGATGGGCCGCCGGCCGCCGAAAGCCGGCAAGATGCGCTGCACCACCTGCTGCTAACCTTGGGCCTGTGGCTGGCCTTTCTCGCCGGAGCGTATTTAGGGGCAGCGGGATTTCTGGTCGCACACGCGTGCGCGCTGATCGTGCCTGTGGCCGCGCTGTTCATCGTCTTGCTCATGGACTTGCTGCGGCCGCTCGCGCCCGTGGCGGCCGGTGAATTACCGGGCTTGCATCTGTAGGCGGCGGGCTGGTGGGCGATGCTGGGCTCGAACCAGCGACCTTCTGCTTGTAAGGCAGACGCTCTGACCAGCTGAGCTAATCGCCCCGTCCTCATTGTCCTCTAGAATGCCCCCGGCGTCGGCAGAGTTCCTCTTTCGGCCACTAGGCCGGGAACGAGAGCGCGAGGCATGATGGGGCGCGGTTCTCAACCGCGCAAGCTCATGACCGGTGGCTGCCCGCTCATGCCTATCCTGCTCTGGACCTTGCTCGCTCCGGCATTGCCGCAGGGGCCGGGCGCACCGGTGATGCGCAACGCCGACGTGATCGCGCTCACCCGGGCCGGCATTGCGCCCGGCGTGATCATGGCGAAAATTCGCTCCACGCCGTGTGCCTTCGTCACTTCGCCTGCCGCGCTGGAGCGCCTGAAGAGCGACGGCGTCGCTGCGCCTGTAATCTTGGCGATGGTACAGGCCCGCTGCGATCCCGTCGCCCCTGCCAGCTCCCGGATCGCCGCGGCGCGCGTTTTCGTCACGGCGTCGCCGACCGAGTCGGGCCGCTGGTTTGCTCTCGCCGGCAGCAGCGGCGCTGCCGCGGCTGGCGCCAGCGGCGTCGATCCGCAGCGCAACGAACTGATCAAGACGTTGCTCGAAAAATGCCGCGGCGTCGCCGTTATGACCCGTGCGGAGGACGCCGAGTTTCATCTCGATCTCGAGCGTGAGCCCAACAAAGGCTTCCTCTGGAAGCGCGACAAATGGGTGCTCGTCGCCCGCGACGGCGGCGTGATCGGCGCCGGCTCCGCGCGCTCGCTCGGTGGCGTCGCCAGGAGCGCGTGCGCGCTGATGGGCGGAATTCGCTAGCTCTCGTCAGGCTGGCGTCAAAGGGTCAAGCTGCAGCCGCGCTCGGCATTCCGGACCTTCGTTTTCCGCCCGATTGACCCGGCGCGAAACCGGATACGCTTCGAGGTCGTTGGCTCCCGCAGACGAGGTCAGCGCGGCCAAGCGGCTGGGCGCGGTCGCTGGATCGAGCCAGGCGTCGTAGTCTTCCCGCGCCAGAATTGCCGGCATGCGATCGTGAATGCGCGCCAGCTGCGCGCTTGCCGGCACGGTCACGATCGTGCACGACTCGACGGCCTCTCCCGTCTGCGCGCGCCAGCGATCCCATAATCCGGCGAATCCCAGCAGTCCGCCATCGGGCCGGTGCACATAATAGGGCTGCTTGCCGCCGTTCTCCTGCTTCCATTCGTAAAAGCCATCCGCCGGAATAATGCAGCGCCGGCGCCGGAACGATTCCCGGAAGGCCGGTTTGAGCGCCAGGGATTCGGAGCGGGCGTTGATGGTGCGAGCGCCGATATCGGCTTCTTTCGCCCAGGCCGGGATCAGTCCCCACCGCAAGAGGACCAATTCGCGCGCCTGCCGCGCCGGATCGAGGCGGACCGCCGCGACCGGCTGCGTCGGCGCAATGTTGAAGCGCGGCGCAAGCTCCGGTCCCTCCTCGAGCTCGAAGTGCTGCAGGATGGCCTGGCGTCCTTTGCCGAGGGTGAAGCGGCCGCACATAAGCCGAGAATACGCCTTAATTGACCGTCAACTGCAATTGGCTCTGGTTTGTGACATTCCCCGATTGCGCCACGACCGTCACTTGATATGTGCCAGTTGGCGTACCGGCTTGCGCCGGCGCGGCGGAAGTCGCCGCCGGCGCGCCCATTCCTCCGCAGGCTGCGCTCGCAAGCGCCAGAGCTGCAATCGCTGCCATGCGGCTTCGACGGGGCAAGCCGCCCGGCAGAATCGCTGGAAGCATGAGCAACGGCAACAGCCAAAACCAGCGCTGGCCGGAAGGTGGCGCCATGGCGTTGCCCGTCGTCGCAAGCGTGAGTATGACGACGCCAGAGCCGGAGCCCTGGCTGGTCCAGGTTGCAGGTTGGAAGGCGCAGTTCGCTGCCTGGGGCAATCCGCTGCAGCGAAAGGCGACCGGGCCGGTCAGTCCTCCGGACGGGGTGACGGTCACGGTGATCGTCGCGGCTTGGCCCGCAGCCACCGTCGCCGCGGCCGGTTGCGTCGCCACGGTTAAGCCGGGAGGAACGACAGTCAACGCGAGTGCGGCGGTATGCTGGTTGGTCCCATCGCTGCCTTGGATGGTGATCGTTTGCCCTCCCGCTGCGAGTGTATCCGCCGCAATTGCCAGCGTGGCGCTTTGTCCGGGGGAGATCTGCGCCGGCGTGAAGCTGCAGCCGCTGCTCGGGGCGACGCAGGCAAGCGAGATCAAGTGAAAATCACCGTTGATCGCGGTGGTCGCAATCGAAAACGTATTGGTTGCGATTTGGTCCAACGTCGTTGCCGGGGTGCTGATACTGAGCGCAAAATCGGGGGCCAAGACGTTCACCGTCCCGGTGACTTGGTGCGTGTGCTCTCCGTCGCTCGCCTGCACGGTGAAGGTGTTGCTGCCGACATTGGAAAAGCTGACCGACACGCTTGCGGTGCCTCCTGGGGAGACCGAGCCCGGCGTCACGCTGCACCCCGTCGCCGGCGAGATGCAAGCCAGGTTAATGACGCGCGTGTCTCCGGCCGGAGTGCTGGTGGTGAGCTGGAACGTGGCGAGGCCGGCCACATCGGCGTTTTCGGTCGCCGGGTTGAGCGCGATCGAAAAATCCGGCGCCGCCAGCGCCGATTCTGTATAGGTCGCCGGCGGCAATCCGGCCACAGTGGCGGTGACCGTCACCGTGCCCACCGCGGCCGGCAACGTATATTCCGTGCCGGCCTGGCCCTGCGCGTCCGTGATCGCAGCCGCCGGATTGAAGCTGCCGCCGGCTCCGCCGTCGGAAAACGAGACGGTGGCGCCCGCGACGGGATTGGCGAATTGATCCGCGACTTTCGCCACGATCGGCTGGGCCAGCACCGTTTCGATCACGCCCGACTGGCCGCCGCCGGCCGCGGCAAGCACCGAAGCGGCGGTGGCTGCTGCGGCGGTTTCAGTGAAGTTGGCGGTCGCGCCGCCGCCGGTGGCCGCCGCGATCGAAATCGCCCCTGCTGTAGAAGGGAGTGTGTAGCTGACCGAGGCCGTGCCATCGGCGGCGGTTATCGTTTGTGTTGGCGCAAAACTGCCGCCCGCACCCGCATCCGTCCAGTTGACGGTGGCGTTCGCGAGCGGCAGCCCGAAGGTGTTTTGAGCCGTCACCACCAGCGGATTGGCCAGCGGAAATCCCACGGTGCCCGATTGTCCATTGCCCTGCGTCGCCGTGAGTACCGTATCTGACGCCGCCAGCGGCAAGGTCCACGCGCCTCGGCCATCCGTTGCGATCACCAATGAGCGCGCCGAACCCGCCTGAACTAAACGCAGGTCGGTGATGGTGGCGTTGGGCAGGCCGAACCCTAGCCGATACCAGCTCGCGCCATCGTCCGGGTCGCGAAGACGCCGTGCGATTCGGCCACATAGACAACGCTGGGATCGATCGGGTCGATCACGAGGCTTGCGACCGGCGCCTGCGGAAGCGAACCCGAAATGTTCTGCCAATTGCCGCCGCCGTTCGTGGTGAGATATACGCCGCCGCTCGCTCCGCCGAATCCCGCGACGATCGTTTGTGGCGCGGTCGCCGCCGCCGCCGCGCTCATGTCTGGATCGATTGCCAGCGCCGTAATCGGCGCGCCCGCCGGCAGGCCCGAGGCATGCGTCAGCCCGGCATTGTTGAAAAATTGTCCTTGAGAGGTCCCCAAATACAAGATCGAGGGGTTCTGCGGTGCAATCGCGATTGCCGTGAACGTGCTGCCGCTCAATGCCGGCATCGATGTCACGCTCCTCCAGCTCTGTCCGCCATCGGTGCTCTGCCAAAGCCGGTCCGTTGCCCAAAACAAGTGCGCTGGAGCACTCGGGTCAACGGCAATCACCGCCCGGCCTGCCAGGGCGGTGTCGCCATAGCTCGGACTGGTTCCAGCAGTCCAACTGACGGGTTGATACGTGGCGCCGCCGTTCGTGCTGATCAGCAATCCGGACGCGCCAGACAAGGCCGCGTAAACCGTGTTGGGATCGCTCGGCGCTGTTGCCAAGACGGCGCCGGTCCCTTTCGCCACGGCGTTCCACGCTAAACCCGAGCCGTTCGCCAAAATTTCATTGGCTTCCGTGGCGGCGATCAACCCAGCGCTGCCGGCGCCCACGGATCCCAGCCGAATGGCGCCGAGCGCTTCGGAGCCCGCGGTGCCGTTGAGATTGGTCCAGGCCGTCGCGTTGGACATCAATTCCCAGACCCCGCCCGCGGCTCCCGCCCAGATGTTCGTGCTCTCGAACATGAGCGCATGCACCAATCCAGGCGCTGCCAGCGAGCCGCCGGCGATTTGCCAGCCGTTCACGGTGTACTTCCAAACGTTGCTTCCACCGAGCCAAAGCGTGCCCGAGCCGTCGAAGGTGAGTGCGAGCGGCGGCGCCAACGGCGGAGCGAGCATGCTCGGGCAGCCGATTTGCGCCCATGTCTGCAGATCTCCCGTTTGCTCGATCCCAACGCAGGCTCCATTGGGATCGAGCCCCAACACCGCCGCCTTTCCACCCCCCGAGGCGACAAACAATTGGGCCGCTGGCATTGGCTGTGTGACGGCGGCGACGCTGCCGCCGGACTGCCACTCCTCGACGCCGCTGCTGGTGCCGATCAGCAGAAAGGGCGCATCCCACGCCAGGCCCCACGCTTGCCCTGCGATCACCCGGCTCCAACTGCTCCCTCCGGTGATCGTTTCGAAGACTCCTCCCGTTCCGCCTGGCGGCGCGATCGTGGCGACGATCCAATGCGCTGAATTATTGGGATCGGCCCAGATCCCCGTGATTGTCAAGCCGGCCAGCGCTGAAGATCCGGCGGCCGCCTGCCAGCTTGCACCTCCGTCATTCGAGACCAGCAAACCCTGCGCCGAGGCTCCGCCATCGCTGAGGCTCCAATCCCCTGTGCCGGCATAGATCGTTCCATTCGGTCCCGCCGCTAGCGCGCTGATCGTCAAAGACGGGGCGGAATCCGTGAGCGCCTTCCACACGCCGCCTTGCCACGCCCAAATCCCTCCGCCCGCAGTGCCAGCCAAGACGCCGCTTCCTGACGCTAGTAAGGCCGTGACCGTGCCTCCCACGGGGCCGTACGTTGGATCGTTCACCGGCGCCGGTCCCTCGAAGATCCAGCTGGCGCCCACGGTCGACACGGATCCCGTCTGTGCCGACGCCCATACCGTCGCCAAGCTGATCGCCGCCAAAACCCAAATCGGGAATCGCCGTTGCTGCATGGCTACCGCGAGGAGCTAACCTAGCCCTTTGCGCTGTGGTTCGCTTCCCCCCAAGCAGGGAATTTCGGCGCCCGATTCCCAAATTAGGACCGGAGACCGTGAAACTGGATCAATTGCGGCGAGCCGCCGCCGAATGTCATGCCTGCCCGCGATGGGAGCGCGCCACCTAGACTATCTTCAGCGGGGGGCCGCCGCACGCGGTCCTCATGCTGGTCGGAGAAATCCCGGAAGATCGTGAGGACCGCGACGGTCGCCCCTTTGTCGGCCCAGCCGGGCTCTTGTTGGACCAGGCTTTGGCAGCGGCGCAAGTGCCGTGCGCGGATGTGTATATCACCAACGCGGTCAAGCACTTCAAGTGGGAACCGCGAGCCGGCGCCGGATTCATAACAAGCCCAATGCGCGGGAGATCGCTGCGTGTCATCAGTGGCTGGAGGGCGAAGTCGCCGTCGTCGCGCCGCGCATGATTGTCGCTTTGGACGCCACTGCGGCCCAGGCTCTGCTCGGCCGGGAATTTCGCCTGACCCAGTTGCGTGGCGAGGCTCAGCCCTCCACCAGGAGCACTTCCGTGATCGCGACGGTTTATCCCGCCGCAATCTTGCGCATCCCCGAGCGCGAGGCGCGGCAACGCGAACGCGAAGTTTTTTTGCCGATATCGGCAAGGCGTCGTGTCACGAGCGCGGGCACGCCGCATCGGGCCGCGCCTTCAGGGGGCGGCAGGCGAGCTGAGGCTGGTCAGCGGTGGCTGATCGGCTTCAGGACCACGTCGTCCAAGTAGTCCGGTTGTCCCGCTTCGCGCTCGAGATGCGGGTAACGGGCGCCGCCGTGGTAGTCAATCTCGGCATGGCGGTAATAATCGTCGTTTTCGACGAGCAATTCGATCGGGCCGGAGGCCGTGGGGCTGTTGCGGATTGCATCGTCCAGCAATTCAGGGCTGAACGGCCGGCCCTCCACGCCGACGACGCGCATCCCCGAGCTGATGCCGGCCTTGTAGGCCGGGCTTCCCACTATGGAGTCGATGACCCGTCCGTCGCGGGCGACCTGGAGTCCGATGGAATACGTTGCGTCCACGGCCGCCGCCCGATTGCTCCCGTTCGCCGGGATCGGACGCTCGCTGTTGTAAACCACCCGCCATCCACTCGCCTCCACGCCTCCTAGCGGTGCCTCCGGCGAGGTCGAATCCAGCCGCTCGTGGAAGAAATCAGCCCAGTCATATGGTGCGACTGCGTTCAGCGCTGCCACGAGCTGATCGAACGTGTAGGTCTTAAGTTGGGGTCCCAGGTTCGGCCCGCCGTAGAAGGATCGCAGGAAATCGGCGATGGTCTTCTGACCGTGGGTCACACGGTGGATCGTGGTATCGACCTCAAGCCAGATCAGATCTCCCTCGGGATAGTAGTCCGTGCTCCGCAGCCAATTCGTCCAGCCCGGCGTGAACCCAATTCCGGGCACCGCCACCGCCGTATCCAGCAGGGGACGCCACGTCCGCCCCGGTCTGCCGGGACCCAGCGTCGCCGCGATGTTCGCCAAATATTGGTGGTATTGATCCTGGGTCCAGAGTCCGCTCCGCGTTGCGAGGACATTGCCGAGATAATCGGTCAGGCCTTCGTAAACCCACAAGAGATCCGTTTTCATCGGCTCTTCGTAGTAGGGTGGCGTGAGATCCGCCGGGCGGCGAAACTTGCCGTTCCAGGAATGGACAAATTCATGCGGTAAGAGCCCGCCCATGGCGCGTCCCGGATCCGGCATTTCCAGCACTCGCTCGCCCAGGCGGCTGTCGTCGCTCTCGTGGTGCTCGAGTCCGAAATGGGCGACATGATCGCTGAGCGTAAACAGGAAGTGGTAATCGCGGTAATGCCGCGCGCCAAATAACGCCCCGGCTTCCGCGACCAGATTCGTCATCTTCTCCTGCCATTCCGGCGCCAGCCGCGCCGCATCCGCCGAATCCGCGGCAATGTCCAATTCGTGGTGAATCGGTTCGTTGGGCGGAGTGATGTTGTAAACGTCCAAGTATTCGCCCGCTTGTACCGGGGAATCCACCAGCCGGTTCAGCGAGACCGGTTGGAACGTGATTTCATCGCCGCTTCGGCTGGCCACCGGCAATGCGGTAGCGAACTTCCAGCCCTCGGGCAGCAGCAGCTTGGCCTCGAAAGTTTGTTGTTGCGCGGGAACCCCGGCCAAATACAGCAAGTTCTGATTCCAGCTCACAACCAGGAGTTTGTCCGTCGCCGACGCCCCTGCCGTATAAATGCCGAACGACGGCTCGATGTAGTCCAGGGCCGCCGTCAATCGATCGACTCCCGGCGGCACGTCCAAATGAAACGTGAAGACATCCAACAGGTCGCGCCGCCATGGAATCGTTCGGCCGTTGGCGGTGAATTTCAATCCGCCCACATTCGCGATCGGCCCGTCGGGCTCGTGTTCGCCCGGTATCCATTTCGGGTAATAGATAGTCAGCGGTCCGGGCCTGACCGGAATGACCATTTCCGAGTGCAGGATCTTCATCGGCGCCTGCCGCGCGTCCACCGTAAGTTGAATCGTGACAGGTGCCTGGGCCGCCAAGGTGGCGAGGGCGGCGAGACAGAGAACGGCTGTAGCGCTAGCGCGAACGGAAAAATCTCTCATGGCGTGACCTAAAGAAAACTCATAAGTCTATCAGACCTTCGGCGCGGCGCCAGTCGCCTATTTGCCGCGATGTAAATTAAGACACATCGACACCGCCGTCGAGGGATTGATCGCCTCCGTTCCGAACTGAATCTTGCGAATGATGCCCTGTTTGTCGATAACGAACGTGGTTCGTTGCGCGAACTGCATGGGGTAGCCGGCCACCTCGCGAACGGGCTGCAGAATGCCGTATTTTTCCTCGACGATGCCGCGCATGTCGCTGAGCAGCGGGAAGGTGACGCCGATCTGCTTGGCGAATACCCCGTTTGCCGCCGGGCTATCCATGCTCACCCCCAAAACCACTGAATCGCTTGCTTCGATTTTGGCCAAATCAGCCTGATAGGCCTTGAGTTCCTGCGTTCAACCCGGAGTGAACGCCAGAATGTAGAACGCCAGGATCACCGTTTTCTTCCCGCGAAAATCGCTCAGTCGCACCGGCTGGAAATGGTCGCTCGGCAACGTGAAATCCGGCGCCATCTGCCCCACCTTGAGATGCGTGCGCGCGATTTGCACGGGCTGCTGCGCCGCGGCTAATCCCACCAACAAAACTGCCGCAAGCGTGATGCCCCCCATCGATTTCAATCGCATATTCCCGCTCCTCTTTCGCCTTCCCGCCTGGAACCCGGACCCGGTCACGCTGCATTGTAGTCCACCCGCGCTATAAGTGGGGGTGTGTCGCGATACGTATTCTTGCGATTTCGCCGGCGAACATCTCGCCACCGCGCCGCGGTGCCAACGCAGCAAAACGAGGTTTCGTGGCCATGCGCCCGATCGTCCTCATCGGGCGGGCGAGCTCCTTGAGGATCTCTTCGATCCCGAGGTGCTTCAACCCATCGAGGCGATCATCACTCTCGGCGCTGGCGCCGTCTGCGTACCGATCTTCATCTAGATTCCTCCCCGCCTTCGCGTCCCTGAGCCGACGTAGCTTCAAGCCCGATACCTGCGGCCCGCAAGCGCGGCATAGCTATACTGGCGGCATGGCGGGGAATCGCGAGGCGGCCGATCAGCCAGTGCATGCAGGGGAACGACAACCGCAGGGCAGCGCGGCTCTGCCAGAGCCGTGGCTGCGCGGTACGATCACCGATCTGAATCCCGTCGCCGCCCAGGTCCTGTATACGTTTCAGCACGTGCAAGAAGATCTAAGCCGCTGGACTTCGGGCATCTCCGACTCCGCCGTTTGGCGCTGGCCTGCGCCTCGTATCCCTCCGCTTGGCTTTCATCTCAAGCACATCCCGGGGGCGGCGGATCGCCTCTTGACCTACGCCGAAGGTGCGGAACTGAATGCGGCTCAGCTTGCGGCCGCGCGTCGGGAACTCGAGCCGGAATTCACGTTGGCCGAATTGATGAGCCGCCTCAGCCGATCGCTTGCCGATGCCGAAGCCCGCGTGCGCCGGCTCGCGGCGATCCCGCTCGATCAAGCTCGGTCCGTGGGTCGCCTGCATCTGCCGACCACCCTTGGCGGCCTGCTCGTTCACATCGCCGAGCACAGTCAGCGTCATCTCGGACAAGCGATCGTGACGGCCAAGCTCGTCGCCAGCGGTGCTATCGTATAGGGCCTCGCACGGCGCGCGCCGTGCCGGAACCTGGTCATGCCTGTATCCTCGCTCACTGCTCGCTGCCTGCTTGCACTCGTGCCGGTCGGGCTGTTCGCCGCGCCACGCCCTCGGGTATATCGCTTGCCGGCCAGTCCGGCGACCGTCGCCTGGGGTTACTACTGGGCGCAGGCCAAGCCGGTCCTTCGCGTCCGCTCTGGGGATATCGTCGTCGTTGATACCCTCCTGACCAACAGCCCGACCGGGCTCGAACGTGCCGGTCTCGCCGCCGATCGCGTCGAGCCTGCCTTGCGAGCGGTCTATGCGCAGGTCAAGGATCGGGGCCCGGGCGGGCACATCCTGACCGGACCGATCTACGTGGAGGGAGCCGAGCCGGGCGATACGCTGGCGATTCAAATCCTCAAGATCGCGCCCCGCATCGACTATGCCTATAACGCCTTCGCGCCGCACGAGGGCTTTCTCCCCCAAGATTTCCCCTATCGCCGCATCCGCATCATTCCTCTCGATTGGCGCCGCGGAGTGGCGCGCTTCGCCCCGGGCATCGCGATTCCTCTCCATCCGTTCTTCGGCAGCATGGGGGTCGCTCCGCCTCCTGCCATGGGCCGCTACAGCTCCGTGCCCCCCAACTTGATGGGCGGGAACATGGATGATAAGGATCTCGTGGCCGGAAGTACGCTCTACCTGCCGGTTTTCGTCCCCGGTGCGCTCTTCGAGATCGGAGACGGTCATGCCGGGCAGGGCGATGGCGAAGTCGACATCACGGCCCTCGAGACTTCCTTGCGGGGCACCATTCGCCTGACCGTCATCAAGCGCACCGGTCAGCAATGGCCCCGTGCCGAAACCCCGTCCGCATATATCAGCCTCGGTTTCGATCGCGATTTGAAGAAGGCGACCACCATGGCTATCGAGCAGATGATCTCGTTCCTCGTCGCCCGCCGCCACCTCAGTCGTGATGACGCCTACATGCTCTGTAGCGTCGCAGGCAACCTGCACATTACGGAGCTAGTGGATCAAAATGTCGGCGTGGAGATGCTCCTGCCCAAGCGCATCTTCGCCGCCACCGCTCGCGCTGGCCGCACCCCCGGCGGCAGGTGAAGCGGGCGCTAGCGCTTAGCGGTTCCGCCCCGTGCGCTGTTGCTCCTCGAGGCGGCCGCGCCGGCTGGGAACCCTGCCGACGCCGGCATCGTTGCCCCGCTTCAGCCATACTTGAATCGATCACCAGAGCCGGCCCCATGAATCGCGTTCCAGTTTGGCTGCGGGTCGTAATCATTGTCATCATCGTACTTGTGGTGCTCGCGTTGGCGGTGCCGCGATTCCTGGCTTTGGACCGCTTCCGTCCCGCCATCGCCCAGCAGCTCAGTCAAGCCACGGGCAGGCCGGTGACCTTGGGAGCCATCCAAGCCCATGTCTTGCCTTCCATCGGCTTTCGTGTGAATGGCCTTTCGATCGGCAACCCCGCCGGATTTCCCCGCGGCGCGTTTGTTCAAGTGCGCTCGATCGAGGGCGGCCTGGCGTTTTGGCCATTGCTCAGGGGTCGGATCCAAGTCACCTCGCTGCTGCTCGACCACCCTGCAATCTCGCTTCTGACCAATGCCAGCGGCGCCGGCAATGATCAATTTCCCGCCTCGCAATCATCGCCGTCGGCGGCATCCTCGTCTTCGCTTCGTGCCGCGATTGATCGCATGGACCTCCGCGACCTGCGGGTCGAGAGCGCGCAGGCGCTGCCGAATGGCAAGATCTCTGCGCCTGTCTTTCAACTTTCCGGACTGACGCTCCACCTCCGGGATCTGCGCCTCGGCGGGTCCGTGCTCCAGCATGTCTTAGCCGACGCCAACCTCGCTGGAGTTCGCCTGTCGGTCAGTGCGCTCGCTGCGCCGATTACGTTCAAAAGTGGTGCGTTCGCCCTCCGCGCGGGCGAACTCCAGGGACAATGTCTTGCCGACCTCGGTCCGGCGGGCCAGGCGCGCTTGCAATTTCATTCGGCCGACATCGAGCGGCCGCCGGTTCAATTTGGGCTGTACTCCTCCGCTCTTCGCCTGGATCGGCTCCTCGCGGCCGCTCCCGCCCCTTCGTCGCCAACGCAAGCTTCCGTCGGTTCCTCGGTTGTGCCGTCGCACACGCTGCTCGCGAACGGGACGCTGATTGCCGATCGGCTCTCTTGGGCGCCCTATCAAGCCTCCGCCGCCAAAGCCTCGCTGCGCATTTACAGCGACGGCCTCGAGCTGTCCCCGGCGCAGCTCAACTTTGCCGGCGGCACTCTTAACGCGGCGTTTGTGCAAACCCAGCGCCTGGCGATCACTCTGAAGGCTGCCAACATCGGCATCGCCGGCCTCTTCCCGGCGGACCCGGACTTGGCGCGGCGGCTTTCCGGCCGCGGAGCGTTGCAGTTGACCGCCAATGGCCCGAGCGGTGACGCTTTGCTTCCCGGACTGGTCGGCGCCGGCCAGTTCCAGTTTGCGAACCTTGAATTGAAAAATTCACCCGTGATTCGGCAGTTGGCGCAGTTGGCCATGACGGAGAAAATCTTGGGCGCGAATGTCGGCGCCGCCGCATCCGGGGATCTCGCCGTCGGCAGCTTGCGTGGCGACCTCGAAATCGCCCATAGTCGCGTTGCCAGCAAGCTCATCCAAGCGCAAACTGTGCTGGGCACGATCGACCTTACAGGCAGCCTCGGCTTCGATCAAAGCTTGGAGTACACCGGTACGGTGCACTTTGGCGCCTCTCCGGCTGCCTCCGCCGCCCCGCCCGCGCCCCAGACGTCTTCCGGCTTATTGGGCGCGCTCTCGGGCGCGCTGAGCGGAAAAAGTTCCGCCGCGAGCCTCAAATCTCAATTGTTGCGGCGTTTCTTGAATTTGCGCTTGCGCATTACCGGCACGCTCGCGCAGCCTCGCCTGGCGCTCGTCCCATAGAGGCCAAACTATTGTGGGCGAGAGGTGAATGCCGAGGCGATGCCCGCGCCTTCGGCAAGCGCCGGTGGTCATTGCCCCGGGCAGAGCGGCGGATGACGCGCGGATCGCCCGGTGAAAGGAGCGCAACAGGGCGTTCGGCTCGGGACTGGATTCATCAGCTCCACGCGAGTCCCGTCCGCGTCGTAGGCGTTGGCTTGCCATTTACCGTCGCGCCCGATCTGCGGTGCGCCCGTCCGCGGCAATGCTCGGGGGGCTACGCTGAGTCCCCGCTTCACCAATTCGGCATTGCTGGCGCGCACATTACGTTCCGCCAGCGCGAAGTGATGCATGACTCCCAGCGTCTGCGCATCAGGGCGCTTCACGTGCAGCATGTATTCCACCCAATCGGAACCGTCGGGCACTTCCATGTCCACCCAATCGGTCTCCCCCGGTTTCATCCCGCCGTGCCATATTTCGCGAAACCCGAGTATGCCCCGATAAAAGCGGTCCTCCGCAGCCCGATTTTGCACAAGGATCCCTACATGCAGAAGGTGGCATGAAATTCGACGGTTCCAATCTGCGTGCGCCCGTTCCCTAGGATTGAGGAGCTGCACGAATTCGACCGTGTGGTTCTCCGGATCGCGTACCGCGAAGCCCAAGCTGCCGTCGGGTTCCTCGCTGATTTGCCCCGGTACGGCGATTCCGCGTGCTGCCAGATAGTCCCTTAATGCGCGCGCATCCGTCGTCTCGAACGCAACATTCACCAGTCGGTCCGCGCCTTTTGGCGTCGGTTCGCTGACGATTTCCACCGACTGCTTCGGATTGATCAGGAACTGCGCCGTGGCGCCGTGCTGGACCCTGGGGAATCCCAGAAGGTCCTCATAGAACCTGCGCTCCTGGCCCGGATTCGCGCTGCGAAATTCGATATGCGCCACGCCCAGGATCGGTGGTCGCCGGGGAACGGCGCCAGCTCCT
Organism: Terriglobia bacterium; assembly: GCA_021323595.1. Lineage (GTDB taxonomy): Bacteria > Acidobacteriota > Terriglobia > Terriglobales > SCQP01 > JAJPKR01. Next base: position 20,923 of record JAJPKR010000042.1, on the reverse strand, counting down.
GCAAAGAACGCGAGAACGATCGCCAGCACCGGTGTCTAGGCCTCCAGGCCGTTCGGCGCCAACGGCATGTGTCGCAGCCGGCGTCCCGTGGCGTCGAAGATGGCGTTGGCCACCGCCGGCGCCAATCCCATGATCGGCGCTTCGCCGGCACCCGAGGGGTTCAGGTCTTTGCGGTCCACGAGAACCACTTCGATCCTGGGCACGTCCCGAAATCTCGGTACCCGGTAGCGTGATAAGCGGTTCGATTCGATTTTGCCGTCGGCGAATTCGATCGCCTCGAACAATGCGCCGCCGATGCCCATGATCGCCGCGCCCTCGATCTGGTTCTTCAAATTGTCTGGGTTCACGATGGCGCCGCACTCGAAGGCGCTCACCACGTGCTCCAGTTTGACGTTTCCGCCCTCAATGCGAATCTCGGCGAAGGTGGCGATGCGGCCGCCTTTCTCGACCCCGCCGCCGAATCCAAACCCTTGTCCCGGGCGCTGCTTCCGGCGCGGCCACCCAAACGCCCGCGCCCCGGTGCGGAACACCGTGGCCAGCCGTTCATCGCGCAGGTTGCGCAGCCGGAACTCCAGCGGATCCAGGGCCGCGGCATGCGCCAATTCATCCATGGCCGATTCCCGCGCGAAATGATTCGCGGTTGCCGCCAAACAGCGGTACGAACCTTGCCGTAACGGCATCTCCGTCCGATGAAATCGGATCTGCTTGTGCGCAACCTGATACGGCGTCTCGATTCCCGCCTCGCCGGAGTTGTAGTTGTCGAACTGCCATGCCGTCAGCTTTCCGCGGTTATCGATGCCCGCCCGCACCTTGATCACGCCCGCTGGCCGGAAGTAGGCCCATGTGAACTCCTCTTCTCGCGACCAGATGACTTTCACGGGCTTGCCGGCGGCCCGCGCCAATCTGGCTGCCTCGAGTGCGGCTTCTCCGGTGTGCTTCCCTCCATACGCGCCGCCCATGTCCGGCATCAGCACATGCGCTTGATCGGCGCGTAAATGAAAGGCTTCCATCAATTGGTCGCGTACCCCGAATGGGCGTTGCGTTCCCGTCCAGACGGTCAACTCATTTCCTTGCCACTCCGCCACCGCTGCCCTCGGCTCCAGCGGTACATGTTGGATGTACGCCACTTGATACACCGAATCGAGCCGGTGCGAGGCCGCCGCAAGCGCTGCATTCAATTCCTCATCGCCTTGGGTGTTTGAAGCGTCCGCCGCCGGATGATTCAGCAGGAATTCGTATAACGCGCTGCTCGAGGTCTGCGAGGGTGCTGGGCTCCAACGTGGCTTGAGCGCTGCCAGCGCCTCCGCAGCCGCCTCCGCCGTGGGCGCGGCTACGCCCAATAAATCCGCGTCGCGGACGACCGTAACCCCCGGCAGGCGCCGGGCTGCCTCCAAATCTGCGCTCAGCAATTGCGCTCCATAGGCCGGCGGGCGCGCTACCTTTCCCCACAGCATTCCCGGGCGCGTCCAGTCGTAAGGGTACCGGTGCTCCCCCGTCACGATCGCGCGGCCGCCCGTTTTCGCCGCCGAAGTCCCGGCAATGGTCCATTCCGTTGCTGGCCGCAGCGGATCATCCATCGCCACCGCCTGCGCCAGGCGTTGACCCCGCGCCAATTCTCCGTAGCTGATCTTGCGCCGCGACCCTGGATCGAGGATCTGTCCGGCTTCAGCCCGCAGTCGCGACTGCGGAACGCCCCACCGCTCCGCTGCCACTTTCAGAAGCAGATCGTGCGCGCCTGCGGCGACCCGCCGCAAACGCTGGCCCATCACCGGGGTTGTCATGCTTCCGAAGGTCCCCATGTCGAAGGGAGTCAACCGCGTGTCGCCCATGATCATGGTGATCTGCGAGAGATCGACGCGTAGTTCTTCGGCTACCTGTTGCGCCAGCGAGGTCCGAACCCCCTGGCCCACTTCGACCTTGCCGGTATAAACGGTGATGGCTCCGTCTTCGCCGATGTGCAGCCAAGCCCCGATATTGTCGGGCAAAGGCTCGCCTTCCCGCCGTTGTGCCCACGCGTCCGTTGGCACATGCGGCATTACTCCGGCGACGACGATGCCGGCCGCCAGCCATTGAAAGAAGTCCCGTCTGCCCAATTCGAACCGCTGGGTCTTGCTGCTCATCTCATACCGCTCGGCTTCGACCCGAGGACGTAGTCCCTCGTCGGGCATCTCATGCCTCCCGGGCAGCGCGCTGGATTGCTGCCACGATGCGCGGATATGTCCCACAACGGCAAATATTCCCGTTCATCGCCGCGACGATCTCTTCCTCGCTCGGGTGCGGCGTGTTCCGGAGCAATGCGGCTGCGCGCAGGATCATGCCGGGTGTGCAGTAGCCGCACTGCCATGCGCCTTCCTGCAAGAACGCTTGCTGCAGCGGGTGCAGTTTTTCGCCTTGCGCGAGTCCCTCGATGGTGGTGATCTTTTTCCCCTTCGCCTCCGCGGCTGGCGTCAGGCAGGCATGCCGCGCGACGCCGTCGAGCAGCACCGTGCATGCGCCGCACTCGCCCTCGCCGCACCCGTATTTCGTTCCCGTCAGGTTTAGCTCGTTGCGTAGCACCCAGAGCAGCGCGGTCTCCGGCGCCGCGGCAACTGTATAGCTGCGGCCATTGATATCAAGCTGCATGGCTTCCTCCCGGGCCCACGGCTAAATCTTACTCCCGCCCTGTTCTCCGCTGGTTGGCGTCGCCGTGTGAACTCGGCCCGCCGCTCGGCTCCGCAGGCAAGGGCCGGTGCGCGCGTCGAGCGCTTGCTGAGCGACGACCGCTGAGCCGGCGTTTGGGGGCAAGATTAGTTAAACCGCAGCGTGGCGGGCGCGGCCGGCTGTGCTGCTCCCATGTCCGCGCGCGCGCCGCAGCGTCTGGTACGTCCACTCCATCAGCGGCTGCAAATTCTCGACATCCGCGCGGTTGTAGGCGATTAACTGTTGCAGTGCGTCCTGGCTTCCCCGCTGATATTCGTTCCAAAGGCGCACCGCGTCCCAGCCGTCGAGGCCGCGAATGGCTTTCAGCCGCTCGAGTCCCAGCTCCTCCTCGATCCTCTTGAGCCCGCCGCGCAAGCCCGCTTTTTGCCCCGCAAAGCGCAAATCGATGTGGGCGCGCGGCATTCGGCAGCGCCGGAATAGCCGCCGGAGCACCGGCACGTCGAATTGGGCGCCATTGAATGTGACCAGGATCTTTGCTTGGGCTACTCGGTCTGGCAACTCTTCAAGATTCTCGTCCGCGATATAAGCTGTATAGCCTTCCCCGTCGCGCACACCCACCACCGTCAGCCGCTCCTCATCGCCCCACCCGCCGTTGGTTTCGATATCGAGGTACAAGCAAGAGGACGCGAATTCGCCATATAGGCGCCACGCCTCCCCATACCGGCTCAGGCCGGCAAAATAGGCCGCGTCTCCGGCCGCCAAGAACGCCGCCGATCGCGGCAGCTCGGTCTCAAGCTTCGCTCGCGTTCGTGGCGCAATCGGCGCGTTGCGCGGCATCTCTAGCGCGTCTTCCCAGTTCCTGATGCCGCAATTCCAAAGACGCTGCTCGGTTCGAGATCCGACGCCGGGCACGTGCAAAAACGTTTGTTTCAGCACCCTTCGGCAATCTCTCCAGGCGTCTCACCCTTGGGTTGGGCTCGCTGCCAATGCGGAGGTACAGAACGCGCACCGGCGTGCGTCGATGGGGATCTCGCTCAGGCACTCGGGGCACTTCTTCGTGGTCGGATCCGCTGGCGGCTGCCGTCGCGACAGCGATATGAGGCGATTGACGGGCACCACGAAAAAGTAATAAACCGCCGCCGCGATCAGCACGAACGCAATGACGGCGTTGACGAAATCTCCATACGCGAATACCGAATGGTTAACGGTGAACGAATATGCGGAAAAGTCTGGTCGGCCGCCGATTGCTGCGATTAGGGGTGTCAGCAAATCCTTGACCAACGCCGAAACTACCGTTCCGAAGGCCGCGCCAATCACCACGGCAACCGCCAGATCGACCACGTTGCCCCGCAGCACAAACTGCTTGAATCCCTTCATGCTGGACTCCTCCGTGGCGTTTGACTGTACACAATACGACCCGGCCGGTCAATTCGATCGCGCTCGAGTACTGCTGCCTAGTTAAGGAGAAAGTCGCGTGAGCCGGAGGCCCGCGGCCGGTGCCGGAGTCGAGCCGAATACGCGCCGGCCGGCGGCCACGCCAAGGCGGCCCTGCTCGTCCTCAGTGGTTCGGCGTTAAGGTCAACCGCATTCCGTCTTCGGCGAGTCTTACCGGGCCCGCGAACGTCCGTTTGGCGGGATGCAAATACCATCCACCCAGAAGCCAACTCGCGAACCCGCTTCCGGGATCCGGCGTGGGACACGTGACGATAAGCAGGTGTGCGCCGGCGTCGGTAGCCTCTTGTCCAGCTTCGGCCATGCTGCTTTCGAAATCCTGCAATGACCGCAAGTTCCTGCTGAGATCCCGGCTGCCCGGTCTGGCATCGGCCCCGAACTCTTGATCATAGGCGCGCGCCAGACGGTTTGCCGCCGCCGCTTGGTACACCGAAACGATCAGCACGTTCGCGTCATGCGCATTTCGTTCCAGGTTTTGGTTGGGACGAGTTTCTCCGGCGATGACGACAACCTGATTCCGATACGTTACCCGGTACCCCAGCGCCGGCTTGACCGGCAAATGGTCCTCAAGGAACGCCGCCACGCGCAGGCCGCCTGCTTGCCACACCGGCTCCAAGGCCGCTCCCTCAACCTTGATTTCGTGGGCCGAGGGCAGCGCATTATCCGCGGGCAGATTCACTTCGTTCGCGTGGGCAGCGCCAAACTTTACGCTGAGGCTGTAAGCCTGGTCGAATCCTGCGACCACCTGATTGGTTCCGGTCGGCCCGTAAACGGTTAAAGGCGTGACCCGCCCATCGCGCCAACTGGTTTCCGCAAATTGTCCCAAATCCCCGATGTGATTGGAACTCAAGTCAGTTAGAAAAATACCGTTCAGATCTCCGAGCGGCAGGCCCGCGATTTCCGCCTTTTCCGATGAGCCATCGCCGGCGTTGAAGATTACCAACGATCCTCCCGCCATGATGGCGATGCAGTCCTGCGCTCTCGCCGGATTCATGCCGCTGCTGCCCGTGCCGCAAAAAAACAAATGCATCTTTCCGTCGTAGAGCGGCGCGCTCGAGTAATGATCCACTTTGCGGCGCACCGCCAGCCGCAGCCAAGCGCCTGTCAAAGCCTCATGCCAGCCGCCTGTGGCCGCCGCAATCGCCACAATCGCAATCGCTGCGAGGATTTTTCCTGAAAGCCGCGTTTTCACACACTCTTTCCTCGATCCCCATTGAATCGGTCCTTTGCCTGAGAAATCTACTGTCCCCTGGGCCATTCTTGCGGTGCAATTCACCCCCTAGGCCAGCGCCGCCGGTTCCGCTCGCCGGCAGCGGGTGCGGCTCTGAGCCTTGGGAAGCCAGGGGCGGACCCGGGGCGTCCTAACCCGGCTCGGTCGCTCTGTGCAACTGCGGTGAAGGAACGTCGGCCGCCTCTTCCGCCTCCCGCTCGTTTCACCGAAGTTTCTCCGGCGTTGACCGACCCGCATCCGTCATTCGCCGATTTCGGCATGCTTCGCCGCTGCCCGTCTTGCATTGTCGGGCTATGGCTCGCGTACGTACACTGATGTCATTGTCGCCGTCCAGCGAACTTTGGCTGGGTGCTTGTCTCGTGGCCCTCGCTGTGCCGCTTCTCGTCCATGACCTGGCGTGGTTGATGCGCCACTGGGATTCCCTGTGGATACTGGATGCGGTACTCTCCGTTTTCCGCCACGCATGAGTACTCCCGCCCCGCTTCCGCCCGCCTCCTCCCCGCCACCGCCGCCGCGGCGGTGCCAGCACTGGATTGGCCTCCTGCCCGGGTTGGTCATCGTAGTGCTCGGCCTCGGATTCCTCTTGGATAACCTCGGCGTTCTGCATTTTCGGGCCGATTGTTTTTGGGGGTTGATCCTAGTCGCGGTCGGAATCGTCAAAGTCGTGCGGGGCAATTTTCACAGCCAGAACGACGGGGGAGTGTTGAATCGTTTTGGTGTCGGAACCGACAGAGTTGCGCGGAACAAATTTCACGACTGGTTTGTGGGAACGCTTTTAATCCTGCTCGGCGCCGGCCTGACCCTTGATTGTCTTCGCGTTTTGCCTTTCGCGGTTTGGCGTCTTTGGCCGCTTTTTCTAATTGCGTTGGGCATTTCCTGGCTTGTTGCCGGGTCCGTGCACCCCGTGCGCTCCGGTCCTGGGTCCGATTGGGCTTCTTGGCATTCCGACCTTCATGCTTGGCGCAATGAGGTGCGGGCCTGGCGCGCCCAACGGCGCGCTTGGCGTTCGCACTGGCGGGCCTATACGTCGAGCACCGCCCAGCCCTGGTGGGCGCCCTCGAGTGATCCAACTCGCCCTTGGTGGGCGCCGCCAGCTTCCGCCGCCGCACCCGCCTCGGCCGATCCCTCCCATGCCGCCACGCCGGACTCAGCCCCCGAACAGTGGTTTGAAATGAAGGCTGTGTTTGCCGGGCTCAATCGCCGCGTCCATTTTCCCGGTTTTCAAGGAGCCGCTCTCTATTCGTTTTTCGGCGGTTGCAACTTGGACCTTCGCGCGCTTGTGCCTACGGCCTCGACGATCATTATCGAAGCCCACGCGGTCTTTGGCGCCGTGGAGGTTTATATCCCAGCGAATTGGGTTGTTTCGGTTCAGGCGACCGGCCTTTTTGGCGCTTGCGAAGACCAAACCCGGCCTTTGGCAATTCCGAACCACGCTGCTACCCGTTTGATCGTCCGCGGCGAGGCGGTATTCGGCGGGATTGTCGTCAAGAACTAGGCACTCGAATGGCCGCCGGCGCGCACTCGCACCTTCAATCTTCGGGCCAGCTACGGCTGCCGTCGGCGGCAGAACCGCTTCTCAGTGTCGGCCCGGGCCGGGGAGCTCTGCTTGTCTGGGCCTGGCTGGGGATGTTCGTGGTTTGGATCGCTCTTTCCCTCGCCAACGGCCCGCGTCCCTGGTTGGCCATCGCCGCCGCGGGCTTGCCCATGACGGGCATCTATGCGCTGCTGAGCTTAAGTGCCGAATACTTGAGCCGGCTCTTTCCCTTGCGCTCCGGCCGCTTCCTCGCCCCACTCTTATATCAGTTCGACGCCGCCATTGCGCTTGCCTTCTTTTGGGTCCTCCTGGCGCATGGTCTGCGCTTCGTGCTCACTCCCTTGGGCCTCGCGGCCCCCTTGCTGAGCGAGACGGCGGTGCTGTTCATCGCGGGCGTTCTGTTCTACCTCGTTGTCGCAGCGGCTTTCCATACCGCCCAAGCGATCAGTCGCGCCGCCGAAGCGCAAAGTCAAGCGAGTGAGGCGCGCTTGGCTGCGCGCGAAGCGGAGCTGCGCGCCCTGCGTTCCCAAGTCAATCCCCATTTTCTTTTCAATTGCCTCCATTCGATCAGCGCGCTCACCGCGCTCGATCCGGCCCGCGCTCGCGAGATGTGTATTCACCTCGCCGAACTCTTTCGACTTACATTGCAGACCGGCCAGCGGGAACTAGTGGCCGTCGCCGACGAAATCGCGGTCGTGCGTGCCTACCTGGCGGTAGAGCGATTTCGTTTCGGCGCCCGCCTCTGCGTCGAGGAAGCGATCGATCCCGCTACCTTGTCCTGCGCGATTCCTGCTCTTTTGTTGCAGCCCTTGGTCGAAAACGCCATCAAGCACGGGATCGCCGGCCTGACTCGCTCCGGCCTCCTGCGCATGACCGCCCAGCTTGCCGACGGCGTCCTTCAGCTCGAGATCACGAATGATTTCGATCCGGAATCCCCCGCCCCCGAGCGTAATGGCGTGGGCCTGCCGCAGGTCCGCCGGCGTTTGGCGACTCATTATGGGGCGTCTGGGCGCCTCGATTGCGCCGCCGACGGTTCCCGCTTCGTGGCTCGAATGCAGTTGCCGGCGATTTCATTTCAGGAGGGCTAATCACTCCTATGCGCACCCTGATCATCGACGATGAAGAATTGCCGCGCCAGCTCCTGCGCGAATACTGCTCCAGCGAGCCCGATCTGGAGATCGTGGGCGAACTTGCCGATGGCTTCGCCGCAGTCAAAGCCTGCGCGGATCTCCGTCCGGATCTGCTTTTTCTCGACGTCCAAATGCCCAAGTTGGACGGTTTTGAAGTTCTGGAGCTTCTCGAATCTGGACCGGCGGTGATCTTCACTACCGCCTATGACCATTTCGCCTTGCGTGCCTTCGAGGTCCATGCCGTGGATTACCTCCTCAAGCCCTTCACGCTCGAGCGCTTTCGGCAGGCCGTTTCGCGGGCGCGCCAGCGCCTTGGCGCCAATGGGGCGCAGCCCCCTGCCGCCTCCCTGAACCTTGCCGCTCATGGGCGGGAGAACCCCCTGCGGCGTTTCGTCGTTCGTGACGGTGCGAAGATCAGCCTCGTGCCTGTCGCGGATATCCTCGCACTCGAGGCCCAGGATGACTATGTTGCGCTCCATACGGCCGGCAAGACTTACTTGAAAAAGCAAACCCTGGCGAGCCTGGAAGCCGCCCTCGATCCTGCTCAATTTCCCCGCGTCCATCGCGGCTGGTTGGTGAACCTTTCCGCCCTCGTCCGCTTGGAGCCGTATTCCCGCGACAGTTATGTGGCGGTCCTCACTGGGGGTCGGCGGATTCCTGTGAGTCGTGCCGGGCATGCCCGCCTCCGAGAATTGCTGGGCTGAATTCCCGCCGCAAGCGCCCGCAAACGCCGTCAGCCCTAATTCGGGTTCCTCACCTGTGCAAGGCGGGGCCGCCTGCGTCTCCGCACGGGCTCCGCTATGACCGACCTGCCGCCGTTTATATCGTGCCAATGACTCTTTTTTCGCCCTGGTCCCTTTCCTTCGCTGCTCATGCTGTGATATACAAATAACGCATGCGAGTCAGCCGTGCGCAAATCGAAAACTTGGCGCAGTTCCGCTATGCCTTGCGGCAATTCTTGCGTTTTAGCGAGCGAGCGGCGCGTCAGGCCGGCGTTTCCCCCCAGCAGCACCAATTGCTCTTGACCATTAAAGGGATGACCGGTCGCGATTGGGCCAACGTTGCCGAAATCGCCGAGCGGCTCCAGGTCAGCCACCATGCTGCCGTGGCGCTGATCACCAGGGCACAGCGCCTGAAGCTGGTGAGGCGTCAGCGGGGAACCATCGACCGCCGCACCGTCCAGGTTTCGCTTACTCCGAAGGGCGAAGCCTTGATCGAGCAGCTTTCCGCCCTTCACAGTGCAGAGCTCGGTCGCTTAGGCACGATCCTCCTCGACCAGTTGAGTTCTCTCGCCTCGCGTGGACGCCGGACCCACCGGACCGCCTGATTCCAGCCGCACGCGGCCGCGAGCGCACTCCGGCCTGAATTCGCTGCGCCTTCGATTGGGATTGTGAGAGCCCGCGGTCCCGCCACTCTCCCCCCTGCGCGCGCGCGGCGAGCGCGCGGCATGGGCATTCTCCGGACGGCGGGCAGAGCAGGCCAAGGTCGAGGGCTTGCCACGCGGGTAAAATTGAGGGATGAGTTCCGGTCCGACGGCGCCTGCTGTGTCCTCGAGTCCTGCCCCGGCGCTTGCGTCGGTGGCGGAGGCCGCGGCTGAGTTGCGTGCCGGCCGCATGGTCGTCGTGGTGGACGATGCCGACCGTGAAAACGAGGGGGATCTAACCCTCGCTGCTGATGCGATCACGCCGGAAGCCATCAATTTCATGGCGCGCTTCGGCCGCGGTTTGATCTGCGTGGCTCTAACCGAAGAGCGGCTCGAGGCGTTGCGGATTCCGCTCATGACGGCGGATAACACATCGAATTTCGGCACCGCGTTTTGTGAATCCGTGGATGCTCGGGTCGGCGTCACCACCGGCATCAGCGCCGCCGATCGCGCCCAAACGATTCGCGTGCTGGTCGACGAGGCGTCGCGCCCTGAGGATCTCGCCCGCCCCGGCCATATCTTTCCCTTGCGGGCCAGGCGGGGTGGCGTCCTGGAGCGCGCCGGGCAAACCGAGGCGGCCGTGGATCTCGCGCGCCTGGCCGGATTGCATCCCGCCGGCGTCATCTGCGAAATCATGAACGAAGACGGCTCCATGGCGCGCATGCCCGATCTCGCGCGTTTCTGTAGGCAGCACGGATTGCGCATGATCACCGTTGCCGAGATCGTCCGCCATCGCCTGTTGACTGAGCGCTATGTAAATCGCGTTGGCGAGGCTCGGCTCGATACCGCGTATGGCCCCAGCCGCTTGCTCGCCTATCACGACGCCTTGGCGGGCGAATTTCACAGCGCCTGGGTTCTCGGCCAACTGGATCCTGAACGGCCGACCTTGGTGCGGGTTCAAACGCACTGCTTGCCGGGTCTCGTCTTTGCTTCGCGCGAATGTGAGTGTCAGCGCAACCTCGCCGGGGCGCTCCGCCAGATTCACGCGGAAGGCGTTGGCGTTGTCCTCTATTTGCATCAAAACTCGCCCGGGTTCCACCTCGAAGGAGGGGCGATCCTCCACGGCCGGCCAGGTCTGGCCCTTGAGCGCCAGAATGAGCGCATCGTGCAGCGCCAGATCGGTATCGGCGCGCAAATGCTCGCCGATCTTGAGGTACGGCAAATTCGGCTGCTGACCAACCATCCTCGCCTCATTGCGGGTCTCGAAGGCTATTCGCTATCCATCGTTGCCCAAGTCCCGATCCTTTGATCGAGACTGCGGCTTCGCACCCGCGGTCCCCAACAGTCGTTCGGCGTTTGCCACCAAGGCGTCGTAAACATGCCGGGAAGGCCCGGCGATGGCCCGATGCCGGCGGATCGTCTCGTGATCGCCTCGCGCGATGGCCCCCGTCCAGGCCGACTGCGCGGCGGTGGCGCTGCCGTTCCCCAGATTGGCCGCTGTTTGTTTCAACAATCGCTGTAATCCTGCGGCCGCGCGACCTTGCGCTTCGCGGTTCAGGCCCGACCGCCGCAACTGTTCGCGCGCCAGCGCAAACATCACCACGATCATCGGCGAAGCGAAAGTCGCTGCGAGATGGTATGCCGGCTTCTGTTCGGGGCGCAACTGTAGCGGCTTGCCGCCCCAGGCGTTCGCCAATTCGAAGGCCGCTTGTTCCGCCTTGCGGTCGCCTTCGATCGCAAACACGACCTCTTTGGGTAAGGGGGCCCTTCCACGGCGGGCGAAGGTCATGAGCGGATGCATGCTGCCTGTGCTCGCTCCCAGCTCGCGCAGCGGTGACAGCACCGAGGCATCCAGCGCGCCGCTGGCGTGCAGCACGACTTTGCCGCTCCACTCGTCGGCGCGTTGTGCGAGACGCCGTGCCAACCCAGCGAGTGCGTCGTCGGGCACGGCCACGAAAACCAGTTCGGCAGGTTGTCTGTATTCGGCCAGCCCCTGCCCTCGCCTTGCCCCTAGGCGTTTGGCAAGCCGTCGCGCGCGGGCTGCATCCCGGCTGACTATGCGGTCCACTTGCCAGCCGCCGCCGGCCAGCCAGGCGGTCAGCGCTTTGCCCAATCTGCCTGTTCCGATGACATCCGCCCTCTTCATGCGCGCCGTTCTCCCCTTGGCCCTAGTACGCTAGACTCATGCCGATTAGTCCCGATCTATTGGAAATCCTCGTTTGCCCGGAAGACAAGGGTTCGCTCGCCTTGAAGCCGGACCACAGCGGGCTCAAATGCCAGATTTGCCGCCGGGTGTATCCCATTCGCGACGATATTCCCGTCATGCTGGTCGAAGAGGCGGTGATCGAACCTTAGCGGGTTGAGTCCACGGATGGACCTCCTTGCCGCATTGCCGCCAGGGGCGCGCGTCGCCTTGATCCGGCTGCGCAGCTTGGGCGACAGCTTGCTCACCACGCCGGCTCTCGCCGCCCTCAAGCGCTGGCGCGGCGATCTCCGGCTTGGATTCGTCGTCGAATCCGAATGGGCGCCCGTCCTGGAAGGCAATCCGGATATTGACACGATAATTCCGCTGCCTGCCTCGCTGACCGGCAGGTGGCGCGGCGTGGCCGCGTTGCGGCGCTTCGACGCCGAACTCGCGATCAACCTCCACGGAGGCAGTACGGCCACTCTCTTGACCCTGGCCTCTGGCGCCCGCTGGCGAGTCGGTTTCGCCGGGCAACCCTATGCCCGTTTGCATCGTGTTGCTGTGCCTCCCACCCCTCCGCCCCCGGGCCGGCCGCGCTGGCATACGGTCGAGCATGTCGCCTCCCTCTTCCATCACATCGGTCTGCCCCCGGCCTCTTTGGGGCCTCTCCGGATCTTTCCGTCCGCCGAGTCGCGCGCGGCCATCCTTCGGCGGCTTGCAGCGTGCGGCGTTCGTCCGCCCTTTGCTTACATCAACGCAACACCGCGGTCTCCCGACATGCAGTGGCCCGCGGAATACTACCGTGAAGCCTTATCTTGGCTCGGCCGGGAGCATGGCTTCGCAGCGGTATTTGCCCGTGCCTCTCGTTCGCCAGGGGTCGAAGAGCGCCTGGTCGCCGCCTTGCCGCCGGGACGTGCCGCCTTGCTGGTGGGGACGGACGTGCGCGACTTAATCGCCCTGGAAGCCGAATCGACGCTCGTTCTAGGTAGCGATGGCGGCCCAATTCACATTGCCGCTGCCTTAGCCAAGCCGGTGGTGGTCCTCTTTGGCCCGTCCGATGCAGTGGTTTGGCGTCCCTGGCAAACGCCATGCCGCGTCCTGCAGGCGAGTTTGGGTGCCGGTCTGGACTCCATCGCCGTACCCCAGGTCACGAATGCGATTACCGCTTTATTGGCCGCCGCCCGGCGCGAGTCGGCCAGCACCTCCTGCCATTGACTTTTGCTTCCATAATCGCTATAACCCGCACAGAGTAAAAAAAGTCAGCCACGGTCTTGCCGTGGTCAAAAAAACAAATCGAAGGAGAGCAATGTCGACAATTAGCAAAGCCATCCAGGACCTTGAGGAGCAGAAGCGCCGCATCGAATCGGCGCTGAAAATTCTCCGTGGCCTGGATCATGCGGGCAGGACCGGGGCAAGCGGCGTCCGCAATATTTCTGCCGAGGGGCGGAAAAGGATTGCGGAAGCTCAGAAACGGCGCTGGGCCAAGGTGCGGGCAGCCAAGGCGCAGCAACAATCCAAAAAGCAGGCCGCCGCCTCGTAGCCATTCCCACTCAGCCGTTCCTTTGAGATTCGGGAGGAGTTTTCAATCGGGGCGGCGTAAGTGCCTCGGGCCGGATACCCAGCCGGCCCGCTCTCTTGTTCATGCGTCTGTTCGTCGCGGTCAGCCTCGAATCCGGCTTGGCCGCGCTTCTTTATTCGGCCCTGGCGCCCTATCGAGCGAAAGCGCCGCGAGCGCGCTGGGTGCCGCCCGCAAATTATCATTTCACTCTGAAATTCATCGGCTCCTGGCCTGAGCCGCGCGAATCCGAACTAATCGGCGCGCTCGAGCGAGTGCATGCGCGTGCATTCTCGATCACCCTGGCAGGGTTGGGCTTTTTCCCGGCGCCAAACCGACCGCGGTTGCTTTGGGCGGGCGTGCGCGATCCCCAACCGCTGGCCTGGCTGGCCGATTTAGTGGATCGGGCGTGCATCAGTGTCGGCATTCCTGCCGAAGCGCAGCCGTTTTCACCTCATCTCACCATCGCTCGCGCGGTTGCTCCGCCGGATCTTCGCTCGCTCGAGAGTGAAATCGCCGATGGCCGGCCTACCTGGGGAAGCCAAGTCGTGCAAGCCTTTCATCTCTTCGAAAGCCGTACTCTCCCCTCGGGCCCGGTTTACACCCCGCGTGCTAGCTTTGCCTTGGGCGGTCCAGCGGCTTGAGCCGGTATTTCCAATTCTGGGGCGAGTAGGTCCTCGATTTGCTCTCGCCGTCGCACCAGGATGGCCCGTCCGCCACGGATGGCCACTTCCGCGGCTCGCGGTCGGCTGTTGTAGTTGGAGGCCAACGAGAACCCATAAGCGCCGGCATCCAAAATCGCCAAGATATCGCCTGTCTGCAGCTTGGGCATCGGCCGATCTTCCGCGAATCGGTCAGCCGTTTCGCAAATGGGACCGACCACATCCGCCGGCGCCAGTCGGCTGGAGCCGCGGCGTAACGGTGCGATCTCATGGTAAGCGCCGTACAGCGCCGGTCGAATAAGATCGTTGCTGGCCGCATCCACGATCACAAAGCGCTTCTTTCCGCTGTGCTTCACGTACAACACCCGGGTCAAAAGCGCACCTGCTGCCGCAAACAAGCTTCGCCCCGGTTCCAGTAGCATCGTGAATTCCTGGCCGCCGCCGGCGGCTTGTTCCAATCCCTCGACGTAGTCCTGAATTGACGGCGACCGCTGCTCCGGCCGGTACGCGATCCCGAGCCCGCCCCCCGCATCCAAATAGCGCAAGGGCAATCCCTCCCGTCGCAATTGGCGCGCCAGCGCCACCACCTTGCGGGTCGCCTCCAAGATCGGCTCGAGCGTCAGAATTTGTGAGCCGATATGAAAGCTGATCGCCGCGGCCTCGAGTGCACGATGCTTTCCATATCGGCGGTACAGCGTCGCCGCCTGTCGCGGCTCGATTCCGAACTTGTGGCGGTGTAGACCGGTTGCGATATGCGGATGGGTCGGCGCGGAAACGTCGGGATTCACTCTCAGCCCGAAGCGAGCGCGTTTGCCCGCGCGTTGCGCCCGTGCAGCCAGAAGGCTCAACTCTGGCTCCGATTCCACGTTGAAAAGCAGAATCCCTGCCTCCAGGGCCGCGTCGATTTCCTCGACCGTCTTGCCCACGCCCGAAAACACCACCCGATCGGCTCTTCCGCCGGTGGCCAGCACTCGCCTCAGTTCGCCTCCGGATACGATGTCGAAGCCCGATCCATCTTCGGCCAATGCCCGCAACAGCGCGAGGTTTCCGTTCGCCTTCACGGACGCGCAAATCAGGTGTTCCCGGGCCCCGAAGGCTGCATCGTACTCGCGAAATGCGCCGAGGATGGCGTCCAAGCTATAGACGTAACATGGCGTTCCGAAGCGCCGCGCCACGCCGGCTAGGCGCAATCGGCCGCAGCTTAAGCTCCCGGTTCGATACGCAAATGGCCGCGGGGGCGCGACCGGCGCTTTTCGCGTCCGTCGGCTCGCGCTCATCGTCCTCTGACCACGACCACGGTGCGATCGTCGGCTGGCGGCATGCCTTCGGCGAATTTCTCCAAGTCCGCGAAAATCGCCTCAACCACTTCTTCCGAACTGGACTGGCTCGCATGTCGCAGCACCGCTTCCAGCCGGATCCGCCCATATTCCTCTCCCCGGCGGTTGGCCAATTCGGTGATGCCGTCGCTGACGAAGACGAGCAGTTCCCCCGGCATTAACCGTACGCTGCTCTCCACATAATCCCCGCCTTCCATCATGCCTAAAGGCAGTCCCGCAACCTTGATCTGCCGGCAGCCCTGTGCCGATACGTGCACCGGATAGGGCAGCCCTGAATTCGCGATCACCATCCGGCGGGCGCGTTCGTGCCAGATCGCGAAGAGTAGAGTCACGAACTGCGCCTCGATCTTTCGCTGCAGCAAGGCTTGATTGACTGCGGCGAGCACTTCTCCGGGTCCGCGCGGCCGGGCCGCTTGCGTGCGCAGGATGCCGCTGACGACGGCGCCGTAGAGCGCCGCCCCCGCCCCTTTGCCGGCGACGTCGCCGACCGCCAGGCCCCAGCGCTGGCCGGTATAACTCAAGAAATCGTAGAGGTCGCCGCCGAGTTCCCGTGCCGGAGCCGAGCGCGCCGCCACTTCCAGCCGCGCCATTTGCGGACAACAGCTCGGCAGCAGATGGCGCTGCATCTGTTGCGCGATGCGCAAATCCCGGTCCATGCGGCGTTCCGCGCGCGCGACTCGTTCGTACAGGCCGGCGTTGGCGATGGCGATCGCCATTTGCGCCGCCAGCGTGCTCATCGTCCGCGCATGCCGCTCGTTGAAATATCCCTTGCGCACGTGCTCGAGATCGACGACGCCGATCACCTTGTCCTGGTGCACCAAGGGCACCGCCAGCTCCGATTTCACGTCCGGATTGACGGCGACGTAGCGTGCATCCTCCGCCACGTCGCGCACGATGATCGGCTGCCGTGACTGCGCCGCCGCGCCCACGATCCCCTGCCCGAGCGGCACGTCCTGCTTGATTTGAATGTGCTCGCCTTGCTTCACTGAAACGCGGTGCTCTAGCGTGTCCCCCCGTTCGTTCAGCAGCAGGATGCTGAAGAGGTGGTAATCGATGATCCTCCGCACCATTTCTCCCGTGCGCAGGAGCAATTCGTCCAGCGATAAGATGGAGGTCATTTCCCGGCTGATGTCGTTCAGCAGGGTCAGGGTCCGCTCGCGGCTGACGGCGTTGCGGTACAGTTTCGCGTTCTCGATCGCGTTGGCGATCCGCGACGCCACCAGCACCAGCGCGTCGCGATGCGAAGGCGTGAATGCGTTTGCCTCTTTCGACTGCAAGTCGATGACCCCGATCGCCTGCCGTTTCCAGATGATCGGCACCGCCAGCTCCGAGCGCACCCCCGCCAAGGCATGGATGTACCTGGGGTCCGCGGAAACGTCGGGAATCAGCTGCGGTTCGAGGGTCGCCGCCGCCGCGCCGGTAATGCCGGCTCCGATCTTCACCCGCACTCCTTCCACGACCTCCGGCAGATGGCCGACCGCGAACCGGATGCGCATATCATGCGAGCGTTCGTTGACGAGCAGAATGGCGAAGATTTCGTAATCCATCAGCCGCCGCACGCTTTGCGCCACGCGGCTCAAGACCTCGTCCAGCTCCAGCGTGGACGTGACGGCTTCGCCGATTTCGAGCATCAGCTCCGTCGTGCGCCGTTCGTCGCCGATGACTGTCGTTGGTGAACTCACGCTTCGAGCTCCCAAACCGCGCCTCGTTGCGCCGGATGCACGCGAACCCATGTGATGCCGCAACGCAACGCCGCCGTCCTTAAATCCACCGCCCTCCCCGCCGTCCGGGCTCCCACCATCAAGCGCGCCCCGGCTTCCGCGCCAAGCCGGGCGGCGCTCCTCAGTTCCAACTCCGCCGTCTTCGGACTCGGAATCCACACGATTTCATCGGCGCCGAGCTTGAGCGCCTCCTCCATGGCGTGCAGCTTCACGGTCGTCAGTTCACCTTCGTCGCCCACGATAGCGGCGACGCATACCGGGGTCATGCGCAGCGCCGCCACCGCCGCCGCCAAGTGGCGCGGGGCGACCTCGATGGCAGCGGCGCCCGCCGTGGCGGCGGCGCACGCCGCTTCGATCCACTCGTCGGCCGCCTCGGCCCGCACCGCCGTGATGGCGCTCGCGACCGTTCTCAAATCCACGTTAGGCCACGGCCAATAAACGCGCTTGGCCTCGCGCTGCTGCCAAGGCTCTCCTTGCGCCGCGCCGCTCCCTCCTTCCAAGGTTGCGGCGAGGCGCTCGCTCAGTTCGCGTGTCCAATCGGCGATTAATTCTTTGGCGCCCGCTTCCATGCAACCCTCAGTGTACCCGCCGCCGCAAATCCTGTTTTGCGGCCGGTCTTCCGGCCCGCTTCTAGTCCGGGTTGCGCGCTCGAATCGGGTTGCCGGCGGCGGGCGCTTTCGCCGCATTCGCTACTATGGTTGTACGGGATCATGGTGGACGACGCACGGCGCTTTTTCTTCGATCGGTACAATCTTTCGCCCTCCGGCCTCCAGAACTTTCTGAACGTTGCCATGGAGCGCGGCGGCGATTATGCCGACCTCTACTTCGAATATCGTTCCAGCTCCTCGTTGCTGCTCGAGGAATCGCTGCTCAAGTCCGCCCAGCAAGGAATCTCGGTCGGCGTGGGCATTCGCGTCCTTTCCGGGGAACGCAGCGGATACGCCTATACCGACGATCTGACTCCAGAAAAAATCATCCAAGCCGCCCGCACCGCTGCCCAGATCGCGAGCGGGCCCGCGCGCACCCACATTGTGGGCCTCCATGCCTCCGTATCGGCGCGCCCCAGCCTGTATCCCGTTGCCCTGGCGCCGACCGACGCGGAAATCAACGCCAAGCTCGATCTGCTGCGTCGCGCCGATCACGCCGCTCGCGCCTTCGATGCCCGCATCCAGCAAGTGCGCGTCGGCTACGCCGACGAGGTGCGCCGTGTGCTCATCGCTACGAGCGATGGCGCGCTGGCCGCCGACGTCCAGCCGTTGGTTCGCCTCTCCGTGTTTTGCCTGGCGCGCGATGGCGCCCTCAGCCAGCGCGGCGCCTCCGGCGGCGGCGGCCGCGCCTCGCTCGAGTTCTTCCAGCAGACGCTCACTCCGGAAACTATCGGCCGCGAAGCCGCTCGCGAGGCCATCGTGCAGCTTCACGCGCGGGAATGTCCCGCCGGCGAGATGCCCGTCGTTCTCGGTCCCGGCTGGCCGGGAGTGCTGCTGCATGAGGCGGTCGGCCACGGCCTCGAAGCGGATTTCAACCGCAAGAAGACCTCCGCCTTCTCCGGCCTCGTCGGCCAGCGCGTCGCCAGCGACCTGTGCACGGTGGTGGACGACGGCACCCTGCCCGGCCGCCGCGGCTCCCTGAATATGGATGATGAAGGCGCGCCCACCCAATGCACCGTCCTCATCGAAAAGGGCATTCTGCGCGGTTATATGGAGGATCGCCTGAGTAGCGAACTTACCGCCGCGGCCCGCACCGGCAACGGTCGCCGCGAAAGTTACGCCCACCTTCCCATGCCCCGCATGACCAATACTTATATGTTGGCCGGATCCGACGATCCCCAAGACATCGTCCGCTCGGTGTCCCGCGGCCTTTACGCCGCCAACTTCGGAGGCGGCCAAGTGGACATCACCAACGGCAAGTTCGTCTTCTCCGCTTCCGAGAGCTACTTGATCGAAGACGGCAAGATCACTGCTCCCGTCCGGGGCGCCACCCTGATCGGCAACGGCCCCGATGTCCTTACCCGCGTCTCCAGGGTGGGCAGCGACCTGCGCTTGGACCAAGGCATCGGCACGTGCGGCAAGGAAGGACAGTGGGTGCCCGTCGGCGTCGGCATTCCCACGATCAAGATCGACCGCCTCACCGTCGGAGGCACTGCTCAATGAGCTCCGGCAATGGCTTGGCCGACCTCGCCGGCCGCATCCTGCAGGCTGCGCGTGCCCGCGGGGCCACGGCCGCGGAATGTGTGCTCCGCGAGAGCCGGGAATTGAGCGCGACCGTTCGTTTGGGCGAGATCGAGAACCTGAAGGAGGCGGGCGGCCGCGGTCTCGGCATCCGCGTTTTTATCGGCCATCGCGCCGCCAGTACCTTCACGTCCGATTTCAGTTGGCCGGCCGTCGAGCGGATGCTCGACTCGGCTTCGGCCATTGCTCGCGTCGCTTCCGAGGATCCCTTCGCCGGCTTGCCGGATGCGTCGGAACTCGGCCAGGCCGAAGGCGACTTGGGCATTTACAGCCCGGAGGTCGCGGCAGTCACCGCCGAGCAGGCCGTGGAGGTCGCCCGCCGTTGCGAAGCCGCCGCCCTCGCCGTCGATCCTCGCCTCACCAACTCCGAAGGCGGCACCTTTGAGGCGGCGACCAGCCGCAAGCTCTTCGCCAATTCTTTGGATTTCGTCGGCGAATATCGCCGCTCCTCCTGCTCGCTTGCTGCCGTGCCCATCGCCGCCGCCGATGGCGAGATGCAGCGCGACTACTGGTTCTCCCGGGCTCATGCGCCCGCCGATCTGGATGCGCCCGAGGAAGTCGGCCGTATCGCAGCCCAGCGCGCGTTGCGCCGCCTCGGCGCTCGCAAGATCCCCACGGCGCGCGTGCCCGTGGTCTTCGATGCCCCGGTGGCCGGGTCTCTACTCGACCACATCTTTCAAGCGGTGAATGGCGATAGCGTCTACCGCGGCACGAGCTTTCTCGCAAACCGCCTCGGTGAGCTTGTCGCTCATCCCGCCGTGACCGTGGTCGACGATGGCCTGCGTTGGGGCGGCTTCGGCACGACTCCCTTCGATGGAGAAGGCGTGCGCCGCCGCAAGACCGTGGTGCTGCGCCAGGGCGTGCTCGAAAGCTATTTGCTCAATTCCTACACCGCGCGCAAGCTCGGCCTGCGGACCACGGGTAATGCGGTCCGCGGCCTGGCCGCCAGCCCCGGTGTCGGCGTCGGCAATTTGTTCTTGGAGCCCGGCGATCAGTCGCCCGAACGCATCCTCGCTGGCATCTCCCAGGGCCTGTTGGTCACGGAATTCATCGGCATGGGCGTCAATCTCGTCACCGGCGATTACTCGCGCGGCGCCTGCGGCCTTTGGATTGAAAACGGCGAACTCGCCTATCCGGTGGAGGAAATCACCGTCGCCGGCAATTTGAAGGACATGCTGCGGAATATCGCCGCTATCGGGAATGATCTGGTTTTCCGCGGCGCCGTCGCTGCTCCCACCGTCCTCGTCGAAGGCCTCACCGTCGCCGGGCGTTGATCGGGCGCCATTAAGCTTCGTGCTCTCGGCGATAATCTAAAGTCAATGGCGCTCTTGGGTGAGACTCCGGCGGAGCGGCGGCAGTTTCCGTGGATTCCCGGCGTCGTCGGCGTCGTGGTCGTCGTCGTCATCGTGCTGGTGATCGTTTTCGACCGGCAAACGGCGTCGCGCCAGGCGGGCCGTCCCGATCCCGGCTATGTGTCGCAGGTTCGCGTGACGCCCACCCGCGTCCTCGAGGCCGATACCATGATGGCGGGCAGCGTCATCTACGTCGATGGGACGGTGGCGAACCTGGGCTCGCGCCCGGTCACCGCACTGAGCGTTCGCCTTCGGTTTAAGGATCCCTACGGCCAACTCGTGCAGCAAGAGCAAACGCAGGTGGTCAGCGCGTCGTCCGGCCTGCTGCCGCCCGGCGTGACGCGCTCCTTCCGGCTCGGCTTTGACCACGTCTCCGCGCAGTGGAACCAAGCGCCGCCGGAAGCGCAGATCGTTTCCGTCTCCACTCGCTAGCTGTGAAGTTTCAATAGGTTGTCCACTCGACCCGGATCGGAGAAGCTGATGGTGACCAAACCGAAGGCTTCAAGGAAGAGGATCGAATGGACTGTCACCAG
>JAJPKR010000021.1 GCA_021323595.1 Terriglobia bacterium | reverse complement strand
CACCAGTACAACTGGCACCGGCCTCATGCTAGCTTGGGTCTGTCACCGCCCATCAGCCGTTCCGGCCTTGCACGGAACAACCTATTGCGCCTCCACAGCTAGCGCTTCGCGGACCTCAGCCGCGGCCGTCGCAAGCCTTCGGTCTCCGTTGGCTAACCCCGGACCCCGAGCGTGAGAAACCAGCGGGCCATCAAGAAAAATGCGCCGCAGGTGATCACCACGGCCGCCCATTGCGCCAGCCGCCAGGCTTTGATGCTGGCCTCGGTCAAGGGCGGGTTATCGGAGATGAGATAGCCGAGCGCGATCCCGCCCAGCAGCCCGCCGATGTGCGCGGCGGCGCTGATGCCCGGAATCACGAAGGTCCAGATCAGGGCATAGACGATCCAGCGCCCGGCATAGGCGCGCAACTGCCGGGAAGCGCTGTCGCGCTCGCGCAGGCCATAGGTCACGAGCAGGCCCAGCAAGCCGAACAGCGCGCCGGAAGCGCCGAGCACGCTGCTTTGGGTCAGGCTGGCGGCGATGTTGCCGATCACGCCGGTCGCCAGGTACAACGTGACGTATTTGGAAGTGCCGTACAGGGATTCGCACACCGGGCCAAGATCGTAGAGCGCCCACATGTTGAAGCCGATGTGCAGCCAGCCGGCGTGCAGGAACATCGCCGTGATCCAGCGCCAATATTGGCCGGTGGCGATCATCAGCGGCATCGGCACGCTCACGCCCATCGGTCCCACCACGGCGTCGTTGACCGGGTGCAGGAGCGTGCCCCGGCTCAGCACGTACTCCACCAAGAACATCAGCAAATTCACGCCGATCAAGAGGCCGGTGGCCGGCACGTTGGTCGGCACCAGCCGCGACGCCAGGCGCCCCGCCGGACCGGTGCCCGCGACTTGCAACACCTGGCCGCAATAGGGGCATTGGCGGCTGTGGCGGTCCACCAGCGCCCGGCAGGCCGGGCACATTTTCTGCTCGACAAAGATTTCCTGGCCGGTTTCGCGCGCTTGCTCGCGCACGCGGAACCACTGGTTGCGCCAGCGGTTGATGCGAAAGCGCATCTTGGGAGTGATCAGGCCCATGAGAAATCAACTTGGGTGCGACGCCGATCCGCCGCACGCGAACGCCGCGTCCCCGCGGCCGGCGCGAAAGGAGAGCCGCGCCGCACCTCAGCCGACGCGCTCGATCGTCACCCTTTCGATCGTCACCGCCTCGCGCGGGCGATCGTTGCGGTCACGCGGCACGGCGGCAATGCGCTGGACCACGTCCAGCCCCTCGACCACCTTTCCGAACACCGAGTGCTTGCGGTCGAGCCATGGCGTCGCCGCCACGGTGATGAAAAATTGCGAGCCGTTAGTGTTGGGTCCGGAGTTCGCCATGGACAGCATCCCCGCCTCGCCGTGATTCAAGCTGGCATGAAACTCGTCGGCGAACTGATACCCCGGGCCGCCGACGCCGCTGCCCAAGGGATCGCCGCCCTGGATCATGAAATCCGGAATTACGCGATGGAAGATCAGCCCGTCGTAAAACGGCCGCCGGGTCTTCTGCCGCGTCTTAGGATCGAGGAACTCCTTCGTCCCTTCCGCCAAGCCGACGAAATTCTCGACTGTCTTCGGCGCCTCCGCCGCGAACAACCGCGCCAAGAAATTGCCGTGATTGGTAGTGAAGCGGGCGTAAATGCCCGGCGCCAAGGCCATGCCGTCGTCTCCTAAGCCCTCAAGACGCTAGTGTAGCAGCCCGCTTCGTTTGCCCCCGCTCGGCCACGACCGGCGGGGCTCGCGGGCGCGCATCTTCGCGGGGGAAGCGTCCCGGGCGCCGGCTCTCGCGCGCCGGCCGCGGGGCAGAGACCCCAGAGCGCCGCCCCGCCTCAGCCACTCGGCTAAGATAAGCGGTTCACCATGCAGACGCACAAAGTCGTCATCCTCGGGACCGGCTGCGCCGGCCTGACCGCCGCGCTTTATACCGCGCGCGCCGGATTGCAGCCGCTCGTGATCGAAGGCCACGAGCCGGGCGGCCAACTCAGCTTGACCACGCTGGTGGAAAATTTTCCCGGATTTCCGGAAGGCATTCAGGGCCCCGAACTCATCGACAACATGCGCGCGCAAGCGGCGCGTTTCGGCGCCGAATTCACCGACGGCCAGCTCGAGCGCGCGGACCTTTCCGTGCGGCCGTTCTTGCTGGGCGTGGACAGCCGCCAGCTCCGCGCCGAGACGCTGATCATCGCCAGCGGCGCGCGCGCGCGCTGGCTGGGCCTGGCGTCCGAGCAGGCCTTGATCGGCCATGGCGTCTCCAGTTGCGCCACCTGCGACGGCTTCTTTTTCCGCGGCAAGCCCATTGTGGTGGTCGGCGGCGGCGACTCGGCGATGGAGGAAGCGATGTTCCTCACGCGCTTCGGCAGCAGCGTCGCCATCGTGCACCGCCGGGACGAGTTTCGCGCGTCCAAAATCATGCTGGATCGGGCCCGGGCCAACCCCAAGATCCAATGGGTCACCAACGCGGTGGTGGACGAAATCTTCGACGTCGCCAAGAAGGAGGTGACGGGCGTGCGCCTGCGCGATCCGCGCGACGGTCGCACTTGGGAGATGGCGACCGCCGCCGTGTTCCTCGGCATCGGCCACATTCCCAACTCCAGCCCCTTTGCCGGCCAGCTGGAGATGGATGCCGACGGCTACCTGGTGACCCACGGCACGGTGCTGACCAAGGTGCCGGGCGTGTTCGCCGCCGGCGACGTACAAGACCGCCGCTATCGCCAGGCGGTCACCGCCGCGGGCAGCGGCTGCATGGCGGCGATCGAGGCCGAACGCTTCCTCGAGGAGCACGGCCGCTGATGCCCAACCAGCTCTTGCTGGCGCTCTCGCGCTGCCGCAGCCTCCGCGGTTTCGCCGAGTCCAGCCGGCTGGGCCGCCGCATCTCGCGCCGCTTCGTCGCCGGCCTCACGCTCGAGGACGCCCTCGCCGCAGCCGGCGCCTGCCGCGCGGCCGGCTTCGCGACCACCCTCGATCATCTCGGCGAGAACGTCACCAACGCCGCCGAGGCCCGAGCCGCCGCGCAGAGCGCGGTCGCCAGCCTGGAGGCGCTCGCCGCCCGCGGCCTCGACGCCAATGTCTCGGTCAAACTCACCCAGTTCGGCCTCGCCGTTTCCGAGGGCGGCGAGCAACTCGCCGAGGAGAATCTCGCCGCCGTCGGCCGCCGCGCCCGCGACCTGGGCGGCTTCGTCCGCGTGGACATGGAAGAGTCCCGCTACACCGACGCCACCCTGCGCCTGGTCCTGGCCGCGCACTCGCAAGGCTGGCCGGTCGGCACCGTGCTGCAGGCCTATCTGCACCGCAGCGCCGCCGACCTCGAGCGCCTGGCGGCGCAGGGCGTCCGCGTGCGCCTGGTGAAAGGCGCCTATCACGAACCCGCGCACATCGCCATTCAGAACAAGGCCGAGGTGGACGCGAATTACCTGCGCCTTATGCGCCGTCTGCTCGAAGCCGGCAACTTCCCGGCCTTCGCCACCCACGATCCCAAGATGATCGCCGCCGTCCAAGAGCGCGCCCGCGAGTTGCGGCTCGCGTCCGACCGATTCGAGTTCCAGATGCTCTACGGCATTCGCCGTGATCTGCAACACGAGCTGCGGCGGCATGGCTGGGGCATGCGCGTCTATATCCCCTACGGCACCGAGTGGTACCCGTATTTCATGCGCCGTCTCGCCGAGCGCCCCGCCAACCTGCTGTTCCTTCTGCGCAATCTGCCGCGTTAGCCGCGACCCGCGAGGGGCTTGCCGATTTCCCAGTGATGGCCGAAGGGATCGGCGAGCCGGCCGACGCGCCAGCCGTACTCTTGATCCTCGACCGGCCACACCACCGTCCCGCCCGCGATTACCGCGCGTTCGAAGATGCCATCGGGATCTCCCACGACCAGCACCATGCGCACGGTGCTGCCGCGCAGCGTCTCCGGGCTGAAGTTTTGGTGTTCAGGCGATTCGTCGGCGACCCAGAACTCGCCCTCGCCGGCCTTGAGGCGGACCACGACGGCGCCGTCCGGCGCCTCGACCCTGAACGTTTCCACTGCGCCGAAGGCGGCTTTGTAAAACTCGACCGCCCGCGCTCCGTGCCGCACCGACAACATCGCTTGTACCTTCATGGCCTGGCTCCGTACCGCGCCTGTAAGCATACCGCCGCGCGGCAGGACCGCCGGGTCTCGCCGTGCGAGGCCGCCGGCTCGCCGCGGCCAGCGGCTCAAGGCGGAGCGGGCATTACGGTTGCGGTATGGCGGGGGCGGGCGCGGGCGGCGGCGGAGCAGGCGGCAGGCAGTTGGCCACGCAGGCGACGGCAAACCACACGAGAGGCGGACGGCGGCGCACGAACGCCACGGCGAAACCGCCGGCCGCCCGCCAACGCGCGCCCGCCGCGACCGGCGATTGACCCCAGGCCACGGTGGGCCTATGCTGGGGGCAAGCAGCTTACGTTGTCTGCGGGGGGCTCGGGCCAGCCGGGACGGCGTCATCCTCATGTTGAAGCGTCAGTTCGCCTTCCTTGCCTCGCCCCTGTTAGCGGTCGTTGTCGCTTTGGGGCAGGCTTCGCCGTCGTCTCCGGCCATCTTCCCGCTGAAGGACGTCCACGCCGGTCTGCACGGGGTTGGCGAAACGGTCTTCAACGGCGACCACCCGCAGCCGTTCCAGGTCGAAATCCTGGGCGTGATCAACAACATGGGGCCGAAGCAGGCGGTCATTTTGGCCAAGCTTTCCGGCGGACCGCTGGCCGAGACCGGGGTGCTCGAAGGGATGAGCGGCAGCCCGGTCTATATTGATGGCAAGCTGGTGGGCGCGGTGGCGCTCGGCTTTCCCTTCGCCAAAACCGCCATCGCCGGCATCACCCCGATCGAGCAGATGATCGCGCAGGAGCGCGCCGGCGCCGCCAGCGCCCGCTCCCAGACCAGCCCCTACGCAGCGCTGCAGCTCACCGCCGCGCGGGGCGAGCTCGAGTTGCTCGACCCCAAGCCGCCAGCGCTGCTGCCGACCTTGCCGGCGCCGACGGGGGCCGGCCTGGGCGCCGCCGAACTGCCGCAACTGCACACGCCGCTGGTGCTCTCGGGCTTCACCTCCCGCGCCATCGCCCATTTTCTGCCGCAGTTCGAGGCGCTGGGGCTGACGCCGATGCTGGGAGGGGTCGCAGGCGGCGCGGGCGCCGGCGCCGGCGACGCGCTCGGCAAGCCCAGCGACCTCAAGCCCGGCGACATGATCAGCGTGCAGCTGGTGCGCGGCGACCTCGAAGTCGCGGCGCAGGGCACGGTGACCTACATTGACGGCCGGCACGTGTACGCCTTCGGCCATCGCTTTCTCGGCGCGGGCGATACCGCCCTGCCCTTCACCAAGGCAGACGTGGTGGCGCTGATGCCCGGCGTGATGACATCGTTCAAGATCGCGGTCTCGGGCGAGCGCCTGGGGGTGATCCGGCAAGACCGCTCGCAAGGGGTTTACGGCACCTTCGGCGGCGAAGCGCCGATGATCCCGGTGACCATCCGCGTGCACCAAGGCGCGACGCCGCCGCAGGTGTACCGCTTCCAGATGGTCAACGACAAGTTCCTCTCGCCGCTGCTCTTCAACATGGGCGTGTACGCCACGCTCGACGCCACGGAACGCAGCATCGGCCCGAGCACGCTGAGCTTGCACGGCGCCATCCATCTCGAGGGCGCGCCCGACGTGGCCATCGGCCAGCTCTTCTCCGGCAACGTCAACGGTCCGGCGGCGGCGGCGATGGCGGCGACCACGCCGCTGGCCTTTCTCGATCGCAGCGGCCTCGACTCGATCCACGTGCGCTCGATCGACCTCGATGTGACGGCCTCCGACCAGGAGCGCGTACTGAATCTGGAGGAGGTATGGAGCGACCATCGCGAAGTCGCGCCGGGGCAAGCCTTCACGGTCACCGCCATCTTGCAAGCGCCGGACGGCAGCGAAGTGGCGAAGCGCATTCCGGTGACGCTGCCCGCCAGCCTGCGCGCCGGGGCACTGCATATCATCGTCGGCGACGCCCAGGCACTCGACGCGCTGGAGATGCGCCAGCTCCAGCAAGGCTTCGATGCACGCCAAGTCGGCCAACTGGTGCGCGCCATCAACCATCTCCGCCGCAACGACCGTCTCTACCTGCGGGTTACCGAGCCGACGCTGGCGTTTGCGCTGGCGGGCGAGCAGTTCCCCGCGCCGCCGCCCTCGCTGGCGCGCGCGCTCACCGCCGTACCCTCGGTGGACAGCGACATCGCTCCGGTCTATTCCTCGACCTTGTTCGATTACGCCAGCGACGACCTGCCCTTCGTCGTGCGCGGCGCCAAGGTCATCACCGTGCGCGTCAAGGACGGCGGCTGAGCCGGCGTCCAGTGCGCGGTCCGGCGAAGGGCCCCCCATTGCCATGAAGCGATTTCTCAGTCCTCTTTTTCTCGCCGCGACGGCGCTCGCCATCGCCTTGCCGATCTGGGCGGTTTCGACCGTGTTCTGGCGCACCGCGACCTATACGGCCTTCTCGCGCGGCACCCTCACCAGCCTTTCCATCGCCCAGGACGGCACGCTCTCGCTCGCCCCCGCCTTGCGCGAGGTCTTCGACAGCGGCCAAGCGCTGATTTGGACGGTAGCCGCCGACCCCGCAGGCAACGTTTACGTCGGCACCGGCCATCGCGGCCGCATCTATCGGCTCACGCCCGCGATGCTCGCCGGCACGACCCCGGCGGCGCCGGCGCAAGCGCTGTTTTTCACGGCCCCCGAGCCGGAGATCTTCGCCCTGGCGGTCGGTCCCGACGGCGCGCTTTACGCCGGCACGTCGCCCAACGGCAAGGTCTACCGCATCGCCGAGAACGGGGCGAGCAGCGTCTATTTCGATCCCAAGACGCCCTACATCTGGTCGCTGCTCTTCCAGGGCTCGACGCTTTTTGTCGGCACCGGCGATCGCGGCGAGATCTATAGCGTGACCGGGCCCGGGCAAGGCAAGCCGTTCTACGCCACCGAGCAGCAGCAAGTCATGGCGCTGGCGGCGGACCATGAAGGCAACTTGCTCGCCGGCACCGATCCGGATGGATTGATTTTCCGCATCACGCCCGCGGGCAAAGGCTTCGTTCTGTTCAACTCGCCCTTGCAGGAGATTCATCGCCTCGCCGTGGCCGCCGACGGCTCGATCTATGCCACCGGCCAAGGGCAGGCGGTGCGACGCCTGCCCAACGCCGTGGTCGCCGGCGAAGAAAACGAATTCGGCCCCGCGCCCCGGCCGACCGTCACCGTCGTCGCCGAGACCGCGAACCGCGACGACACCGCCGGCTCGAGCCCGGCCCAGGCCGGCACGGAAGCGCAGGCGCAGCAACCCGCGCCCAACGGTCCGAACGGCTCGGTCACGGTGTCGGCAGGCAGGGCCGTACCGCGCGGCGGCGCGACACCGCTCTTCCGGCCGCCGCTGGCGCCACGCGGGGTGCGCAGCGCGCTCTATCGCATCGCCCCCGACGACTCCGTCGAGACGGTCTGGAGCTCGAACGACGAAGACGCCGACGATGTCTTGCCCGCCGCCGGCGGCTTGCTGTTCTCGACCGACAGCAAAGGGCGCATCTACCGCCTCGGGCCCGACCGCCTCAGCACTCTGCTGGTACAGACCAACCAAGAAGAGACCACGCGCCTGCTGCGCGTCGGCGACTACACCTTCGCCACCACCGGCAACTTCGGCAACCTCTACCGGCTCAGCGCTCAACCCGCCGAGCGCGGCTCCTTCGTCAGCGAAGTCCGCGATGCGCACAGCATCGCCCACTGGGGCGATCTCTCGTGGCAGGCGCGCGTACCCGCCGGCAGCCGGCTCGCCTTCTATACGCGCAGCGGCAACTCCGAGCATCCCGACGCCACTTGGAGCGATTGGTCGCCGGCGCTGGCCGCCTCCGGCTCGCGGATCAGCAGCCCGGCGGCGCGCTTCCTGCAATGGAAGGCCGAGTTCACCGCCGCTCCGTCCGGCGCCAGCCCGGTGCTCGAGGAAGTGACGGTGCCCTACCTGCCCTCCAATCAGGCGCCCGAGATCACCAACATCGAGGCGCGCACGGCGATGAACGAAGGCGAGAGCGAGCCCGGCCCAAACGTGGTGGGCGCGATCAACTACATCACCAACGCGCGCGGCGAGCTCGAAGCCGCGCCGCTGCCCGGCGCGCGCGGGAAGCAAGGCGAGGGGATCGCGCTGAGCTGGCAGGCCCACGATCCCGACCGCGACGCGCTGACCTACGACGTCTATTTCCAGGCGCAAGGGGAAAGCGGCTGGACGCTGCTGCGCCGCAATCTGCGCGCGCCGCATTTGGAGGTGACCGGCGCGCTGCTGCCCGACGGCACCTATAAGTTCAAGGTCGTGGCCAGCGACGCCGACGCCAATCCCCCCGCCTTGGCGAAGACCGCCGAGATCATCAGCGCCCCTGCCACGCTCGACACCACGCCACCAGCAGTGACGGTGGCGGCGAGCGCGCAGACCGGCCCCGGCGCCGCCGAGGCCCGCTTCGCCGCGCGCGACGCCAGCTCGGCGCTGACGCGCGCCGAATACTCGATCGACGCCGGACCCTGGCATCTCATGCTCTCCGACGACGGCATCATCGACTCGCCGGCGGAGTCGTTCACGGTGCACGCCGGCGAGTTGAAACCCGGCCAGCATCTGCTCATGCTGCGCGTCTGGGATTCGGCCGGCAATCGCGGCTCGGCGCAAGCGCTCGTCACCATCCGCTAGCGCGCGGCCGCAGGGTACACTGGTGTGGCGCGGCAGGCCGCGCCATCCGCGTTTTCGATCGTTCCGGAGCCCCCCATGCACTCTCGCCCCAACCTTCGCTTCGTCCTTGCCGCCGCGATCGCCTGCGCCACCCTGGCGGGGGCGCAGCAGCGCCCGGCGCATCCGGTCACGTTGCGCTCCAGCCTGGATCGGCAATTGAGCAGCGTCGAGCACGAATTCGTCGCGCTGGCCGAGGCCATGCCCGCGGACCGATACAGCTACGCTCCCACGCAAGGGCAGTTCCAAGGCGTGCGCACCTTTGCGCAGCAGGTCAAGCACGCCGCCGCCGTCAACTACCTGGTCTTTTCCGCCATGCTCGGGCAGAAGCCGCCGGCCGGCGGCGAGTCCGGTCCCGCCGACCTGACCAGCAAGGATCAGATCGTGGCCTATCTGCGCAAGTCGTTCGCGCTCGGCCACCGCGCCATCGCCGGGATCACCGCGGCCAACGCCGGCGCGGTCATCCGCGGGCCTTTCGGGCCCGATACCCGCCCCGCGCTGGTCGCCATGGATATCGGCCATAACTTCGACCATTACGGCCAGTGCGTGGAGTACTTGCGCGACAACGGCATCGTCCCGCCCGCCAGCCGCCGGTAGCGCGAAAATCGGGACAGGGACTCGCCGCCAGCCGGCCCCCGATTTCCGATCGCCGGTTTTCGCGCCATGCGCGCCGCCTTGCTCCAACTCGAGCCCAGCTTCGGCAGCGTCGAGCGCAATGTCGCCCGCGCCGCCGAGTTGATCGCGTCGCTCGAAGCCGACCTTTTCGTCCTGCCGGAGCTTTTCCCGAGCGGCTATAGTTTCGCGGCGCGGGCCGAAGTCGAGCGGATGGCGGAGCCGGCCGACGACGGGCCCACCTTCGCCGCGCTCGCGGAACAGGCGCGGCGCAAACGCGCTTGGATCTGCTACGGTTTTGCCGAGCGCGCCGCCGGCCGCTATTACAACAGCGCCAACCTGGTCGGGCCGGAGGGCCTGGCCGGCACCTATCGCAAACTGCATTTGTTCGGGCGCGAGACGCTATTTTTCACGCCCGGCGAGGCCGCGGCGCCGGTCTTCGAGCTGCCCATCGGCCGGATCGGGGTGATGATCTGCTTCGACTGGTATTTCCCCGAGGTCGCGCGCTCGCTGGCGCTGCGCGGCGCGCAAGTGATCGTCCATCCCTCCAATCTCGTGCTGCCCCATTGCCCACAGGCGATGCTCACGCGCTCGCTCGAAAACCGCGTCTTCAGCCTCACCTGCGACCGCACCGGCCAGGAACGCAACGGCGCGGTCGAGCATCGCTTCATCGGCATGAGCCAAGCGGTCAACCCGCGCGGCGAGCTGCTGATTCGCCTGGGCGCCGAACACGAGGAGACGGCGGTGGTCGAATTCGACCCCGCCACCGCCGACGACAAACGAGTCACCCAGTACAACGACCTCTTCGGCGACCGCCGCCCTGCCCTCTACTCGCCGGCCACGCTCTAGGAGGCGGACGAAGCGACGCCGGCGAATGTACGCGATGAGACCAGCGGACGGCGAAAAAGTACGCAGGTCTGTCAAACAAGTCATTGTCAATCATTGACTTGGACGGCGCGGGCGAATTGGGAAGCGGAGCGAAAAATGGTCTCCTCCCCGTTTGGGGGGATCGGGCGGACGGGGGAGGGGAGCCGGCTGCCGGACGCCAGCGGCGGTGCGATTGGCAGAACACGAAGGTATCGGCAAAGGGCAATCGGGAGAGCGGGGCGAAGGGCCGCGGGGACACGAAGCTCCCGAGGAGCGGCGTTGCGCACCACGCGATATCCGCCGGGCCACGCGGGGCCTGCGATCTATCCCTGCGCAAGAGAGCGCGCGGGACGCCAGGCACGAGACTTGCGGGGCTTAGGTCGCCCCACTAAGGAGGAGATGCAGGGCGAAGTGGAATGGTTGGCCGTGAGAAGGCGGACGGGGAGCGGCGGCCGGGTGCAGGGCCCCGGGCAAGGGGCGAAGGGAGCGCGCAGAACGAGCACAGGCCGGGTACCATGTTGGGGGAAGGGATGGAACGATGAAGATCGCAAGACGCATGGGGGTGGGCGCGGCGTTGGTGGCCGCATTGGCATGGACGGCATGGCCGCAGAGCGACTGGACGCGCTTCGGCTACAACGCGCAGCGCACCAGCGCCTTGACCGCGCCGACCGGCATCACCGCCGCCAATTTGTCGCGCTTGCAGCGGCAGCAGGTGCAAGTGGCGGGCACCGTGGACGCGTCGGCGATCTTTCTGCACGGCGTCACGATCGAGGGCGCGCGCCACGACGCCTTCTTCGTGACCACCACGTACGGCAAGACCCAGGCGATCGACGCCAAGAGCGGCGCCATTCTGTGGACCTACACGCCGCCCGGCTACGACTCCTGGGCCGGCACCTACCGCATCACCAATGCCACGCCGGTCGCCGATCCCAGCCGCGAGTACCTCTACGCAGCCTCGCCCGACGGTAAGATCCAGAAGCTGGCGGTGCGTGACGGCCATGCGGTCTGGAGCACGGCGATCACGCGGCTGCCGGAGCGGGAGAAGATCGCCTCATCGCTGAACTTTTTCGACGGCCGCGTGATCGCCACCGTCGGCGGGTATGTCGGCGACCAGCCGCCCTATCAGGGGCACGTAGCGATCGTGGATGGCGCGAGCGGGAAGCTGCTGCACGTCTGGAACGCGCTCTGCTCGGACCGGAGCGGGCTGCTCGAGCCGGCGTCCTGTCCGGAGCAGATGGCGGCGATTTGGGGACGCGCGGGGGCGGTAATTCAACCGGACAGCGGCGACATTTTCGTCGCCACCGGCAACGGCAAGTGGGACGGCCGCACCTATTGGGGCGACGCGCTGATCGTGCTGGATCGCGATGCCACACGCATGATCGGCAACTACACGCCCGCGAACACCGCCGAACTGGACGAGACCGACGCCGATCTGGGCTCGACTTCGCCGGTGCTTTTGGGCGGGGATCTCATCGCCCAGGGCGGCAAGGACGGCAAGATTCGCCTGCTCAGCTTGAACGCCATCCGCGGCACGGCACCGCACCAAAACCACGAGCTGCAAATCGTCTCCACGCCGGGCAACACGGACCTTTTCACGGCCCCGGCGGTGTGGCGGCACGAGGGGGCACGGTGGCTCTTCGCCGCCGATAACCGCGGCACCGCGGCATGGAAGCTGAGCGGCGGGCGATTGCAGGCGGCTTGGAACAACGATCGTCCGGGGACCAGCCCGGTGGTCGCCGACGGTTTGCTGTACGTGTACGATCCGCGGAGCGGGGGGCTCTTCGTCTATGACGCCGCCAGCGGCCGGCAGCTCGCGGATCTGGCCTGCGGCGAGGGGCACTGGAACAGCCCCATCGTCGTGGATGGGATGATCGCGCTGCCGGAGGGCAACGCCAACCGGCACCGGACGAGCGACGTGCTCGACATCTGGCGCCTGCCCGCGCATTAGGATTGTGCGGGGAGATCGGAATCAAGCGGCGGGGACCGGGACCGGGGCCGGCGACGCGCAAGATCGGGCGCGGCGCCCGGCCGCGCGGCCAGTGCGGCCGGGCGAAAACGGAGCGCGCCTGGCTCACCGCAGATCAGGATGGGTACTCTTATCTAGGGGAGCCGACAACACTCAAAGGGAGGGAATGAACATGCGGAAATTCGGCTGGGCGGTGGTTTCGGTGGCGCTGGCGCTATGCCTGGCGCCGAACGCACGGAGCCAGCAGACGGCGGCGGGCGCGACCGCGACGGACGCAGCGCAAGCCTCCGCGCAAGGAGGAGCGGCGCCGGCGGTGACGATCGGGACGAGGTTCAAGGCGGAGCTGAAGTCTACTCTGGATGCGCGGAAAGTCCACGCCGGCCAGCAGGTGACGGCGGTGACGACGAGCAACGTGAAAGAAGACGGCCGCGTGGTCCTGCCCAAGGGGACGAAACTGCTGGGACACGTCACCGAAGTCTCGGCCGAGAGTCACGGGCACGCGGGCTCTTCGATCGGGGTGTTGTTCAATGAGGCGGTGACCAAGAAGGGCGAGCACATTCCCATTGCGGCGGCGATCTCCGGGGTATTCCGCGCGAACAGCATGCTCGACGACGACATGGCGATGGGGCCGCCCAACGAGCCGGGGATGCCAATGGGCGGGATGCCGGCGAACGGCGGCGAGCGCGGGGGCGTAATGGGCGGCGTAGCTTCCACGGCGGGCGCTGCGGTGAACGGAGCGGCCGGGGTGGCCGGAGGCTTGCCGGGCGTGGCGAGCGCCAACGGGGCGCTGGGCGCCGGCGCCGGGGCCGCTGGGCGAGTCACGGATAGCAACGGCCGGCCGCTCGGCATTCAAATGCCGAGCATGGCGAACATCGCCGCGGGCACGGTACAACAAGGCAGCGTGCTGACGACCTCTCGCGGCAATCTGCGCGTGAATGCCGGCACCGACGTGCAGTTGCAGGTGATCGGCGCGGGCGTGCAGGGCCAGGCGAACGCATCCTCGAACGCCTCGGTCCACTGAGGCGGCGCACGAAGGAGGAGCGCGGCGTTCGCAGCTCCCACGCGGGCGGACGACGGGGCGGAAGGCAGTTGTGCGGCGCGCGAGCGCGCGGTGCGGCGAACCGCCCCGCCCAGTTCGGGAATGCCGCTTCCCAGAATGGGGCGCAAGCGGGACAGGAACAGGATCGGGGAGCGCGGCGCAAACGCTTCCTGGCGTTCTATTTAGGATCGCGGCGCAAGCCTGACAAAAACGGAAGTGTGATTGCGAGGGGCACCGACGAGCCGGGCGGCGCGGCAGCGCGCGCGGCGAGTGCGAGGTGCCCATGGCAGAGATTCCTTTCGTATTGATCGCGGACGCGCAAGCGCCGGTGCGGGAGGTCGGCATCGGGCTGGCGCAGAGCCTCGGCTACGACGCCGAGGGATGCGGCAACAGCAGCGAGCTGTTTCAAAAGCTGGGGCGGCGGGCGCCGGACTTGCTGGTGCTGGATGCCGATTTGCCCGAGCAGGGCGGGCTGGCGGCGCTGGCGGAGGTGAAGGCGCAATACCCGGCGCTGCCGATTTTAATCGTGACCGCGTCGGCGACGGTGGCGCAGGCGGTGGGGGCGATGAAGGCGGGGGCGGCGGAGTTCTTGGCCAAGCCCTTCGAGGGGGAGGAGTTTCGCTCGCTGCTGAAGAGCCTGATGCGGCCGCCGGCGGCGGGACCGGGGGCGGCGGGCAACAAGCTGGAGATGCGGCGGCGGGCGCAGCATCAATCGCTGGAAGGCGATCTAATCGGCACCGGCGCGGCGATGCAGAAGGTATTCCGGCTGGTGGCGAAGGTGGCGCCCAACCGCTACCCGGTGCTGGTGCTGGGCGAGAGCGGCACGGGCAAGGAGATGGTGGCGCGGGCGATTCATTTCGCCGGTCCCGACCGCGAGCACCCGTTTTTGCCGGTGGACTGCGGCACGCTGGTACCGACGCTGATCGAGAGCGAGCTGTTCGGCTACGTGCGGGGGGCGTTCACGGGCGCCGAGGCGAACCGCGACGGGCTGCTGAAGAGCGCGCAAGGGGGCACGGTCTTTCTCGATGAGATCGCGGAGCTATCGCTAGATTTGCAGATCAAGCTGCTGCGCGCGATCCAGGAGCGCGAATTTCGCCCGGTGGGCGGCACCAAGCGGCTGCGGCTGGAGGCGCGCATCATCGCCGCCACCAACCGCAATCTGGAGGAGGCGGTGCGCGAGGGCACGTTCCGCAAGGATCTGTTTTTCCGGCTGAACGTGGTGAGCATCAAGCTGCCGCCGCTACGCGAGCGCGGCGAGGACATCCCCTACTTGATCGCGCATTTTCTCGACAAGCTGAACGCCGCGGCGGGGAGCAACAAGCGCTTCGACGAGCGCGCCTGGAAGGCGCTGTTGAGCTACACCTGGCCGGGGAACGTGCGCGAGCTGGAGAACTGCATCGAGCGCTGCACCGCGGTCAGCTCGGGGCCGGTGATGACCCTAGCGGATTTGCCGTCGCCGGTGCGGCTGCACGTGGAAGAGAGCCAGGCGGCGGCGACGCAGAACGGGGTGCGGGCGCTGGCGGAGATGGAGCGGGACGCGATCTTCCACGCGCTGTCGGTGTATCACGACGACAAGCTGCTGGCGGCGAAGAAGCTGGGGATCGGCAAGACGACGCTCTACCGCAAGCTGAAGGAATACCAGATGAGCGCCTGAGGAGGCGGGAGGAAACGATGTACAACCATGTGGTGCTGATCTCGAGCGACGCCGCCTTGGGCGAGCGGCTGGGCAAGGCGCTGGCGGCCTCGCCGCTAGGGGTGCGGCTGACGCGGCTGGGGCCGGGGCAGGAGCTGGGCGCCGCCGTGCCGGCCCTGATCCTCTGGGACGACCGAGCGGCGGCGGGGGCGCTGCCGGCGGCGGCGGCGGCGGCGCGGCGGCTGGCGGTGCCGGTGGTACGGCTGGGGGCGGCGGGGGGCGGCCGCGAGCCGCGGCCGGAGGTGGTGGATACGGTGGATCAAGCAGGCTTGAGCAAGCTCGTGTATGTAGTACGGCAGCGGCTGGCGGCGCTGCATCTACGCCGGGCGCGGCAGCAACAAGCCGGCTTGGCGGGGCGCGGGCGGCCGGGGCAACGCGCAATCTCCAACTTGCTCTCGTCGCTTTTGGGCAACGCGGAGCTGGCGCTATGGCAGGCGCAGCGCCTGCCCGCCGAGAGCCGCCGCCGACTGGAGAACGTGATCAGCCTGTCGCTGGCCATGCGCGAGCTGCTGGCGGCGGAAGAATCCGACTCGGCCCGCGCTGCCTAAAGCGGCGACCGCGGCGCGGGCCGGCGACAGGAGCGCGGACGGCGGACAGGCACGGGACCCCGGGGGTCCGGGATCGGGACGGAGCAGGCGGGAAGCGCCGCGGCGGGCGTGCTGGGCAGGGGCGCGCGGGGCGGGAGCGAGAGCGCCGGGGCGAAACCGGGACCGCGCGCGCAATCGGCCGACCAGCCGGCGCTTCCGCCCAGGAGGAACGCTTTTTCCCGGCGCGCGCCGGGCATGACCGGCGGGAGAAGGCGCGCCGCCAATCGCCACACGCCATTGCCCGACGACTGCGGCCAATTCAGGTCCGGAACCGGAAGCAGTCCCAAAACTGTCCGCAAGGCCGTGGCAAAACCGGCAAAATTCCCCGAACATGAGCGACGGTAGGGGAGATTCGGTGGGTCCTCCATGAGTCACCGAAAGAACCCGGTGAAAACGGGAGGATTCACTTGACAAACGTGGATGCAAACGGCACAGTAAGCCAAGCCCGGTCGCTCTGGCCCTCCGCCACCCGGGGCATGGAAATTCAAACCGGCAGTACCGAAGCGGTCGCAGAGGCGCGCGAGGTCATTCGTTGCGTGCACTGCAACCTGGTCCAATTCCGCACGCATAATAATCTTTGCCGGCGTTGCTGGGCGGCACTCGATGTCCCGGTGATCGTGCCGCCGACGGAAGAGCCGGTGGATTACACGCGGGAGGAGTCATTGCCGGACGTGGCAGGAGCGATTCGCTCGCTGCGGCGCAAATTTGGGTTGAGCCAGCGCGAACTGGCGCAGCGCATGCGCGTGCCGCGCACTTACGTGAGCAAGATCGAGAACGACAAGGCGACGCCGACGATCGCGTCGCTGGAGCGGCTGGCGGAAGCCATGGCCACGAGCGTAGCCGACATCCTCACGTGCACCGGCAACGGCGGCGAAGGCGTGCCGAACGTAGCGCGCCGGCCGAGCACGGAAGCGCTGCGAGCGCTGCTCAGCGACACCTTCGTGCAGCAGGTCGCGCCCTACGTCGGGCAACTGGGCACGAGCCAAATGAACCGCGTGCTGGGCCAACTGCGGACACTGGCGGCGGCGCGCGCGCGCCAATAGCACCGGGGTTGGCGCTGCGGCCGGCCGCCGCAGCCGATTCGGGGACGGAAGCGATCGGGCTGAAGCCCGGACCGGCGCGAAATAGCCGCGCGGGGCACCCGCGCTAAGTTCAATAGAGCAGATAGCGATCGCGAATTGCGCCGAACGCGTCATCGCCGGCCTGCCATTGCGCGGCGATGCGGCGCGGATCCTCGCCGGAGCGGATGGCATCCACGACGGCTTGGCTGCCGGCGAGAATGTGCATCTCGCCGCTCTGCCACTGATTGGGATAGAACTTCGACAGCGCCGAGGCCAGCTCGATGCCGAGCTCGGGCGCATCCAGCCGATTGCGCTGCACGAGCTCGATGTAAACGCCCTGGCAGAGCTGGCCGGCATAACGGCTGGAGGCCGGGGTGAAGCGAACGGGAATGAAGCGCACGCCGGGAATGCGGCGAGCGTTGAGATACGCGGCCAGCTGCGAGCCGTCGATCCAGGGCGCGCCGATCCATTCGAAGGGAGTGTCGGTGCCGCGGCCGACGCTGACGTTGGTGCCCTCGATCTCGGCGACGCCGGGATAGAGGATGGCCTCCTCGAGGTTGCGCAGATTCGGCGAGGGATCGACCCAGGGCAGACCGGTTTCATCGAAGTAATCGCCGCGCGACCAGCCCTGCATCTTGACCACGGTGAGATCGGCGCCGATGTGCAGCGTCTGGTTGAACATCTCCGCGAGCTCCCCGACGGTCATGCCGTTGCGCACGGGCATGCCGGGGTAGAAGCCAACGAAGCTGGTTTCGGCGGCGGAAAGGATCGGCCCCTGAACGGAGATGCCGTTGATCGGATCGGGGCGGTCGAGCACGAAGACCGGCAAGTGGCGCTCGGCGGCGGCCTGGAGGGTGTAGCCGAGGGTGGTCTCGAAGGTGTAGAAGCGAACGCCGGCGTCTTGAATGTCGTACACCAGCGTATCCACGAGCGCGAGACCGGCGGCGGGGAGATGGCGGGACTCGGCGCCGGCGCCATAGGCGCTGAAGACGGGCACGCCGGTGGCGTGATCGCGCGTGTTACCGATATTTGTGGTGTCGAGCCGGCCAGACCAGCCGTGCTCGGGACTGAAGGCAGCGGTGACGTGGATGCCGGCGGCGATCATGTCGTCAATATTGCGGTTGCCGCCGCGATCGATGCCGCTAGGATTGGTGATCAGGCCGACTTTGCGGCCTCGCAGGGGAGCGAAGTTTTCCGCCTTAAGGACATCGAGGCCGGTCAGCACTTGGCCGTTGCGGTAGAGCATGCGATGGCGCGCCACCGCGACCTCGGAGTAGCCGGTGATGCGCTCAAGGGCGCGCTCGACGTCGCGGTAATGGCGCTCGGCGGCGGCACTGGGATGGGCGGGCGGGCCGGGCGGGTAGAGGATGGCCGCGACCGCGGTGGCCACTTTCGAGCGCAGCGAGGAGATGGGCGGGCGGCCATCGGGATGGATGGCGTTCGAGAGGATGATGATGTAAGTGTCGGAGTAGGGATCGATCCAGAGCGAGGTGCCGGTGAAGCCGGTGTGTCCGTAGGAGCCGACCGGCAGCAGCTCGCCGCGATTGGAAGAAAACGGCGAATCAATGTCCCAGCCCAAGCCGCGGACGGCGGGGATATTGAAGGGCGTTTGCGGGGTGGTCATCTTGCGGACGGTGAGCGGATTCAGGATGCGGGCGCCGTTGGCGCCGCGGCCGCCATCGAGGAGCATCTGCGCGTACTTGGCGAGATCGGAAGCATCGGAGAACATGCCGGCGTCGCCGCTCACGCCTTCCATGTAACGGGCGGTGGGATCATGCACGACGCCGCGCAGCCACTGGCCGGTTTCCGGGTCGCGCTCGGTGGGAGCGATCCGCCAGCGCCAGGACTTGGGCGGCAAAAAGCGGGTGTGGTCCATACCGAGCGGGCGCCAAACGTGGCGCAGCGCGTATCGATCGAGGCGCTCGCCGGAGAGGACGCGCACGAGTTCGCCAAGAACAATGAAGTTGACGTCGCTGTAGGCGAAGTGGACGCCGGCCGGCCAGGCGGGGACGATCTCTTCGGCGCGGCGGACGCCCTCCGCATAGGAATGCCAGGGCTGGCTGGTGTCGAGATCAGGGGGCAGGCCGGAGTCGTGAGTGAGCAGTTCGCGAATCGTAATGTCCGCCTTGCCGTTGACGGCGAACGCGGGCAAATACTGGGAGACGGGATCGTTGAGACGCAATCGGCCGCGCTCGAACAACTGCATGACCGAGGGCGTGGTGGCCACGACCTTGGTGAGCGAGGCGCAATCGAAGATCGTGCCCAGCGTCATTTTTTCCTTGCGCGGCTCGAGCGCGCGATAGCCGAAGGCGCGGCGATAGACGATGCGACCGTCGTGTCCGATGAGCACGACGGCGCCAGGCAGTTGATTGGCCTTGATCGCCGCTTGCACGATGGCGTCAATGCGCCGCCAGGGCGAGGGCGCGGCATGACGCGCGGGCGGAGCGGCGGCGGGCCCGAGCAAGGCCAAGGACAACACCGCGGCGAAGCCGCGGCCGGAGACGGCGAAAGCGCGGAGCAAAGTTTGCGGCATGGTGTGGATTACGGGCCAGTGTAGCGGATTGGGCGGGCCGGGGGACAGGGGCACGCACGCAAGCTGGTGGAGCGGGGACGCCGGACGGGCGGGATGGGCTAGGTGGGGCGGGGATGCACGACGCCGGGCGCCGGAGACGGAGTCGCCGAGGGACCGGCGGCTAGCGCTGACAGAGGCGAAGACGCCGGACGCTTTTTTGGGGCACCCGGGGGATGGCCGAAGCGGGACGACGAGGGGCGGCGAGACGGGGCGGAGCGGCGACGAACCGTATCCCGCCGCATCCTTGGGCGCGGGGGCGCGGCAAGGCCGGGCGGCGGACCTACAATAGCAGCGATGGAGAGTTCAGACGCCAGCGGCGCCCCGCTCGCGAGCGCGGGGGAGGCCGTCAAGCCGGACGATGCGGCGGCGGTTTCGGAGAAGCGCAAACGCGGACGCCCGCGGAAACCACGTCCGCCGGCGGAGCTGGATGCGCTGATCACGGAGCAAACGAATCCGGCGAGCGAGGATCTCGACCTGCTGCGCACG
The DNA here is from genome assembly GCA_021323595.1 of Terriglobia bacterium. Lineage (GTDB taxonomy): Bacteria > Acidobacteriota > Terriglobia > Terriglobales > SCQP01 > JAJPKR01. The sequence goes on along the minus strand of JAJPKR010000021.1, from coordinate 8,876 downwards.
CGGGAGATCCTCCAGCTCATCAACCGCGAGGATGCGAAGGTGGCGAGGGCGGTACGCAAGGCGATTCCGCAGATCGCCAAGGCGGTGGAGTTCGCGGTCGATTCACTCAGCCGCGGGGGACGGCTGATTTACATCGGCGCGGGGACGAGCGGGCGGCTGGGGGTGCTGGACGCGGTGGAGTGCACGCCGACGTTCAATATCGCGCCGGGGACGATCGTCGGGCTGCTGGCCGGGGGCTATCGGGCGCTGAGCAGCGCGAGCGAGGTTTCCGAGGACAACCCGCGGCACGGCGCGCGGGATCTGCACGAGGCGCGGCTGGACTTGCGCGACACCGTGATCGGCATCGCCGCCAGCGGCCGCACGCCCTACACGCTGGGGGCGCTCAAGTTCGCGCGCACGACGGGCGCGCATACGGTGGCGCTGACGTGCGTGCCGCAGAGCCCGATGGCGGAGGCGGCGGAGGTGGCGATCGCGGCGGTGGTGGGCGCCGAGATCGTGAGCGGCTCGACGCGGATGAAGGCGGGGACGGCGCAGAAGATGATCCTCAACATGATCTCGACCACGACCATGGTGAGGCTGGGGTACGTTTACAGCAATCTGATGGTCAACGTGCGCGCCAACAACGAGAAGTTGCGGGCACGAGCGGAACGGATCTTGCGCCAGGCGACCGGCGTGACGGCGGCGGACGCGCGGCGGCTGCTGGGGCAGGCGCGGGAGGATGTGCGCGTAGCCATCATCATGGCGATGAAGAAGGTCAGCGCGCGCGCCGCGCGCGAGGCGCTCGCGCGCCACGGCTACAGCCTGCGCGGCACGCTCGCCGACGTCTTCTCGCGCGCGTGAACGCTGGGTAGCCCGGGGCCGGAGGCGCGCGGAGGGCTGCGGCGCGTTCGCAGGCGAGCGGGGCGGGCGCGCGCGGTGCGGCGCGCGAATCCCAACGAGCCGAGGCTGTCGCTGGTCATGAGGGTGATCTGCGCCCCTAGAAGTGTCTTGATGCCCACTGGTTCTCAGGGCCGGCCGACGCGATGCGCCTCATCGAGGACTGGCGGCGGGAATACAATGGGAGTCGTCCTCCGCGGGCGCTCGGCGAGCGATCGCCCGACGAATTTATCCGTGAGATCGCGGCTAGCCGCGATCTCACGGCTGCAGTGCCTGCCGGAAACTAACCGGAGAGCTGTATCAGAAAAAGGGGACCGCTCAGGGGCCCGAATGTCGTATTCTCGGTTGAACGGAAAATGGGGGCAGGTCAAGGGGCCGGCGTCTGATTTCCTGGGCTGGAGGGTCTTGCGCAGGCGGTCGGTCTCCTAGCCGTGGGCTTGGAGGCGCCGGGCGAAGGAGGCGTAGAGCTCGGGATCCATGGCGGGGGCACGGCTTAGGATCCAGAGGTAGTCGCGGCTGGGATGGCCGACGATGGCGTACTCGTAGCCGGGGCCGAGGGCGATGATCCAGTAGTCGCCCCAGAAGGGCTAGAAGAAGCTAACCTTGAGCTTGGCGTTGGAGCGGCGATCGACGACGCGGGCTCGGCCGCGAGCCACTTTTTCGGGCCCGTCGAGAGAGGCTTTGCAGCAACGGTTGACGACGGCGATCTGGCCGTCCGGGCGCATGGAGTAGGCGGCCGTGGAAGCAGTGCAGCCGCGCTCGAACGACTGCGGGAAGCTCGCGATCTCTACTGCTGCGCTCCCTTGCGGCGCGAGCAGCATCGTCAGCGTGCCGGTGGCGTGCGGAGCCTAAACGCCCGGTCGACATTGTCGGTAGTCACGCTTGTCCTAATTGCTGAATGATGCGGCTAGTTGCCGCTGGCAGGTTTCGACGGACCACGAGTTCATCGCAAAGCAGCACAGCAACTGAGGGGCGGGATTTCTTGAGTTCTCTTAACGCGGAATCCGAGGGCTCGTCGGGCGTGAGCGGCCCGTGAAGTCCGATGATGAACTCACGTCCGGTTTTGAGCTTCACATATATGGGAGCGGTCACCTGGCCAAATCCAGGAAGGGTCATCGATTGATTTCGTTTGACCGTCACTCCATCCAAGTTTTGTCGGTGAAGATCCTCGAATAGCATCGTCGTAGAAGCTGCAACGCGATCTGAGTCGAGAGTTGGATAACTTCCATAAAGGAGGAATCTCAGAAGACTCGCCCCAAGATGGCGATCCAGAAGGTCATGCTCGAATTTGTTCTTGTAACTTCGCAAACAGCGGTAGCACGATCGATCACAGTTCTCAGGACATGCTTCCAAGATCTGCAGCGCTTCCTCAAAGACCGCCAGCCCTAACTGACCGACACGCTGAGCAAAGCCGGCACCACCAGGTAGCGTGTCATACAAATAGATCTCCGCCTCAAGACCTTTTCTCCCAGCGGCGGTAAGGGCGGACCGGTACTCCGCCTGCAACTCGGTGGCCTCCAGCTCAAGGCGCGCACATGCCGCCTTTGTAAGTGCTTCACTGACACTCCGCAGCGCGGCATCGGTCGGCAACAGGCTCGGGACAAGCGTAAGGGGTGGGTGCACATTGATTGAGACGAGTAGTACATCGCTGATGAAATCGGTCCCGAGCACTATTCCCTTCGTTGCGCCAGCACCCGAGCAGTTGGCATCCGTTGGATCGGGGTACGGCTTACGATGGGCGGCGCCGACGACACCCTTGTGCAGCGCGGTCGGCTCGATGAGGCCGCACTTCGTGCAATATGTGTAACCCTCTTCGCGGGGTCCGCGATTGGTGACGAGAAGGTGCTGGCGCGTGTAGTGCACGCGGATATGGTCATTGAGTCGTGTCCACTTTGACTCGTCTGGCGGCGTGTGCATTGTCAGCTTTGCCCGCGTGGCGTAGCTGCGGGCAGGCTGATCGTCGGGCGACGTCCCCTCCTCCTTGCTCACGGGGTGCGCGAACCCAGGGGGGCGCAGCCAGTACCTGGCTGGCCCGAAGGTTCCGTGACCGCCGCACGCCTCACAGTCCTTTGTCTCCCCGCGTGTCCCTTCGTCGAGGGACGTGGTCATGGTGTAGTGGCAGTACTGACACTCATAGTAGAGGCGCCGCGTCAGCCATGCGCGGTACCGGTCGTGCCGAATCGGCGAGTAGACCGCCCCCGACGTCCACAACTTGTTCCCGATCCAAACCTCCTTGCCGGGTGCGTATTGTGACAGCGCGACCGGCAGACCCTGCGACGGTGTGAAGCGGAACGCTGGCCGATATTGTGTCGAGCGATCCGGGTCGAAGACGTAGAAGGACGCCACGTCTGTCGGAAAAGCGTAGCGTGGTAGGACCCCCTTGTAGAGGAGGCGGTCGAGGAGATTCTCGGACGCCGGATCCCGCCCAGGTCGCTCTTCGCCTTCCTCATCGGGCGCCTCGAGGCTCGTCTCTTCTTCGCCTTCGGCCGTTGCGGGTTCTGCCGCGGGCGACGCGCCCGGGTTACCAGCGACGCCCGGATCGTACTCGATCGCTTCATCAATCGGCTGAAGGGTGCCCTGTATCAGTGACTCCAGGAGCGGTTGGCGATCTGCGGGAGAGATCTCGCTTGGGAGCCAGGCAGCAACGTCAGCTTTCAACGCGTCCTCGTTTGAACGGAGCCACTCCTCGAGGTCCGGGCGGTTGAGCGCCTTTTTTTGGTTCTTAAAGTCCCGTACGGTCCCTAGTACGGCGAACAGGTGGGGCTGCTCCTCGGGCTTGATTTCGGGCAGCTTCGCTTGGTGGTATCGGTGCAGCAGGTACGCCGTCACGTGGCGCCGCGCGATCTCGGGGTTGTCGAGCGTAAGCGTTGGATCATCGACGGCACCGCGTATCATCTGATCGGGGTGGGTGAAGTAGTGCTCGTCGTGGCTGTCGGAGTTGCCGAAAGCGGTTACCGTCGCCACAGCGTTCCCACGTCGTCCGGCGCGGCCCGCCCGTTGCTGATAGTTCGCACGCGCAGGCGGCATGTTGCGAAGTGAAACGCCAGATAGTGTTCCGATGTCGATACCCACCTCCATCGTTGTCGTGCAGGACAGGACGTCGATCGCCGGGCGCTCGCGCCCCGTCTCGTCCGGGCCGAGATCCACGTCCTGAAACAAGAGTTCGTGTTCCTCAGCCTTCGAGAATACTTCGTCAGCCTGCGCGGTGTTGAGTTGGGCGGTATGCTCTGCGGCGATTAGCGCCATCGGAGGCTTGGGAGGCGCCTGAAGCGCTTCAGTCGTGCTGGCCCGGTAGTAGCCCTTCCGAGCCACGAAAACAGGATCCTTGTCAGGATCGATGGGCGTGGCGGTGTCCTGCCCGCATTTCACGCACGTTGTTCGCCCCGGGAAAGGGCGCTGAGCTGTTCGGCAGGACTGGCAGTAGGCCCAGGCCCCCCCGATCTCGAGGGATAGTTCGGCGCCCTTCAGCCGGAACTTACCGGGCGCTGTCGGTTGCGCGAAGAGCTTTAGGAGCCGCGGCACCCACTGCTCGTCGAAACGCGTCCGTGCCGGCTTGTCGCGGAGGAAGCGATGGATGTCGTTGAACTTGCCCGACCCGGGCTGGACTTCGCGGAGCCACCACGCGGGTGGCATGTGGCTTAACCAAAAGCCCGGACGGCTCCAACACCGGAGCCAAGCCCGCGCAAGGGCGATCTTCTCGTCTGATGACTGCGCGTATCCCGGGACGTCGGGAAACTCGTGGATCTTCGAGGCGTGCTCGGGGCGCTCGATGAGCGAAGCGAGCGCGAGCGACTCGAGGCCGTAGTAACGATCTGTGATGGATTTCGTGATCGCCCGGAGCAGCGACTCGGGAGGTGCCGAACTCCTGACTCGTGCTAAGAGGTTTAAAAAGTCCATGTCCCGGGTCAGCGCCCCGCTCCTGATGGCCTCCTCCACGAGGTGCCCGTCTTGGAAGCTCTCCCCCGCTTTCAACTCCGGCCAAAGGCGAACCCCCATCTCCTTTGCGGCGATGAGCACGCCGAGGTAGAGGTCTTCGAGCGAAAGGAGGTTTGCGACGATCGTCGAGTTCGCGAGGCGCGCGTACCCGGAGACGATGAGCGGCCGGAGGGCGTCCTGCGTTGAGTATGTTTGCAGGTTGGGAGCGAGCCGCGCCGCTGTCTGACGCGAGTCTGAGAAGATAAGGACCTTTCTTCCACGCAGGGGGGCGAGCGGCGTCGCGGGTACGGGGCTCGGCGGCTGCACTTGAATCTGCCTCGCGATAAGCGCTTGGAGCGGCTGATCCCCCTTTGTCTGATGATCCTGAACGGAGGATCGCCCAAATGCGGCGCTCTCGCCGCAGACTGCGCAGGGCCGAAACTCGCCCGGTGCGGCGTTGCGAGGTTCGTCATCCGCATCAGGAAGAGCCGAGCGCCCGGCGCGCAGGTAGACCTGCCGGTTTCGCAGCCCGAGCTGGTGCGGGTTCAACCTGCCCGTGATGAGATCGTATTCTGCCGGTTCCACGGCATCGTCGAGCACCGGCTTCTCCAGGAGCAAGTCGACGGGCGCAAGTTCGTCGAACTGCCCCGAGAGCGTGCGGAACGCCCCTCCGGGCTCTGGCCAGAGGAAGTTCGGATCGTCAACGTCGTTTGTGTATGCGCGCGCGTATGCGGTGCCGCAATTGCGGCACGTATAAAGCTCAAGCACCCGGGCTCCGCAGTCACAAGTGTCCCGCGGCTGGCTAAACAGCCTACCTGCGGGTCCGCCACGCTGTTCCGGCGGCAAGCTCGTGCATTGGGCATCCATACAGACCCAGAGCCCAGCGAGACCGCGATAGAACGAATGGACCCTGCAGGGTAGCAGACCCGGCTCTGTCGGGTCTCGCCGCGCAACGCTTCCGAGCGCGATGAGGGCGGTGACAGCCCGGGCAGCTACCTCGGGGGCCACGCTGCTCTCAAACACCTTCTCCCCGAGCACATCCACCGCCTGCGCTTCGCTCATGGTGATATTAATCAAGTGCGCCATCGGCGCGAACGAGACCAAAGCGTCGAAGAGCGCTCTTTGTAAGTCCCATGGGGGGGTAACGTTCCGGTACTCGAGGAATGACGCAATCTGTAGGAGGCGGGCGTCGTCGCTGTCAGCCTCGTAGAACGCCTGAAGATCAATCGCGTCCAGGGTGGCTGCGTCCTGGTTCGTGCCCTTGCCAGCGCCAGGTCGAAGGAGGAGTTCCCCTTGCACCTTCCTGAAGTCTCCTGGGGCCTTACCAGCGAGTTGCGCGCCGAACATCAGGGCGTAGTCGGGATCCTTGAAGCTTGCGCTTGTGCAGATGACCTGCAAACGGTCCGGAGGGATGCCTAGCCGCATACGGAGCCTTCGAATAAGCAGCGCGACCTCGGCGCCTGCGGCTCCTCGGTAGAGGTGGGCCTCGTCGATGACGAGGAGGAAGCGCTCTTTGGGGTTCGCTTCGAGCCAGTCGCGCGTGCGATCGAAGATGGGTCGCTCGAGTGGGCGCATCAACATATACTCGAGCATCGAGTAGTTGGTAACTAGGATGTCGGGCGGTGCGTCGTGGGCCTCGTGTCGCGTGAGGAGTTCGGGATCTCCTGGGAGCGTCACGCACCTCTTGAATTCGCCGCTCTTCGCGTCTCGCCAACGCGACCCCTTCTTTCCGTACCAGCCCATGAGGTCCGGCTTCGCCGGCCACTTCCCGCGCCGTTTCAACTCACGCACGAGCGCGTTGGCGGCGGCCTGCTGGGGGGAAGCCGGGCCCTGGGCAAGCTCCAGGTTCCGGACGTAGTACGTCCCGATGGGGAGCAGCCGGTCCTTATCCTTCTTATCGTCGCGGACACCGGGATAGAGAGTCCGGCTTGTGTACCTCGCGAACCGGGCGGGCCGCCCAGACCAGTCCATGAACTTCTTGACGATCCTCGGATCGCCGAAGAGTAGCCGGAGCCGTCCGAGCTGGTCGTTCACCAGGGCGTTCATCGGATACAGGACCATCGCTCGGACGGCCGGAGTCGCCCCGAACTCCTGACCTTTGCTCTTCGCCTCGCGCGCCAACTTGCCCAGTATCGGCAGGAGAAAGCATTCGGTCTTTCCCGAGCCCGTGCCTGTCATCACGACGAGGCTTCGCCCCTCGATGAGCGACAGCCGGGTCGCTATCGCCTGGTGCTGGTATGGCGGATCATGGATGAGCAGGCCGAGATCGCCTTGCGCCTTCGATACCGCTGAGAAAACCTCGAGCGGGGCCTCGTCGAGGCCAAGATCGCGAAATGCTGAGCCCGTCTTGTACCGGGGCGTGCTCTCCAGGTATGGCCGTTGGTGGATGACGCCCGGTTTCTCCAGTAGCTTTCGCCGCTGTGCCACAAGCATCGGGTGGCTCACGTGATAGGTGGCCTCGATGAAGTCCTGCAGCGCTCGGTGAAGTTGCTGGGTCGTCTCTACGATGGTCGGCGACACCTTGTCACTTTCTCGATGTTCACTCTACCTCCCGATCAGTTCTTGGAGCCAGAGCTCGTCACGAAGAAATCGGATTTCCTCGGCGCATTCCGCCTCCGGAAGCTTGTAGGCGAACAGACATCCCGAGCTTGGAACCAGTTCGCCAACAGCGTCCCATCTGCGTCTTGCCCACATTGGAACAGGGGAGAAAAATTCGATCACGCGCGTCTTGCCGGGGCCTGGAAGCACCTTGAACCTCTGAGGTTCTCCACGCGCTGCGTCGATCGCCATCTGCAAGCGCCATGCTTCGTCGCAGCCGCGCCATCGGCCTCCGGCGACCGGAAAGTCGATCAGGCGCTCTGGATTGCCATTACGCAACTGAACATAGGACCACAATGCCGCACCGTACGCCTGACTGCGGCGTCCCACGAATCTTCCCGTCTGAGACCGCACGTCTACCCAGCGACCGCGGTAGAAACGCACCGAACGAGCTGGATCCAATAAGAACAAGCCGGGCACGTCGCGGGACGGCTGCGCGCGATCCAGGAGATCGTCAGCTCGGGATAGGCATTGGATCGGCGATTCCGCTCGAGGCGCTTTGAGCCATCGGTCGTGCGAGACCTCTGCCAGGCCAAGTTGTCCGAGTTCGGCGCGCAAATTCTCACCACGAAGCGGGCTTAGGCGTCGGACGTGAGCAGCGTACTCGACTCGGTCCTCGAGCTCGTCAGGAAGAGCGGAAAGCTGGTCCGATGTGACGCCGAGAAGGATCACAGCGCCACTCTCTCGCGGCACAAAACTAGCTGGAGCGGCGTATAGCAGCGTCGTCGCCCCACTCCCCGGATCCTCTTCGACATCGCGGTGCTCGAGGATATCGCCGTGAGCAACCATCGCCTCCAGCGTTTCCTCGACGAGACCCCTTACGGCGTCGAGGTCGTCCACCAAGCCTCGAAGTGGACGCACAACACTACGCACGAGCGTCGGTGCTGCACACGGACAAAGAACGCTCGCCATCCTTCGGAGCGCTCCCGCAATCGCCTCAGGTGATGCGAGATCAAGCGCGCTCGAATCGAGTCCCAATTCCGCGACCTTCCGAGCGTGGACCTCCGCGGCGGTTACCTGTCTCATTTCCACTCCCATCCAGCGTAGAGTTCGGCGGGACCAGCTTGCGACTGGCGTTGACGGTCTATCGAGAGCACAAAAAACCGAGCAGCTCTCGCCAGCGTGGGCGACTCCATAAGCCGTGTCAGGCCCGAGCATAGCCGCCCCCGGGCCCATGCTCCCACCCCGCCGACATCGCTTGCAAGCCTGAGCGCGAACTCGGAGAGCCATCGCGCGTCAGATTCCTTCGCCGCTGAGCCGGATGGCAGGAGATGAAACTCCATCCCGAGGGAGGCGAACCGCTCGACGCGATCCGTGCATGTCCTGGTTGCGAAGTCTGCGCAGTCCCGTTCAAGAACTACCCCGATAGCAGCTTCGTCGACACGTCGCGACACCGCCTCCCTCAGCTGTGTCATGCCATCGTCGGACGAGTGATCCTCCGCCCTCGCCCAGTTGTCACCGCAGACCAACCGCATGGAGTGAGCCGT
>JAJPKR010000022.1 GCA_021323595.1 Terriglobia bacterium | reverse complement strand
GATGGTGACCAAACCGAAGGCTTCAAGGAAGAGGATCGAATGGACTGTCACCAGAATGCACGATTAACCCCGCGCGGTCGAGAGGCGCTGGTGTTGGCGGTGCTGGAAGAGGGGCTAACGGCGAAGCCGGCCGCGGCCCGCCCGCCCCATCCATACCCGCCGCCCTCCCGCATAGCCCGCGCCGCCGCCCGCGCCCTGTCCCCGCCGCCAGTCGCCCCGCCCGCGCTTGCCGACCAGCCGGTAATGATAAATCCCATGTTTTCATTCGGTTACTAGTGTTATAAAGGTGGGTGGACTTCTCCCTGACCGCCGACCAGCTCGCCCTCCAGCGCGAGCTGCGCGCCTTCGCCGAAACCGAGATCGCGCCCCATGTCCGCGAGTGGGATGAGCAGCAGCTCTGGCCCGGCGATGTGCTCCGCCGCCTCGGCGAACTCGGCGCCTTGGGGGTCATCTTCCCACCCGAACTGGGGGGCGCCGGCCTAGGCTATTTGGACTACACCCTGGTGATCGAGGAACTGGCCCGCGTGGATGGCAGCATCGGCCTCATCGTTGCCGCCCACAACTCCCTTTGCGCCAACCATATCTTCCTCGCCGGCAGCGACTGCCAGCGCCGCCGCTACCTCCCGCGGCTGGCGCGCGGCGAATGGCTCGGCTGCTGGAGCCTCACCGAGCCCGGCGCCGGCTCCGATGCCTCCGGCGCCCGCACCCACGCCCGGCGCGACGGCGACTCCTGGATCATCAACGGCACCAAGTCGTTCGCGACCAACGGCCACCACGCCCAGGTCTGCGTCGTGATGGCCGCCACCGACCGCGAAGCCGGCAAGCACGGTATCTCGGCCTTCATCGTCGAGCAGGGCACGCCCGGCTTTCGCGCCGGCAAGAAAGAGAACAAGCTCGGGATGCGCGCCAGCGACACCGCCGAGCTCATCTTCGAGGATTGCCGCGTGCCCGCCGCCAACCTGCTCGGCGAAGCCGGCCGCGGCTTCATGGACGCGTTGCGCATCCTCGACGGCGGCCGCATCGGCATCGCCGCCTTGGCGCTGGGCATGGCCACCGGCGCCTTCGAGGCCGCCCGCCGCTACGCCGCCGAGCGCCGCCAGTTCGGCCAGCCGATCGCCTCCTTCGAGGCCATCCAGTGGAAGCTCGCCGACATGGCCACCGAACTCGACGCCGCCCGCCTGCTCACCCGCCGCGCCGCCTGGCTCAAGGATCAAGGCCGCCCCGTCACCCGCGAGGCGGCGATGGCCAAGCTCTATGCCAGCGAAGCCGCGGTGCGCGCCGCCAACGAGTGCGTGCAGATTCACGGCGGCTACGGCTTCCTCAAGGATTACCCCGCCGAAAAGTTCTACCGCGACGTCAAGCTCTGCACCATCGGCGAAGGCACCAGCGAAATCCAGCGCCTGGTCATCGCCCGCGAACTCCTTCGCGACCTCGAACGCGGCGCGTAAGCGCCCGCCCCCGCGCCTTGGGGGTGGGAGCCCCGGGGACCCCGGCCCGCGATGTAGGTGCGCTGCGGTCTGAGATCGCAGCCCTGCGACGCGCTGATCGCCCCGCCCGCTATCTTCCGCATGGCGGGTCCGTACCTGGTAGGACGCCGGAGCGGGGCGAACCGGGGTCCCCAAGGCGCAGCGGCGCGCCTTGGGGTGGGAGAAGCGAGCGGCGCGAGGCGCCGGGAGCGAGGCCGACTGAGCGTACACGGAAGTACGTGAAGGAGGCCGAGCGACCGGCAAGCGCAGCGGAGCGGAGCGCCAATCCAAGCGCAGCGGAGCGGAGCGCCAATCCAAGCGCAGCGGAGCGGAGCGGAGCGCCAATAAACGAAGCGAGGCGAAGCTGATCGCCCCGCCCGCTATCCCGCCCTCGCTCCTCGTCATAAAATCATCCATCCGTGCTGCTCTCGCTCCACATCGAGGACTACGCCCTCATTGACCGCCTAGCGGTGGAGTTTGCCTCCGGCCTCAACGTCCTCACCGGCGAAACCGGCTCGGGCAAATCCATCGTCGTGGATGCGCTCGGGCTGCTGCTCGGCGAGCGCGCCGACGCCGCCGCCGTCCGCAGCGGCGCCGAGCGCGCCTGGGTGAGCGGCGTCTTCCGTCTCGACGACGGCGCCGTCCCGGCCGAGGCGCTCGACGCGCTGGGCATCGTCGCGGGCGAGCCGCTGATCGTGCGCCGCGAGATCGGCGGCCGCGGCCGCGTGCTGATCAACGACAAGCCGGCCACCGTGGCGGCGCTGCGGCAGTTGGCGCCCGCGCTCGGCGAAGTGCACGCCCAAAATCAAGCCCTCGTCGCCTTCACCCCCTCCGCGCAGCTGGAGCTGCTCGATGACTTCGCTGGCGACGGCGACGGCCTCCTCCCGCGCCTGCGCGCCGCCTGCGCCGCCTGGCGCGATGCCGAGGCCGCGGCCGCGGCCTGGGAGCAGGGCGAGCAAACCCGCTTGCAGCAGGCCGACCTCTGGCGCTATCAGCGCCAGGAGTTGGAAGCGGCCGCGCTGCGCGACGGCGAGGATGCCGAGCTCGAGCAGGAGCGGCTGCGCCTCGCCAATGCCGAACGCATCGCCGCCGCCGCGCATGCCGCCTATGCCGCGCTCTACGACGCGCCCGAGGCCGCCAGCCGCGCGCTGCGCCTGGCGCAAAAGCAGGTGCTGGAGCTGGCCAAGTTCGACGCGCGCGCCGCCGACCTGGCGCCGCGCCTGGAGTCGGCGCGCCTCGAAATTGACGACGTCGCCGCTTCGCTCCGTCCCTGGACCGAGGGCGAAGACGCTTCGCCCGAGCGCCTCGCCGCCGTCGGCGACCGTCTGGCCCTCCTCGATCGCATCAAGCGCAAATACGGCCCCACGCTGGCCGAGGCCATCGCGCTGCGGAGCGCCCTCGACGAGCGCCTCGCCGCCATCGCCGATGCCGAGGGCGAGCGCGCGCGCTTGCGCGCCGCTGCCGCCGCTGCGGCCGCCCGCTATCGCGAGCTCGCCGAGCGCCGCTCCGCCCTCCGCCGCGCCGCCGCCCAGACGCTGGCGGCCGCCGTCGCCCGCCAGGCCGCCGACTTGGCCATGAAGATCGAGCTCGCCGTCGAGTGGCTGGTGCCCGCCGCGCCCGAGCCCGCCGCCTGGGGGCCGCTCGGCTGGGACCGCATTCGCTTCCTCGCCACCACCAATCCCGGCGAGCCGCTCAAGCCGCTGGCCGAGATCGCCTCCGGCGGCGAGCTCTCGCGCTTGCTGCTCGCCTTGCAAGTCGCCGCGCAAGGCCGCGCCCCCGCGCGCGCCGCCGCCGCCCCGCGCACTCTGGTGTTCGACGAAATCGACGCCGGCATCGGCGGCCGCGCCGCCGAAGCCGTCGGCCGCAAGCTCGCCCAGCTCGGCGCCCGCTTCCAAGTGCTCTGCGTCACCCACCTGGCGCAGATCGCCTCCTACGCCCATCATCATCTCCGCGTCGAAAAGGTTCGCCGCGGCGGCCGCGCCATCACCGAAGTCGCCGCTCTCGCCGGCCCCGAGCGCGTCGAGGAAGTCGCGCGCATGCTGAGCGGGCTCGCCAGCGCCGCCGCCCGCCAGCACGCCGCCGAACTGCTTCGCCGCGCCCAATCCGCCTGAGCCGCCCGCCCGAATCGCAAGCTGCGCGCCCCGCCCTCGCGGCCTTCGCCCGCCGCGCCCCCTGCGCCATCGGCCATACTGAAACGTGCGGACGTTGGCATCTCTGATCATGGTTCTCGCCGCCGCGTGCGGCCTCCGCGCCGTTCCGCCCGCGCCGCCGGCGCGCGCCGCCGCGATGGACCTGAAGACGCTGATCCAGATCGTGGACGCCCGCTACAACTCGCTCGTCACGTTGCGTGCCGACTTCACCGAGATCTACACCGGCCAGGGGCGGAGCAGGGAAGAGTCCGGCGTGCTCTATCTGCGCAAGCCCGGCCGCATGCTCTGGCGCTACCAGCAGCCGCAGCCGAAGATCTTTCTCGTGGATGGCCGCGACGTCTGGCTCTATGTCCTCGGCGATCGGCAGGCGCAGCGCAAGACCTTGAAGCAATCCGACGACCTGCGCACCCCGCTGCGCTGGCTGCTCGGCAAAATGGATCTTCCCCGCGAGCTTGCCGGCCTCAGCTTCGGCGGCCTCGATCCGCTCACGCCCGGCGACTGGGTCATTCGCGGCGCGCCGCGCTTCCTGGGCGATCAGTTCCGCGAAGTGCTGCTCGAAATCACGCCCGCCTACGACATCAGCCGCATCGTCATTCGCGCCCAAGACGGCACGCAGACCGACTTCCGCCTCGCCGGCGTTTCCGGCAACGTGCGCTTGCCCGCCTCGCTGTTCCGCTTCACGCCGCCGCCCGGCGTCAAAATCGTCCCCGCGCCGGAATAGGCCGGGGCTTATAGCAAAGCCGAGCTTTTTCGGTTCCGAGTGGACGACCCGGGCTTCATCGTTTCACCGTGGAAGAGCCGGGTCATTTCCGGGTGGATCAGCGGGGCTTTAACCCCGGGTCGCGGCGTCAACCCGTCCCTGGGCTTTAGCCCCGGTCCCAGGTGGCATCTCTGTCCAGTCGCCCGCTGCGTCCTCCGATCCCGGGCTTCCAATTCTGGCGTCCAACCGTTCCACTTTCGTCTGCATCTCAGCTTTTATGCCTTCGGCGAAAGAGGTGGCGTGTGCCCGCGCGCGCCTGCGCTGCCAGGCCGAAAACCAGCGGCGCGCCGCTCCCCCCGTTTGGGGAGGAGACCATTTTTCAATTCCTTTCTTGCACGATAAGCCGTCTGCTATCAACGAGATAAATCAGGTTCTCTCAACCAGGGTGGTCCCCCCCCCCTTTTCGGGTGCTCATGCCCGCCGAACGCGGCAAACCGGCGCTCAAGAGGAGGCCTCCAGCTCGCGCCGGGCCCGCTCATCGGGACGAACGCCCGCAGCCGTTCGGCTGCGCCCGATCCGAGTTCTCGCCTACTTGCGGAACAGCAGCGGCAAGAAATGAACCAGGTTGTCGCGCCAAACCAGCCACGAATGCACGCCGGGTGTCTCGATGTCCGTGTGCCGGACGCCGCGCGACGTCAGCCAGTCGCGAAACGCCCGATTCGACTTGATCAGCGGATCGCTGGTGCCGCAGGCGATCCAGAGCAGGTGCAGCTTCTTGTTGGCGTTCGCGGAGAGATCGGGAAACTGCGAGGCGTAATCGCTCGCCAGCCCGCCGGCGCTGAACGAGCCCACCCAGGAGAAGCGATCGAGATCGTTCAGGCCCACGAACAGCGACTCCGCCCCGCCCATGGAAAGCCCGGCGATGGCGCGGTCGTTGCGGTCGGTCTTGACGCGATAGGCGGCCTCGACCTGCGGAATGACCTCCTGCAGCAGCGCCTGGCGGTAGCGCGTCATGTTTTCGCCGACGAGTTCGGTATGCGAAAACGCGGTCCAGCCGAAGTTCAGCATCTGCGGCGTGCCGTAGCCCAGCGTCATCACCACGATCATCGGCTGCACGCGGTTCTGCGCGATCAAGTTGTCGAGAATGAAGTTGGCGCGGCCCACCGAAGTCCAGGCGCTGGCGTCGTCGCTATAGCCGTGCAGCAGATAGAGCACCGGATACCGCGTCCCGTGGCGCGGGTCGTAGCCGGGCGGCGTGTAAACGTAATAGTCGCGGTTGTCGCCGATCACCGCCGAATGATAGAAGTGGTGCTCGACCACGCCGTGCGGCACGTCCGTCGCTTCCCACGGCTCCGGATCGGCGCCCGGCACCAGCACCATGCTTTGCGGCGTCAGCAGGTTCGGCTTGATCAGCGGATTGACCGGATCCATCAGCGGCACGCCGTCGGCGATGAACGAGTAGCCGTAGATCTCCGGCGGCAGCGGTCCCAGCGTCAGCGTCCAAATGCCGTCGTCGCCGCGCTGCATCGGAATCGGCTGGTTGCGGCCCTCGAGCAGCAGCATCACTTCATGGGCGTTGGGATCGCGGAACCGGAACGTCACCGTGCCGTCCGCGGCGACTTCCGGCGACTTCACCGGCGCCGGCCGTTGCGCGTTCGCGATAGACTCCGTCATCGAGATCAGGGCGCAAAGCGCGAGAATCGGCAAGAAGGTGGTTCGTGACACCCCGCTATGATAGCGGCCCGTCTCCCGCGGCGCTACTCTCCATCCGCCGCGCGCCGCTTCCGTCGGCGGCGCCGCTGGGGCGCGGGAACCGCCGCCGGGCCTGCGCTAAAATTGCCCTACGAGGTTCCTCGTCATGAACCGTCTTGCCGCTGCCGGTCTCGCCGCCCTGCTGATCGCGCCCGTCGCCCTTGCCGCAGGCCCGGACAATACGACTCCGCCCAAGGAAGCCGCCGTGGTGGTCGAGTCGGTGGTGGCGCGCGTCAATAACGCCATCATCACCAACGTGGATTACGAGCGCGCGGAAAAGCAGCTCGAGGCCGACCTGCAAAGCCAAACCCCGCCGCCCACGCCCGAGCAGGCCGCCGCCGCGAAAAAAGACCTGCTGCGCGACTTGATCAATCAGCAGTTGCTGCTGCAGCGCGCCTCGGATCTCGGCTACAGCGCCGAAACCGAGACCATTCACCGCCTCGACGAGATTCGCCGCAGCATGAATCTGCCCACCATGGAAGATTTGCAGAAGGCCGTCGAGGCCCAGGGCGAGGACTACGAGGACTTCAAGCAGCAGATCAAGAACGGCATCTTGCAGCAGATGGTCATCGAGCAGGACGTGGCCCCGCGCATCACGCTCGCGCCCGAAGACGTGAAGAAATACTACGAGGAGCACAAAGCGGAGTTCGTCGGCCAGCCCGGCGTGGATCTGAGCGAGATCTTGATCTCGACCAAGAACCAGCCCGCCGCCGCGCTCGCGCGCTTGAAGGACCTCGCCGATCAGGTCCGCGCCCGCGCCGTGAAAGGCGAGGATTTCGGCAAGCTCGCCAGCCGCTACTCGCAGGGCTCGACTGCGGCCGGCGGCGGCGAGATCGGGTTCTTCAAGCAGGGCAGCTTGTCGCCCCAGCTCGAAGCGGTGATCGCGAAGCTGCCCGTGGGCGGCATCACGCCCGTCATTCAGACCGCCAATGGCTACCTGATCCTGCGCGTCAACGCGATTCAGCACGCCGGCCAGGAGAGCTTCGACGACGCGCGCAACAAGATCCAGCAGATCCTCTACGAGAAAAAGCTGCAGCCGGAGTTGCAGCTGTATCTGGCGAATCTGCGCTCGCAGGCCTATATCAAGGTCGCCTCCGGCTACGTGGATACCGGCGCCAGCGCCTCCACCGTCCCCAACCTCGAGCGCTTCGAGCGCGTCTTGCCGCAGGACTTGCCCAAGCCCGTCGAAAAACCCCATAGCAGCGGCGGCATCAGCGGCGGCGGCCCCGGCTTCTAGCCGCGGCTCTAGCGATGAGCGCCGAAGGCCAATTCGCCGCTGCCGAACCGCTGAAGGCGCGCTTCGTGGAGCAGCTCGCGCCCGAGGAGCGCGTGACCTCCGCCTTCCTGGTCAAGCACAAGGAACTGCGCTTGAAGAAAGACGGCGAGCCCTATCTTTCGCTCATCCTCGGCGACCGCACCGGCGACCTCGAGGCCAAGATGTGGGACGGCGTCGCGGAAGTGCAGAACACCTTCGAGCGCGACGACTTCGTCAAGGTCCGCGGCGTCGTCGGCGTCTTCCGCGACCGGCTGCAGTTGACCATCCAGAAGCTGCGGCGGCTCGAGGAGCGCGAGATCAGCCTCGCCGACTTCTTGCCCACCACCGGCGAAGACGTCGAGGCGATGTTCGCCGAGGTGCGCGGCTATGCCGCCGCCTGCGAGGAGCCGCACTTGCGCGCGCTCCTGCTCGCCGTCCTCGACGATCCCGCGATCGCGGCGCGCTTCAAGCGCGCGCCGGCGGCGAAGTCGCTGCATCACGCCTACTTCGGCGGCTTGCTCGAGCACGTCCGCTCGCTCTGCCGCGCCGCGCGCCTGATCGCGCAAAACTACCCCGGCGTGGATCAAGACCTGCTGCTCGCCGGCATCATCTGGCACGATCTCGGCAAGATCGAGGAACTGAGCTACGAGCGCTCCTTCGCCTACACCAGCGAGGGCCAGTTGCTCGGCCATATGGTGCTGGCGCTGCAAATGCTCCATGCCAAGCTGGCGCAGTTGCCCGATTTCCCCCGCCCGCTGCAAGTCGCGCTCGAGCACCTCATCATCAGCCATCACGGCCATTACGAATTCGGCTCGCCCAAGCTGCCGATGTTCGCCGAGGCCGTGCTGCTGCATTTTCTCGACGATCTCGATTCCAAGATGCAGGCGATCGCGCAGCAGCGCCGCCGCGATGGCCTGCAGCCGGGCCATTGGACCGGCTATAACGCTTCGCTCGAGCGCACCATTCTGCACCTGGACCGCTGGCTCCAGCCGCCGGCCGCCGCCGCGCCCGCGGCGCCGCCCGCCGGCGAGCTCGACGTGCAGGCCAAAGCCAGCCGCCTGCAAGCCGCGCTGCGCGGAGAGCGCTCATGACTCCGCGCCACGGGGGCGAATTGCCGCAGCTCGAGCTCGATTGCGTCGGCGTGCTCTGGCGCCAGGGCGAGGCCTCGGCCGCGCTCATCCGCGGCGTGCTCGCCGAACGCGGCCGCCGCCTGGCGCACACCACCGTCTTGACCGTCTTGCAGCGGCTGCTGCGCAAGCAGGTGATCGCCGCGCGCCGCGTCGGCCGCCAGTATCTGTTCCACGCTCTGGTCAGCCGCCAGCAGATGCGCGCGCAAGCGGTCGAGCGCCTGGTGCGCAATTATTTCGATTCCCGCGAGGAATTGCTGGAGTACTTGGGCGCGGCGGCCGGCGCGCGCCCCGGCGCGGCGGCGCGGCCGCCGGCGGGCGCCGACGGCGCCGCCGGCGCCTTCGACGCCAGCTTGCTCTAAGCGCCGCGCGCGGCGGCCAAACGCCGGTGCAGCGGCGCCGGGCCGCATGACTCCCGCTGGATCAGCAGCGTCGGCAGCGCCAAGGCGGCCGGCGGGCTGTCGGGCCGCTCGATCCGCTGCAGCAGCGTCTCGGCGAGCTGCTTGCCCAGCTCTTCGGTGAAGACGCGCACGGAGGTGAGCTTGGGGTGCAGGGCGGCGGCTTCCAAGGTGTCGTTGAAGCCCGCCACGCTGAGCTGCCGCGGAATCTCGAGCCCGCAATCGCGGGCGGCCAGGTAAACGCCCCGCGCCGCCGAATCGTCGCCGGCGAAGATCGCCGTCGGCGGCGCGCTCCGCTGCAGCAAGAGCTTGGCTGCCACGTAGCCCATCTCCTCGCCCTCGCGCGTGTGCACCTCGCCCAGCATCGGCGTCAGGCCCGCGCCGGCGAGCGCCGCCTGGTAGCCCTGGAAGCGGCGCGCGTACCAGGGCAGGCGCAGGTTGCCGGCGAAGCCGACGCGGCGATGGCCGAGGCCGATGAGGTATTTCGTGAGCTGCTCGGCGCCGCCGATGTCGTCGAAATAGACCGCCCCATTGCATGGCCCCTGCGCGCCCAAAATGTTGTTGCCCAGCGCCACCCAAGGCAGTCCTTGCGTCGTCAGGCGCTCCAGCAGCGCCGCGGAATTCGTGCCCGCCACGATCGCCCCCGATACCGTGCGCCGGTTCTGCAGGATCTCCGGGAGGCTCAGGCTCTTGGCCGCCGCCGCCGCCGGATAGTGATACGGCAGGAACAGCAGCGCGTAATCGTGCTCGGCGCAATACGCCTCCGCGCCCACCAGCACCGCGGAATGGAACGGGTGCAGCACGTTGCGGTTGCTGAGCAAGAAGGCGATGATCCGCGGCTGGCGGCCGCGCGCCAAATCGAACCCCAGCCGCTCCGCGGCGGCGACGATGCGCTGGCGCGTGGCCGGGGCGACGCGCGCTTTCCCGCTCATCAGCCGCGAGACGCTGGCCGCGCTCACGCCGGCGGCGCGGGCGACCTCGGCGAGTCGCGGTCTCCTGGGGCGAGGGGGCATGGCGGTTCCGGGCGCGGCGCCGGGCGCGGCGCCGCTCGTCCCTTTATAACGCCGGGGCGTGAAATGTTTCATGAAAGTTTGTTCTTTTTTCTTGACACCTCTCCCGGCCGCGTGATTAATTTCCCCCCACGCAGGCCCGCGGCGGCGATGCGCTCGCCCGGCGCCGGCGCGATGAGCCAATCCCGGGAGGAGACGATATGCGGAGCGCGCTCGGTGTACGGGGGCAGTCGGAACGAAGGCTTCGGCCGATGAGCCGGCGCGGGGCCCGCGGCGGCGGCGCGTGGCTGGCCGCCCTGGCGCTGGGCGCGCTCGCCGTCGCCGCGGCGGCGCAGTCCACTTCCGTGGTGCAGATTTCCGGACGCGTGCTCGATCCCTCCGGCGCGGCGGTGGTCAACGCGCGCGTCACGGCGACGCAGATCAGCACCGGCCAGCGCATCGAAGCCGTCACCGGTCCCGGCGGCGCCTATCAACTGCTGAACTTGCCGGTGGGCGCCTACAGCTTGACAGTGCGCGCCGGCGGCTTCTCCACCTACGTCCAGAACGGCATCGTGCTGCAAGTGGGCACCAATCCGGTCATCAACATCACCCTGCGCGTCGGCGGCGTCAATCAGGAGGTCGAGGTCACGGCCAACAGCGCCATGGTCGAAACCCACGACAATTCCGTCAGCCAGGTCATCGATGAGCGCCGCATCCTGGCGCTGCCGCTCAACGGCCGCAACGCCGCGAATCTGGTGCTGTTGGCGGGAGCCTCGGCGCCGCAGAACGGCTCCGGCGACATCAACAGCAGCAAGAACTTCAACTACGAGTCGCAGACCATGTCGGTCGCCGGCGGCCAGGGCAACGGCACGAATTTCTTGCTCGACGGCGCCGACAACAACGATCACTTCACCAACGTCAACTTGCCCTTTCCGTTTCCCGACGCGCTGCAAGAATTCAGCGTGCAGACCAGCGACTTGTCGGCCAAGTACGGCGAGCATCCGGGCGGCGTGGTCAATATCGTGACCCGCTCCGGCGGCAACCGCTTCCACGGCGATCTCTTCGAATTCGTGCGCAATTACCGCTTCAACGCCGCGCCGGCGATCGTCAATTACCAGGGCCAAGCGGCGGCCTTCGTCAAGGGCCGCGACTCGCTCAAGCGCAACCAGTTCGGCGGCACGTTCGGCGGGCCGATCGTCCGCAACAAGCTGTTCTTCTTCGGCGGCTTCCAGGGCACTATTTTGAAAAGCAATCCGCCCACGAAAAGCACGCACGTGGCCACGGCGGCGGTGCTGGCCGGCGACTGGACGGCGATGGAATCGGCCGCTTGCAACGGCGGCAAGGCGAAGACGCTCAGCGCTCCCTTTGCCGCCAACACGATCAACCCCAGCGCGTACAACAGCGCGGCGTTGGCGATGATCAAGCTCGTGCCCGTCTCTACCGACCCCTGCGGGCTGCTCTACTACAGCATTCCCGGCAATCAAACCGAGCAGCAATATGTCGGCCGCGTCGATTACATCCACAGCTCCAAGCAGACGATGTTCGGGCGCTATCTGCTGGTGCCCTATAGCCTGCCGCCGACCTACGCCGGGAATTTGTTGACGACCACCCAGGCGGGCCAGGACATTCGCAGCCAGTCGGCGGCGTTCGGCGACAACTACGTGCTTTCCCCCAACGTCGTGAACACGTTTCACCTCACCGGCACGCGCCTGCGCATCAATCGCGGCGGCGCCGCCACCGTGCCCAACCCGACGCAATTCGGCGTGCAGATCCACAGCCTGGTGCCCGACTTCCTCGATTTCAGCATCAGCCACTATTTCAGCGCCGGTTGCGGTACCTGCTCGCCGGGCCATTTCAATACCAATGGCGTGCAGTTGGCCGACGATCTGACCTGGGTGAAGGGGGCGCATCAGCTCGCCTTGGGCGCGGATTGGATCCGCAGCCAGACGAATGAGCTCAGCAACTTCAAATCGAACGGCCAATTCAGCTTCGACGGCAAGAGCACCGGAAACGAGCTGGCCGATTTCCTGATGGGCTTGCCCAGCGACTTCACGCAAGGCATGGCCGAGCAAGAGAACTGGCGCGACAACTATCTCGGCCTCTATGCCGAAGACAACTGGCGGGCCAGCTCGCGCCTGACGCTGAATGCCGGGCTGCGGTGGGACCCGTACTTTCCCGCCATCGATCGCTTCCATCGCGGCAATCACTTCGATCCCGCCGCCTTCGCCGCCGGCCAGTTCAGTTCGATCTACGTCAACGCGCCCGCCGGCATGTTCTTCTACGGCGATCCGCAGACGCCGCCTGCCTTCACCAGCCGCCATCTCGCCGATTTCGCGCCGCGCCTGGGCGCCATCTGGGACCCGGCCGGCAATGGCCGCATGACGATCCGCGCGGGCTACGGTCTTTTCTACGATTACCCCGAGGAGTTCTATTTCGATCGTTTCGCCGACGATGCCCCCTTCGGCAGCTCGATCGATATCCCCCGTCCCACCGGTGGCCTGAGCGATCCCTATCAGAGCTATCCCGGCGGCGATCCCTTTCCGCTGCCCTTTCCTCCGACGCGCGACATCTTCTTCCCGCCCTTCGGCGTGTATATCAACCTGCCCCTGCACATCCAGCCGACCTACGTGCAGCAATGGAACCTGACCTGGCAGCGGCAGTTCGGCGCCAATTGGCTGGCCGAGATCAGCTATTTAGGCAACCGCACGAACCATCTGTGGCTCCAGGGCGAAACCAACCCCGCGGTCTGGCTCACGGCGGCGCAATGCGCCGGTGCCGGCATCACGCTCAAGAATTGCGACAAGACGAGCAACGAGAACAACCAGCGGGTGCTGTATCTGCAAAACCCGGCGCCGCGCTTCGGCCAGGCCTACTCGAGCCTCGCGATGGCGGATGACGGCGGCGTCGCCAATTACAACGGCCTGCTCCTCTCCTTGAACCATCGTTTCAGCCGCAATTTCACCCTGCTCAGCAACTACACCTGGTCGCATT
Organism: Terriglobia bacterium; assembly: GCA_021323595.1. Lineage (GTDB taxonomy): Bacteria > Acidobacteriota > Terriglobia > Terriglobales > SCQP01 > JAJPKR01. The sequence continues at coordinate 29,471 of JAJPKR010000022.1, read as the reverse complement.
GCCTCGACACGACCGATTTCGGCGGCGAGGTCGCCGGGCAGACGTACCAAAATCCGTACAATCGCAACGCCGATTACGGCAGCTGCGGCTTCGACCTTCGCCACGTATTCAACACTTCGCTGGTCGCGGCCGTGCCCGCGATCGGCTCCGGCTGGCTGCGGGCGGCCCTGGAGGATTGGCAATTCTCCACGATCTTGACGATTCACAGCGGCACGCCGTTCAGCGTTACTTCCGGCAAGGACTACGCCAGCAGCAGCACCGGCGGCCAGCGGGCCAACTTGATCGGCGATCCCACGGTGGCGAACCCCTCCGCGCTCGGCTGGTTCAATACCGCCGCGTTTGCGTGCAACGGGTACGCGACCTATCCCGATGGCAGCGCCGATTGCGCCACCCACGCCGGCCCCGACGGCTTCGGCGATTCCGGCCGCAATTTTCTTTACGGCCCGGGCAACTGGAACGTGGATTCGGGCCTGAGCCGCTTTTTCCAGGTTCGCGAGGGCCAGCGCTTGGAATTGCGCGCGGAAGCCTTCAACCTGTTCAATCATGCCAACCTCAATAACCCGCAATCGGCGCTGACCGACAAGCAATTCGGCCAAATCACCAGCGCGAGCGGCCCTCGCATCATGCAGTTCGCGCTGAAGTTCGAGTTCTGATGGGCAGGCCCCGGGCAGGCAACGGGCCGGCGCGCCGAGGGAGCGCTGCATGAACCGCGGCGCATGGACGAGGCGGCAAGCCCTTGGCGGGGTCTTGCTCGCCGGCGCCGGCTTGGCGGCGCCGCCGGTGGGCGCGGCCGCCGGTGTGCGCACCCCCGCCGGCGTGCGCACCCCCGCCGGCGCGCCGGCGCCCCCGCAAGGCGGCATCTACGATGTCCGCTTCTTCGGCGCCGCCGGCGACGGCCGGCGCGTGGATACGCCGGCGATCAATCGCGCCATCGCCGCCGCGGCGGCCGGTGGCGGCGGCGAGGTCTGGTTTCCCGCCGGTACCTATCTCTCCTACTCGATTCATTTGGCGAGCAAAGTGACGCTGCGCCTGCTGCCCGGCGCGACGATTCTGGCCGCCCCCTGCCGCGCCCTCGGCGGACCCGGCGACTACGACGCGGCCGAACCCAATCCCGAAGCCGGCGAATACGAAGACTTCGGTCATCGTCACTGGCATAACGCTTTGCTCTGGGGCGAAGGCCTGAGCGACGTCGCGATCGTTGGGCCGGGCTTATTGCACGGCCAGGGCCTCACCCGCGGGCGCGGCGAATCCACCCCGGGAATGGGCGACAAAACCCTCGCCCTGAAAAACTGCCGCAACGTCCTATTGCGGGACTTCGCGATCTTGCAGGGCGGCCATTTCGGGGTGCTGGCCACCGGCGTGGACAACTTGACGATCGACAATCTCACGATCGACACCAACCGCGACGGCATGGACCTGGATTGCTGCCGGAATGTGCGCGTCGCCCATTGCACCGTGAACTCCCCCTGGGACGACGGCATCTGCCCCAAAAGCTCGTATGCGTTGGGCTCCCCGCGCGCTACCGAGAACGTCACCATCTCCGATTGCCTCGTCAGCGGCAGCTTTCAGATGGGATCGGTGTTGGACGGGACCTTCCAGCCGTTCCCGGCGGGCGCGCGCGTGCCGCGCACGGGCCGGATCAAGTGCGGCACCGAATCGAACGGCGGCTTCGAAAACATCACCATCGCCAACTGCCTCTTCGACGGCTGCCAAGGCCTGGCGCTCGAAAGCGTGGATGGCGCGCTGCTCGAGAACATCGCCGTCACCAACGTCACGATGCGCAATATCACCTCGGCGCCGCTGTTTCTGCGCCTCGGCGCTCGCTTGCGCGGGCCCCGAGGAACCGCGGTGGGCCGATTGCGCCGGGTGCAGGTCAGCAACTTGATCGTGGATGGCAGCGCCACTCGCCTCTGCTCCATCCTGACCGGCATCCCCGGCCACCCCATTGAAGATGTGCAGTTGCGCGGCGTCCACGTGCGCGCCGATGGCGGCGGCACGGCGGCCATGGCGGCCCTGCAGCCGCCCGAGCAGGAAAGCCATTACCCCGAGCCCGGCGACTTCGGTCCCATGCCCGCCTATGGCTTCTACCTGCGCCACGTCCGCGGCTTGGACGTGAGCGACGTCGAATTTGCGCTGGCTCGGCCCGACGAGCGGCCGGCCTTCGTGCTCGATGACGTGGCCGAGACCGAGTTTTTCCGCGTGCGGCCGCCGCTCGCCGGCGGCGCGCCGGTGTTCGTCATGCGGGATGTCCGCGATGTCAGCATTCACCGCAGCCGCGGCGTTGCCGATCGCGACATCACCGCGCTCGGCGAGGGAAGGTTCTAGGCGCGCGTGCCGGCGACGGAGGCGAACCGCAGGCGCTTTCTCGGCGGCGCGGCCGCGCTCGCGGCCTGCGGCGCGACGCGGGCCTGGGCGGGCCGCCCGGGATTCAGCCTGGCCTCCGTCGGAACGGATTGGGAACGCCTCGCGGCCTGGGCCGATTCCCTGAAGCCGCCGCGCTTTCCCCGCCGGGAGTTCGTCATCACGCGCTTCGGCGCCCGCGCCAGCGGGGCTAGCGACGCGAGCGCGGCGATTGCGGCCGCCATCGCCGCTTGCCATCGTGCCGGCGGCGGGCGGGTGCTGGTGCCGCCGGGCGAGTTCCAGACTGGACCCGTCGTGCTGCTGTCGAATGTGGAATTGCATCTCGCGGCCGGCGCCACCCTCCGCTTTGCGCCCGATCCCAGCCGCTATCCGCTCGTGCTGACCCGCTACGAGGGCATCGAGTTGATGAACTATTCGCCGCTCGTGCGCGCCTATGGAGCGAGCAACATCGCGATCACCGGGCAGGGAACGCTCGACGGCGGCGCGGACTGGCAGCATTGGTGGAATTGGGCCGGCCGGCGGCCCGGCGCGGCCCATGGCATGGAGCGCGCTCCCGCCGGGCCCGCCGCCTCCTATCCGCCGCGCACGCAGTTCGCCGATCGCATCCGCCTCGGGCAAATGGCGGAACAGGGCGTGCCGGTCGCGCGGCGGGTTTTTGGCCCGGGCCACTATCTGCGCCCGCAGTTCATCCAGCCGTACCGCTGCGAGAACGTGCTCATCGAGGGAGTGCGCCTGCGCCGCTCGCCGATGTATCACGTGCACCCGGTGCTCTGCCGCAATGTCATCGTCCGCGGGCTGGATGTCGCGAGCGACGGGCCCAATACCGATGGCTGCGATCCCGAGTCCTGCGGCGGCGTGCTGATCGAGGACTGCCGTTTCGCCACCGGCGACGATTGCGTCGCGGTCAAGAGCGGCCGCAACGCCGACGGCCGCCGCCTGCATGTGCCCGCGCGCGACCACCTGATCCGCCGTTGCCGCATGGAGCGCGGCCATGGCGCGGTCACCATCGGCAGCGAAATCAGCGGCGACGCCCGCGCCATCTTCGTAGAGCAATGCCGGATTGGGCCGGCGGTGATGACGGCGCTGCGGGTGAAGAACAACGCCATGCGCGGCGGCCGGATCGAAAACGTGCAAGCGCGCGCCCTGGCGGTTTCCCGGACCGCGCAAGCGGCGGTGACGATCGATTTCTTGTACGAGGAGGGCGCCGCGGGACCCTACACGCCCGTGTGCCGCCACGTGCGCGTCGAAGGCATGCGGGTCGAAGCCTGCCGGCGCGCGCTCGAGCTGCGCGGCTTGCCGCGCGCGCCGATCGAAGATGTGGCTCTCGTGCGCTGCCGGTTCGACCATGCCGCCGAACCCGATATCATTCGCGATGTGCGGGGTTTAACGTTGCGAGACGTCATGATCAACGGCCGGCCGGCCGCCGCCGCGGGTGCGGCGCCGGCCGCCGTGCGAGGATAATCATTCGCCGATGGCCTTTCTTGACCACGCCTTTTTGCTGCACAACCGCGCCGCCCGGCGCCTTTACGAAGCCTACGCCGCGAATCAGCCGATCTTGGATTTTCACTGCCACTTGCCGGTCGCCGAGATCGCCGCCGACCGGCGCTTCCGCAACCTCACCGAGATCTGGCTGGATGGCGATCACTACAAGTGGCGGGCCATGCGGGCCAACGGCGTTGACGAGCGCTACTGCACCGGCGACGCCGAGCCCTACGAGAAGTTCCTGGCGTGGGCGCGCACCGTGCCGCAGTTGCTGCGCAATCCGCTCTATCACTGGACGCATCTCGAGCTGCGCCGCTATTTCGACGTCAAGGATTTGCTGGACGCCGCGAGCGCGCCCGCGATCTGGCGGCGCGCCAACGATAGACTGCGCTCCGAGGATTTTTCCGCGTGGGGCATTCTGCGCGCCTTTTCCGTGCGCGCGCTGGCGACGACCGACGATCCCGCCGATTCCCTCGAGCACCACGTCAAGCTGCGCCAGTCGGCGCTGGCGACCAAGGTCTTCCCCACCTTCCGGCCCGATGCGGCGCTCCAGACCCACGACGCGGCGGCCTTCAACGCCTGGACCGGCCGTCTGGCGGCGCAAGCCGGCCTCGAGATACGCCGCTTGTCCGACTTCCTCGAGGCCCTGGAGCGCCGCCATAACGCCTTCCACGAGTTGGGCTGCCGCGCGTCCGACCACGGCCTGGATGCTTGTCCCTGGCCTCCCATCGGCGCGACCCAGGCGGAAAGCCTCTTCCTCAAGCTGCGCGGCGGCCAGGCGCTCGATGCGGGCGAGGCAGTGGGGTTCGCTGCTTTCCTCATGCTTTTTTTTGGCCGCCTGAACGCCGAAAAGGGCTGGGTGCAGCAGTTGCACCTGGGGGCGCTGCGCAACGGCAACGCGCGCATGCATCGCGCGCTGGGGCCGAATACCGGCTTCGACTCCATTGGCGATTGGCCGCATATCGTCGCATTGAATTCCTACTGCGACGCGCTGGAGTGCGAGAACCGTCTGCCCAAGCTGATCTTCTATAACCTCAACCCCGCCGACAATTACGCGTTCGCTGCGCTGCTCGGCAACTTCCAGGGCGGCGAGCAGCCGGGCAAGTTGCAGTTGGGCAGCGCCTGGTGGTTCCTGGACCAGAAGGAAGGGATGGAGTGGCAGTTGAACGCGCTCTCCAATTGCGGGCTGCTCTCTCGATTCGTGGGCATGGCGACGGACTCCCGTTCCTTCATGTCCTATCCCCGCCACGAATACTTTCGCCGCATTCTGTGCAACTTGATCGGCGGCGAAATCGAGTCTGGCGACCTGCCCAACGAGGAAAACCTCGTCGGGCCCATGATCCGCGCCCTATGCTACGAAAACGCCGCGCGCTATTTTGGCTTTCCACTGGCGTCGGAGGCCGCGCCCTCGCGGCGGGCCAGCGCCTAGCATGGCGCGGCCGTTGCCGGCTCCCCCGCCGCGCCCGGCAGCCGGTGGCCTGCCCGGCAGCCGGTAACGAAAGATGAGCACATTGCTGGATCTAACCGGAAAGACAGCGGTCGTCCTCGGCGGCACCTCGGGCATCGGCTTCGCGCTCGCTCGCGGTCTGGCGCAGGCGGGCGCCGACGTCGTTCCCAGCGGCCGCCGCGCGAATCTGGTGCAAGCGGCGGCGCAAGCGGTGCGGGACTTGGGCAAGCAATCGCTGGAGCAGACCTGTGACGTCACCAGTCGTGACAGCCTGCTGGCGCTGCGCCAAGCCGTGCTCGAGCGCTTCGGCCGGATCGATATCCTGGTCAACTGTGCCGGCCGCACGCAGCGCGGCCCGACGCTGGATTTTCCCGAGCGTGACTGGCGCGATATCCTCGAAACCAACCTGAACGGCACCCTCCGCGGCTGCCAGGTCTTCGGCGCCTCCATGCTGGAGCGCGGGTATGGCCGCATCATCAATATCGCTTCGCTCTCCTCCTTCGTCGCCTTGTTCGAGGTCGCCGCCTATGCCGCGAGCAAAGCGGCGGTGGCGTCGCTGACGCGTTCGCTGGCGATCGAATGGGCGCCGCGCGGCGTCTGCGTCAACGCCATCGCGCCGGGAGTGTTTCGCACGGACTTGAACGCCCGCCTGCTCGACGGCCCGCGCGGCCAGGAGTTTCTGCTGCGCACGCCCATGCGCAGGTTCGGAAATTTGGAGGAATTGGTGGGCGCGGCGGTATTCTTAGCATCGGACTCCGCCAGCTTCGTGACCGGACACGTCTTGGCCGTGGATGGCGGGTTCTTGGCCAGCGGCGTGAATCAATGATCGTCGCCCTCAATCCGCGGTAGAACGGACGCCTATGGACCTTCCCTCAGCCGCCCGCCCGGCCGCAGCCGGCGTGCCGCCGCCGCCCGGCCGGGAAATCGGCGCCGGCGGTGCTTACCGCTGGGGCATCTGCGCCCTGCTTTTCTTCGCCACCACGATCAACTACGTGGATCGGCAGGTGCTGGGCTTGCTCGAGCCCACGCTGCAGCACACGATCGGCTGGACCGATCTCCAGTACGGCTATATCGTCAGCGCTTTCCAAATTGCCTATGCCTTGGGCGCGATCGGCATGGGATGGTTCATTGACCGGATCGGCGCCCGCCTCGGTTATGCCGCCTCCATCGCCATTTGGTCGCTTTCGGCCATGGGACACGCGTTGGCGCGAACGGCGGCGGAGTTCGGCGTCGCGAGGTTCTTCCTGGGCATCGGCGAGGCCGGCAACTTTCCCGCCGCCATTAAGGTGGTAGCGGAGTGGTTCCCGAACAAGGAGCGGGCGCTGGCCACCGGCATCTTCAATTCCGGAACCAACGTGGGCGCAACCATCGGGCCGCTGGTGGTGCTGGCCGTCGCGGCCCGCTTAGGCTGGCAGTTCGGCTTCTTGCTGACTGGCGTCTTTAGCGCGGTTTGGGTGATCTGCTGGCTTGCGATTTACCGGCCGCCGCGCGAGAAGAAGGGCCTGTCAAGGGCGGAATTAGCTTATATCGAGAGCGACCCGCCGGTGCCGGCGGCGAAGGTCACGTGGCGGAAGTTGATGCCGCATCGCCAGACCTGGGCGTTCGTTCTCGGCAAGTTCATGACCGATCCGATCTGGTGGTTCTTCCTCTTCTGGTTGCCGCCGTTCCTCACTTCAAAATTTCATCTGCCGGCGCTTTCCGTCGCCAAGCTCGGGCTGCCGGTAGTCGTGATCTATAACGCCGCCACGGTCGGCAGCGTGGTGGGCGGCTGGCTGCCGGCGCGCTTCATGAAGGCGGGCTGGCCGCGGCACCGCGCCCGGCAAGTGGCGATGCTGATCTGTGCTTTGGCGGTCGTCCCCATTGTGTTGACTGCGGGCGTGCGCAGCTTGTGGGGCGCGGTGGGCCTGATCAGCCTGGCGACGGCGGCGCATCAAGGCTGGTCCGCGAATCTATTCACGCTGGCCTCCGACATGTTCCCCAAGCCGGCCGTGGCTTCGGTGGTCGGCATCGGCCAGTTCTTTGGCGCCGTGGGCGGCGCGCTGATCGCCGTCTTCGTGGGCTTCTTGCTGCACACGACGCACAGCTACGCTCCCGTCTTCACGCTGGCCGCCAGCGCCTATTTGGCCGCCCTGCTCCTGATTCACCTCATCGTGCCGCGTTTGACGCCGGCGCAGCTGGCAGTCGAGGGTGTTTGAGTGATGCCGCTAAGTTTCCGGTCTTCTGAAAGTTGCCGCTGGGACATTCTAGCGTTGGGTGAAGTCATGCTGCGCCTGGACCCCGGCGAGCGGCGGGTGGCGACCGCGCGCAGCTTCGCAGTCTGCGAAGGGGGCGGCGAATACAACGTGGCGCGAGGATTGCGCCGTTGCTTCGGCCTGCGCGCCGGACTCATCACGGCCTTTGCCGACAACCCGGTCGGCCGTTTGCTGGAAGATCTGATTTTGCAGGGCGGCGTGGATCAATCGTTGGTCAAATGGGTGCCCTATGACGGCGTCGGCCGCGCGGCGCGCAATGGCCTGAACTTCACGGAGCGGGGCTTCGGCGTTCGCGCCCCGCTGGGCTGCTCCGACCGCGGGCATACCGCGGTTTCGCAACTGCGGCCCGGCGATTTCGATTGGGAAGAAATTTTCGGTCGCTGGGGCGCGCGCTGGTTCCACACGGGTGGCATATTCTGCGCGCTGTCCGACTCCACGCCTGCCGTGGCCGCGGCGGCGATGCGAGCCGCGCGCCGCCACGGCGCCATAGTCTCCTACGACCTGAACTATCGCGAATCGCTGTGGCGCGCCCAGGGCGGCCAGAAGCGCGCGCAAGAGGTCAATGGCGAACTCGTCCCGCTCGTGGACGTGCTGGTGGGCAACGAAGAAGACTACACGGCCGCCTTGGGGTTCAGCGTGCCCGGCGCCGATGAACACCTGACCCGATTCGATGCCGATGGCTTCGAGCGCATGTTGGAGACGGTCGCCAAACGATTCCCTGTGCGAGCAGCGGCCGCTACCCTGCGGCGGGCGGTGACGGCGTCTCGCAATGACTGGGGCGCGGTGCTGTATATGGAAGGGAAGTGCTATCGGGCGTCCGAGCGCCCGGGCCTCGAAATCCTCGACCGCGTCGGCGGCGGCGACTCCTTCGCCTCGGGCTTGATCTACGGCCTCCTGACCGGCCGCGAGCCGCAATGCGCGGTCGAGTGCGGCGCCGCGCACGGCGCGCTCGCCATGACGACGCCGGGCGATACCTCGATGGCGACGCTGCCCGAGGTCCTCAATCTCATGAAAGGAGTGGGCGCGCGCATTGCGCGCTAGCGGCGGCGGCATGCAGCGAGAGGAGATTCGCGCCCGGATCGTCGCCATTGGCATCGTGCCGGTCATTCGCGCTGCATCGGCCGCGTTGGCGGTGCGCGCCGCGGAGGCGGTGCGGGCCGGCGGCGTCACCGTCGTGGAAGTGACGATGACCGTGCCGGGAGCGTTCGAGGCCATCGAATCCCTGGCCCGCCGGTACGGGGAAGAAGAGCTGCTGATCGGCGCCGGCACCGTGCTCGACGCCGCCACGGCGCGCCGGTGCTTGGCGGCGGGCGCCCGCTTTCTGGTCAGTCCCGGCTTTGACGCCGCGGTGACGGCGCTGGCGGGGCCGAGCGGCGCGGTGGTGATGCCGGGCGCATTGACGCCGACCGAGGTCATCGCGGCCTGGCGCGCCGGCGCCGATTTCGTCAAGATTTTCCCTTGCGGCCAGGTGGGCGGCCCGAGTTATTTGAAAGCGCTCAAGGCGCCGCTGCCCCAGGTCGAGATGATCCCCACCGGCGGCGTCAGCCTGGAAACCGTCCCCGCTTACTTGCGCGCGGGCGCCGCGGCCTTGGGCGTGGGAAGCGAACTGATCTCGGCGGCCGCTCTGGCCCGCAACGACACCGCCTCCATCACCGAATCCGCGCGGCAGTTCCTCGCGGCGGTGCGGCGCGCGCGCGAGCCGGAAGCGGCAGCCGGCATGCGCTAGGCGCGAACCCCAGGCCCATCGTCCGAGCGCGTTCGAACCCCGCGCCCTAGCTCACAGCGACGGCCAGAGTGATTCCCAAATTTTGAACTCGTAATGCAGGCCGCTGGCTTCGGCGCGCGGCAGGAACGTGCCATTCGCAATCGCCAGAACCCGGTCGAGGATTTCCGCGCCGACGCGCTCGACCGAGCCGCGCGAGGCGCCGCCGCCGTTGGGCCGCAGGATCACCCCGGCATCTACGTCGATGTCCTCGTTTTTCGCAGCCAGCGGCGAATTGGATGCGATCTTGAGCACGGGCCCGAGGGCCGAACCGATTCCGGTCCCGCGTCCCGTCGTGAAGGCGACGATCTGCGCGCCGGCCATGAACAGTGCGGGCACGGAGATTTGGTCGTAGCCCGGCGAATAAACCACCATCAGGCCGCGGCGGTTCCCGCGCAGCTCACCGTAATCGAGCACGTCCGTCAACGGCGTGGCGCCGCCCTTCGCCAGGGCGCCCAAAGACTTCAAGTAAACGTTTGCAATCCCACCGGCGATGTTGCCGGGAGAAGGGTTTTCGCGAAAGTCATCGCCGAACAGCGCGACATAGCGCTCATAGCGCCGCTGCGCCTGCTCGAGCTTGCGCGCGACTTCGCGGCTGGCCGCGCGGCTCAAGAGCTGCCGGTGGGCGGCGCCCTGGAGTTCGGGAATCTCGCCGATGAGCACGCTGCCGCGCGCAGCCACAATTTGATCCGCCGCCCAGCCGAGCGCGGGATTGGCGCTGATGCCGGACCAGCGATCCGAGCCGCCGCACTTCACGCCGAGACACAGGCGATCCAGGGAAACGCTCTGACGGGTGGCCCGGTTGGCGCGCTCCAGCGCCGTCTCCAGCATCTCCAGGCCCCGCGCAATCGTTTTGCGCGTGCCGCCGCTCGCCTGGATGCCGAGGTTCATCACCCGTTGGTTGTACGCAGGCAGCATCTGGCGGTGAATCGGCGCGGAGCATTCGATGCACGTCTTGCCGCAGCCGAGGTCCACATAGAGCGCGGCGCCGAGGTTCGGGTGATTCAGACAGGCGGCGAGCAGGCGATTGAGCAGGTCCACCGCGCGGCCGTCGGGCATGCCGCAGCCGGATTCGTGGATGATGGGAACCACCCCGTCCACATGGGGATACCTGGCGCGCGAATAGACTTCGCGCTGGCCGCGCCAGGCGATTTCCCGGACTTCGGTCGCGGCGCACATGCCGGAGGTGACGATTCCGACGTAATTGCGCACGCCGGCCTGGCCGTCGGGCCGAACGAACCCCTGAAACGTCGCCGGCAACCCGATGGGCGCGTTCTGGGGTGCCGGCCGCTTGCTCGGGAGGCGCGGGGCCCGGCCTAACCGCGGTAATTCGGCCGCCACGTTGCCGGCATCCACGGACTCGCCGGCGGCGATGCGGCGGCGTGCGCAACCGAACGGCGCGCCCAGCGAAATCACCGGCGCACCCTTGGCGATGGTTTCTAGCGCAAAGCTTTGCCCGTTGAGCAGCGTCTGGCGCAGCGTGATCTTGCGGCGCCCGGTTTGAATCTCGATGCCGCCGGCGAGGCGATCGGCCAGCACCACCGCGACATTGTCCGCCTCGGGCTTGACGACGATCGCAACTTGGTTCAGCTCCGGCACCGGTCTTCCTTCTTGGCTTTTCTCCGTCTTCGTCCGCCTCCAGCGCCTGCGCGGTGGCGAGGGCCTTGAGCTAAGTGCTCGCCGAGCGCTGCAACTCGATGCTGCGGCGAATCAAGCGATCGAGCTCGTTGTAGTCCGGCGGCTTCGAGATGCAGAAAAAGGCGCCGGCATCGGTGCCCAGGGCGCGGGCCGAGGAGTCGTTGACGCCGGTCAGCAGAATGATGGGCGCACGGCAGCCTAAAGCGCGGCTGCGCAGGACGAACTCGATGCCGTTCATGCGCGGCATCGCGATGTCGCTGATGATCGCGTCGGGAGTCACCGTTTGCAGGATTTGCAGCGCCTCGACTCCGTTGCCCGCCTCCCAGCATTGATATTGCCGCAGTTCCAGATGCTCGCGAATCGCCTCTCGCACCAATGGCTCGTCGTCGATCAAAAGAATGGTCGGCCTCCTCGCGTCGGCCATATCGCGCCCTTGCTCCGGCCGGACCGTTCTGGCTCCCGGCACGGCAACTATAGCTGGAGTTGGACCTTTCGACAATCCCTATTGCCAAGCGTTCTCGCCCAGCGCCGCAAGCATCCTAAGGGCACATGCTGGCGGCTGCCGGAGCGGTTTTGCTCATTCTCTGGTTGATCCTTTGGGGCATTTATCATCTCGATAGTGCAGCCCTGAACGCCCCGCTGCTGGCTGCCGGCCTGGGCTGCCTGTTGCTGAGTGTCATATTGACGCGCGAAGGCGGCGAAGATGTTCCAGAATCACGGGGCATCGCCCGGGTGGCGGAGTCAGCCGAACGTGACCTCGAAAAAGAGCGGGCGGCGTCTCCGCAGTCGCGCGGCTGACCCGATCCTCCCAGGCGGAAGTGGACGGCCTGCAACCCTCAGAATTTGGTGACTTCCGTGAAGTTGAAGTCCCGGACGAGCAGCGGCGGCACCACCATGTCGAAGCTCTCTTCGCCGCTCGCGCGCACGGCGCGCCCGAGCCGTTCCACCTGCCGCAGCATCTCGATCACGCTTTGGTTGAAACGGAAATTGCGTACGCCGCGGGTGAGCTGCCCGTTTTCGATCAGAAACGTTCCATCGCGGGTCATGCCCGTGAGGATTTTGCGGTAAGGATCCACCTCGCGGATGTACCACAGCCGCGTCACCAAGATGCCGCGGGATACCCCGGCGATTAGCGCTTCGCCGTCGCCGTCGCCCCCGGCCATCACGATATTCATCGGCGCTTCGCCATACTCATTGGGCAGGGGAAAGCCATGGCCGGTAGGGCGTGCGTTCAACTCGGGCTTTTCCCGTTGCGCGCGCGCGGCGCTGGGGCGCGCGAACACCAGCCCGCGCACTACGCCGTTCTCGATCAAGGGCACGCGCTGGCGCGGCACGCCTTCGCCGTCGAAGGGCGCGCCGGATTGCAAGGGGTGGTAAACGTCGTCCACGACCGTGATGTTGGTCCCGAAAAGCTGGGTCCCGACGCGTCCGGTCAGGCAACTGCGTTGATCGAGCACGGCCAGGCCGCCGAAATCCCAGAACAAGAAGCCCAACAGATCGAGCACGGCGGCCGGCTCGAGCACGACCGTGTAGCGCCCCGGCGGAATCTCGATCGGGTGCGCGCTCAGCCGGGCCTTTTCCATCGCCCGCCGCGCGCCGCCGACTGGATCGAGCTGCCGGACGTCGGGCGCATTGCCCTTGGCCCAGCCGGAGCTGTCGGCGGCCAGCATCGTGACCGAATATTCGGCGCTGGTTTCGCGATAGTGCGCCTCAAGGCCGCGCGAATTGAGGATCGAGAACGCGGAGTGGCTGTTGGCCATGATTCCGGCCGCGGTCATGCGCTCGCGCTCGGCGATGGCCACCATTTCCGCCACCGTCGCCGCGCGGTCTTGCGGCGTGAGCGCGGTGGTCGCGGCAATCTCCCGCGCCACGGCGGAATAGGACTGGGCCTCCGCCATCGGCAGCAGCTCCGGATCGGGCTCCTGCCGCTCGGCCAGCGCCTCGGCGCGCGCCACCACCGCGCGCACCGACGCCTCGTCCAGGCGATTGGTCGAGGCGCGGGCGGTGCGGCCGCCGGAGACTGTGCGCACCGAGAGCGAAAGGGTTCGCTCGGCGACGTTCTGATGGATGGCGTTGTTGGCGAAGCGCGTCAGTTCCGAGATCGTCGAGTGAATGATCGCCTCGGTCTCCTCCGAGCGGCTGGCGGCCAGCACCTGGCGAAAAATGCGCCGCGCCTGTTCGGGATCGAGTGCGAGTTGCGGCCGTTCGGCGGTCAAGGGCGTCATCGTCATTCTTGCCGGTAGGCTGTGCCGATCTTGACGTTGCGGAAGCGCGCCGGCGCCGCGCCATGGCCCGTGCCCATCGTCTGCTGCGGCTGGCCCTTGCCGCAGTTGGGCGTGCCCCATAGGGTCCAATGCTCGCGCGAGCAGATGGCGTCGAGCGAATTCCAGAATTCCGTGGTGATGCCGGAGTAGCTGGGATTCTTCAGCATCCGTGCGCGCTTGCCGTTTTGGATCTCCCAGCCGATCTCGCATCCGAACTGAAAGTTGTAGCGCTTGTCGTCGATGGACCAGCTGCGGTTGGTTTCCATGTAGACGCCCTGCTCGGTGTCGGCGATCAGTTCTTCCGGGCTCAGCGGCGTTGCGCCCGGAAGGATGCTGATATTCGTCATGCGGATCAGCGGAATGCGGTTCCAGGACTCGGCGCGCATGCAGCCGTTGGAGCGGTTTTGGCCGATGCTGGCGGCGGTTTCGCGGCTGCTGATATAGCCGGTGAATTCGCCGCCGCGGATGATATCCGTGCATTGCGCGGCCACGCCCTCGTCGTCGAAAGCGAAGGTGCCCAGCCCCGGCCCGTGCTCGAGCCGGGCATCGGCGACGACGTTCACCAGCGGCGAGCCGTAGCGCAGGCGCCCGAGCTTGTCGAGCGTCAAGAAGCTCATCCCGGCGAAGTTCGCCTCCGAACCCAGTACGCGGTCGAGCTCGATCGGATGGCCGATGGACTCGTGAATTTGCAGGGCGAGCTGGGAGCTGTCGAGAATCAGCGTGCCGGTCAGCTGCGGGCATTGCGCGGCGCGATGCAGCGCCACCGCTTCCTCGCCGACGCGGCGCGCGTTCTCCAGCAGCTGCAAGCTGCCGATGAGCTCGTAGCCTTGGAGCTGGAATTGCCCGCCGAACGAGTTCGGGTACGAGCGGCGCTGAATCTCGTTCTCGCCGAAGGAGGTGGCGGCGTAGCCGGCGCCGCTGAGCACGCGCGCTTGCTCGATCCTGGCGCCGTCTGTGGAAACGAACAACTGGCGCTGGCGGCGGAAGTCCATGTCCGCTTCCGCCAGCGTCACCCCCTTGACGGCGCGCAGTTCCGCGTCCACCGCCAGCAGCAAGTCCACCTGCTGCTCGACGCCGATGGCGAACGGATCGATCGCGCAGGGCGAATGCCACACCGCCTGGTGCGCCGGCTCCGGCGCCAGAACGCTGCCTTCGCGCTTGACCCGGGCCGAGGCGGCGGCGATCGCCACCGCATGGCGGGCGGCGGCGATCACGCCCTCGCGGCTCATGTCATCGGTCGCGGCAAAGCCCCAGGCGCCATTGCGCAAGACGCGAATGCCGATCCCGAGCGATTCCAGGTCGGAAATATGCCCCAGCTTGCCGTTCTTGGTCGAAAGCGCGCGATGCGCTTCCTCGACCACTCGCACGTCGGCGTATTGGACGCCCGGCGCGGCGACCGCTTCCAGCGCCCAGGCGGCGTAGTCTTGCATGATTCCGCTCGATTCCCGGCCGGCGGGTGGGTGGTTTAGCGGCGGTCCGCGCCCGCCAGCGCGCTGCCGGCGGTGGCGGCCAGCAACGCTTCGACCTTGTCTTCCCGCTCCCAAGTGAACTCCGGCTCGCTGCGGCCGAAGTGACCGAACGCCGCCGTCTTCTGGTAGATCGGCCGGCGCAACTGCAAACTCTCGATGATGCCGCGCGGTGTCAGCGAGAAGCATTCGCGCACCGCCGCCGCGATCTTCTCTTCCGAAACCACCGTAGCCGTGCCGAACGTATCCACCAGCACCGAGACCGGCTCCGCCACGCCGATGGCGTAAGCGAGCTGAAGCTCGCATTGCCGGGCCAACCCCGCCGCCACGATGTTCTTGGCGAGGTAGCGCGCCATGTAGGCCGCCGAGCGATCCACCTTGCTCGGATCCTTGCCGGAAAACGCGCCGCCGCCATGGCGGCCCATGCCGCCGTAGGTATCCACGATGATCTTGCGGCCGGTGACGCCGGTATCGCCCATGGGCCCGCCAATGACGAAGCGGCCGGTGGGGTTGATGTGATATTTGGTGTTGCGATCGGTCATGTCGGCGGGGAGGATCGGCGCGATGACCCGCTCCTTCACCGCCGCGCGCAGGTCTTCGGTGCTGATGGCCTCGGAATGCTGGGTGGAGACGACTACGGAGTCAATGCGGACCGGCCGCCCCTCGACGTACTCCACGGTGACCTGGCTCTTGCCGTCGGGGCGGAGGAAATCGAGTTCGCCGCTGCGGCGCGCCTCCGAAAGACGGCGCGTGAGCCGGTGCGCGAGCGAAACCGGTAGCGGCATTCGTTCCGGCGTCTCGTCGCAGGCGTAGCCGAACATCATCCCCTGATCGCCCGCTCCCTCGCGGTCCACGCCGAGGGCGATGTCGCTCGATTGCTGATGGACGCTGATCAGCACGCCGCACGTGTCGCAATCGAACCCGAAACGCGCGTCGCAGTAGCCCACCTGCCGCACGGCTTCGCGGGCCACTTGCTGGTAGTCCACCTTGGCGTGGGTGGTGATCTCTCCGGCCACGACGATGAGGCCGGTGGTCAGCAACGCTTCGCACGCGACGCGGCCGTAGGGGTCCTGCGCGAGGACGGCGTCGAGCACGCCGTCGGAAATTTGGTCGGCGATCTTGTCGGGATGGCCCTCGGTTACGGATTCGGAAGTGAATAGGCGGCGCTGGGGCACGAAAAAGCCTCGAAGATGGGATCACTGGAGGCGTCCAACCGCCCGCCCCAGATTCCTCTTAGGATAAAGCACTACCGGCCGGGAATTTCACCCAATCTCACCCCGGACGCCCGCCGGGCTCTTCACCCGATACCGACCATGCAGCGCCTGAACCCAGCCTCGCGCTGGCCCCGCCGGGGGTCTAGTATCTGGGCGGGTTCAGGTAATCGTTCAGATTCACGCTCTTCCATTCTCCGCGCTTGATGGCGGCCCGAATCTGACCCGGCGTCTTGCCCAATTTGGTCTGCTGGTAAGCATAGATGCCTTCCATGAGGCAGACCTCGCATTCGGCGGCGTGGCTGCCGGTATAGCAGTCGAGCAAGCTGTGGTGGCCGAAACCCTTGTCGCAATAGCAATAGCACGGCTCCTGGAACAGCACCCGCTTGATCTTCGCAGCCATGGCATAGGCGTTTTGCACCCGCGGATCGGTGAACTGGCTGGGGTTTAGGGTTGCCGGCAAGGGGCCGCGCGGCGGCTGGGCATGGTATGCAGGGCTATTGCCGTCGTGAACGACGGGCGGCTCCGCCGGTGCCGAGTCTTGATGACGGCCCTCCTTCTGGCTGCCGTGGGTCGTTTGCGCCCATGAAGCACCTCCGACAACCAGCCCCAAGCAAATAATCAGCCCCATCATCCGCCAAAAGAGCTTGATCCCGTTGAGTTTGCGACCCATGCCGCACCTCCTGCCCTATTGTATGTCAGCCGCCGCTACCAGGAACATTCTTGCCCGCACTGGCGTCTGTGTTCGTTAGAACCCAAGAGCCGGCCGTCCGCGCATGGTGACGGACGCTGGCCTGCGGTACAGTGGGGAAAGATGAGCGCCCACGAGTCCACCGCCGAATATGTGCCTTCGATCGCCTGGCAGGCGAGCGAAGAGGCTTTGGTGCACGAGCTGCGAGCCGGTTCGGTCGAAGCCTTCAATTACTTGATCGCCATCTATCACCAGCCGCTGTTCGGTTTGATGTGCCGCATGCTGGGCGATCCCGCCGACGCCGCCGACGCTCTCCAAGACGTGTTCCTGAAGATTTTCCGGGCTGCGGCCAGCTTCGAGCAAAAGAGCAGCCTCAAGACATGGGTCTATCGCATTGCCGTGCACGAGGCGAGCAATCATCGCCGCTGGTGGCGCCGTCATAAGCGGCAGGAAATGCCGCTCGACCTGCCGCCGGAAGGCGGCCAGGTCACGCCGCTGGCGGAGCGTCTCGCCGATCCCGGCGAATCGCCGCTGCAGCAAGCGATGCGGGCCGAGGCGCGCCGCCGCGTCGGTCGCGAGTTGGAGCAAATGCCCGAGCCGTATCGCACCGTCGTGATGCTGCGCGAAATCGAAGGCTTCAGCTACGAAGAGATCGCCGAAATCGTCGGGGTGCGCGTCGGCACCGTAAAATCCCGCCTGATGCGCGGGCGGGAAATCCTGCGCCAGCGCTTGCTGGCGCACCCGGCGTTGTGCCGCGAGCTTGGGCTGCGCCGCCTGCCGGGCGATTTCGAGGACAAAGCCGGCGTGCGGCCGGCGCCGCTGTGTGTCTCCAAAGAGGAGTGGGGCAACCCATGACGCACGCGAACTCTTGCGCCGCGCTCGCGGCCGATCTTTCGCCTTATCTCGACGGCGAGCTGTCCACCGAGCGCCGATGCGAGTTGCTGCGCCATCTGCAAAGCTGCGATAACTGTGCCGCGCGCTTGCGGCAACTGCGCGCGGTCAGCGCCGAGTTGCGCCAACTGCCGGCGCCGGCGCCGCCGCGCTACTTGGCATTGCGGCTGCGGGTCAGGGCCTCGCACTATGCGGCCCGGCATGAACTGATTGAGTTTTGGCAGATGCGCCTCCAGAACTGGGCCAGGGCGCTGGCGGTGCCGGTGGTCGCGGGCGTGCTGGGCGCGGTTTGCGTCTTTGCCCTCTTCTTCGGTCCCATGGGCCACACCGCTTTGGCCGCCGCCGCCGTGGCCGACGTGCCCCTGCCGCTCTCCGCGCCGCCTACGCTCGTGAACCTGGCGCCCGTGGAAGTCAATCGTCCATTGCTCATCGAGGCGGATATCGACAGCTTGGGCCGGGTGGATGGTTATCGCGTCCTCGCCGGGCCCCATGATCCCGCTTTGATCGAGCGCTTGAACAATGCCTTGCTGATGACGGTGTTTCGGCCCGCCACGATCCTGGGGGAAGCGACCCCGGGCCAAGTCTTGCTGTCCTTCGATACGGTTACGGTTCACGTTCGCGGCTGATTGTCCCTCTTCGCGGGCGGGGTTAAGCTGCCTCGGTGGGGACTGTGCCCTATAGCGTTCTCGCCCTGCGGATCGGCCTCGCCCTCGGCGTCGGGCTGCTGATCGGACTCGAGCGCGAATGGGCGCGCAAGGACGTCGGCGTCCGCACCTTTGCCCTGACCGCCTTGCTCGGCACGCTCTGCTGGCTGCTCGGGCCGCGCTTCGCCCTGATCGGCTGGATCGGCGTGTTCGTGATCGTTCTCGCGGTCAATGCGCGCGAATTGCTGGCGCGCCGGGCCGTGGAGATCACGACCTCCGTCGCCCTCATGGTGACTTATGCGCTGGGCGTGCTCTTCGGCCGCGGAGACCTGATCCTGCCCGTCTCCGTCGCCATCGTGGTGACCGCGCTGCTGGCCTGGAAAACGGAGTTGGCGCGCTTCGCCGGCGGCCTGCTGCACGAGGAGATTCGCGGCGCCGTCCTGCTCGGCCTGCTCGCGTTCGTCATTTACCCGCTGCTGCCGGCGCGGTTTGTGGATCCGTGGCGGCTGATCGATCCTCGCGACGTCTGGCTCACGGTCATCGTCGTCGCCGGCATCGGCTTCGCGAACTATGTCTTGCTGCGATTGTACGGCGCGCGCGGCATGTACTACGCCGCCCTGCTCGGCGGCTTGGTGAATAGCACCGCGACCGTCGCCGAGTTGGCGCGCGAGTTCGTGACCGCGGGCGAGAGCTTGGCCGCGATGGCCGTGGCGGCGACGTTGCTGACCGTGGTGGCGATGTTCACGCGCAATCTGGCGATCCTGGCGATTTTCGCGCCGCACGCCGTCAGCACCGCTTGGTGGCCGATGGCGCTCATGGCGCTGCTCGCCGCCATCATGGCCTGGCGCTCGCATCGCCATGGCGCCCCGAAGGTCGGTCCCTTGAAGCTGACTTCGCCGGTGTCGCTGCGGCGGGTGCTGATCTTCGGCGGCTTCTTCCTCTTGGTCGAGATCGCGGCGACGCTGGCGCAACGTTATTTGGGCGGGGGCGGCTTTCTCGTGGTGAGCGCGCTGGGGGGATTGGTGAGCAGCGCCAGCACGGTCGCGGCCGCCGCCATCCTCGCGGCCCACGGCAGAATCTCGGCCGAGATCGCCGGGGTCGGTACCGTGCTCGCTTCCGTCGCCAGCGCCTTGATCAATTTGCCGGTGGTGTATCAGCAGACACGCCAGCGCCTGCTGGCGCGGAATTTGACCGTCGCTTCCGTGGGGCTGATCTTGGCGGGTCTCGCCACGCTCGGGTTGCGCCTCGTCTTCTAGATTCCCGCGGGAGCCAAGCGCGCGGCCGCTCGCCGCAAGCCGCTGGTCATCCGCGGCAACGATTGCAGGAGCGAGCGGCTCGCCCGAATACGCGGCGAAACCGCTACTGGCTCGGGCCGCTTTGATCGAGCAATTCCCGCTGCGCCACGCGGCGCGTGGCGATCTCGGCCACGCGCAGAGTGACCGCCAGGCCGCGCTTCGCAATCGGCACGCGCACCGCCATCTCCACATAGCCCTTTTTGCCCGGCGGCTCGATCGGCGCCCAGAGCTGGTTCCAGAGCAGCGCTCCGCTCGCATCCGCGACCTGCACCGCAACGCTGAACTGATCCCGGCGGCGATCGCCGCGGCCGGTCCAATGCAAGTCGCCATTGCGCAAAACAATGCCGACCGGCAGCACCCAGCCGGCGCCTTGTGCCGCTACCGCGAAGGCTACGATCTTGGCGGGCAGTGGCTGCGGCGCCGTCGCGTAATAGCCGGCGCGGGTGGTCAGGCGCACGCCCCGGCGCAGGGCGCGCGCCTCGATGCGGTGAAATTTGCCGTCGAGCCGCCGGTCGGTCGGGATATAGGAGGCGTAGTAGACGCCTGCCTCGCCGCCGGCGGCTTCGTTCAATTCCGCCGTAAGGTCGTTGCTGCTGTAAAGCGCTTCGCCGCCGGTGGGCGCGACCGCGGCCGCCATGCCGTCGTGATCGCCGTCGCGAACCTCGCGCTGGAATTCGCCCGCCAGCCGCGGTCCGCTCCCGCCCGTGTTCGGCGGGGCCGTGCCGTCGTCCAGCGTATCGCGAGTGGTGGCCAGCCCGGCGGGATCGACGCCGTACAGCGTGACGTTCGCGCGCAGCGCGTCGCTCGCCAGCCCGCGCACGTCGGGCGCATCGAACACCAGCCGCGATTGCAGCTCCGGGCTGTTGGGAAAATACGCCTGGTAGGCGAGATACGCGACTTGGCCGGGCCGGAACGTGAAGCCCGGCCCGAGATAAATCAAGGTCTTTTCGCCGGGCAAGCTGCCCATGAACTCGATCACCGCGCGCAACGCGCCGAGCACGTCGTTCGCATGCCAGACGACTTCGTTGGCATAGGCGTTTGCGTTGGGACCGGCGCAGTTGCTCGTGCGTTGCGGCGGCATCAGCGCGCCGCCGTTGTAGGCGCTGGTCGCGCCCTCGGCGTCCGCGCAGGCGCGCAGCGTCATGATCAGCGTTCGCAGCGGCTCGTCCTCGTTCCAGGAGGACGGCCGAACCGGCAGCGCCGCCAGCGCCTTCAAGAACTGCTGCGGATCGGTGGTGAAATCTTCGGCGATGAGCGCCTCGCGGCCGATCGTGAAAAGGGCCAGCGGGCGGCCGGCGGCTTCGCCCCGGGTCACGAACGCCGCGATGGCCGCCTTCGCCCGCTTGGTCGCGGCCGCGGAATTGCTCGAGTCGAGCACAAATGCCAGATACCGCGAGGCCAGCCGGGCGTCGCTCGCCGCGGCGCGCGGTGCGGCGCCGCCGGTGCGCGGCGGGGCGGCGGCCGGCGCCTTCACCGGCGCGTCCGCGGGCTCAAACGAATCGAGCTGCTGCCGGCGCCCGTTTTCGAATATCTCCACGTCCTTTCGGGTCAAGCCGGAAACCGGCTGCCCTTTGCGATCGGTGGCGCGCAACACCAGGTTCACGATCGTCGGATTCGCGGTGAACTGAGCGATCTTGCCCGGCTTCGACTGGGCGTTCGCCGCGGCGGGCATCGAGGCGAGGAACGCGGTGGCGAGCAGGGCTGCGGGCGGGAGGCGCGGGAATCTTCGGGCCATGAGCTGCTCCCCTCCGCGCCTAATGTACTCGATTTGCGGTTGCTGCGGCCGGCACGCCGCGCGAAACCCGGCCCCGCGCGCCCTAGGTTTCCGCCAGCAATCGCGCGATGGCGCTGGGGATCTGATCGAGCAGCGCGTCGAGAGCGCCGGGATCTTTGCCGCCGGCTTCGGCCAGATCGGGGCGGCCGCCGCCGCTGAGGCCGGGCAGGGCCTTGACGATGCGGCCGGCGGAGAGGCGCGAAGTCAGATCGGCGGTCACGCCGACCAGCAGGGAAGTCTTGCCGTCCTGCGCCGAGCCCAAAACCACGACGCCGCTGCCGAGCTGGCGCCGCAATTCGTCCATGAGATTGCGGAGCTGCGGGCGCTCCAGGGCGTCGGCGCGCGTGGTGATGATCTTGACCCCGGCGACCTCCTGCACCTGCCGCCGCCCTGCGCCCGCGGAGGCGCCTTGCTTGGCGGCGCGCAACTTGATCGCGTCGAGGTCGCGCTGCAGCTTGCGCTGCTGCTCGAGCAGGCGCTCCACGGTCTCGACCACTTCCGGCTCGCCGGCGCGCAGCAGCCGCGCCAGCCGCCGCACCCGCTCTTCCGCCTCGCGCGCGTGCCGCCACGCGCCCTCCCCGGTCAGCGCCTCGATCCGCCGCACGCCGGCTGCGATCGAACCCTCTTCGAGGATACGGAACAGGCCGATGTCGCCGGTGCGGCGCGTGTGGGTGCCGCCGCACAGCTCCTTGCTGAACCCGGGCACGCTGACCACCCGCACGCGGTCCTGGTATTTCTCGCCGAACAAAGCCATCGCGCCGGTTTCGAGCGCCCGGTCGAGAGGCAGGATCTCCGTGGTGACCTCGGCGTTTTTGAGGATTTCCTCGTTGACCACCCGCTCGATCTCTTCCAGTTCGTCGGGCGCGAGCGGCGCGTAATGCGTGAAATCGAAGCGCAGCCGCCCGGGCTCGACCACCGAGCCCGCCTGCTTGACGTGCGTCCCCAGCACCTGGCGCAGCGCCGCGTGCAGCAAATGCGTCGCGGTATGGTTGCGCCGCGTGGCATCGCGGCGGCCGGCGTCCACTTCCGCCTCGACGCGCTGCCCCACGCGCATCGGTTGGCGGGCCCGCACGCGGTGCACGATCAAGCCGGAAACCGGCGCGTACGTGTCGAGCACCTCGGCCACGACCCCCTCGGCGTTGATCCAGATGCCGCGGTCGCCGATCTGGCCGCCGCTGGCGGCATAGAACGGCGTATGGTCGAGGATCGCCTCGGCCTCTTCTCCCGCCGCAACTTCCTCGACGCGTACCCCGCCGCGAAGCAGCGCGCGCAGCTCGCAGTCGCGGCTGAAGGTGGTCTCGTAGCCCTCGAACTTCGTGCCCGCCGCCGCCCGCAGCTCGGTCCATATGGGATTGGCGCTGGCTTTCTCGCCGCCCTTCCAGCTGGCGCGGGCGCGCCGCCGCTGCGCCTGCATCTCTTCGTGAAACCCCGCTTCGTCGAGCGCAAAACCGCGCTCGGCGGCGATCTCGTGCAGCAAATCGAGCGGCAGGCCGAACGTGTCGTAGAGCTTGAACATGCGCTCGCCGGCCAGCACCGGCTTTTGTCCGGCTTGCTGATGCTCGCGCATCGTCAGCGTCGCTTGCGTCGCGGCGGCCAGCGCCTCGGCGCCGCCGCCGGGCAGGATCAGCGGCGTCTTGTCGAGCTCTTTGAGCGCCAGCGCCAGCGTGCGCGCGAAGCGCTCCTCCTCCGCCCGCACCACCGCGGTGATGCGCGCGGCGGAGGCCTCGAGTTCGGGATAGGCGTCGCGCATTTCGGCGGCGACGATCGCCGGCATCCGGTCGAGGAACGGCCCCTCGATGCCCAGAATCTTGCCGTGCCGGATGGCGCGCCGCAGGATCTTGCGCAGCACATAGCCGCGGCCCTCATTCGCCGGAATCACGCCGTCGGCGATGAGGAACGTGACCGCGCGCCCATGATCGGCGATGATCCGCAGCGAAACGTCGCTCCGCTCGCCCTGCCCGTAACGCACGCCCGCCCATTCGCCCGCGCGCGCGATGAGCGGCTGAAAGAGATCGGTCTCGAAGTTCGAAATCTTGCCTTGCAGCACTGCCGCGAGCCGCTCCAGCCCGGCGCCGGTGTCGATCGAGGGGCGCGGCAGCGGCGTCATTGCGCCGTCGGCGCCGCGCTCGTATTGCATGAAGACGAGATTCCAGATCTCCACGTAGCGGCCGCAATCGCACGGAAAACGGCAGTCGGCATGGCCGGCTTCGCTCGCGGCGGGGCCGAGATCGTAATGGATCTCCGAGCAGGGCCCGCAGGGACCGGTTTCGCCCATCGCCCAAAAGTTGTCCCGCTCGTCGAGGCGAAAAATGTGCTCGGCCGGCAGCCGGATCTGGTCGCGCCAGATCGCAAACGCATCGTCATCCTCGCGAAACACCGTCGCGTAAAGCTTGCCGGCGTCGAGCCCGTAGCCGGCCGGCGTGGTGACCAGTTCCCACGCGTAGGCGATCGCTTCCTTCTTGAAGTAGTCCCCGAAGGAAAAATTGCCGAGCATCTCGAAAAAGGTGTGATGGCGGTTGGTGAAGCCGACCTGATCGAGATCGTTGTGCTTGCCGCCGGCGCGCACGCATTTTTGCGCCGAAGCGGCGCGCGCGTAGTCGCGCTTTTCCAGGCCGAGAAAGACGTCCTTGAACTGGTTCATGCCCGCGTTGGTGAAAAGCAGCGTGGGGTCGTGCGCCGGCACCAGCGACGACGATGGGACGATCTTGTGGCCGCGCGCCGCGAAAAATTCCAGGAAGCGGCGCCGCGTCTCGGAACCAGTCATATGCCTTCATTTTAGGGGCAGGGCGGTCCCCCACCGCCGGCCGCGGCGGCTTCGGCCCGCCGCTCCCGCGCTGCGCTCCGCGGAATCGTCACCCGGCAACCGGCCGGATCGCGATAGGCGCCGCGACCGGCTCCTCCGGGCGGCCGCCGCCCTCGCTGCGCCAAAGCCGATGTTTCGCCCGCAAAGGAGGCCGCCGCGAGTTCCTCGCGCCCGGCCGAATGTTGCTTTGCTAATGCTCCAGAAAAAGTTGGTTAGGATGTGACGTGCCCTCGGCCAACTTCGCCTTTCGCTATCGCTTTTGGTTCTTGGCGCTGATCTATTTTCTTGGGTTCGGCGCCTATACCCTCGATCATCGCCAGACCGCCGCGTGGCTCGCCGGGTTGCACGCCGGCGGCATCCATGGCGGGCCGGGGTACCCCGAGTGGCGCGCCCTGCTAGGTTTGTCGGCGCTATTGGCGCTCCTTGCCGGCGCCCTGCGGACCTGGGCCAGCGCCTACCTGAACAGTGAGGTGGTCCACGATGCGCGCATCCGCTCCGAGCGCCTGGTGGCGGCCGGCCCGTATCGCTTTACGCGTAATCCTCTCTATTTCGGCGGGCTATTGCTGGCGGCCGCCTATGGATTGATGGTCAGCCGTTTGGGCTTCGTGATTCTAGTGGGCGGGCACTTATGGTTTTATTCTTGCTTGATGAATCGCGAGGAAGCCGCGCTCGCGGCGGCGCATGGTGACCGTTATCGCGCCTTCGGCGCGGCGGTGCCGCGGTTTTGGCCGCGCTGGCGCCGTGCGCCTCCCGCCGCGCCCGTCCAGCCGCGCTGGTTGCAGGCGTTCTGGGGCGAATCCTTCTTGTGGGTCTTTGTCGCCGGCCCCGTCGCTTACGCGATCGAGCCCCAATTGCAAGGATTGCCGTGGGTCTTCGTCGTGGGCGTGGTCCTCCGCTACGCCTTCTTGCGACTCAGCCGCCCCGCCAAGCCTGAGATCGGAGCCAAAGCGGGAGACCACCCGGTGTAGGCTTAAAGCATCGGCGGAAAGGAAGGTTTGCGATGCGGCGCGGCGTCCTGATTGGGTTTCTGATGGCAGGCCTGCTCGCCGCCGCCGGCCGCGGCGGCGCCCAGCAGCCTCTGGCGGCGCGCCCTTCCGCCGGCGCCCCGCCCGCGGCCGGCGATTTGGCGGCGGCCTATTACCACTTCATGCTGGCCCGGTATTACCAATACCAGGCTGAATACCAGGGCAAGGCCGATCTGGTTCCCCAGGCGATTGCGCAGTACCGTGCCGCCATGCATGCCGATCCCGCCTCCGCTTACCTCCCGGTGGAGTTCGCGGGCTTGCTCTTCCGCGTCGGCCGAACGGGCGACGCCATTCGCCTGGCGCGCAGCGTGGTCCACGAGCACCCGCAAAATGTCGACGGCCGCGAGCTGCTGGGCGAGCTCTATTTACGCCTGCTTGGCGACGGCAGCGACAGCCAAGGGCCGCAGTTGGCGAAGCTCGCGCTCGAGCAATTTCAGGTCTTGGCGCGCCTGCGGCCCGACGATCCCGACGTGCATTTCACGCTGGGCCGCCTCTACCGCACCGAGGGCAACTTGGACGCGGCCGAAGCCGAAATGCAAACCGTGCGCCGCCTGACCAAAGGCGCGCCGGCGGCGGTGGCCAATCTGGTCATGCTGTACGCCGAGCAGGGCAAGCTCGACGCCGCCGAACAAGTCTTTCAGTCCGTGCCCAAGGCCGACCGCTCCGCCTCGCTGCAAGCCGCGATGGCCGGCGCCTACGAGCGCCAGCATCTTTATGCGCCGGCGGCAGCCGCCTATCAGCAAGCCGTGCTCCTCGATCCCGGCAACTTGGACTATCACCGCGGCTGGGCGCGCAGCCTCTTTTACGCGGGCGACCTGCCGGCCGCGCGCGCGCAATACGAATGGATCACCGATACCGACGCGCGCGACGCCTCCGCCTGGGTGCGGATGGCCGAGGTCGACCGCCGCTTGGGTCATCTATCCGAAGCCGAAGCCGAATTGGCCAAGGCGCGCGCTCTGGCCCCGGATAGCGTCGAAGTCAGCTACTTCTCCGCCGATCTCTACGCCGCCGAAGGCAAACAGGAACAAGCCGCGCAAGCCATGCGGCATCTCCTGGCGATTACCGGGCGCCCCGATGGCAAATATCCCGCCGACGAGGCCTCCGAACGCACGCTTTTGTATGAGCGGCTCGGCGTGATCGAGCGCCAAGCCGGCCAATACCCAGCCGCGCTCGCCGCCTTCGAACAGATGGAGGCGCTGAATAGTCCCGAATCGCCGCGTGCCGTCCTCGAAATCTCCGAGACCTACCGGCAGCAGCATGATTTTACCCGCGCGGTCAGCGCCGCCGCCGCCGGCGTCAAACAATACCCCGCCGACCGCGGGCTGGCCGTCAACTACGCCATGCTGCTCGCCGATACCGGCCAAAGCCGCCTGGCGCTGGCGACGATGAAACCTTGGCTGAAGGGAACGCCCGCCGACCGGCCGATCTACCTGGCGATCGCGCAAATCAACGAACGCGCCCGCAATTGGAAGGCGGCCGAGCGCGCCATTCGATCCGCTACCACGCTGGCGGCGAACGACAGGGAACGCGCGGTTTCAGAGTTCATGCTGGGCGACATCGCCGACCGGCGCAAAAAGTTCTCTCAGGCCGAAGTCCATCTGCGCAAGGCGCTGCAGCTCGATCCGCATAATGCCCTGGCCTTGAACTACCTCGGCTATCTGCTCGCCGATCAGGGCAAGGATTTGCAGCAGGCGCTCGAATATACGCGCCAGGCGGTCCACGCCGAAAGCGAGAACGGAGCCTACTTGGATAGCTTGGGTTGGGTGTACCTGAAGCTGCACCAGTTGCCGCAAGCGACCAAGAATCTTCAAGCCGCCGTACGTCTCCAGCCCAATGATCCCGTCATCCTCGGCCATTTGGCGGAAGCCTACTATCTGGAAGGAAACTTGCGCGCCGCCGCGGAAAGCTGGCGCCAGGCGCTTGCGGAATGGAGCACCTCGGCGCCCGCCGATTACGATCCTGCTGAAGTCGAGCGAGCCCGCAAGAGCTTGGCTTCCGTCAGCCAGATGCTGGCCCGGCAAGGGCAAGCCGATAAGCCGGCTTCCACCCCGCAGCGTTAGCCCGCCGACTGAGTTCTGATATCGAGGGCTGCCGGGTGCGCCAACGGCGAAAGCGCCGGTGCACGGTTCGCCGCACGCCCGCGCCAGCTAGCTTCTGATCTCTGGCCTGCCTTCTTGCTTACGCGTCCGCCGTGTCGGGAGCGGGCAATTGCAGATGCGCCCGGCCCAAGTGCTTTTGCAAAAGCAGCAGCGCCTGCGCCGAATCCACGCCTTTGGCCGTGGCGACTTCGTTGATGAGCAAAGCCACGGCGCGATCGAGCATCTTCTTCTCGCGGAACGACAGCGGCTTCACTCGGTGCAGTTGCAGCAAGCTCTTGAGCACCTCCGCCACTTGCAGCAGCGAGCCGGTGCGCATCTTGTCGGAGTTTTCCTTGAACCGGCCCTTCCAATCCGTCGGGCAGCGGCATTCTCCCATCTGCAAATAGTCGAGAATGCGCGCCACATCGTGCGCCCGCGCTACCGGACGCATGCCGACGACGGCCACGTTCTTCATCGGCACCATCACCCGCAAATTGCTGGCTTCGATTTTGAGGAGGTAAAACTGCTGCACTGCGCCGGCGATGAATCGGCTGCTGATCTGCTCGATCACGCCGACGCCGTGATTGGGATAAACGACCTTATCCCCGACCCGAAACATCCATGCGCTCATGGGGGGAATCCTGTTTGCCGGGAAGGACGATCGCTACATCTCTCATTATGACAAAACTCACGCTTGCCTGGCAAGATGCTTCCGCTGCAGCCGTCGTGGGGCGGGGGAGCGGCCTCCCAGCGCGCGCAGCCGGTAGCCCAAGCCCGCGAAGATTCCAGGCCTTGGCGCCGCTGCAAAAACCAAGCCCGGCCCCAACCGTGGGGAGACGCCGGAACAGCGGGACTCGCGCGAAGGGTGGCGGCGCCCGCGAACGCCGGGAGGAGCGTCGAAAGGGCCGATCCGGCCCGAGCGGCCGCAGCCGGCCGCCGGCCAGTGCATGGGCGCGCTGCAGGAAACGCAGAACGGCGGCGCCTATCGCCTTGTCCGCCCCCTCCGCGCTTGGGTGGTTTGCAGTGGCGGGATATAATTTCCGCTGGGCCTCGCGCGGCCTGGGATCAAGGGCGTGAAGATCAAGGAGAAGCTGGAAAGTGAAATTCAACAGCTCGAGCATGAGCTGAATGTCGAACTGCCGGCCGAACTCAAACGCGCGGTGGCTTTGGGCGACCTCAGTGAAAACGCTGAGTACCATATGGCCAAGCAGCGCCAGGAGTTCGTGCGGGCGCGCCTGGGCCAGTTGAAAAAGCGTCTCGCTGACCTGAGCCTGGTCAATCTCAGCAACATCCCGCGCGACCGCATCGCCTACGGGTCGGTGGTGCGGGTGCTCGATCTTGACAGCGACCAGGAGACCGTGTACCGGCTGGTCACGAGCGAAGAATCCGACGTGGCCAAGGGCCTGATCTCGACGTCTTCGCCGATCGGGCGCGGGCTGTTGGGGAAGCGCGTGGGCGACACCGTGCGCATCCAGACGCCTGGCGGCGCCAAAGAGCTGGAGGTGCGCCACCTGACCACGATTTACGATCTGGACGACGCTGGCGCCGCGCTCTAATTCCCGCGCCTGCAGGCCGGCAGGGGTTCGCCGCCGCGGCCGGCCCGTGCGCCCGCGGGAAGGCCGCTGCGCGTAGTCTGGCGCAGGAAACGGACGCGAAGCTTTGACCTACACCAAGGCCATCGGGTTGGGTTGCAAGAAGCTGCTCGATCGCATCGTGCAGTCGCTGGCGCTCGCGCGTATCGATCCCAATCTGCTCACTGGCTTCGGCCTCGCCATCAACGTGGTCGCCGCCGTGCTGTTCGGCTATGGCGCGTTTTGGATCGCCGGCTTGGTCATCATTGCTGCCGGCGTTTTCGACATGGTGGACGGCCGCGTCGCGCGCGCCACCAACACTGTCAGCCCGTTTGGCGCTTTCTTCGATTCCGTCGTGGACCGCTATTCGGATCTGGCGCTCTACTTCGGCCTGCTGGTCTATTACGCGCGCATCAACCGCTTCTTCTATGTGGTGCTCGTCGCCGTGGTGATGACCGGGTCCGTGATGGTCAGCTACGCGCGCGCGCGGGCGGAGTCGGTGATCCCCAGTTGCAAAGTGGGTTTCATGGAACGGCCCGAGCGGATCGTGCTGGTGATCATCGGGGCCTTGTTCGATCGCATGGCGGCGGTTTTGTGGGTGATCGCGGTGCTCAGCAACGTCACCGTCGTGCACCGCATTCTTTATACCTACCGCCAAACCAAACGGCTGGCCTGGCAAAATCGGGCCGAGGCCGAAGCTGTTGCCGCCAAGCGCTAGCTGTGGAGGCGCAATAGGTTGTTCCGTGCAAGGCCGGAACGGCTGATGGGCGGTGACAGACCCAAGCTAGCATGAGGCCGGTGCCAGTTGTACTGGTG
>JAJPKR010000010.1 GCA_021323595.1 Terriglobia bacterium | reverse complement strand
TCGTGATCGTGCTCGGCATGGTCGCGCTCGCCGCCTGCTGGCTGCCGGCCCACCGCGCGGTGCGTTCCGACCCGGTCACCGCGCTGCGCATCGAGTAGCACGCGCGGGGCCGTCGTTGCCTCACCAGCGGTTCACCGTGCGCGGTCGCGCCGCGCGCGGCCCCATGCCTTGGCGCCCGTCGCAGGCGGCGGCGAAGCAGCTGCCCGGCGCGCGCAGCACCGGAAACTGCGACGCGCCCAAACACCCGCCTTGCGGTGACCTTCGACGTTCGGGATTGATGAAGCGGGGCCGGAACTGCGGTTCGGTGACCACCAGGAGGCGAGCACAGGCGGGGCAGCGCAGCAGCGCGCAGAAGCTCTCGGCGCCGGCGCGGTCGTCGCCAATGGCGGTCATCACCAGCACGCTGCCGGAATCCACCAGTGCTGGCAGCCAGGCATCCCAGAAGTTGACGGCGCTGACCATGGCGTTGCCCTTCCGCGGACCAACATTCAATCCGCAGGCGAAAGCTCCGCGTGCACGATAAACCGCCGTGGCGCCGGCCCGATGAAATAAAACGGGTAACAGGTCACCAGCGTCAACGTGTCGCCGGCGGAGGGTGCCAAGACCCCAACATCGTTGGGGGCAACGATGGCGCTGGAGGCAACGCGATAATTGAAGGAGGCGCGCGGCGTCTGGAGGGTGATGGTGTCTCCGGGCCGGATGTTGCACAAGGGGCGAAAGAAGGTGTCGCGGTGGCCGGCCAGCACGACGTTGCCCGCTTGTCCGGGCAGTGCGCTGCCGGGCAGATGCCCGACGGCGCGGCGCAACGTGCCCGACCCGGTTCCTTGTAAAATTATGGCCGAGAGACGCAAGGAGGGAATCCGGAGGCGGCCCACCTCCGCGCCGTCGGACACGCGAGTCTGGGCAGGGTCCGCGGCGCGGTCATGGTCTTCCCGCACCAGCATCGCCCCGCTCGCCGCTTGCGCATTCTGGGCGGCGAGCAGCCGGTCAAGCTCATGGCTGCGGGCGCGCTGAAAGAGCGCTGAATCCAAATAAAAAAATCCTCCGGTCAGCAACGCCAGCACACCGGCGGCGGTGAGCAGGCGTCCTAACCAGGTAAACATGGGGCGCGACATATTCCGATGCAACGCTTTCTAAAGGCCGGCGCACGGCGGCCGCTCCGGCCGCTCCGCGAACCGAGCCCTCACCCGGACGGCCTTCCGTTCCGGGTGAGGCGATAGCGACTTACGCCAACTGTGCGAACCATTTTACGTAAGCGAGCAAGCTCAACCCCAAGCCGAGCAAGAGCAAGCCCAGTGCCAATAACAGAGGCAAATCACCAGCCGTTTTCGGCATGGCCGCCGCGGCGGGCGCCGCCGCGACGACTGTGGTCGCCGGAACCTCCTCGCCGCTCGGCTCGATCGCGACAACCGGCGCCTGCTTTAAGCCGGCGGCCGCTTTTTCCGGCGGCGCGGTGATGTCGGCGACTTCTTCCGCCGGCATGGCGAGCACCGGGGTTTGGTTGGCCTTGGCGAGCGCCAGCGCTTCCGACTTCGGATAGACGAACTCCTGTCCGTATTGGTCGCCAGGGTAGAACCACGCATGCAGGGCCACGGGCCTATTCACGGGTCGCTCCTCGAAGGTGATCACGGTTGTATCCGTGGGCGTTAGCCGATAGTTGTTGATCGCCAGAATGGTGGCGAATACGCGAGTTTGATCCGCGCTGAAGATTCGCACGATGTTGCGGTCTGATTGCGAGTCCACCAACGCGAAGACATAGGTTCCGGCGGGCAGGACCATGCCCGGAATTTCCACGGGCTGGCTGAATGTCACCGTGGTTTTCTTGTTCCATTCGTCTGCCCGCACGGTCGGCGAGCAGATCGCGCCGAGGACCGCGAGACAGAATGTGGCAGCGAGCAATTTGCGTACCGAGTTGTGCACCGACATTTTTGTTCCTCCAGATCTTGCCGCCGCGTGGGTTGAGCTCGCGACGTACAGCGAGAGTATCGTGAAAGGGAAGAGGGAGCCTGTCCAATTTTGTGCGGCAGAAGTCAACGGGGACAGATTTATCATTTGTGTGGCAGAGGAAGCGGTATCCCCAGCAGGATGCCGCGGCCGGCTCGGGAGGGAATAGGTATGGCTGCCAACGAGCGATCGAACATACGGGCGGGAACGCCAGCTTCCGGCGGGGATAGTTACTGGTTCGAACCGCTGCTAGCGAAAATTTCGCGCGGGAAGAGCCAGGAAAATTTTCGTAAGGGACAGCTGCTCTACTCGCAGGGCCAGCAGGCCGATAGTGTGTACTTCCTTGCGAAGGGGAAGGTGCGGCTGACGGTGCTCTCGAAGACCGGGAAGGAAGCGATCCTCGGCGTGCTGGAGCCCGGAGACTTTTGCGGCGAGGGCTGCCTGGCGGGGCAGACGCACCCCATCGGCTCGGCCGTGGCGCTGACCGCGGGGACCGCGATCAAGGTGCAGCGGCCGGATTTGGTCCAGGCGCTGCACGAGCAGCATCCCCTTTCCGAGGCCTTTTTGACGCAACTGCTGGCCCGCAACATCGCCTTTGAAGAGGACATCTGCGATCAGCTCTTCAACCACAGCGAGAAGCGGCTGGCGCGGGTGCTGCTGAAGCTGGCACGTTTCGGGCAGCGGTCGACGCCAGCCGACGAGGGCCACAGCATCACGCCCAAGATCACCCAGGAGGCGCTGGCGGAGATGATCGGCACCACCCGCTCCCGCGTCAACTTCTTCATGAACAAGTTCCGCCGTCTCGGGCTGATCGAGTACAACGGTGAGATCCGCGTTCACCGCGAACTGCTCACCGACATCGTGCTCAACGATTAGCGACGGAAACCACGACTTGTGGGACCCGCGGCCAACGGGCGGCCGTAACCAACCGCGGCTTGGGCGCGGGGCCCCGACCCGCTGCTCTAGCGGCGCTGGCTGGCCGATTCCGGAGCGAGTTCGCGCTCCGCTTGCAGCCAGTTCTCCAGCTCGGATGCGCCCGAGCCCGTCCGCGAGAGCTCGTACGCCCGGCGCTGAATTCGCGCGTGCAGGGCAACTTGCGGATTCGCCGTTTCAGAAATTCGTTGTACCGTCTCATGCCGCGCGCTGCCGTCGTGATGCCGCTTGTGTCCCATGCTCCGTATCCCTCCTCACGAACCGCTTGACTGACTTTGCAAAGCCGGCCGGCGCTGTTCCGCCCTGGGGTTAGCCGGCTTGCCGGACGCCGGGTCGATCCGTGTTCCCATAATCGGCTTTGGATTCCGCCGAGATTCCGATGTCTCCCGCGCCGGTTTGCGCCGAGGCCGCTTTGGCTTTCCGAGCCCCTCCAGCGTCATCGCTGTGAAGGGAGGGGAGGATGTCATTCTTCCGATTTGGCCCCTGATGGCGCCGCTTCCCCTTGTGCTCCGAAACACCGCCGCCGATGAGCGCCCCAATAAGCCCGCCGATCACGGCGCCGATGCCGGCCCCGCTCAGCAGCGCCGGCAGGGTTCGTCCTGCGGCGAGAAGCGGGCGCAGCGCTGGCATCGCCAGAAATCCGATCCCCGCCAGCCATCCCAACCCTCCACCGATGATGATTGCCGCGACGCCGCCCTTCGCCGCTCCTTGCAGCGTTTTGGCGTTCATCTTTAGGGCCAAGTGTTTGCCGGCCACGCTGTGCGGCCAAAGCAGCGAGATGTCGGCGCTCCGAAAGCCGCCGTTTTTCCTGCGGTCAACCGCTGACGCCACCTGCTCGCGGGTGGGGTAGATCCCGAATACCGCTGTATTTGCCATGCTGAAGTCTCCCGATTCGCAAGCATGGAACACGGTCCGCTGCTTGTCTGTCCAGTTGCGCACAAGCATGCGGGAGCTAGGCAGGGACGCAACTCAGCCGTGGAAAGCAGAGCGCCGGCGCTGCGCGGAACAGCATGCGCAAGGGATCTCCCCGCAGGTGCTTTCTTCCCGCTGCGGCGCGATTGCGTGTGCAGTAAGAGGCAGACGGGGCCACTCGGCGGCGCTATGGTACCGAGAAGGCGAGAAAAAGGAGAAGTGGATGAAGCCATCCCCAGGTGCAATCCAGCATGGGCGGGATGACGAACGCCCGCTTCGTGTCAGGAGATTCGCGTGCTTTGGACGATTTTTGTAATCCTCTTGCTACTTTGGTTTTTGGGCTTCAGCTTCCACATCGCGGGTGGCCTGATCTACATTTTGTTGGTCGCTGCGCTGATTGTATTGGTTTACCGCCTGCTCAGCGGACGATGCAGCCGCCTGCTGTAGACGCAACCCCGGGTCCCGGCGGGTGCCGGGCCGCCGGTCTCGTCTCGCCGGGCGCTCGATCATAGGAAGCTCGTCGAGAGATCGTTGCCCTCGCTAAGGCAGCGGCGGCGGCGCGAAGAAAATGGCGAGTGAAAGGAAGAGGGAAGCATGTCGTGCAAACGATCGCTCTTCACTGCTGCGCTGGCGCTGTTGTTTTTGTTTCCCGCTACGGGAGTCGCCGCCGCATCGCAGAATCCCGCGCGGGCGGCGCAGCGAAAACAAGTGGCGCAATGGCGGGCCAAGTGGCAACGCCATGAGCTAAAGATCGCGCAGCAACTGGAGCGGCAACGGCTAGCAGCCGCCGAGCGAAATCCAAGTGCGAGGCCCCGAGCGACAAAAACGCCGCGCGCCAGCCGCGCCGGTCACGCGCACAGCGCTCGGATCGGCAGCCTCGCCATTAGGGTCCGAGCGGTGGTCGAAATTCACCGCAGTAGCCGGCCTCGCCCTTGGACCCGGCGCGCAGGGCAGTTTAGCTCGATCTCATTGGGGGCACTGCGATAAGGGTGGCCGCCGGGGCCGTCCGGTTCGGCTGCCGCGCGGATAGCCGCGCGCCGGCCTCCGAACAGCAGGCGTCGCAGCAGGCGCGCGCCGGCGCGGATTTCCCAACGGCTGGCTGGGCCACGCGACTTCGCGGGAGTACGTTGATTTCCACCTCCCCAAGGCATGGCTCCCGGAATTAGAAACATGAGCTCCTCCTGGCGGAAACGACGGTCTGCCGTTGCCGAGCGAATCATCGCTAGCCTATGGGACCCACCCGCGAAATTCTGCTCAAAATTGTTCGCCGTCGCTCGCCAGCCATGCCGGCACTCACGGTATCCGCAGCTCCGGCATGGGCGCGGCGGTAAAGATATGCCGGCAGGCTCGTCCAATCCAGCGGGACCAGAGCGCGGCGCGGCCGGCCCGCGCGCTATCGGTCGCGATGCCGGTGTTGGCGTACATCTGACGGTAGAGCTTGGAGATGAGCACGAAGGCCAGGCGCGACTTCCAGTTGGGCGCCAAGCGTGCGCGCCGCCAGGTGGCGCGCCAACCGTAGAAGCAGTCCCAGGCCGCCTGCGTTTGGCGGCGAAGCTCCTCCGGCGTCATGATCGGATGGCGGCAGTTCACGCGCGGTCGCGCCTGCGCCGGGATCAGCCAGTAGCGGGTGAGCGGCTGCCCGGCGATGCGGGTTGGATCGGCTGCCATGCTTTGCTCCCAGCGGGCGAAGTCCAGGGTGCCGGGCAGCGGCGTCAGCGGCACGAACTGAGCGAAGGCAATTTCGGCACGTTGGGCCAGCGCGGCGGTGGCGGCGAATGTTTCCGGGCGGTCGCTGGGCAAGCCGAAAATGAACGAGCCGAGCACGTGGATGCCGTGTCGGCGGAAGGCTTGCAGGCGCTCCACGAGGGCCTCACCGGCCAGGTTGAATTCCTTGTAAACGTCCTTGAGGCCGGCCGCAGTGACCGATTCGACGCCAACTAGCGCTCCCTTGATGCGCGCGCGCCGCATGGCTTCGAGAAAGGGCGTATCCTCGGCGGCTTCCATCGTGATTTGGGTGAAGAAGATCATGTCCGCCGGCAATTGCGCCAAGCGCTCCAGCAACGTGAAGCGCGCGGCGCGCAGAGCGGTCAAGCGCTCGAGCTGGCATGGGTCGGTGCGCCGCGCGGCATGGCGCAGGTCGGCCAGGGAGACCGGATAAAAGTTGTCGTCGGCGAGGACAATGAAGCGAAAGCCGCGGCGCCGCAACGCCACGATTTCGGCCAGGACCGCGTCGGCCGCACGCTGGCGCGGTTGCTGACCGTCGGTCCGCCACACGGAGCAAAACGAGCAGTGCTTTGGGCAGCCGCGCACCGTTTGCACCGTGGCCCAAAGATAACCCCGCCGCGGCAACAACTCCCAACGCCCCGGCAAAAGGGCGGAGGCCGGCAGGCGACCGCCGTCGTAGACCACCTGTGGCTCGCCGACCGCGCAGTCTCGCAGCACGCTGGGCCAAATCGCATCACCATCGCCGCGCACTACCGCATGGGCGGCGCCCAGCGTCCGCGCTTCTTCCGGAAACAGCGTGGCGTGAATGCCACCAAAGATCGTCCAGGCGCCTCGGGCCCGCACCGCTCGGCCGACTTCATAGCCGCGCAGCGCGTTGCCGGTATGAATCCCGATGCCGACCACATCGCCTCGGCTGACGGTTTCCGGCGCAAATGGCGCGAGAATCTCGTCGCTCAGAATCGGATCGCCGTAGTCGGACGGGGTCGCGGCGGCCAGGACGTATAGCCAGCGTGGCGTCATTACCCCCGTGCCAAAGGAAAATTGGCTAGGGTTGACAAGGAAAACGCGCATCTCGCATCCCTACGATGGGCGCCGCGCCGCTCACGTTGGCCGCTGGCGCGAAGTCGGGCAGCAGTCCGCCGGGTTTTTGGCCCGCCATTGGGCCACCTGCGCCCACAGTTGCGTGACAACGCAAGTCTATGGAGAGGCAGGGGGCCCGGCAGTGCACAATTGCACATCCCCTTTTGCCTGCATCCGAGGAGCACGCGTAGCGCCAGCGGCGGCGTGTCGTTTCATCCCGACCGCGGTCGCCGGCCCGCAGCGAGCCCAGCGGCACCCGGCGCGGCAACGACCGGCGTGACAGGCACAGCCGCAACTCATGCAGCAGCTACGGCGTGGCGAGGCAAGCGGACATCCTGATCGCATTATCTCTGCAACGACTTCCCAGGGCTTCGGCCCGAGTGCCCGACCCCTGCGGTTTGGTAGTGAATCTCGTTCCGCGCATGGGCATGTCAGAGCTCCGGCAGGATCACCGCAAGGAGAATCGGGCCGGCTACCAGCGCCCACGCGGCCCGGCGACGGTTTGCGCGCAGCGGGTAGACGCACTGCGGGCGCCTGCTCCTCTTGGGCGATGGTTACCTCCTCGGCCTCGACCGCTGCGCCCATTGATCCCACCCGTTTTCCTCTGGCCTCGGCCTGGGCCGCGGGATCCCGTATGGCGGGCCCCCGCGGCCGCTGCTTGGGCCGCCGCCTGCTCGCGACTGGCGTCTCGGCCAACGGGCCGGCTAAGGAGGCTGCTGAAAAAGCATCTCGGCGTGAAGTGGGCACTGGGATTTAGCTCCCAACCCCTGGCGCTGGGGCAGGCAGGAATGCCCGCCCCACGGTTGCAGCGGGATTTTCAACAACCTCCTAGGCAGACGGACGCTCGTGCCGCGCAAGCGCTACTTGCGCGCCGACGCGGAGTTGGAATAATGGTCTAACGTCGCCAAGAGGTTGCGCGCTGAGGCCGGTACCACGGCGTGACCGGCAAGAACGTCCTGCCATCTGCGGCTTCCGTACATCGCGCTGTTCCCGGTCTTGTCGGGCTGGACGACGTCGCCATTGAGGCTGATTCCCGCGAAGGCGCCGCGGCTGCGCGAGTAGGTCAGGATTTCGGCGCGCATACCGACGTCGGTCGCAGCGCTCGCTTGCCGCCCGACTGGGCCGGCTGCCGCGCTGACATCGCCGCCGATCCTTACCTTATTGGTCAGCAAGCTGTCGAGCCCTTGCCGCGTTCGGAACACCATAATCACGTCCGTGGACTGGCCGCCGAGCTGCAAGCCCCAACTGCCGCCCCCGACCTGAATGAAGATCGGCGCGCTCCAGGCGCGGCCGTTGCGGCAGGTCGCCACGCCCTTACCGTACGTGCCGCCAAAACCCAATGCGAAGTTCTTTTGACTGGGCACGATCGCGATGCATTGCGCGCCTTCGAGGATCTCCTGCGGGATTCCACTATCGGGGGTTTGCATCACCTGCTTGAAAACCTGGTTCGCGGCTTGAATGCGACCCATGTCGTCCTTACGACTTGAGGAGGCGAACGCCGGCACGATAAGGCCGATCGTTAACGCCACGACTAAGATGCGAGTTGACATTGCGTATTCCTTTCGAATTCCGTTTCCAGCATGAAGCTGGAATTGTTGTGGCGCAGTCTACTAATGGACGTGCCGTGCCAAAACCCTCGCCATCCGCGTTTACCAGCGCACGAACCGAGGTATTCGGTTTCGAGGGCAGACCGCCTACCAGACGAATGCTATCGCCGCGGTAGATCGTTCAAGTTCGCGGTCGCAGGCTCGAGGCAGCACCGTGGCGGAGCTAAAAATCACGCACACCGCCAAACTGGAGCGGATATGGCTGAGCCGGAAACGGTGCTCCGGTATTGGTTGCTCAACGCCGACGCGGCGAACGTGACCGCAGCGCGGGGAGCGAGGCCTCGCGCCGAGGTTGTCGCCTAGCGAACGGCGGGCCGCTTGACCTGGCTAGCGAGGCCGAGCTTTTCCATCGCGCAGATAAAATACCAGCCGATGTCCACTTGCCACCAACGCCGCCCTAAGCGCGCCAAACCGGCGGCGGCGTGATGATTGCCGTGCCAGTTTTCTCCCCAGGCCGCGAGCTGCAGCGGGCCCAGCCACCAAACATTCTGGCTGCGGTCGCGCCGCCCGGACTCGCCGAGGTGGGTGAGGCTGTTGACCAGGCACTGGGCGTGCAGGGCATAGACGAGACGGATGGCGCCGATCCAAAAGAAACCCGGCCAGCCCAGTACCAGCCCACAACAGAGCGAGAGCAGTAGCACCGGGATTTCGGCATAGCGCCAGAACCGGAAGGATCCGCGGTCTAGTTCGGAGCACCAGCGCGCGGGATCCGCCGGCGCCGATTGATATAGCCAGCGCAGGTGGGCCCACCAAAAGCCGCCGTGGGAGGGACTGGAAATATCATGCTCCGTGTCGGTATGCGAGTGATGCAGGCGATGGTAGGCGACCCAGCTAGCCGGCGCGCCGGATCCGTTGAACATTGCCGCGAAAATCAACAATTGCTCGACGATCCGGTTCAGCTTGAGCGTGCGATGGGCTAGCAGCCGGTGATAGCCGACCGTAGTGCCCAGCCCCCCAAGGCCGCCCAGGAGCAGCACGAGGCCGAATATGCGCCAGCCGGGCAGTGGAAAGAGCACCAGGCCGGCGATCGCCAACAGGTGGATCAACACCAAGTAAAAGAACACGACTCCTTTGCCGGGAGCTGGACGCCACCAGGGCTGCTCCCAGGGGCGTGCCGCCGCCGGCGTTGCGAGCAAGTTGGTTTGCGGCATGGGGTTCCGTGTTGCGGGCGAGTCGGCGGAGTTGCGGCCGCGCGCTGTGACGGCCGCCGCGCCGGTACCCGCTTTTGTTAGCGTAGCCAGGCCCTCCGGTCGTGTCCGTCCTCTTTTGCATAGCCCCTCGAGTCTTTCGGTCATCTCTTTTCCGGCCGTTCGGCCTATTCCGTCCACGCCGGCGCGGGGCGGCGCGGGGCGGCGCGGGGTCGCGACTGTCCAATTTTGAACACCGAACGCATTTCAGAATTGATAGCTGTAGGGGCTGGGGTCATTGTCCATGCGTGTCCTCCTCATCTATCCGAAGCGCGATCCACAAAGCCGGGTTCGCACCCAGTTCAGCCTGGAACAGATTCATGCGTTGCCCTTCTGGCCCCTGCGCGGGCGCAGTTATGGCTTTCAGTTCAACGGGCTGGAGGCACTCGCGGCCCTCACGCCCGCGTGGGTAAAGCTAACCGTCGTCAACGAGAACCTCAAGGATATTGATTTCAGTGCACCGGCCGATCTCGTGGCCATTACCGTCATGGTGACCAACGCCACCCGCGCCTACCAGATCTCCGACGCGTTTCGCAAACGGGGCGTCAAGGTGGTGCTGGGCGGTTATCACCCCTTCATGGTCCCCGACCATGCCCTGCAGCACGCCGACTCGATCTGCGTCAGCGAAGCGGATTACCTCTGGGAACGCATCTTGGAAGACGCGCGCGATGGCAAGCTTCAACCCACATATGCGCAAGCCGGCAAAACCGACATGGCGCGCATCCGCCACCTGCCGCGAGTTCGACGCTGGGACTGGCTACACCACGTGGTGCTCACGCTCCAGGCCAGCCGCGGCTGCCCCTTCGATTGCGACTTTTGCTCCATCGTGCAGATGCTGGGGCACGAGATGCGGTACAAGACGCCGGAGAACCTGTGCGCGGAACTGGAGGTCATCTACCGCAACGACCTGCTCGGCCGCTGGTACTGCCGCCCGATCTTTTTCGTGGACGACAACATCTTTGGGCATCCGCGCACCGTCAAGGCGCTGCTGCGCGGCATCATCGGGCTCAACCGGCGCTATCCCCGCTACCACGCCGTCTTCGGCTCGCAGATGACGATCAACGTCTATAAGGACAAGGAGGCCCTGGCCTTGCTGCAGGAGGCGGGCTTCTATTACATCTTCATGGGGTTGGAGAGCCAGGATCCCGTCACCCTGCGCGCCTACAACAAGCTGCACAACATCGCCTTCAAGTACGAAGATGCCATCGCCACCCTGCGCGAGCACGACATGGAGGTGATCGCTAGCTTCATCTTCGGCACCGAGACCGACACCCCCGCCTGTTTCGAGGCGGCTTACGATTTCTTCGACCGCAACAACGTTCTGTACCCCTACTTCAACATCCTCACTCCCACCGCCAAGCAGTGGTACCGCTTCATGGACGAGGGCCGCCTGATTACCGCCAAGGCCAAGCTGTACGACGCGCACCACACCGTCTTCGTGCCCATGCGCATGTCCCCGCGGCAGTTGCAGGAGGGCTTCATCGCCCTTGTCAGCCGCACCTTCGCCTATCAAAATATCGCCAAGCGGCTGCTCGCCGCCCGCCCGCACCGGCGGTTCCGCCACCGGCTAGCGTTGCCCCTGCTGCTCGAGAAGGTGCTCTATGGGAAGATCCACTGGACGCTAGGCAAGCTGGGCGACGGCGAAGGCCAGCGTTTCCTGGAGACGCTCCGACCGCACATCTGGTCCGGGCGCATCCCCATGGCCGAGGTGCTGCTGCAACTAGATCAACACGACTGGGCGGAGCGCAACCGCGCTACCCTGCGGGAGTGCCACTCGCTGGACGTGCCCGCGTGGAGCGA
This sequence comes from Terriglobia bacterium, assembly GCA_021323595.1. Lineage (GTDB taxonomy): Bacteria > Acidobacteriota > Terriglobia > Terriglobales > SCQP01 > JAJPKR01. The sequence goes on along the minus strand of JAJPKR010000010.1, from coordinate 262 downwards.
ACGCGAGGCCGGGCCGCAGAGCAGCCAGCTTGCCGGCACCGGCAATGGGGCGGCCGCCGCCCCGCGCGCCGCCTCTTCCCGGTAAGCCTCAGGCTCGCCTTGGCGCGCCCGCCCCGCCGCCCGACGGCGACCTCGTGCGCGAGCGGGCGTGGTGGCGCCGCCGCCCTGCCGGGCGTTTCCGGCGCGGCGATGATCTCGAATCTGCCGCTGAGCGGGAACAGCAACGTGAATCCCATCACCGTGCCCGGCGACACGCGCCCGA
>JAJPKR010000041.1 GCA_021323595.1 Terriglobia bacterium | reverse complement strand
TCGGGCGCGTGTCGCCGGGCACGGTGATGGGATTCACGTTGCTGTTCCCGCTCAGCGGCAGATTCGAGATCATCGCCGCGCCGGAAACGCCCGGCAGGGCGGCGGCGGCCGCCAGCGCGCGCCGCCAAAATTCCTCGCGCTGCGCCGCCTGCGTATAGCGCGCGGCCGGCAGCACCAAGCTGGCCGTCAGCAGCCGCGCGGTGCTGAAGCCTTTGGGCACATTCATCAGGCGCGTGAAGCTGGCCAGCAGCAAGCCGGCCACGATCAGCAACCCGGCGGTGAGCGCGGTCTCGAAGCCGACCAGCGCTTCCCGGGCGCGCCGGCCGGCCGCCGCCTCGCCCGCGCGCGCGCCGCTGCTGCGCAACGCCTCCTGCGGACGGCCCTGCGCCATGCGCCAGGCCGGCAGCGCCCCCGCCAGCAATCCCGCCGCCGCCGACACCGCGCAGGTGAACCACAGCACCATGCCGTCGAGCCGCACGTTGTCGAGCCGCGGCAGATCGGGCGGCGCCCCGCGCAGCAGCAACACCAGCGCCGCGCGCGCCAGCACCAGCCCGATGGCGCCGCCGATCAACGCCAGCACCACCGTCTCCGTCAGCGCCTGGCGCAGCAATTGCCCCGGCCGGGCGCCCAGCGCGCCGCGAATCGCGGTTTCGCGCCGGCGGCTGGTGGCGCGCGCCAGCAGCAGATTGGCCAGGTTCACGCAGACGATCAACAGCAGCGCCAGCACCGCCGCCAGCAGCAGCCAGAGCCCGCGCTCGGCTGCGCCCACCATCATGTCGCGCAGCGGCTCGCCCACCACTTGCACATCACCCATCTCGGGAAAGCGGCGATTAATGCCGGCTTGAATCAGATTGAGTTCAGCCAAAGCCGCGGCCGGCGTCACGCCCGGCTTGAGCCGGGCGATCACGGCGTAATTGAATTCCCCGCCGTCGGTCAGTTCGTCCTTGTTGAAGACCTTGGGGATGAAAATCTGCGCGCCGGGGCCGAGGTCCACGAAAGGGCTGAGCTCGGTGCCCTTGGGAAAGCGGAAAGAGCGCGGCAAGACGCCGATGACGTCATACGGCGTGCCATTGAGCGAAATCGCGCGCCCCAGAATATTCGGATCGGCGCCGAAGCGATTGCGCCACAGGGCGTCGGTCAGGATGGCCTCGTGATCGTGGCCCTCTTGATCGGCATTGGCCAGGAAGCCGCGCCCCAGCCGCGGCGTCACGCCCAGCAGCGGCAGCAGGTTCGCGCTCACCGCGGCGGCGTCGAGCAGGGCCGGCTCGCCGGCGCCGGTGAGGTTGACCGAGCGCTGCGAAACCAGCGCCACGCCCGCCAGGGAGCGCGCTTGTCTCCATGCCAGGTAGGCGGGCGCGTTGACCGGAATCATCGGATACTGCCGCGCCAGCTTCGGAATGTGCTCTTGCAGGGCGAGGAGCCGTCCCGGCTCGCGATAGGCCAGCGGCTCGAGCAGCACGCCGTTCACCACCGAGAAGATCGCGGCATTGGCGGCGATGCCCAAAGCCAAAGTAAGAATGACGAGCAGCGAGAGCGCGGGTTCGCGGCGTAAGAGCCGCAAGGCGGCGGCAAGATCCGAGCGCATGGCAAGCCTAATCGGACTATACGGCCGGCGCCGGGGTTTGTTCCGCCGCCCCGCCGCCGCCATCCGCCGCCGTCTCCCTCATCCCCGAGGCCGCGCCCGGCGGCGCGGCCGGCTGGCCGCTCCGGCATAATGAAGTACGCGCATGATCATCACCCGTACCCCCTTTCGCGTCTCGTTTTTCGGCGGCGGCACGGACTATCCGGTCTGGTATCGCGAACACGGCGGCGCCGTGCTGGGCGCGGCGATCGACAAGTACTGCTATATCAGCCTCCGCCACCTGCCGCCGTTTTTCGACCATCACAGCCGCATCATCTATTCCAAGATCGAGAACGTCAGCCGCAACGACGAGATTCAACATCCCGCCGTGCGGGCGTGCTTGCAGTATCTCGAGGTCAGCGAAGGGGTGGAGATTCATCATGACGCCGACTTGCCGGCGCGCACCGGCCTCGGCACCAGCTCCTCGTTCACGGTGGGCCTGCTCAACGCTCTCTATGGCTTGAAAGGCAAGCTGCGCGACCGCCACCGCTTGGCCGAGGATGCGATCCACGTCGAGCAGCAAATGCTCCACGAGAACGTCGGCGCGCAGGATCAGGTCCTGGCCGCCTACGGCGGCTTGAATTTGGTGCGCTTTTCGCCGCAGGGGAGCATCGAGGTGACGCCGCTGATGATTTCGAGCCAGCGGCTCCAGCGGCTCGAAAAGCAGCTCTGCCTCTATTTCACCGGCTTTTCCCGCTTCGCCTCCGACATCGCCCAGCACCAGATCCAAAACACTCCCAAGCGCCAGGCGGAGTTGAGCGAGATGCGCGCGCTGGTGGACGAAGCGGTCGAGATCCTGACCGGCGAGCAGCGCTCGCTGGAGGAGTTCGGGCGGCTGCTCGACCGCACCTGGCAGTTGAAGCGGCGCTTGACGGAAAAGATCTCCAGCCCGGAAATCGACGAGATCTATGCGCGCGGGCTGGCCGCCGGAGCGCTCGGAGGCAAGCTGCTCGGCGCCGGCGGCGGCGGCTTCTTGCTGTTCTTCGTGCCCGAGGAGTGCCAGCCCCATTTCCGCCAGGAGCTGCGGCGGCTGCTCTGGGTGCCGTTTCGCATCGCGACCACCGGCAGCCAAGTGGTGTTTTACGAGCCCAGCGACCCGTTCGCCGGCGAACTGACGCGGCAGCGGGCGCAAGTCTATACCCAAGGTGCTTGAGGCGGCCATCCTCTGCGGCGGGCTGGGCACGCGCCTCCAGGCGCTGGGCAGCGAGCTGCCGAAAGCGATGATGCCCGTCGCCGGGCGGCCGTTCTTGGAGTATCTGGTGCGCGATCTCGCGCGCCAGGGCGCGGAGCGCATCGTCCTCTGCACCGGCTATCGCCGCCAGGCGATCGAGGCGCACTTTGGCCGCGGCGATTGGGGGGCGCGGATCGCCTTCGCCGCCGAGCCCGAGCCGCTCGGCACCGCCGGCGCGCTGCGCCTGGCGCTGGCCCAGATCGAGGGCGAGTCGTTTCTGGCGCTTAACGGCGACAGCTTCACGCGCTTCGATCTCCCCGCGCTGCCGCGCCGCGCCCGCGAAACCGGCGCGCCGATCGTCATGGTCGTGGCGCCGGCGAGCGCGCGCGCCGATGCCGGCACGCTGCGGCTCGACGCGAGCGGCGACTGGGTACAAGCCTTCGCCGAGAAGCAGCCGCTTCCAGACGGCCGCTTCCATAGCGCCGGGATCTACTGGCTGCGCCGCGACGTGCTCGCCGCTCTGCCCGCCGGCCGCGCCGTCTCGCTCGAGCATGAGGTCTTCCCCGCCTGGCTCGCGCGCGGCATCGCCGCCGTGCCCGCTCTCGGCGAGATCGTGGATATCGGCACGCCCGAGCGCCTGGCGCGCGCGCAGCAACTCTTGGCGGCGGGCTAAGCGCAGGCGCTCCACCCGCGGCGCCGCGGAAACCGGGAGGCTCGGGTGTGCCGGCTTGGCCGCCGCGCTCAAGGCGGCGCCGCATCCACGACCCGCCGCGGCGGCGCCGCCCGCGAGGCGGCCGTGATCCAGGTCGAGCGCGCCAGGCTGGCAGCGCAGCAGCCGACCGACGTGGCGGCGCTCGCGCGCATTCTTGCGTCCGATTTCGTGCATGTTTTCGCCTCCGGCTTGGTCACCGAAGCGCAAGAGCTGGCCTATGATCGCGCGCACCTGTGCGCGGCCGGCAGCACGCGGCGCCGGTTCGAGCGCCTGCGCGGCGCGCGCGTTTACGGCCACGCCGCCATCGCCAACGGCGTGGTCAAGCTCAGCCGGATCGATGGTCCTCAAAAGATCTCAAGGTGCGGCTGCCGGCAACGAATCAACAGCCAAGAGACGGATACTTCCGAGAGTGAGATTTCTGACCGGCGCCGGCAAGCAGTGTCCCGACCAAATGGTCGGACGTGTCTGTAGCAACTGCGGGTGTCTATTGCTTTTGCGAGTGTGCGCCGGCGAAATCTACAATTTTTGGTAGAATTCCTCGGTTGCCTAGCGGCTAAGCCTTTGCGCCACGTGACCTTCACTTCTTGGGTCACAGCGTGCTAGGATGTTTCACGTTTGCGTGTTGGTGTGCGCTTGCGCGCGCAAAACTGTGCGCCAAGGACCTCAAGGAGAGGACGTCTCATGACAAAAGTTATGTCTCGGTGGTTGGGCTTGCTGCTGGTATTGCTCACCAGCGTCGCGCTCTGCGTGGCGCAAACCAACTCAACGGGCGCCGTGGCCGGCACGGTGACCGATCCCAGCGGCGCGGTGGTGCCGAACGCGACGGTGCATCTCGACCAAGAGGCCACCAACGTCCATTTGTCGGTGCGCTCCAGCGCGTCGGGGGCGTTCTCCTTCTCCGGGCTGCTCCCGGGTGCGTATAAGCTCGCCGTGGAGGCCAAGGGGTTTCCGACCACGAGCCAGGTCGTGATTGTCCAGATCGGGCAGGTGACCAACACGCCGATCAAGCTTCATCTCGGGCAGGGCGCGACCACCGTCGAGGTGACCAGCAGCGCCGCCAACGTGCAAGTGGATACCACCACGGCCACGGTGAGCGGCGTCGTCACCACGCAACAGATTCAGAACCTGCCCCAGATCGGGCGCAACTTCCTCGATCTGGCGCAGCTCGAGCCCGGCGTGCAGATGATTGACGGCGGCAACTTCGATCCCACCAAGAACGGCTTCGCCGGACTCTCGGTGCAGGGAGCCGAAGGCCGCACGACCGAGATCAACGTCAACGGCATCGATATCACCGACCAGACCGTGGGCACGACCGTCACCAACCTCAGCGACGACTCGATCCAGGAGTTCCAGGTCAGCCAATCCTCGGGCGACACCTCTTCCGACATCGGCAACACCGGCCAGGTCAACATCATTACCCGCTCCGGCGACAACGACATTCGCGGCAACGGCTTCGCGTATTACCGCAGCAAGCGCTTTGCCGCCAATCCCGTCCTGGGCGCGCCGGCGCCGCCCTTCAAGCAGAACCAGGACGGCCTCTCCTTCGGCGGCCCGTTCTTGAAAAACCGCCTCTATTGGTTCGTCAACGGCGAGCGCACCTACCGCAACGAGTACTCCGCCGTCGCCATGCCGGATTTCCCGAACTTCACCGGGGTCTTTTCGACGCCGGGGTTCGAAAAAGACGCCGACGCGCGGCTCGACTGGCAGGCGACGCCGGGCCTGCGCGTCTACTACTACTTCAGCAACTTCGATAACGAATTGGTGCCCCCGTCCGTCGTCGGCGGAACCTCGCTGTCGCCGTTCCAAAACGAGGATGTGACCAACGTCCACAGCGTGGCTGCGGAATGGAGCACCTCGCGGCTCACCAACTCGTTCCGCTACGGCCACGTCGGCTTTTTCAATCACATCATTTCCAGCCCGGTGGCCGGCGTGCCCAGTTTCCCCGTCGGCATCTCGTTCGATACCGGCGAAACCTTCGGCCCCAACCTGCTCGCGCCCCAGCACACCTTCCAGATCTCTGACGAGTACAAGTACGACGGCAGCGTATTTTTCGGCAATCACACGGTGCGCTATGGGTTCGAATACAATCACTTCGCCAACGTGGTGTACGCCGCCTTCTTTTCGGTGGCCCCGGTGACGCTGCCGACCTTCTCGAACGGGCCGGTGAACGGCCCGGCTTCCGACCCCATGAGCTATGCCCCGGACGGCGGTATCCTCTTCGGCAACGGCCTGGGCTATTTTTCGAACTTACCCGTTCACGGCAACCCCTTCGGCGGCGTCTACAACCCCCGCAAGGCCTTCTACGTCACCGACACCTGGAAGCTGCGGCCGAACTTGACCGTCAACTACGGCGTGCACTTCGAGCGCGATCCCGGGGAGGTCAATACCGACCTCACGCATCCCCTTCTGATCGCCGGCGCGTTCCCGCAGTTCGCGACCTCGGCCAAGATTCCGAACAACTTCTCGCCCAATATCGGGATCGCGTGGGATCCGACCGGCCACGGCACGACTTCGGTGCGCTTCGGCATGGGCATGTATTACCAAAACGACATTTGGAACAACGTGCTCTTCGAACGGTCTAATTACATCAGCTCGTCGATCGCGCCTGGTTTCCCGTTCGCGACTGACGGCCTGCCTTTGACGAGCGCCACCGGGGCGTGCCTCTTCCTCTGCCCCGGCAGCGGGCAAGACAACGCCAAACAGAGCATTGGGCAACTGGCGCCGGCAATGGTGGCCGCGCAAGCGGCCTTGCAGGCCAGCTATGCGGCGCTGCCGCTCGGCAACGTCACCGACCCCAACAAGGCCGCGATCCTCGGCGGCGGGCCTCCCACAGCGCCTGGCACGAATATTACCGGCTCCCCGATCTTCGACAACACCTATCGCACGCCGTATTCCGTGCAAATGAACTTCGGCGTGCAGCACCAGTTCGCGCAGGGCGTGGTGGCCTCCCTCAATTTCGTCTCCAACCAGGGCCATGACCTTTTGATGATTCAGGATCAGAATCATGTCGGTGCGGCCCGTTACCTGAATCAGGCTGTGGCCGCGGCCGCTATCAACGGCACCGCGGCGGATTTCGGGCTATCCCCCTCCGCGACCACGATCGATACTCTGAATTCGATCCTGGCCCTGATCGGGAGCACGACCTGCAGCGGCAGTTCGTGCAGCGTCGCCCCTGGCCTGCAAGGCCAGACCGTCACCCCGGCTCTGATCCGCAGCGAGCTGATTAACGGCAATAGCGTGAACGGCACTTCCTTGGGCGCCGGCGCCAATTCGAAAATCGGCAGCCCGACCTTTGCTTTCGGCGGCCTAAACCCGAACTTCGGGAACTTGGCCGCCGACCGCAACCTGGGCCGCTCCAATTACCACGCGCTGCAGTTCAAGCTGCTCTTCCAGCGCGGTTCGCTGTTGCAGTTTTTCCATTCCAGCAACATGACAGTCTCGTTCGCCTACGGCCGTCTGGACTCGACCCAGTTCGATCAGGCCTTCGCGCCGGGCGTGACGGATCAAGACAACCCGATGCGTTTCTACGGACCGAACGGCTATGACCGCACGCTCCAATTCAGCTTCGGCGGAGTCTTCAACATGCCGGCGGGGTTCGTCCTCTCGACCGTCAATCATTACGAAACCGGACTCCCGGTGACGCCGAACCTCGGGTCCACCGGCCTTGGCGCCGGGGAAATCTTCCGGACCGACTGGACCGGCGACGGAACGACCGGCGACATCGTGCCGGGGACGAACGTCGGCGCATACAATCGCTCGATCGCCTCCGGCGCTCAGCTGCAGGCGCTGATCAACAACTACAACGCCACCTACCCCGGCCAATTGACGCCGGCCGGCCAGGCTTTGGTCGCCAACAACGTGGCGACGTCGGCGCAACTGTCCGCGCTGGGCTTGGTCATGCCGTACATCAACGCGATGGTCACGCCCGGACAGCTAAGGCCCGATTCCTTCATGGACACCGACTTGCGCCTCGCGAAGGATTTCAAGATCACCGAGCACTTCACGATCACGCCGCAGGTCGAATGTTTCAACCTGTTCAACGTGGGTAACTACGATCCGCCGGGCGATGTCATGAGCGGGAAGCTCCTGACCAGCATAGCTCCGCCGAATGGCGGATACGGTCTGTCGGGAACGATCACCGACACCACGCAGGCGAACGACGTCCGCAAGTTCGGATTGAACACGGGCGTATTCGCGGAGGGCATTCCGCGCGCCTTCCAGGGCGGCATTCGCTTCAGGTTCTGATCGCAGGGCTCGCTGCGCCATCCATCGGGCGCAAGGGCGGCATCCGCTTGGGATGCCGCTCTTTTTTTTGTGCTGGCGGCGCTCGGCCGAGGCCTCCGGGCTCTCATCCCTGGATGCTATAATTTGCTTCTGCGCTATGTCCGGCCACTCCAAATGGGCGACGATCAAGCATAAAAAGGCGGCCACCGACGCCCGCCGCGGCAAGATCTTCACGCGCCTAATCAAGGAAATCACCATTGCCGCCCGCGCGGGCGGCGGCGACCCCGACTCCAATCCCCGCCTGCGCACGGCGGTCTTGGCCGCCAAGGCGGAGAACATGCCCGCCGACAACATCAAGCGCGCGATCCAGCGCGGCACGGGCGAGCTGCCCGGCGCGCAATACGAGGAACTCACGCTCGAAGGCTACGGGCCGGGCGGGGTGGCCATGCTCATCCAGATCACCACCGACAATCGCAACCGCACCATCAGCGAATTGCGGCACCTGATGAGCAAGAACGGCGGCAACCTCGGCGAAGCGGGCAGCGTGGCGTGGATGTTCCGCAAGCTCGGCTCGATCAGCATCGAAAAGCAGAAGATCAGCGAAGACGAGCTGATGGGCGTCGTGCTCGATGCCGGCGCCGAGGACTTGCGCGATGACGGCTCCAGTTGGGAAGTGATCACCCCGCCGGAAGCCTTCGAGCCGGTGGTCAACGCGCTCAAAGCCAAGCATCTCGAACCGGAAGCCGCCGAGGTGGCGATGATCCCGCAAAACTATTTGCGCCTCGAAGGCCGGGAAGCCGAGCAACTCGTGAAGTTGCTCGAAGCGCTCGAGGACCACGACGACGTGCAGCACGTTTACTCGAACTTCGACGTGGACGAAACCCAGCTCGCCAAAGTCGCCTCCTAGCCTGCTTTGTTGACCCGTTTGCCGGCGCTGCGCCGGCCGCTGGCAAGCCCGGGATCGCCGGGCGGCGGCGATTCGGCGCCGCCGACGCTGGGTCCATCCGCCCGGCGCTCGCGCCGCGCTAGCACCCGGCGGCGCGCCGCGGACGGAGCACCCGGAACCAGGACCGCAAGCCGCCGCGAACCGCGAGTCGAAATCCAGGCCCATGCCCCCGGACTCTCCCACATTCCTGGTCGCCATCGTCGGCCGGCCCAACGTCGGCAAGTCCACGCTCTTCAACCGGCTGACGCGCAGCCGCCGCGCCATCGTCGGCGACGAGCCCGGCATCACCCGCGACCGCATCTACGGGCGCGCGGAGTGGCGCGGCCGCGAGTTCGACGTCGTTGACACCGGCGGCATCGTTCCCGACGACCCGGCGCTCATCCCCGCGGCGGTCTTCCGGCAAGCGCGGCAGGCGCTCGAGCAGGCGGCCGCGGTTTTCATGGTCGTGGACGGCCGCTCGGAGCTGACCGCGCCCGACCGCCGCCTGGCGCAGCTGCTGCGGAAAAGCGGCAAGCCGCTGGCGCTGCTCGTCAACAAGATCGAGACCGAGCGCCAGGAAGCCGAAATCGGCGCTTTCCATCAACTGGGCATCGCCGCCGTCTTCGGGGTCAGCGCCGAGCACGGCCGCGGCCTCGACGAGGCGCTCGACTGGCTGCTGGCGCGGATGCCGGCCGTGCCCGGCGCGGGCGCCCCGGCCGAGGCGGCCACGGCCGGGCCGCCGCCCGCGCCGGCCCGCGGCGAAGACACCGCGGGCGGCATCCCCAACATCGCCATCATCGGCCGGCCCAACGTCGGCAAATCCACGCTGCTCAACTGCCTGACGGGGGAGGAGCGCGCGCTGGTTTCCGACATCCCCGGCACCACTCGCGACGCCGTGGACGCGGTGATCGAGCGCCAGGGCCGCCGCTATCGCCTGATCGACACCGCCGGCATCCGCCGCAAAGGCAAGACGCGCTTGATGGCGGAAAAACTCAGCGTCGTGATGGCGCGCCAGCATCTTCGCCGCGCCGACTTGGCGCTGGTGCTGCTCGACGCCGCCGAAGGCGTCGTGGCGCTCGACGCCACCATCGCCGGCTATGCCAGCGAGGGCGGCAAGTCCTGCATCCTCGTGGTCAATAAATGGGACCTGGCGCGGCGCGCCGGTGCGCGGCGGCACGAATTCGAGCGCGCCGCGCGCGAGCGCCTGAAGTTTCTCGCCTTTGCACCGATGGTCTTCATCAGCGCCGCCGGCGGCAGCGGGCTGGGCGCGCTGTTCGACGCCATCGGCCAGGTGCTGGAGCAGCGGCAGCGGCGCGTCTCCACCGCCGAGCTGAATCGCTTTCTCGCCACACTGGACTTCGAGCGCGCCCCCGTCCCCCAAAGCCGGCGGATCAAAATTTACTACCTCACCCAAGCGGAAGCGGCCCCGCCTACCTTCGTCTTATTCGTGGACAAGCCGCGGCCGCTGCACTTCTCGTTCCGCCGGTTTCTGGAAAATCAAATCCGGCGCGCCTTCGGCTTTTTGGGAACGCCGATCGAATTCAAGCTGCGCGTCAGCGGCGCGGCGCGCTAGGCGCTGATGGCGGCGGGCGCTGCCGTCTGCGGCAGCCTCGGCACGCTCGCCAGGCCGGCGCCGGCGGCGGCGGCGGTGGCGGCGGCGAAGCGCAGCCGCAGCAGCGCGCCCAGGTCGTAGCCCGAGATTTCTTCGATCGGCCGCAGCCGCTGCTGGGCATAGGTGAAGCTGGAGGCTGCCAGCGCCTGCTCCAGCCGCTGCGATGCGTCGGCAAGCCCTTCGATATACAGGAGCCGACCGGCGCCGCCCGGGCCTTGCTCGTCGTTCAGCGCGTCTTCCAGCAGCCGGCGCGCTTCTTGGCCGATGGCGCCGCTGGCGAGCAGGACCACGCGGTCGGCGCGGCAGCGCACCCGCCGGTAGTTGATGGCGTAGCCGTCATCCGCGCTAAAGTCGCCGTCCTTGACCGCGATCAGCCAGAGCTGGCCGAAAAACTCCGCGAGAATGTCGCTTTCTTGCCCACCGTCCGACCGCCACAGCATCGCGCCCAGCGGCACGCCGAGTTCCGTGAGGCGCTCGGTCACCCAGATCCGCAGCCATTGCGATTCCGCGCGCACTTGCCGCGCCGCCGCCGAGGGCGAATAGACCGCCGTGATCGTCTCGCTGGCGAAGTTCGCCTGGCAAACCGGGCAGACGAAATCGGCCAGCTCCGGCGCTTCCAGTTGCCGCCGCGTCTTGGCGCGCAGCAGCGCGTGATGATCCTGCTTGCACTCGAGCAAGTACTCGATTTCCACCAGGCCCAGCTGCTTGAGCTCTTCCAGCGCGCCCCGCAGCATCTCCGGATCCGCTTTCGCCAGGAACGCGAGGTCTTGCTCGCGCCCGAAGCCGGCGCGCATCAGATCCTTGAGGATCTGCCGCGGCAAGGCCGCGGCCAGGGTGCGCCCGAATTCGAGCTCCACCAGTCCCAGCCGCGTGGGCGTGAAGCTGGGCGGATCCCGGCGCTCGTCGGAAGCCTGCAAAAAGGCCAGGCGCGGCGTGTGCGGCAGGTCCTTGCGCCATTCGAAGCGCACCGGTTCGCCGCCGCCGGCGGCCGTGTTCGCGGCCTGGCGCAGCTCCTCGGAGAAATGCTGCAGCCGGTCGCCCAAACCCGCGCGGCGCGGCGAAATCACGCCGATCTCGACTTCCGGCTGCCCCTCGTCGGAGGAGTTGGCCGGCGGCATCCAGAAACCGCGGCCCTCGGGCTTGGTCACCAGGTAATAGATCTCTTCGTCGCGGAAGAAGAGCTCCGCCGCGATGACCCGCCGTAAATGCGCGCGGCGGGTAGGCAAGGCGGAGAAGATCTCCGTGCGCGTGTCGCGAGCGGCCGCGAGCGCCTCCTCTTGGCCGTCATGCAGGCCCGCGGCGTGCAGGAACGCGCGCTCGGCCTCGCGCAGCGCCGGTTTCCATCCCAAGTCTGCGAGCACGCGGCTGATCTGCCGCAGCGATGCCGGCTCGATGCGCGTAGAGGAAATGAGGAAGCGAGTCTCGATCATTGCGCAACCGGTGGAGTTCGCGCTGCTGCCGCAGCCATCCAATGGCCAAATCTTAAGCTGGATTCCGGCGCGAAACAACGAGATTCGGCTCCCTCCGCGCGCCTGCCTCCACTGACAAACATGTGCAAAATCGTGCGCAAGCGGCTCGTCCAAGCGCCGGTTTGCGCGGAACAGGCCGAGAGAGCGACCGCGCGGCGGGGCGGCGTCTTATCGCCGCGCCGTCAGTTACCGAACGTCCATAGGCCGAAGGCCTTCAACTCCTCGTCCAGGTGCTGCGCCTTGAGCTCGGCGGCGACTTGCGCCGGCGTCCATGGAGCATCCAGCCGCTGCGGCCGGTCTGCGGCCCAATAGGCGAGCACGCCCAGCTCGGCGGCATTGCGGATTAACACCCCCGGGCGAACATGATCGAAGGTGTCCGCCGCGGAGTGATGGGTGTAGCGATAGTTCGGCGAATCTTGGCCAAGGTTGATGCCCGGCAGCCCCGCCAAGATGAACGGTCCGGCATCGGTGCCGAAGCTGCTGCGGTCGCCGATTTCCAGTTTGCCGAAGCCGCGCAGGCTGGCCGTGAGCGGCGCCAATTCGTCGATTACCTTGTCGTGCCCGCCGACTTCGATCGAGTCGATCGGGCCTTGGCCTTCATCGAGGATGATGGCGGCGACGTGATTGGCCATGTCCGCGCGGTGGCGCTGGACATAGGCGAGCGAGCCGAGCAATCCCTGCTCCTCGCCGGTGAACAGCACCACGCGCACCGTGCGGCGCGGGCGCTCGCCGCTGGCGAGGATGGCGCGGGCGGCGCCGAGCGCGGCGACCGCACCGGTGCCGTCGTCGGTGGCGCCTTCCGCCAGATCCCAGGAGTCGAGATGGCCGCCGATCACGACGATTTGGCCGGGATCCTCGCGGCCCGGAATATCGCCGACTACGTTGGCGGTCGGAGTCGGCCCGCTGATCTCGTTCTGGACGTCCATGTGCATCCGCACCGGTTTGCCGCGATCGAGGAAACGCTCGATTTGCAGTTGATCCTCGGCGCCCATGTTCACCACCGGAATCTCGAAGACGGTGTTGAAGCCGAGCACGCCCGTGTGGGTGAGCTCCATGCCGGCGGCCGGGCGGGCACTTTGCCCGCCGATGATGGCGACGGCGCCGGCCTCGTGCGCGGCGCGGAGGAAGGCCGCGAGCTGGGTGAAGACGCTCATCGGGTTTTTCGGCGGCTGGCCTTCGCCGCGCAGCAGCAGCACTTTGCCGCGCCAGGCGGCGGCATGCGTCTTCATTTCCCCGGCCAAGTCGAAGATGTTGACCGCCACCACGTCCGCGTCCACGCCGCCTTGCGGCGTCGAGCCCACCCAGCCCATGCTCGCGACATTGAGCGGATGGCGGACGGGCGCCAGCAGCTCGGCCTCCGCCGAGACACGGCGCCAGCCATGATCGAGCGTCCACGGCTCCGCATGCACGTTGGCCAGGCCGATCTCGCGCATCTTGGCTAGCGCCCATTGAATCGCCGCGTTGCACTGCGGCGAGCCGGTCACCCGGCCGCCGATGTCGTCCGAAAGTTCCTCCAGCGTCGTGTTGACCTGGGACTGCATCAGCCCCGCGCCTGCCACCCGCGCCAGCGCGGCAGCGTCAACGGGCGGCGCGGCGGCAGGCGTCTGCGCGCCCGCCAGGACGCAAGCCGAAAACATGAGTAAAGCGGTGCGGTAAACGGCAGTCTTCATGGCCTTCTGAGCATACCGTCAAAAAGGGGACAGCCTGATCTTTCCCTGTTTACCTATTCGTAAAAGGGGACAGCCTGATCTGCGCGGGTTTTGCCGGGGCGCAGGCAGTGGGAACCGTCGCCGCGAGG
>JAJPKR010000058.1 GCA_021323595.1 Terriglobia bacterium | reverse complement strand
TCGACGGCGGTCCTCGCCCAGGACGGCACGGTCCAGGCCTCGCGCCTTTATCCGTTCGGGGAGGAGGCGCAGGCGACCGGGGCCGAGTACAAGTGGACGAACCAGATTCGCGACGGGAAAGGGCTCGATCACTTCGCCTTCCGCACCTACTCCTCGAACCTGGCCCGCTGGCTCTCGCCCGACCACGCGGGCCTCGCCGCCGTCAACCCCGCCGACCCCGCCTCGTGGAACCGCTACGCCTACGTCGGCAACCAGCCGCTGGAATTCAGGGACCCGCTCGGATTCTGCGACAACTGCACGAATGGGTACGAGTTTTGTCCAGGCGGGTTTTGTATTGGGTTCGTTGGCGCGACCGTTTTCGGCGACGTCGGCGACCTCGGCCCCGGTGGGGCCGGCGGCATGGAGTGGGGGCATCCCAAGCCCTACTCCGACACCAAACCGGACCACCCTTATTTGCCGGGCACCGGCTCTTTCTCGGGCCTCGCGACGCCGTCCGCCCATGACCCGGTAGCTGCGCGCCTGGCGTGCGCGGCGAGCTGGGCCCAGAACCACAGCTTGGCGGCGCTGCTCGGCGCGCAGAACACGAAGCTCGGGCGAGCCGTGGCCGGCAACTCGGTCGCCGGACTGGTGGATCTTGGGCTGGCGGTAGCGGGACAGGGTCCGCTCAACAGCCCGGCCAGGGTGGCGGCGCAAGTCTATGGCGGCGGGCTGGGAGCGGGCATCCCCGGCGCCTGGAGCGGGGCGGTGGGCGGGAGGTTCTTCGGCCCCGGCGCAGGCGGGCTCGCGCGCAATGCGGTGACGTCGGCTTACGTGAACGTGGTCACCGGGTCGGGCGACGAGCTCATTACCGGGATTACCGGCGCGGCCGCCGATGCCGCCTCCGGCGCCAGCACGCTGGGCGAGGCCGCCGTGCCGTTCGTTGGTTGGGTGAAGTTCGGCATAGATTTGGCGACCCTGGCGGGGGGCTGGTTCGCATGCCGGTGACCAACACAAGCCGCGTCTGGCAAGATGTCCTCTTTCCGCCAGCGATCACCGCGCTTGCCGCGGCGATGTTTTATTTGAGCTACGTCCGTGCACGCGGGATGCGCCGCCCCTTTACGCGTGCGCTGATGATTCACGGTACGGTGTTCTGGCTCGGAATGGCGTACGCCATTGTGTGGCAGGACTGGCTTGCCTGGATATTCCATTGGCGGTTTGCCTGGGTTCCCGTCGCTGCCCTCTGGGGCTGGCTGGTGTTGCGCGACGCGCTGCGCCGCTATCGCCGGCCGCAGCCGGCGGAGGGCGCGGTCGCCCCGCCCACTGCACCGGCGCGAGCGCGCGCGGCGGGCGCGGAGCGCTGGCTGGCCGCCGCCTGGATGATCGTCCTCGCCGGTGCGATGATCGCCTGGGCCGCGTTCTTCGACCACAAAACGATGCTGCTCTGGCCGCTTGTCTGGAGCGGCCTGGCGGCGGCCTCGTTGGCTTGGCCAGGGGCGCGCCGCGCACGGGCCGCCGCGGGGCTGCGCGGCCTGCTGCCTTGGGCAATTATCGGCGCCGTCGCCGTCCACACCTGGCCGGCCTTCGTGTTGGTCGCGGGCCTGGCGCTGGCGCTGTGGCTGCTCGCGCGCGGCCGTCCCGCCCCTCGCTACCAGGACCTGAGCGAAATCACCCGAGGCTGAAGTGCTGACACACGCCGCGCCGGCGAGCAGCAACGGGTTCAGGGGGCGCCTGGCGCGCTGGCTCTCGCCCGACCCGGCGGACCTGGCCGCCGTCGACCCCGCCGATCCGCAGTCGTGGAATCGCAACGCGCACGTCGAGAACACTCCACTCGAGTCAGCCGACCCGCTCGGTTTCGATTGCGACCCCAACAACTGGGGCAAGGCGATCCCAGGCGCCGGCCCCTGCCTTAACGGCGGGTCGCAAACCGTCGGCACGCGGCCCGAGCTGACGAGCGTGCGGACGAGCCCATGGTCGGCCGCACCGGCCGCAGCTCCTTCACCCTCGGCAACCCGCTCGCCGCCGCACACGTCGCCCTCGCCATCGGCTGGCGCCGGAGCTGACCGGCTATGGCGGCCCGCGCCTGGCGGCGCTCTATCCGCAACTGCAAGCGCGCCTGTGCGCCCTGCCGGGCGTGCGCAACGTTGGCGATTCCTCCGACACGCTGCTGAGCGGCAGCCTTTGGACGACCAGCATCTACGTTGGCGATTCCTCGCGCGAGCACGATGCCGACGCCCTCCGGGTCGGCCCAGGTTATTTCACCACCCTAAAGGTCCCGCTGCTGGCGGGGCGCGCGTTTACTGCGTCGGAATTATGGACTGCTGGCCTATGAAGTCCAAGGGCGCACGCGAGAGATCGGCATCCGCCTGGCGCTGCGCGCGCTCGCCGGCTGTTGTTCGGCGTCACTGCGAACAACCCGATCACATATGCGGGCGTCGCGATCCTGCTCATCGCCGTGGCGCTTGCAGCCTCCGTCATTCCCGCGCGCCGCGCCGCCCGTCTGGAGGCCATGACCGCCCTGCGCCAGGAATGACCCGCTTCTCCCTCCGCTGAGTCCTGTGCCTCTCCGCTCCCCGCTTTTGCTCCCCACCCGCGTCCGCGCTTTCGGCCCTCCCCCAGCCAACCTTTTCGGCCAACTCAGCATCATTCTTTAAGTGAGTCCTTCGTGACTCACTCGGAGATAACCGCCATGGCTTCGCTCGCTCCCCGCGCATTGGACCGCAACTCCGCCTCCCCCACCCCCCAAAGTGGTGGCACACATTTCAAGCCCTCGCCCGCGCCGGCAAGTCTCCGCCAAGTCATGCACGTTCAACAACTTGCATCCGGCGTCCGCGATTGCTGCGCGCCGAGCGGTGTGCCACCGGGCTGCCGGCCGCCTTCCGCGGTCAGCGGTTGACGGCGCGCATGCCGCCTTCGGGATACCGCTCGCCGCTGGCCGCGCCGGGCGGGATGGCCTCCGCCAGTGCGGCGAGATCGCCCGGCTCCAGGCGAATCTCGAGCGCGGCGAGGTTCTGTTCGAGGTAGGGGAGCCGCTTGGTGCCGGGAATGGGGAAGATGTCGTCGCCCTGCGCCAGCACCCAGGCCAGCGCGACCTGCGCCGGCGTGCGGCCGAGGCGGCGGGCGATGACCTCGATGGCGTCGAGCAGGCGCAGATTGCGGCGCAGGTTTTCGCCCTGGAAGCGCGGGTTGTTGCGCCGCCAATCGTCGGGGGCGAGAGCTTCGAGGTTGCGAATGGCGCCGCTCAAGAAGCCGCGCCCCAACGGGCTGTAAGCGACGAAGGCAACGCCCAGTTCGCGGCAGGTGGGCAGAATTTCAGCCTCGGCATCGCGCGTCCACAGCGAGTACTCGGTTTGCAGCGCGGCGATGGGATGCACGCGCTGCGCGCGGCGCAACGTGGCCGGAGCCGCCTCCGACAGCCCCAGATAGCGTACCTTGCCCGCTTCCACCAGCCGCGTCATCGCGCCCACGGTCTCTTCAATCGGCACTTGCGGATCCACGCGATGTTGGTAATACAGGTCGATTACGTCCACGCCTAGGCGCTTGAGGCTCGCGTCGCAGGCTTGGACTACGTACTCGGGCCGGCCGTTGACGCCTTGAAAGCTGCCGTCCGCCCCGCGCACGTTGCCGAATTTGGTCGCCAGCACCGCTTCGCGGCGCCGCCCGCGCAACGCGCGGCCGACCAGCTCCTCGTTATGGCCGCGGCCATAGACGTCGGCGGTGTCGAGAAAGTTGCAGCCGAGGTCGAGGGCGCGATGGATGACGGCGATGGATGCGTCATCGTCGCCGGGACCGTAAAACTCCGACATGCCCATGCAGCCCAGGCCCATCGCGGAGACAAGCAGGGGCGTGGAACCGAGTTTGCGCTGGGGGATTTCCATGACGCCAGCATAACGCGAGGCCGGCGTGACCGGCGGCGCCGGCAACCGCGCCATTGCGCGGGCGCGCGGGCTCGATCCGGGGTAGTTCGCGGGCCAATCGCGGGCCAGCGCCGGGCGTTCCATTCCTGATACCATCGGCACATGAGCGGCAGCATCCTGGCGGTTGAGTGTCCGCAGTGCAAGCGCGTGTACAACATCTATCCTGGACCGGAGGAGATGATGCAGGCGCTGGCGAAGCGCCAGTACCTGATGGAATGCGATTTCTGCGAGAAGGAGCTGGCGTTCAAGGTGCTCTCGGCCGCCAAGCCGACCTTCACCACCGGCGGTTCTTGATCCGGCTGCCGCCGATTCGAGCTTGATGGCGCAAGGTGTTGCAGCGGCGGTCGTCTCCGTCGTCGGCGGCGGGCTGGCTGGACCCGAGGCGGCGTTTCAGATCGCGCGGCGAGGACTGCGAACGCGGCTCTACGAGATGCGGCCGCGCGTCTCGACCCCGGCGCACCGCACCGGCGGGTTGGCCGAGCTGGTCTGCTCGAACTCGCTCAAGTCCGAGGCCCTGCACTCGGCCCCCTGGCTCCTCAAGCAGGAACTCCGCCAGGCCGGCTCGCTCTTGCTCGACTGCGCCGCCGCGGTGGCGATTCCCGGCGGCCAGGCTCTGACCGTGGACCGCGTGGCCTTTTCCACGGCCGTCGAGGCCAGGCTGCGCGCTTTGGCCAGCGTCGAGATCGTCCGCGAGGAAGTGGCCGACTTGGCGGCCCTGCCGCCCGGCCCGGTGGTGATCGCCTCCGGCCCGCTGACTTCGCCGCCGCTCACGGCCCAATTGGAGCGGCTGACCGGCGGCGCCGGCTTGTATTTCTACGACGCCATCAGCCCCATCGTCGATGCCGCCAGCGTGAATTCCGCGCGCGTGTTCCCCGCCAGCCGCTACGGCAAGGGCGGCCCCGACGACTATTGGAATTGCCCGCTCGATCGCGCCGAGTTCGATCGCTTCTACGCGGCGTTGCGGCAGGCGGAGAGCTACCCGCTGCACGCCTTCGAGGAGCCGCGGTTTTTCAGCGCCTGCCTGCCGCTCGAGGAACTGGCGCGGCGCGGGCCGGAGACGCTGCGCTTCGGGCCGATGAAGCCGGTGGGGCTGACCGATCCGCGCACCGGCCGCCCGCCGTACGCCGCGGTGCAACTGCGGCGCGAGTCGCAGCGGGCGGACTCCTTCAATTTGGTGGGATTTCAGAATCATCTGCGGCAGGCCGAGCAAGCGCGCGTGCTGCGCCTGATTCCGGGCCTGGAAGAGGCGCGCTTCTTGCGCTTCGGCCAGGTGCATCGCAACACCTATCTCAATGCGCCCGCGCTCCTCACCCCGCGGCTGGAACTGAGAACGCGATCGGCGGCGGCCGGGCCGTTGTTCGTCGCCGGGCAGTTGTGCGGCGCCGAGGGCTACATCGAGGCCATCGCCACCGGATTGCTGGCCGGCCTCTTCGCCGCGCATGCGGCGCTGGGGCTGCCCAGCGCGCCGCCGCCGCGGGAGACGGCGCTGGGCTCGCTCATTCATTACCTGACCGCCAGCTCGCCCGCCGGCTATGCCCCCGCCAACATCACCTTCGACCTCCTGCCGCTGCCGCCGGAGTTGGCCGCGATCGGCGACCGCGCCGCGCGCCGTCGCCGGCAGTGTGACCGCGCCCTCGCCGCCTTTCGTGCCTGGTGGCAGGAGATGTCGGACGTCGCATCCCCCGCCGGCCTGGCGACAGCTTTGCCGCAACCTCGATGACAACGCTCGTGGTTTCCGGGCCGGCGCGGCGGTCGTGGTAGGCTGAGATAACTCTGGCGCCGCGGACGGCGATGGCGGCCCTCGCATCCGAAATCGACGATTTCTTGCACCGCTACTTGCGCGCGGAGCGGCACGCGAGCCCGCACACGCTGCGCAATTACGCCGCCGACCTGCGCCAATTCGCCGCCTTCGCCGGCGCCGAAACGGATCCCGCCGCGCTCGACCACATTCGCATCCGCCAATTCCTGGCGGCGCTGCACGCGCGCGGCGCGCAAAAGGCGTCGCTGGCGCGGCGGCTGGCCACGCTGCGCTCCTTCTTCCGCTATCTGGCGCGGGAAGGGCGCGTGCGCGACAATCCCGCGCGCCTGGTCTCATCGCCCAAGCTCGGGCGCCATCTGCCGGCGATTCCGACCGCCGAGCAGGTCAACCGACTGCTCGACGCCTTGCCGAGCCAGGGCCCGCGGGCGCTGCGCGACCGCGCGATTCTCGAGCTGCTCTACGGCAGCGGCCTGCGGGTAAGCGAATTGGCCGGCTTGGATTTGGCCGACCTCGATTTCGGCACCGAATCGCTGCGCGTCTCGGGCAAGGGACGCAAGGAGCGCATCGTGCCCTTCGGCAGCAAAGCGCGGGCGGCGCTCGAGGCCTATCTGTCCGCGCGCGCGCAGCTGCTGGCCGGCGGCACGGCGGCGGGCGGGCGGCGGCCGGCGGCGCTGTTCGTCAACCGCCGCGGCGGGCGGCTGACCACCCGCTCGGTGGCGCGTCTGGTCAAAGGCTATTGCCTGCGTTTCGGGCTCGATGCCGGCCTGCATCCACACTCGTTCCGGCACGCCTTCGCTTCCCACCTGCTCGGCGAGGGCGCCGACCTGCGCGCCATTCAGGAAATGCTGGGCCACAAGAGCCTGGCCACTACCCAGCGGTACACGCAGACCAATATTCGGCAACTGATGGAGGTTTACGATCGGGCGCATCCGAAGGCGTGAGGCGCCGGGATCGGAGCGCGAGCGCGGGCGCCGGCCGAGCCCCGGCCGGAATTCCGGCGCCGGGCGCTTGGTCTGCGGCGCCGGGGGCTTGTACCCTGTTCTCTTATGATTGAGCGCTACACGCGTCCGGAGATGGGCCGCATCTGGTCCGAGCAGAACCGCTTTCAGAAATGGCTGGAGGTGGAGATCGCGACGGCGGAGGTGGAAGCCGAGCTGGGGATGATTCCCGCGGAGGCGGCGCGGGCGATTCGCGCGCGCGGCGCCTTCGAGGTCGAGCGCATTCGCGCGATCGAGGCCGAGGTGCGGCACGACGTGATCGCGTTCACCACCAACGTCGCCGAGCACGTCGGGCCGGAAGCGCGGTTTCTGCATTTCGGCCTGACCTCGAACGACGTGGTGGATACGGCGCAGGCGCTGCTGATCGCCGACGCCGCCGCGCTGCTGCGTGCGGACCTGGAGCGGCTGGCGGCGGTGCTCAAGCGCCGCGCCCAGGAATTCCGCCACACCGCCATGGTGGGCCGCACGCACGGCATTCACGCCGAGCCGATCACGCTAGGGCTGAAATTCGCCAACTGGTACGCGGAGAACCAGCGCAACCGCCGCCGCCTCGCCGCCGCCGCCGAGGATCTGCGCGTCGGCAAGATCAGCGGTGCGGTCGGCACCTACGCCCACCTCGGGCCGGAGGTCGAAGCCAAGATCTGCGCCCGCCTGGGGCTTGAGCCGGCGCCGATCTCCAGCCAGATCCTGCAGCGCGACCGCCACGCGGCGTTTCTCTGCACCCTGGCGGTGATCGCCTCCAGCTTCGACAAGATCGCCGTCGAAGTGCGGCACTTGCAGCGCACCGAGGTGCGCGAGGCGGAGGAGTTTTTCTCGGCCAAGCAAAAGGGCTCGTCCGCGATGCCACACAAGCGCAATCCGGTGGTGAGCGAGCAAATTTCCGGGCTGGCGCGCGTCGTGCGCGCGAACGCCCAAGCGGCGCTCGAGGACGTGGCGCTGTGGCACGAGCGCGACATCAGCCACAGTTCGGTCGAGCGCATCATTCTGCCCGATTCCTGCATCCTTGTGGACTACCTCGCCGCCAAACTCACCGATCTGCTGGATCGCTTGGTCGTCTATCCGGAGCGCCTGCAAGCCAATTTGGAGTTGACCAAGGGGCTGATCTTTTCCGGCCAGCTCCTGCTCGACCTGGCCGAGGCGGGAATCTCGCGCGAGGACGCCTATCGCATCGTGCAACGCCACGCGATGGAGAGCTGGCGCACCGGCCGTGATTTCCGCGAGCTGGTCGAAGCCGATCCCGAGATCGCCGGCCGCGTGCCGCCGGCCACGCTGGCCGCCGCCTTCGACCTCAAACGGCACTTGCGCCACGTGGATGCGATCGTGGACCGTGCGCTGGCCCAGTGAGCCGCCGGCGCGGAAGCGAACCCCTCGGGCGCGGTCCGGCGCCCGAGGTCAAGGGAGGCGGCCGGACTTGATCCAGGCGGCGATATCGCTCACCACCCGCGGCGCGACGTGGCCGGGCCGGGCGTAATCGGCCGGCGTGCCCAGGCCGCTTCCCGGCGTCGTGCTTTCCGCCATCAAGTGAGTCAGGCCGGGATACAGCCGGAACTGGGCGTTGGCATGCCCGGCGAGCGCCTTTTTCCAGCCGCGGAAGTCGGCTTCGCGCACCTGGTAATCGCGGCCGCCTTGCAGCACGAGGATCGGATCTTTCAGCTGCGCCGCCGTGGCGCCGGGATCGTAGGCGCGGAGATCGAGCCAGTAGGAGCCCGGAGCATGGAAGTAGAGGGCGTTGGGGTCGAGCGGCCCGGCATCGACCTCCTCGGCCAGGGCGCGGATGCGCTCGACTTGCGCCTCGGCCTGCGGGCCGTCGTCTTGCAAATGGGCGAGGTACCGCGTTTGCTCCACGAGCATCACGCCGAAAGGCCGCGCCTCGCCGGCGAGAATGATAATGCCCCGGACCCGCGCATCGGCGGCGGCGATGCGCGGGGCGAGATAGCCGCCTTCGCTGTGCCCGAGCAAGAAGACGCGGCGCGCATCGACCTGCGGCTGCGCTGCGAGCGCGGCGATCGCCGCGCGCGCGTCGTCGAGGTACTCGTCCTTCACGGTCTCGATCTCGCTCCGCGCGCCGTAAACATGGGTGCGTTTGGGATAGCGCAGCACGGCGATGCCGTCGCTCGCCAAACCCCAGGCGAGATCCTTGAACGGCTTTTGCGCACCCTCCGATTCGTCCTGGTCCCCGGGCCCGGAGCCGCCGACCAGCAGCACCGCCGGAAACGGGCCCGGGCCGTCGGGGAGGGTCAGCGTGCCCAGCAGTCGCCAGGGGCCGTCAGTCACCACCAGCGGCCGCTCGCGAAACCGCGCCGGCCGGGCGTAGGGCGGCGGCTGCCATGCCGAGGCCGCATGCGGCGGCCGCACGAAGAAGCCGCGAATGGCGCCGGCGGAGTCGAAGCTGATCAGGAGATCGAGCGGGCCGGCGCGGAATTGCGCCGGCACGGTCACGTTGAGGCCGCCGTCGGGCAGCGGCTGCGCCTGCGGCGCGCTGAGTTGTTTCTCGAAGCCCAGGCTCTGCCAGATCGCCGACAGTTTGCCGGGCGGAGCGGCCTCTTTCATGCGCGCGTCGAAGTCAGCCGCAGCGGCCTGCCATTGCGCGGCGTTGAGGGCATCCAGAAAGCGGCGCGCGGCTGCGATGTCGGCCGCGGGATTTTGCGCCGCAGCCGCGAGCGCAGCCGCGATCAAGAAGCTGAAGAGCTTGCGCGCCATGCGGCTAATTTAGCCTGCTTTCGAGAAAACGTCGCAACGACGATCCCAGCCGCCCGTCGCTGTGACCCCCGGCGGACGGCCATTGCCGGGGGAGCGGGGAGTTGGCGGAAGGCAGCCGGCCTAGGGCGGCGCGGGGCGCATAGGCAGAAGCGGCGCGCCGTGGGCAATCTTGATACGCTCTAAGCGTGACTAGCCGGGTGACCGCTCGAATCGCTCTCTTGCTCGCCGCCTGCCTCAGCGTTGCCGCGCAAAGCCCGCAGCATCTGGACGTGCTCTTCACGCATGCGCGCTTGCTCGACGGCAGCGGCAATCCCTGGCGGTACGCCGATGTGGGCATCGCCGGCGACCGCATCGCCTTCGTCGGCGACGCCGCGCGCGCCGGAGCCGCCGCGGCGCAGACCATCGATCTCGAAGGGGTCGAGTACCTCGCGCCGGGATTCATCGACCTGCACACGCACACCGCGCGCGGCCTCTCGAGCGCCGATATGCGGCAAAATCTCAATTACCTGCTGCAGGGCGTCACCACCGTCGCCACCGGCAACGACGGCGAATCGCCCTGGCCGATCGGCGCCCGGCTGGCCGCCTGGGCGCGCGGCGGGATCGGCACCAACGCCGCGTTGTACGTCGGCTTCGGCACCGTGCGCGCCCGCGCCATGGGCTGGGGCGACCGCGCGCCGACCCCCGTCGAACTCGCCCAAGAAGAAGCCATGGTGCGCCAGGGAATGTGCGAGGGCGCGATCGGGCTTTCCACGGGCCTGTTCTACACCCCGCAAAGCTTCTCGAAAACCGACGAGGTGATCGCGCTGGCCAAGGTCGCCGCGGGGTTCGGCGGCTTCTACGATACTCATTTGCGCGACGAAGACAGTTACACCGTGGGCCTGAAGGGTGCGGTGGCGGAGGCGATCGAGATCGGGCAAGCGGCTCACATCGAGGTGCAAATTTCGCATATCAAGGCGCTCGGGCGGGATGTCTGGGGGCAGGCGCCGGCGGTGATCCAGATGATCGAGAAGGCGCGGGCGCAAGGGGTGGACGTGGTTGCGAATCAGTATCCCTATACCGCCTCGGTCACCAGCTTCGAGGCCGCCGTGGTGCCGAACTGGGCGGAGAACGGCGGGCGGCCGGCGCTGCTGAGGAACATCGCCGCGCCGGCCTCGCGCGCGCGCTTGCTGCGCGAGATTCCGGCGCTGATTCACAAACGCGGCGGGCCGGCGTCGCTGATGCTGATCGGCTACGCGCACGACCCCAGCCTGGAAGGCAAAACGCTGGCGCAACTGGCGGCGGCGTGGCGTCTCAGCCCGGCGGCGGCGGTGCTGCGGGTCGTGCGCGGCGGCGAGACGCAGGTGATCTCGCACAACATGACCCAAAGCGATGTGCGCGCCTTCATGCGCCAGGATTGGGTCGCCACCGCGTCCGACGGCGAGAGCGCGCTGCCCGGCATGCTGACGCATCCGCGCAGCTTCGGCACCTTCGTCGAAAAGATCGAGCGCTACGTACAGCGCGAGCACCTGATCACGCTGCCCTCCGCCATTCGCGCCGCGACCAGCCTGCCGGCGGCGATTGCGGGCCTGCGGGACCGCGGCGTGATCCGGCCGGGCGCGTACGCCGACATCGTGGTCTTCAATTTGGCGCGGCTGCACACGCCGGCGACGTACCTGCACCCTTCGGAGTACGCGCAGGGCTTCGACGATATTCTGGTCAACGGACAATTCGCCGTGCGCCATGGCCAGCCGACCCACATTCTCGCCGGACGCGTGCTGCGAGGACCGGGATACGGCGCTCCCGCCTGCCAAGGCGGCTAAGCGACCGCGACGGGATCGGCTCGCATGAGGAGCGCGCGCATCTTTCTCACCGGCGCTTCGACCGGCATCGGCCGCGCGCTCGCGCTCGAATATGCGGCGCCGGGACGGCAACTGGGGCTGGTGGCGCGACGCGCCGAGCTGCTCGAGGAAATAGCCGCAGCGTGCCGCGGGCGCGGCGCCGCGGCGCTCGCGCTTCCCGCCGATGTTTGCGACGGGGCAGCCATGACGGCCGCCGCACAGCGCTTTCTCGATTGGGCGGGCGGCGCCGATCTGATCATCGCCAACGCCGGCGGCGGGCAGAAAGAGAACTTGCTCGACGCCGCCGCGCTCGACCAAACCCTGCGGCTCAACGTAACCAGCGTCGCTCATACCTTCGCGCCGTTCTTGCCGGCCCTGCGTACCGCCGGCGGCGGGCATCTCGTAGGCGTCGCGAGTTTGGCCGGCTTCCGGGGCATGCCGCATGCGCCAAGCTACGGCGCGTCGAAGGCGGCCTTGATTTCGTACTTGGAAGCCCTGCGGATCTTGGTCGAGCCCATGGGCCTGCGCGTCACGACCGTTTGCCCCGGCTACGTCCGCACGCCGCTCATCGCCAACAATCCCTTCATGCCCTGGCTGCTTGAACCCGACGTCGCCGCTCGCATTATCCGCCGCGGCCTGGAACGCGGCCGCTCGCAGATCGTCTTCCCTTGGCAGTTGGGATTGCTAATTTGGATCATGCATGGGCTGCCGAACCGGCTCTACGACGCTTCGGCAAGAGCGTTCGCCGCACGCAGGAAGGAGCGGGATGCGGGCTAAAATCGCGATGGCAGGCGCGCGAAGGTGGTAGCGCGAGCCGGCAGCGGGCAGCCAGTGCGCGGAAGCTGGGCGAGAGGCGCAAGCGCTGTAATTTCTTTAGGTTAGCGCGACGGCGCGGTACTCTCGGCGCTCCCTGTGGAGTGCTTGGACGGCCAAAATCTCCCGACATGATATTTTTATGACCGTTTCGCTTGACAGGCAGGCCCGGCTTCAATATCATGCCGTTACATTCGATTCTGACCTTTACACGTCAGACCCGCGGGCCTGCCTTCCCCTCGGCAGGCCCGTTCTTTTTTTGCCGACAGCCTCCGGATGGCGCGTACCGGGCGTAGCCTGCCGGGGCGGCAGACGCTGAAGGCGTCAGTTCTGCTGTACCCTGATCCCTGATTCCATCCTTTGTTTTCATGGATCGCGCGGCCATCCTGGTCTTGGGGCTGCTGGCGGGCAGCTTCCTGAACGTCTGTATTCACCGCCTGCCACGGGGAATCTCCGTGGTGCGGCCGCGCTCGCACTGCCCGCATTGCGGGCACGCCATTGCGGCCTGGGAAAACATCCCGATTCTCGGATATCTCTTTTTGGGCGGCCGCTGCCGCGGCTGCCGCGCGCCGATCTCGGCGCGCTATCCGCTGGTCGAGGCGGCGACGGCGGGGGTATTTTATTTCGCCTACGCGTTCTACGGCGCGGCACCGGAGTTTTTGCGCGCGAGCTTCTTTTTCACCGCCATGCTGGCGCTGGTCTGCACGGACTACGACACGCGCCAGCTTCCCGACGAGATCACGCTGGGCGGCCTGGTCGTGGGCTGCGTCTTCGCCTTCTTGGTTCCCGGCACGCCGGTGCCGGCGCTGGATGCCGTGGTCGGCGCGGTGGTGGGCGGCGGGATCTTATGGGCGGTCGGCGAAGGCTACTTCCGGCTGCGCGGGCGCGCCGGGATGGGCTTTGGGGACGTGAAGATGATGGCTTGCGTGGGCGCGTTTTTGGGTTGGCGGCTGACGTTGACGACGCTGGTGCTGGCGGCCTTCGCCGGCTCGCTGGCCGGCGTCAGCTGGGCGGCGTTGGTGTTCGCGCGCCGCGCCTGGCGCGGGCGGCGGCGGGGGCGTTCCTGGAAGGCGGCGGCAGCGGCGGCCCGGGCCAGCGTCGGCGTTTTCTTTGCGCGGCACGCGCTGCCATTCGGCGTTTTTCTCGGCGCGATGGCCGCAGCCAGTTGGCTCTGGGGTCAGGGGCTCTGGACCTGGTACATGCAACTGGCGCAACATTGACGCCGGCCGCGCCATGAATCCCTCCGCGCTCAATTTTCTGCTAGCGGGCCTGCTGGCGCTGTTCCTGGCGGCCGTGGTTTTGGTCTGGGTCGCCGCGCGGCGTTCGCTGCGGCGACCGGCGGCAGCAGGCGCGCAGGGTGACTCCAATCCACTGACCGGCTCGGCGCCGGTACCGCTGGCGACACTCGAGCAGATGGTGCTGCAGATCAAGGCGCAAGGGGAAGAACTCGAACGCCTGCGCCGCGAGCTGCGCCAGCGCGACCTCGACAGTATGCGGGTTTCGCGCGAACTGCTCGGGCATCTGCCGAGCGGGGTGATCTTTTTCGACCGCCAGGCGGTGGTGCAAGAGGCCAATCCCGCCGCGCGCGCGGCGCTCGGCTTCGCCTCGCCGCAAGGACTGCGCGCCAGCGAGCTATTCCGGCAGGCGGTGGTGCGGGAACAGACCGGCGAGCCGCTGGGTGCGGCCGAGGAGCTCATCGCCGCCGCGCTCGCCAGCGGCGCGCCCTTGCAGCGCAAGGAAATGGATTACACGACGCCGGACGGCCAGCGCCGCGTTCTGGGCCTGACGTTATCTTCGATCCGGCTGCGGGGCGTGGCGGGGAGCGACGGCGCGCCCGGCCTCGAGGGGCTGCTCTGCCTGCTGACCGATCTCACCGCGATCCGCGCGTTGGAAGACGAGTTGCGGCGCCGGCACAGCCTGGCGTCGCTCGGCGAGATGGCCGCCGGCATCGCGCACGAGTTCAAGAACGCCCTGGCCACCATCTCCGGCTATGCGCAGATGCTCAGCTCGGGCTTAGCGGGCGAGACCGGCGAGCGCGATGAACTGGCCAACTATAGCGGCAAGATCGTCGCGCAAGTGGCGGCGCTCACCGAGATGATCGGCGAATTCCTGATGTTCGCGCGCCCGCTCGATGCGCGGCTGGAGCCCATGCCGCTGCTGCCGGCCATCGAGGAGGCGCGGCGCATGCTGGAACCGGAATTCACCGGCATCGCGATCGAGTGCAGCGGCGACGCACCCTTGGTGCTGGGCGATCGGCTGCTGCTGACGCGGGTATGGATCAACCTCTTGCGCAATGCCTGCGAGGCCATCGCGCAAGCGAGCGGGACGGGGGTCATCACCGTGACGGTCGCCGTCAACGGCGACCGCGCGCAGGTGCGCATCGCCGATACGGGTCCGGGCATCCCCGCGGAGGCAACCGAGAAGATCTTCATTCCCTTTTTCACGACCAAGCCGGCGGGCTCGGGCTTAGGGCTGGCGATCGTGCATAAGGTGGTGGCGGCGCATCGCGGCAGCATCGTGCTCGCGCAATCCTCGCCGCAAGGCGCAGCGTTCGTGGTCACGCTGCCGCTGGCCGGCGCGGCAGCCAGCGGCATCCTGTCCTGAATCTGCCCCGAGCCTGGCCTCAAAGGCCGGTGCCGGTCAGCGGGGCCTCGTGTAAACTCGCTTCGGGAGGTGCCTCTCATGCCGCGCCCCATCTTGACGGCCGTTTTCTGTCTCGCCTTTGCGTACAATCTGTCCGCGGCGACCACCGCGCCGCCGCAGGTTCAGAAGGCGCCCAGCGAGACGACGATCAAGGTCACCGCCTCGGATTCGCTCGGGGAGTTGGCGCGCGAGGAACGCGCCGCGCGCGGCCGCGCCGCCGCCGCCGTCCACGAATACACCAACGGCAATATTCCGCAGCAAGGCGCGATCTCGGTGCCCGGCCAGGCCGCGGCAGCGGCGCCCAGTTCGGGCAGCGAAGCGGCCACGGCGACGGCCGCGCCCGCGGCCCCCGCCGCCAGCGACGATGCACAGCTCGAAGCGCAATGGCGCAAGAAATTCGCCGACGCCCGGCAACAGCTTCAGCTCGACCAGCAAGAGCTCGACGTCAACCAGCGCGAATTCAATCTCGCCCAGCAGCAGTATTACAGCGACCCCAACAAGGCGCTGCAGCAGCAGTACTCCCGCTCCGATCTCGATCAGAAGGCGCAGCAGATCAATGCGCTGAAGGCCAAGGTCGCGGCGGATCAGAAGGCGATCTCGGACCTGACCGACCAATTGCGCCAAGCCGGCCTGCCGCCCTCCTGGGCGCAGTAATCGCGCGCCCGCTGAGCGGCCGGAGCGGACTGTTCCGGGGCGGTAACCGTTGCCGCCAGCGGGCAACGAAGTGCAGTGCCGCCCTCCGTAAGCGTTTGCGGGGGGTGAAGTGCTTGTGCGGACGCCGCCGGCGAGCCTGCTGCGGCAGGAGTGAGCGGTCGCCGAACCGGCTGCTTACGCGCCGCCGGCGCCGCGGGAGCCGCCTTGCTTGTCGCGGTGCGACTGCCGCGATAGCTTTTCCAACTCTTGCATCAGCTCGGGCCGGCGGTCGCCGTGCAATTCCTGCTGCAACTCCTTGAGCGCGAGGGCGATGACATCGTAGTGGTGCAAGCCGCGATACTCGGGCTCGGTGGTCAGCTCCAGCCAGAGGTTGTGGAGCAACTCGAGGTCCTCGGCACGCAGCCGCGGCGTATGCGGCCCGAGATGGAAGATGCTGACGAGGCCGTCGGGACCGACGATCTCCAGGGTCAAGCGCGGACGCGGCTCGGGCAGCCTTTCCCAGGCGTCGCCGGTGAACTTGCCCTGTTCCTCGGCGCTGAGGTGCTGCGAGAGCCCGGCGACGATGGTCGAGCTCTCCAGGCGCTGGGCGGTGACGACAATGCTCTGGAAAACGTCGGTGCCGGGCACGACTAGCAAGGACACTTTCTTGCCGGCCTTCTCCGCCACCGCCACCACCCGGGTGAAGAGCTCCTGTTCGTAATCGTTGAAGACCTGCTTCTCGTCGGCGACCAGCGGCGCGACGAAGGGGCCGCGATAGAGCTGTGCGGTCATCACCACGACGTCCTGCTTCGTCGTGTCGGTGCGTTCCAGGATGTAGCGCAGATGGTAGAGCGCATTGGGATCGCGGACGGCCACCAGAACGTTGCCTGGCCGAACTTGCAAATCGGTGGCCGCGACATCGGGCTGAGCGCGGACGCGGAATTGATCGAGGTGCTCCTCGGCCTTGCGACGCTGGCGCCGGCGGGTGGCGCGCTCGGAAACTACGAATAAGACGAAGAACGCCGCCGTGAAGAGGCCGCCGGCGATGGTGGCGATCTCCTTGGTGAAGAGGTTCATCACCGCGGTCGAGAACAGCACCAATGTGATCAGCGCCGCCCCCAGCGGAATTTCCGTTTTGCCGAACGTGAAGTTCAGGGGGATGCGCCACTCCCGCCCCTCGGGTGCGGTGAAGCGCAGCACCAGGACCGAGACGGCGAGAAAGGTGAAGCTCCAGATCAAACCAAAGGCATAGCCTTCGCCGAGCAGATCGACGTTGCCGCGCGTGATCAGAATGATCACGATTTGCAAGCCGACGATCAGGTTGATGATGCGGCCGGTGGTGCCGTAGCGCGGATGCGGCTTGCGGAACCACTCCGCCAGCACGCCGTCTTCACTTACCCGGTTCAAGACGCCGTTGGAGCCGATGATGGCGGTATTGACCGCGCCGGAGAGGATCAGCGCGCCGACTAGCACCACAAAGCCCTGGAAGACCAGGCGCAGATTGTAGGGTCCCGCCAGGTACATCGCCAGCACGCCCAGTAAGTTGCCCAGCAAGTGCTGGCGCCGCACGGCATCGGGCACGATCATCACGGCGAAGAATGCCGCCAGCGAGGTGAAGACCAGCGTATAGACGAAGATCACCATCGCCGTCTTTTCGAGGTTCTTGACTTTCGGACTCTCGATCTCGCGGTAGACCTGCGCCAGCGTCTCCTCGCCGCTCATCGCCAGCACGGAATGGCCGAAGCCGATGAGCAAGGCCAGGACGGCGATATGGCTGACGCCGGTGTGCAGGAGCCAGCCCAGCGAAACCGGCGTGAAGGTCATGTTCCGGGGCGTGGGCAACGGCGGCAGATGGAAGCCGGTCTTGTAGATGGTCCAGAGCGACCAGCCGATCAAGATCACCACCATCACGGTGGTGATCTGCATGATGCGCAGCGCCTTCTCGCTGCTCTCGTGGATGCCCTGAACGTTCTTCCACCAGAAATAAATCGTCACCGCCAGGGCGAAGACCACCGAGAAGGCGTTGACCGAGACGTGCCAAGGATGTCCCAGGCGGGCGCTGAGATCGACGACGAAGCCGGCCACGTACTGGCCGGCGGAAACGGCGCTGATCGGCCCGGTCAGCAGGAAGTCGAACATCAACGCCGAGACCGCGATCTTGGCTAAGGTGCCGCCGATGGCCTCCTTGACCACGCGATAGACGCCGCCGCGCACGAACATCGTGCTGCTCTCGATGTAGAGCGCCCGCACGCCGTAGCTGAAGACCATGACGGCCAGGATCAGCCAGGGCGCGCTCTTGCCGATGGCGGCTTCGGCGATGCCGGGGGCGTAGTAGGCCGACGATGCCAGGTCCGATAGAACGATCGCCGCCGCCCGCCAAAAGGAGATGAAGGTCAGCATCACCGTGGTGGCGACGAAAACCTGCTGGGCGGGCCGCTTGAATTGATCGGTGGCCATCGGGGCGAAGCGACAAGTTTAAGCCGTCCACGGGCGTGCGCGTGGCCTCGCGCCCCGGCGGGACGACGGCGGAAGCCGCCGCCACGCGCCCGAGCGCGTCACCAAGCCGCGCGTTGGGCCGCGACGGCTCAGCTCACAGTTTTTCGGCGTAGTCGCAGGCGGAGCAGGAAATATACATTCCGCCGGCGATGTTCAACTCGCGGTTGCGGATCCGCTTGACGATGCGAATTGGCTTGCCGCACTTGGGGCAGATCTGCTCGGCCGTTTCAGCCGCCTTGGCCCGATCCGCGGTTTTAGCGACTTTTCCCATGTTCCCTCAATTTTTCGAAGTTCCTTACGATTGTAAGGCACGCGCGCGCGATCAGGACCCGGCGCGGAAGACGGCCTCGGCTCCGCGCTCAGCCGCCGCCAGGCGCAACGCGGAACCGCGGTTGGCGGAAATCTCCAAGAAGCCCGCCGATCCCCACACGGCGAAGAGCTGGTTGGGCGGGGCATCGCCGTAGCTGGCGCGCAGGCTGGTGATCTTGGCCTGCCCGAGCGTGAGCTCGAAGGGCGGCGCGGCGCCGTCGGCGGCGGCCAGCTGCGGCAGGTCCTGTTTGGTGAAGTTGGTAATGACGTTGCCGAAGCGGTCGCTCTTGAGCACCACGCCATGCACGCCGTCGGCCTCGGCGCGCGGTTTCGGCAAGGCGAAGCGCACGAAGTCGGTGATCGGTTCGCCGAACTTTTCGGCCTCGACGCCTTTGGCGAGCCAGCCGGCCAAGGGAGCGAAGATGTCGCGGCCCTGGAATGTGCTCGAAACTTCGGCGGCGAAGTAATGGCTGGCGGTCGCATGATAGACGGTGCACTCGCTCTCGCGAGCGTAGACGAGGGACAGCACGCCGTTATCGGGAGCGACGAAGTAGTGCCGGCCGACGTGGGCCACGATCGCCCGGCGCGCCGTGCCCACGCCCGGATCGACCACGACCACGTGGATCGTGCCGGGCGGGTAATACGCGTAGGCTTGCGCCAGGATATAGGCGCCGTCCAGCAAGTCGTAGGGAATCACACCGTGGCAAAGGTCCACGACCTGCGCGCTGGGTTCGATCGCCAGCACGACGCCCTTCACTGCGCCCACGTAGCCATCGGAATAGCCGAAGTCGGTTGTCAACGTTACGATCGCCATGCTGGACATGGTAGCCCACGCGCGCGCCTGCGCGCGGGCGGCGCCGTGGCGCTGCCGCGAACCCCACGCGCCCGTGGCCGGCGGGCGTGCCGCCGAACGGCGACGTTCCGCGCCGTTCCATCGTTTCTCGGTGTGCGCGCATGCCCGCTGCCACAGGAGTGGTCTCGAGCGCCGGCTCCGGACAGGCCCAGGGCGCCGACCGAAAGCCCTGCGGGAGCGGCTGGCTTCAGGGCTTGCGCGCGCCCGATGGCGCGGCGCCCGGCGAAAGGCGAGCCAGAACCTTGTCGGCCGCGGCAAGGTCGGCTTGCAGACGCGAGACGCCGGCATCCGCTTGCTGGATGTAATCGTCGGCCACTTGCACCATCGCCGGCGTGGGCGGCACGAGCGCCATGTCCACCTGGCTGGCGATCGAGGTCAGCCACGCGCGCAACCGGCCCGGGTACACCAACGCGCCTTCGCTGGACTGGATCTTCAGATCCACCAGCTCGTCGATATCGCGGCTCAGCCGCTCCAACTCCGGCGGCGGAGCGCCAGCGACGCCCGACTTCCCTTCCGCCTTCTCGAGCGCGGCGCGGGCGTCAATGGCCTGGTTCAGGTGGGTGTCGAGGCGGTTCAGGGCCTCGTGAATGCGCATCAGCAATGCGAAGCGCTGCTGGAGTTCCGACTGCGTGGTATGCAGGCGTGGATCCAGCTTGACGACCAGTGGCTGGCTCCGTGTGGTCGCGCCGTAGGTCAGCGTCACGGTATAGGAGCCGGGCAAGACTTCCGGACCGACGGGGACGGCGGCGGCGAACCCGGAGTTGAAAATCCCTTTCACGTCCACCGCGTTCGCATATCGCAGATCCCACTGGAAGCGATTGACGCCGGGATGGAGCTTAACCGGTTTCGGCGCCGGCACGAAAGAGCCGGAGCGCCGCTGCGGCGGCTTGAGCGGGAGCGTGATGCTGCGGATCAGCTGTCCACTGGAGTCGGTGAAGCTCAGCTTCACCGGCGTCCGGCCGTTGTAGTCCGTGGGCAAGTAGAAGAAAACGGTGGCTCCGGGAGCCAGGTTCGCGCCCCCCGCGCCGCGCGGCCCAAAACCGCCCGCACGTCGCGTGGTGAGCCAAGCCTGCTGCGGCGCGAACAGATACGGCGCATCCGCCGCAACCTCGGCGCTCCCCAACTGCTCGAGGAACCGAGGATTGTCCAGTACCCAGAAGCCGCGCCCGAAAGTGGCGAGCACCACGGCATGTTGCTCGGGTTGAAACTCGATATCGCTCACGCGCACGGCAGGCAAATTGAGACTCAGCGGCTGCCACTCCTGGCCGCCATTCAGTGAGAAATACACGGTCGCGCTCGTGCCGGCGAGGAGCAGATCGGGATCATTCGGATCCTGCCGAACGCTCTCAACATACTGATCGGACGGCAGCCCGGCGGCGATTTCCGTCCAATGCCGGCCGTAATCAGTGGTCTTGTACACGTAAGGATGAAAGTCATCCCAGTCATACCGGCTCGCCGAAAGGTAAGCGGAGCCGGCGTCGGTGTGCGACGGCTCGATGCAAGTGATGGTCGACCAGGCCGGGAGCGCCGGCGGCCGCACCTGGGTCCAGTGCTGGGCGCCATCGGTGGTCACGTACACCAGGCCGTCGTCGGAGCCAGTCCAGATGACATCGTCGGTGAGCGGCGAAAAGGCGATCGAGGAAATGGTGTCGAACATTTCCTCGCCAGTCACGTCAGCGCTGATCGGGCCGCCCGGCCGCCCCAGCTTGCTCGGGTCGTGGCGGGTGAGGTCCGGACTGATCACTTTCCAATGGATGCCTTCGTCGAGAGTTTCGAACAGCACGTTCGCTCCCATCAACAGTTCGTTCGGGTTGCCGGGGGCAAAGACGACGGGGTGATGGATCCAACCGTAGCGGTATTTGATCTTCGAGCCGGCCAGGCCAAACTTGTAGTCCGGCCAAGGGCTAACATTGGTGGTCAACCCAGTCCTGCGATCCTCTCGCCACTCCATGCTGTAGTAGCCGCTGCCGTAGGTGACCCAAGGGCGGCCTGGCGTCGGCACGACCCAGCTCATCTCCCCGCCTTGCACGTTTTTCCAAACCGCGGGAATCATCCCGGCCGGCACCGCGCTGGGGCCATCATCGGAACCGCGATCCTGCTGCGCACCGTATATGTGGAATGGAAATTGATCGTCGAGGTTGGCGTGATAGAACTGCCCCGTCGGCTGGTTGTCCTCGGAACTCCACGCCTGGCCGCCATTTTGAGTGACGGTCGCGCCGCCATCGTTGCCTTCAATGAAGATCTTGGGATTGTCGGGATTGATCCAGAGCACGTGATTATCGCCGTGCGGTGGATGCAGCGCGGTCAGCTTCTTGCCCGCGTCGTGCGATACGTACAGCCCCACGTTGGGCAGATAGATCGTATTCGCGTCTTTCGGATCCACGTATACATTCATGTAGTAGAAAGCGCGCTGGGTGATGTCCATACTGCTGTTGATGAATTTCCAGCTCTGGCCGGCATCGTCGGAACGGAACAAGGCGCCGGCCTGGCCCTTGTAATCCGCCTGGATCAGCGCGTAGACGACGTTGGGTTGGCTCGGCGCCACCGCGAGGCCCACCTTGCCGAAGATGCCGGACGGCAACCCCGGGCGATGGGAGATGTTGGTCCAAGTCTTGCCGCCATCGGTGGTCTTGTAGATGCCGCTACCCGGACCGCCGCTGGAAAACGTCCAATGCCTTCTCGACATCTGCCACATCGCTGCATAGAGCACCAGCGGATTCGACGGATCCATGGCCATCGTGATCGCCCCGGTGTGGTCGTCGACGTAGAGAATCTTTTGCCAGGTCCGGCCGCCATCCACCGTCTTGAAGACGCCGCGTTCCGGATTGGGACCGAACAGGTGGCCCAGCGCCGCGACGTACACGATGTCTGAATTCCTGGGGTCAATGAGTATCCAGGTGATGATGTGAGTCGCGCCAAGACCCATGTAGCTCCACGTCTTTCCGCCGTCGGTCGACTTGTACATCCCCGCCCCTGTAAGCACGGTATTGCGGGGAGCGGAGTCGCCGGTGCCTACATAAATAATTTTCGGGTTGGAGGGCGCGATGGCTAAAGCTCCGATAGCGCCGGTCTTGAAGTCCTTGTCCGAGATGTTCTTCCAGCTAAGGCCGTAATCTTGGCTCTCCCAGACGCCTCCCCCCGCAGTGCCCATGTAATAGACGTTGGGTTGGGCGGCAATGCCCGCGACCGCGGTCACGCGGCCGCCGGTGTAGGGGCCGACGCTGCGCCAGCGCAAGGCGCCAGTGAGCCGGGCCGTCGGGACGGATGCCGCGACCGCCACCGGCAATGCCAAGGACGCAACGAGAACCAACAACAGGCGAGGTGCTTTCAACATCGGGGTGCCTCGAGCGGAAAAATCGAACCGCATCATGCTATCGCCGGGGGGGCCGCTTGACAAGAGATTCCCGATGGGATATGAATTGCGCCGCGCTCCACGTTCCCTCGCAACGGGAGCCTACTGCGCGGAGGCGTGCAATGCGGCTGCATCGGGCGATCCTGCTCTCGGCGGTGCTGCTGTGCTTGTCGGGCACGGCGGCGACGCAAACGGCGGCAACGGGAGCCGTAGTCGGCACGGTGACGGACCCAAGCGGCGCTGTCGTACCCGGAGCCATGGTCACGCTGACCAATACCGGCACCAACGCGAAGCGCAGCGTTCGGGCCAACTCCCAAGGCGGCTATGCGTTCCCCGACGTCATTCCCGGCGTCTATACGCTCACCGTCACCGCCAAGGGCTTCCGTGTCGCTACGGTCACCGATGTGACCGTGACCGTCAACAAGAGTTCGCTCGCCAACGTGAGCCTCACGGTCGGGGCCGCCTCGCAAACGGTCGAGGCGGTTGCCGGCGCAGCCGCACAATTGCAGACCGTCAACGCCACGGTCGGCGACACGATCGGAGCCACGGCGCTGATCCGTCTGCCGACGCTCCAGCACGACGCCACGGAGCTCCTCGACTTACAACCCGCAGCTTCCGCCGACAACACCAACGAGGTGCGGGTTGCGGGGGCGGTGGACGACCAAAACACGATTACCCTCGACGGCATCGACATCAGCGGCAACGTCATCGCCGGGGCGGGTCAAAATGTCACCGCCATCCCCATTCCGGTCGACAGCGTGCAGGAATTCCGCGTGGGCGTGAGCAATTACGGCGCGAGCATGAACCGCTCGTCGGGCGGCGAGATCACGCTGGTCGGCCGCCGCGGCACGAATCAATTCCACGGCGCACTCTACGGCTACTACCAGAACAACAAGCTCAACGCCAATACCTGGGACGACAATCACACGCCGGTCCGGCTGGCGAACGGCACCCTGCTGCCTTCCACGCCCCGCCCCCCGCTGCAAGACAAGCGCTTCGGCGCACGCGTGGGCGGTCCAATTGCCAAAAATCGCACCTTCTTTTTCGTGGATTACGAGGGCCGGCGCTTCGCACGGGTCTTCGATACCGCCACGCTCGTGCCCACGGATACGCTGAAAGCCGGCACGCTGCAGTTCCGCAACGCCGCCGGCACGGTGGAGCAATATCCGCTGGCGACAGCCGCGTTCTGCGGCGCAAGCGGCAATCAAGCTTGCGACCCGCGCGGCCTCGGCATCAGCCCGACGGTGCAAGCGATGAACAAGCTGTATCCAGAGCCGAACGATTTTTCCGAAGGCGACGGCTTGAACTACGCCGGCTTCGACTCCACGGTGAACGCACCGCTGACAGATGATTACTGGGTCGGCCGCCTCGACCACAACTTCAGCTCCAAGTGGCAGTTCGACAGCAGCTACACATACGCCCGGGAGCTGCAAAACGCCGCCGGCGGCGCCGGCCCTTCGCCGCAGTTTTCGGTCCTCAACGGCAATGTGCGGGCGCTCAAGGCCACGCCCGACCGCGGCGACATGATCGCCGCCAGCCTCACCGGCCAGCTTACTCCCACGGTGCTCAACTCCTTTCATTGGGGCTGGGTGCGGAATCGCACGCTGTCCAGCCCGCTGACGCCCACGCAGATCGCCAATCAGGAGCAACTGCCCGGCACCCAAACCGGCGCCGGCTGGATCGCCTACCAGCCTACGAGCCTTTTCCAGGCGCCGATCGACGACAGCACCGGCAATGCCCGCTACCAAAAAACGACGGTCCGCAATATTCAGTACATTGACGATCTCGATTGGATCGTCGGCAACCACACGATCCAGACCGGCTTCACGCTGTATCATCTGCCCACGATTCATGAGCGCAGCGATAAAGTCGTCGGTTCGATCACTTCGCTGGCCGCGCTGACCGACGCCGACGTCACCAGCTTCCTGACGATTCCCGCTGCCGACCGCCCGCCGACCTGCGGCAGCTCGGTGACCACCCCCAATTGCTTGCAAAGGGGCGACGTTCAAAACTGGGATCGGCTCTACGCTTCGACGCTCGGCTTGCTCGACAACGTCGGCATCTTGGCCGTGCGCAACGCGCAACTGCAGCCCGAGCCATTCGGCACCAACCTCGTCGGCAACGC
Source organism: Terriglobia bacterium (assembly GCA_021323595.1). Lineage (GTDB taxonomy): Bacteria > Acidobacteriota > Terriglobia > Terriglobales > SCQP01 > JAJPKR01. Next base: position 34,595 of record JAJPKR010000058.1, on the reverse strand, counting down.
GACGATGAACGCGTATAACTTTTACGGTCAGGACATCTGGCGCATCAGCCCCTCGCTGACGGCCACCTACGGCATCGCCTACGGCTGGCAGACTCCGCCTACCGACGCCAATGGCTTGCAGACGCTCCTGATTGACAACGCCACCGGCCAGGCGCTCACGGCGCAAGGATATTTGCAGGCCAAGCTGGCAGCGGCGCAAGCCGGACAAACGCCGTACAATCCGACTCTCGCTTATCTCCCCATCAAGAACGCCGGCGGCCGCACGATCATCAACACCGACTGGGGCGACGTCGCGCCCCGGATGGGCCTAGCCTGGAACCCATCTTTCGAACGCGGCTGGCTCGGCAGTCTGTTCGGCCATCAGAAGACCGTGCTGCGCGGCGGCTTCGCGATCGTTTACGACCGCTCGAACATGGTGCAGGATGTCGAGATTCCCATGCTCGGCGTGGGCTTTGCCGATACCGTGACAGTCCCCACCCCCGCGTGCAATATCTCCGGCGCGCCGGGGACCGGCTGCAATCCCAGTCCCGCCTCGCCGAATGCAGCGCTTTCCGATTTTCGGGTCGGCGTGGACGGCACTTTGCCGGTGCCGAGTTTCGGCGCCGCCACCAGCCCGGTCGTCCCCTCAACGCCCTATGGCGAGCTGCTATCATTCCAGCTCGATCCTAATAACAAGATCGGGCGGGCTTACACAGCCGACTTCACCGTCCAGCACGAACTGCCCGCCGGCTTGCTTTTAGAGGCCGGTTGGATTGGACATTACGGCCGCAATTTGCCCGAGGCCATCAACTTCAGCAACGCCCCCTACATGTATAAGGACACCGCTTCCGGGCAGACGTTCGCCCAGGCTTTCGACGCAATCGCCAACGCGCTGCGGGCGGGCGGAACGGCCCCCGACGAGCCTTGGTTCGATGACATGCTGCCCGGGCTTACCGTCGCCGGCGCGGCGGTCACCGGCACAGCCTACATGGCGCAGAATTTCGCCAGTTCCTTCATCAATGGCAACGTAAGCACCCTGTTCAATGCCATGGACGGCTTGCGCGCAAAGCAGGGCCTGCCCGCCTTCGACAATCGCCAAGTGCTCGTGCTCTTCATGCGCACCCATCTCGGCCGTTCGAATTACAACGGCTTAGTGCTGACGTTGCGCAAGCAGGCGGCCAACGGCCTTTCCTTCGACGTAAATTACACCTGGTCGCACAGCCTCGACAACGGCGTTGCCAATCAGGACTCGGCCGGGTTCTTCCCCAACAGCTTTTATCCCGATATAAATTACGGCGCCAGCGGCTTCGACCGCCGCCAGGTCCTGAACGCGACCACGGTGTGGAATCTGCCGTTCGGCCGCGGCCGCTTCAGCACCGGCCATTGGATCGATCACGTCATTGACGATTGGTACGCCTCCGGCATTTTCACCGCCGAAACCGGGTTCCCAGTCGAAGTGAGCGAGGGCAGCCAAGTGTATGGCGGCGGGGCGATTCTCAGCGGCACGACCTACGCGATTCCTACCGTGGCGGTGAGCAGCCTGAAGGCCGGTGTCCACAGCGGCGTCGCCAGCAGCACGACCGGACTCAACCTGTTTTCGAACCCAGCCGCGGCGTTTGGCGATTTCCGCCCCGTCGAACTGAGCAGCGATGGGCTGTCGGGCCGTTCGAATCCCCTCACGGGATTGCCCTTCGTCAATTTGGATATGTCGTTCGGCAAGAAAACCCAGTTAACCGAAAAACTCGGGCTGTCCTATTCGGTGGATTTTTTCAACACGTTCAACAACGTCAACTTCAACACGCCCAGCTTGAGCATCACCCGCGCCAGCAATTTCGGCAACATCACCAGCCAATTCGTGCCCGCCAACCGCACCGCGGGCAGCCGCTGGATCGAACTGGGCGTGCGGCTGGACTTCTAAGGCACGGCATGCGACGCGACCGCCGGCAATTCTTGGGCTTTCTTTCCGGCCTCGGGCTTTCGTCGACGCTCTTCCCGGGCGCGCTATGGGCGCTCGCGGCGGACCACGACGAGATCACTTCCGCCATGGTGGAGCAGGCCGCGCGCCTGGCCGATATTACCCTTACCCCCGAGATGTCGGATGCGATGCTGCGCGGGCTCAACCGGCAGGCGCAGAGCTGCGCCGCGCTCGACAAAGTTGGGTTCAGGAACTGGGATCCGCCGGCCACCTTGTTCAATCCCGTCCTGCCGGGCATGGATTTCCCGCGGGAGCGGCGGCCGCTGGTCGTGTCGCATATCGCCTCACCGGCCGTGCCCAAGAATCTCGAAGAAGTCGCGTTCTACACGGCGCGCCAATTAGGCGAACTGGTGCGGCGCCGGCGTGTCTCGTCGCTGGCGTTGACGGAGATGTATCTCGAGCGGCTGAAACGCTACGATCCGCTGCTGAAATTCGTCATTACCTATACCACTGACCGCGCGCTGGCGCAGGCCAAGGAAGCCGACCGGGATTTGGCCGCCGGGCGCTATCGCGGCCCGCTCCACGGGCTGCCCTGGGGAGCGAAGGATCTGCTCGCAGTCAAGGGCTATCCCACGACCTGGGGCGCGCTCCCCTACAAGGATCAAATGCTGCCGGAGGACGCAGCGGTGGTGCAGCGCCTCGACGCCGCCGGCGCAGTCTTGATCGCGAAGCTGACGCTGGGCGCGCTGGCGCAGGGAGACGTCTGGTTCGGCGGGATCACGCGCAACCCCTGGAAGCCCAGCGAGGGCTCGAGCGGCTCGTCCGCCGGCCCGGCCTCGACGACGGCTGCCGGATGTGTCGCGTTTTCCATCGGCTCGGAAACATTGGGTTCGATTTCTTCTCCCAGCACGCGTTGCGGCGCGACCGGTCTACGCCCGACCTTCGGCCGCGTCCCGCGTACGGGCGCCATGACTTTAAGCTGGACGTTCGACAAGCTGGGACCGATCTGCCGCGCGGTCGAAGACTGCGCTTTGGTGTTGCACGCCATTTACGGCCCAGACGGCCGCGACCGCAGCGTGCACGAGATTCCGTTCAATTGGAACGCCCATCTGCCGCTCCACGAGATTCGGGTCGGCTATCTCGAGACCGAGTTCGCGAATGAGGGCACAGGCCATGGCGGCCCGTTCGAGGAACAGACGCCGGAAGCGCGCGCGCGCCGCGCTGAGCAGGCACGCTTCGATCAGCGCACGGTCGAAACATTGCGCCGGCTGGGCGTGCGGCTCATCCCCAAGACATTGCCCGAAGGCCAGGCGGCAAGCAGCCGCGGCTTGATCATCAACGCCGAAGCCGCCACGGCGTTCGACGAGCTGACGCAAAGCGGCCGTGACCGCATGATGGAAGGCAAAGACAATCCATTCCCGAGCACCTGGCCCAATCAGTTTCGCATCGCGCATTTTCTCCCCGCCGTGGCGTACCTGAACGCCAATCGCGCGCGGCTCATGCTGATGGAGCAAATGGAGGAGCTTTTCCGCGATATCGACGTGCTGGTCACGCCTACCAACGGGCCGCAATTGACCATCACCAACACCACCGGTCATCCGGCGCTGATCCAACCCAACGGCTTTCGCGCGTCCGACGGCACGCCTACCAGCATCACCTTTCTCGGCCGCCTGTTCGGGGAGGAGAAGCTCTGTGTTTTGGGACGCGCTTATCAAGAAGCCGCGGGCTTTTATCTTCGCCATCCGCCGCAGTTCGCCGCGAAGCCGGACGAATCCTAAGCGTCTGAAAGGAGCTGCCGCGGCAGGCTCGCTATACGGCAGCGGCCGCCGCGGCAGGCGTTCGCGAGTTCACTCTCGCGAGGGACAAATCATTGCGACGGACAGTTCGATACGCTCGCATCGCAGAACGAGCGATTGCCTTTGTGCAACTGGATGTTGCCGCCTCCAAGGGTGGCGGAGTTGGCGTAGCCGTTGCTGAGAGTTACCGAAAAGGTATCGTTTGTGCCCGGCTCCCCGTTGTCGCAGGCGACCACGGTGTAGGTGAAACCGGGTTGGCCGTTGATTTCAGCGCTGCCCTGCATGCGCCGGCAACCGGTGGGCTGGCCATTGCTATTCGGCGGCCCATTCGACACCACCTGATAGGCCGTGGCGCAATCGGCCGCGGCGCGGCCGACGACGTGCATGCGGCTGCCGTGATCGATGTAATTGAGGTGTCCCCAGCCGGAGCCGTTCTTGCAGCCGCCTTCGATGGCAAACGTGGCTTTGCCATTTCCGGCGCCGGGATTGGGCCCGGGGCCCGAGGCGCCGGCGTTGGGGATCCAGCCGCCGCCCGTCAAGAAGTCGCAGGTTGGGCTCGAAGAGGGAACGATGGTCCCGGGAAATTCCACCTGCGCGCTGATCGAATCGCGCGTCCCGACCAGCGATTGCAGCGTCTCGGCGGTGGCAAGACCGAGCGTCACGTCCGCCTGGCCGGTCGAAAAGACAGACGCGAAAGTGCCCCCCAAAGATGTCAGGGTGCCGAGCGCTTGCGCGGAATTGCCCTCCCCGGCCACGACTGAATCGAGAGCCAACGATCCGGTCAAGGTGCCCTGCGCGGAACTGAAGAAAAAGTAAATCGGCGCAGTCTGCTGGACGGAAAAGACACTCATGCTCGCCGCCACCAGCGTGATCGGCGTCTGCGCAGGCGACCAGAGCACGTAATAAGCGGCAACGTTGCCGGTGCTCACGGCACTAAGCGTGCCCGAGCCGCTGGCGCTGCCGCACGCAAGCAAATATCCGCCGTTGGTCCCGGCGGAACAGACCACGTTCAAACCAGAGCCATCGGTGAAAGAAAACGGTGCGGCGGTGTTGATGGAGAGCGTGATCGAGGCGGTATTGGGACCGCCGCCGGTCAAGTCAAAATCGGTGACGGAACTGCCGAGCATTAATTCATTGGTCGTCTGCGCGAACGCACAGACGGCAAACGCCAAAAGCGTGGCGATGAGACACCACAGACGCAGATGAAGCGAGCGCATGATCGTACTCCTAAGAGACGGCATTTCAGGCGAAACACCGGCTCGGTCAAGCAGGTTGAGAAAGGCCCGGAGGCGCGGGGCGCGCGCGCCTCCGGAAGGAGCCGGAATCGAAAGCGCCGAAGCGGAGGCGAGTCGATTTCCGGCCGGGGAAACGAGACGAAGTGACCCGGATTGCGGCTGAACCGAGCGGTCCCCCCGACTGGCCCGGCCTGCCGCGCCGCGCGCCAACCTACGCGCGGATCCTTCGGGCGCCGACGGGCCTTAGGCGGCAAAGGCTCGCTTGCGCAAAAGCCCGCCCAACCCGATCAAGCCGGTGCCGAAGAGCAGCAGCGAGGCCGGCTCCGGTACGACAGAGCCGCTCACGGAAGTTCCCGCTCCCGCGGAAGCCGTGGCGGTCAGCGTCGCGCCGCCGGCGAGTTGCACCGTGCCGGCGATCGTCACGTTCGCACCGCCGGCGCCGCTCGCCGACGCTTCGAGCTCCACCTGCCCGTTCGAGCCTTGCGTGAAGCTCAGGCTGGTGAGCGTGCCGGTGAAGACGGATTGGCCGGAAGAATTCGTCAGCGTCAAAGTGCTGCCGAGCAACGCCGTCGCGGTGGCGGTGAAGGTGCCGCTGCCGTTGCTGCTGAGACTGATCGGCCCGCTGGTCGTAATCGAGTAATTGGACGCGTTCGAGGCCCCGATCACGCCCGAGGCGGCGCCGGACAGCGAGCACGAGCCAGTCGTGCAACTGCCGAGCGTCGTGCTCAGGCTGCCGCTGCCGGTAGAAGTAAAGCTAAGGGCATCGGAACCGGAACTGGTTAAGCTGATGCCCGTCTGCGCCTGCGCCGGCAACAGTCCGATGCCGACGGTCAGCGCCAAGATCATCAGCGGATACATGCACTTTTTCATTTGCTGCCTCCGAGTTCTGTTTGTTTGGCGGCTTCACGCGGATATTTCCGAGCGATCACTGCCGCGAGTGACTGTGCACGCCTGGCACCAAACGCCGGGGCCCGCCGACGGCAGCAAAGAGCTCGATTTTGCCGTGTGCCAAGCCGGGCCGCAAAGACAAGTGGGCAGAGAGTTTGCGCATCCGGCGGGAAGGCATCCGGCATCGCCGTTCGACGGGAAAGCTGCGCGCGCGTTCATTGCGGCGGAGCGACAGGCGCGGGGGAGCATACGACTGCGAGAGGCGAAACGCAGGCGCGCGGGACGACGGCGCAGAATCGGGCGCTGAAGTTCCCGATTCGGGCGCTCAGGTTAAGTACGGAGCTTCCGCCCCACAGCGCGCCGCCCCGGCGAAGCTGCGCCAGGGCTTGGCGCGACTGCCGCGACCCTCGGCGGTCAACTCGTAAGCTGCCGCGGTGGGGCACGGCCTGGCTTCGCTCACACTTGCTGAGCAGCTTTTGGCGGCTATCTGCGGCCAGCAGCCGCTTCGCTATGCGGTGCGGGGCGCGCCGCGCCTAGCGCACCCCGCCGCCGCTCGGCTCCGACGAATCTTGCGCGCGTAGCCGATGACAGGCAATCGGAATTAGCTTGCGATTGGGCGCTTGCGGCGCCGATCAAGAGCCAGGCCCAGAAGAAGAAGCCCGGTGGCGAACAAGATGAGGGATGCAGGCTCGGGCACGATCACGCCGCCCAAATCGGTGCCGACTCGTGAGAGCGCCACCTGGCTGATGGTCGCGCCGGCGGCCAAAGCGATTTGGCCCACTAAGTTGAGAGTCGTGCCCGCGAATGCACCGGTACCTTGCACGGTAGCTCGCATCGTGACCAAGTTGCTCCCCTGCAAGGGCTGAGAAAAGGAAAGAGAGGAAAGGTCGCCAAAGAACACCGTCGCGCCTGAGTCCGAAGTCGCGGAGAGCGTCGCCTGGCTCAAGCTGGCAGACGATGCCGCAAATACTCCGGGACTCATGGCCGCCAACGCAATCGGGCCAGGAGTGGTCAGGGTGAAGCTCGGATCCGTCCAGGCCGCAACATTCGAAACCGCGCTTCCGGAAAGCGCCAAAAGCGACGGCGGATCAAAACCTGGAACCCAGGCGAGAACGACGCTCAAGCTTCCCGGCGTCTCGCCAGTCATGAAGTCAACGATCTGGCCGGATGAAGTCAGGTTCAAAGAAGTTTGCGACAACGCCCACGGCACTCCGAACATCACAAAGACGAAGAAGACAACCACCGCGGAACAGTACTTGCGACAACTCACTTGGAACCCCCAGGGCGGCAAACCGCCCAATCAGAGGCAGGTCCGTTTGATGGCCCGCCTCGAATCTTTCTGCACGCCAAATGCCACCCGGCCGCCAAGGGAAGGGGTAGCAAGTTGTTGGCTCCCAACAGTATCGGCGGCATCGGCGACGTGCGTTTGCTAACCAACAATGCGGCACGTGCAATCGTTTTGCGCTCCGCCACGGAACGCTTCCTTCCGCGCAAACTTAACGCATCTTGGCGATGAGCGCGGAGGCCTCTTGCGCCGCTTGGCCCTGCAAGTTCATGTGCAAGGCGGCGGTCAACTCCTCGCGGGCCGTAGCCTTGTCGCCTTGCGCCGCCAAAACCAAACCGAGATGGTAATGGTAGAGGGGCTGGTGCGGCTCGTGATCGATACACTGCCGCAAGAGCAGCACGGCGTTGGAATAGGCACCGTTTTTATAATACGCAAGCGCCAAGGTGTCGGTGATCGAATCAGTGCGCGGCATGAGCTGCTTGGCCTTTTCCGCCAGGCTGAGCGCGGTCTGCAGGTCTTGATTCTGCTGCAAATCGACCCAAGCCAAATTGCCGGCGGCAATGGCGAAGTTGGGATCGGAGGCGAGCGCCTGCTGATAGAACGTCTTGGCCATGTCCAGGCGCCCTTGTTGCAGATAGAGGTTGCCGATCATCGCCGCCAAAGGCGCGAAATCGGGCTTGAGCGCCAGGGCGCGCTGGAAGCTTTGCAGCGCTTGTGCCTGCCGGCCTTGCGCTTGATAGGCGCGCGCGAGCTGCAAATGCGCCAACACTAAATGGGGATCGCTCCCGAGCGCGTGCCGCAACGCCGCTTCGGCGGCGGCATATTGTTTATCGGCCAGCAACACGCCGCCAAGGATCGTGAGCGCGTTGGCATCATTCGGGTGAGCCGCCAAATAGGCCTGGACGCGCGCGATCGCCTGCCGCGGCCGGCCGGCGCCGAGATCGAGATCGGCGAGCCGGCTCAGGGCGTTGTCGTCGTTGGGCGCGATCTTGAGGGCTTGTTCGTATTCGGCGGCGGCGGCTGAGGCGTCGTGCGTGGCGGCAGCGACGTCGCCCAAGCGCACATACACCGGTGCGGCAGCAGGCGTTAGGCTCTTGGCCGCCAAAAACTGCTGCTTGGCATGCACCCAATCCTTTTCGGCGAGATAGGCGGCGCCGAGCGCGAGATGATTTTGCGCGTCGGACGGCGCGATGGCAACCGCGCGGCCGGCATATTGCTCCGCCTCGCGCGTATTGCCCTGGCTCAGCTCGAAGCGGCTCAGAGCGCGCAAGATCTCGGTGGAGTTGGGAGCTTCGGCCAAGGCTTTTTGCAGCTCTTGACGCGCCAATTGCGTCGCGCCGGTCTGGATATAAGCCTCCCCCAGGGCGGTGCGCGCCGGCGCCGATTGCGGATCGGAGGCGATGACCGATTGCAATTCGTCTATCGCATCTTGGGTATGGCCGGCGGCGAGCTTCAGGCGCGCCTCAACCACCCGCGCCTGAGAATCGTCGGAGGCTTGGCGCAGGATTCTTTCATTCCAGTCCCTCGCCTGTGCGGAGTCCCCCGCGTCAAGGTAGGCGGAGACGAGGCCATGTTCGAGATCCAGGTTGCCGGGCGCGGCGCGCAGGCCCATCTCATAGGCCGCGATCGCCGCCGGAAATTCACCCCAGTTCTGATGCCATCCGGCGATGGCGAGGGCGAGCTTGGTATCGGAGGGATGCGCAGCTTGCAGGCGCGCGAGCGCGGCCGCTCCCGCTTGCGGCTGCCCGTCTCGATACAACGCCTCCGCCCAAGCCAGGCCCAGATCCGCCGACTGCGGATTCTGCTGAACACCTTCTCGGTACGTGGCCAGTTCTTGCGTGGCGTCGTGCTCCAAATGGTAAAGCTTGGCGAGGTTGGTGTAGGCGGCGACGCAATGGCCATCGCGCGCGATCGCGGAGCGCAGGGAGCGCTCGGCGGCGGCGAGTTCTCCGCGGCCGATCTGCACAACGGCCAGGTTAACCTCAGCCGAAGCGTCCTGGGGAGAGGCGGCGGCGAGCTTCGCGAACGCCGCTTCCGCGGCAGACTTATGGCCTTGCACGAGCAGGGCCGCGCCCAGCAGCGCCAACCCGGTCGAATCCGCGGGCTTGCGCTTGAGGACGAATCGAGCTTCGTTTTCCGCGTCGGCATTGTCGCGGGTAGTCAGATACAGCCGCCCGAGCAAGAGATGCAGGTCAAGACGCTCGGGGGCTAGGTTCACCGCCGCGATCAGGGCGTTGTAAGCGCCCGTCCAGTCCTGCAATGCAAGGTCGGCATGCGCCAAGCCCGTCAACGCCGGCAAGAAGCGCGGATCCCTTTGCAGCGCCTTCCGGTATTCGATGACGGCGTCGCGCGTTTGGTGGCGTTGCATGTAGCGCTGGGCGCGGGACAAATAATATTGCTGATTGCGAAACGGCAGGTGCGAGCACGCGCCGCACAACAGGCAGGCGGCGAGGGCTGCGCTCCATGCCACGAGCAAGTTCGACCGATCGCGTTGCATTGCTACCTCCATGACTAATTCGGAATGAAGCGGGAAAGCCGGGGGTAAACGAGCCGAGTGAAAGCAACGGCGCGCGCACGCGCGGCGGCGAGGCCCTCGCTCCGCTCGATGGGGGTCCAAACCCGGACCAAGGCGCCATCGGTGCGGTTCTCGCGCAATGCGCCTTCGATCATCCAAAGCTTGGCCCAATATTCGCTGGCCACCGCGCGCCCGCGCGCCTGATACCAATAAAGGACCAGATCGCGAGACAGGCCTTTTTCCACGACGTATTCATTCACGACGATGGAGCGGAAGCCGGAAATAGGAATCGCCAGGTCGCCCGAGCGCACCGGCGCCCAGCCGGCGCCGGGCAGACAGTTTTTGGGCGAATGAATCGTGTCGCCGGTTCTCTGAGATCGGTAATAGCCAATGTAGAGCTGCACCGGTTCTTGCTGAGCCCAATAGACACGGCTCAGGTAGTCGGTGACGCCGACAGCCTGCACGATGCGTTCCGGCAAAGGCTCGTTGCGCCCCGTCCAAGGGCCCAGCCGGACGGGAAAGCCGCTGAGCGGCTGGCGCGGCGGCACCGTTTCCCGGCGACCCAAGGCTTGCAGCATCACGACGCCGCCCATCAACAGGCAGGCGGCGAAGGCGACTCGAGAACGAAATGGCATCATGCGGTTCCCTCCCACGGGCGCCGGCGGAAGCGCAGCACGCGATGCACGGCAAGCATGAGGGCGAAGGCGACAAGGAACATCAGCCAGCCGGAAAAGGCGTGAAAGAACCCTTCCGCCCAGCGCGGTCCGAAGGCATAGGTCATCACACCCGTGCCCACAATGCGGAGAGCGTTGGTGAAGATGGCGATCGGAACCATTGCCACCGCGAGGGCGATGCGCTTCCACACGCGCGATTCGGCCAAATAGCCATAAGCGACGGCGAGCGCCAGCAGCGAGAGAAGCGAGCGAATGCCGCTACAAGCTTCGGCGACCGCCAGCGTGTAATTGGGCAAAACGATCAAATTGCCTTCGCGCAGGGCGGGAACCTGGAGCAGGTCCAACCCCAGTCCAGCCACGCGAGAGGCGATCAACTGCAGCGGAAAAGTGATCTGGTAATAAATGATCGCCGGCAACGGAATCATGAAGAACAGAAAACCGAAGGGGAAGCTCCAGGCGCGCAGGAAGCGCCAGCCGGCAAAGAAAACCACCATTCCCGCCAGCAAGACCAGCAACGAGACCCGGCTCAAGAACAGCTCGGCGGCCAAGGTCCCGGCAGCAAGCAACGCCAGAGCGGCGAGCATGAGCATCGCGCCGCTCCAACGCGGCCGCAAAGGCAGGCGCTCCCATTCGGAGCGGGTCCGCCAAACGACGAAGCCCGACAGTAACGGCACCAAGAAACCGTGGCCATAGTTCGGATCGGTCCACCATTGATTGACCAAGCGAGTCAAGACGGGCGCATAGAGCGCGCAGACCAGCCCGCCGAGGAGAAGCCAAGGCCACAGCAGCCGGCGGCGCGCCGGAACCGGCGGCGCAACGATTTGATCGAGAACACTCATAATGCGAGGCGCCTCCCCACCGGGCCGGCGGGGCCGGGGCCGCGCCACCCGGCGATGTAGGCACGCAGGCCGACGAACGAACGCGCGCGCCCGCACTCCGCCACGGCCAGAAGCGCGTAGCCAATGAACAGCCAGGCTAGGGCGAGCGCGGCCGCGCGGTGGCGACACCGATGCCGACCGTACAGGTAGCGGGCGCCACGCATTTCCGCCGTGAGCCAAGCGGCGGGAATCCGCGCCACGTTCCCGCCCTTGTGCGCCAGCCGCGCTCCGGGTGCGATCAGCAGGCGCGCGCCGGTGCCCAGCCCCAGACAAAAATCCACGTCCTCGCCGCGCGGCACTCCCGGCAAACACGGATCGAAGCGATGATGGGCGACCCGCGCCGCGCGGAAGCTCATCAGGCCGCTGCCGAAGCGCGTCACCGGCAGCGGCGGGGAATGGCGAAGCGCGTCAGCACGCCAATAGATCGGCTGCCGGTCGTCGCGAAAAAGTCCGCGTTCGAAAATTCGCCGCCAGAGGCGAAAGCGCCAGGAGGGAGGACGATAGTTGGTGATGACTCCCGAGACTCCATCAGCGCGGGGATAGTCGCGGTAAACGCAAAGCAAGGCGGCGATAAAGTCGGGCTCGAGGATCACGTCATCGTCCAAGAAAAGCCAGATCTCGCCTTCAGCACGGTCCATGGCGTAATTCCGCGCCGCCGTGGCCCCGGGAATTGCCGGCTCGCGAAAATACCGCAACCGCACCGAAGTAGCGCTCGGCCACCCCTCGGAAACGGCGCGCCAGGAGTCCTCGCCTTGGCTTTGATCGACGATGAGAATCTCGAGGGGAGAAACGGTTTGCGCCAGCAGGCTCGCCACCGTTTCGAGGAGCTCGCCAGGCCGATCTTTGGTCGGGATGATGACCGAGATGCTGACCGCGGCGCGAACGCTGTCAACGGTGCGGGCGGACTCCTGACTAAGCGGCAGCCGAGACGTTGCCGCCAGCGCCTGCGGCTGCATCTGGGCACTCATGAGGCCACCCACAATTGGGCCGCGAGCCTGCGCCCGTTGCCGCGGAGAAAATGCCGTTCCGAGCCGCTCAACGCAAGCGCCCAGACAAGGGCGATAAAGAGGGTGGCTTGGGCCCCTAGCGAAGCGGCAAACGGGCCGATGGCGGAGGCGCGCGTGGTGATCGCCCATCCTGCCAGCAAGAAGACCGCCGCCACCGCGAGCGGGCGCAACAGCGCTTCGCGCAAGTATTCGCCGGCGCTGACGCCGATTACGCGCAGGGCGTACCAAGGCTGAACGAGCAGCTTGGCCGCCAGCAGCGGCACCGTGGTGCCCAGCGCCACGCCAATCAGTCCCCAGCGCTGCGCCCAAACAATGCTGAGCCCCAAATTGACCAGCCCCTCACAAAGGGTCAGGCCGGCCAGGAAGCGGTGGCGGGCCAGCGCGAAGACGACGATTTGCGACGGCAACTGCGCGAAGGCGGCGATATAGCCGACGGTGAGCACCGCCAGCAGCGAGTAGCTGGAGGCATATTGCCGGCCAATCCAAAGGGAAATGAGCTGCCGGCCGTCTAGCAGCAAGAATCCGCCGAGGCAAAAACTGGCCAGCGCGAAATACTTCGTGCTTTGCAGGAAATATCGGCGCAGGCGATCGCTTTCGGCCCGCCCTTCGAGCTCGCTCATGCGGCCCAGCAAGGGCCCGCCGACGGCGGAAACGACCGACTTGAAATACTCGATCAGGCGCGTGGCGATGCTGAAGGGCGTCACCAGCGCCAAGGTCAGCAGGCGCGCGATCACGATGGCGTCGGTGTAGGAACGCAGCGATTCGCCGGATACGTTGATGAACGCGAAGACGCCGTAGCCGAAGAGCTCCCGCGCACGGCTCCAACTGACGCGGCGCCAGCTCGGGCGGGCGCGGCGATCGGCGCGGCGCACAAGCCATGCGCTTAAAGCCAGCGAGACTAACGCCGCCACCAGGCTGCCCGCGGCGACGGCGACGATGCCCCGGCCCGACCAGAGCACCGCAGCGATCAGCAGCCCGCGCAGCGACACCGTCGCGATGCCGGCGCAGTTATACAGGTCGAAGCGGCGGATACCGCACAGATAACTTCCCAAGACCCGCGCCGGCATGGTAGCGGCTAGGGTCAGGCCCACCAGGGCGAGCGTCCAGCGAAACGCCGGCGCGGCGGCGCCGGCGGCGAAGTAGCGAGGCAGCAGCGCCACGGCGGGGGGAAGCAGGAGGAGTAACAGCACGATCACGACGACGGCCATCGCCAGGGCCGTGGCCAGCGTGGCATCGAGCTCTTCCCGCTGCTCGGCGCCGTGAAAGCGCGCGATAAAGCGGAAGAGGGCCGTGCGCATGCCGATATCGAGCAGGCCGTAGTAATCGAGCAACGACGCAGCCAACACCCACATGCCGAAATACATCGCGCCCAGGTGATGAATCAGCAGCGGCGTCAGCAGAAACGACACGATGCCGCTCACCGCCAAACCGAGCCAGTTAGAGAGGATGCTGCGTCCCATGGCCGGCTAGATTCCTTTCCCGCCTGGGCCGCGGCGAACGCGCCGCAGCGCTTGCAACAATTGCCGGTCCACGGCCTGGTTGGCTGCAGTGACAGCACCGAGAAAATCGGCGGCGGGACCCGCGGCGGCGGCAGGGCCGCCATCGGGCCGAAGCTGCCGGGCGAAGGCGGGCGGTTGGCGGCCGTCGTAGGGAACGTCCGCAGCGCTCACCAGGCCCCAGTTGGCGTGCTCGGATACTTTGTCCATGTACTCCCACCAATCGAGGCCGAAGAACGGCGCGACGCCGGCGGCGGTTCGGAAGGAGAACAGCCAGGCGACATCACGCGCATAATCGCGGCCGCGCTGGGCTTGCGTTCGCGGCACTGCGAACTCGCCGGAGGCGGCGCCGGGAGCCGCGTCGCCGCGCACGCCCAGCCAGGCGAAGAGGGGCTTCGCGGTCAGCGCGTAGGTGCGCGCGGCCACCTCGGGACGGGCCGGGTCCGGCGCTACTTGGAGGGCATCGCAGTAGCGCGCGGCAGCGCGGAGGATGGCGGGGCGCGTCAAGCCGCCGTGCGAGTCCAGCACGGGGCTGAAGATCAGCTGCCGCGGCGTCGCGGCCCGGATGGCGGCGGCGACGACGGCGAAATAGCGGTCGGCGTAGGATGCCACGAATGCGTTCATGTCCGCACGAACGCCGGGAGCGGTCTTTGAGAGCCGGTAGGGATCGTTGCCGATCCAGCGATGGCGCCCGTTCTCGTCCAACAGGCCGCGTCCGGCGGGCCAGCCGCCATCGGAGCCGAAGGTCGTGTAATCGCTGCCCCAGGCGGCGTTGAGGGCGGCAATGGTGCGGTATTTCCGTTCCAGCATGTTTCGCCAGGCGAGCTTGGCGTACACCACCGGATCGCTGTAATGGATCGTGCGCGCCCCCGCTATCACTTCTCCGACCTCGTGGTTCGCGCGCTGCTCCGGCTTGGTCACAGCGACAACCCAGCCGAGATTCGGATGAATCGCTCCATCCGAGCCCGCGGCCTCCGGCCCGGGACCGAAACCAAAAAGATCGTCGGCATCGTCGGGCGTGGTGCCCAGCAGCCAGGGCGAGGCCGCCAAGCTGGGCTGCGGGTCGCCACCTTGCGCCGTGCGCGCCGTGAAGACGGTCTGACGCGCAGCGGTGGCGCGGTCGGCCGCGAGATTGCGGGCATAGATGGGGAAATTGGGATCGAAAACGTCGGGCACGTTGCCCATCCAACCGTGATAGAAGTTGGGATCCACGGCGCCCGCGAGCAGGGTCTTGAAAGGCGCCGGCGCGAGCTGGCCCTCATCGATGGCGCCGTACCAGGAAATATTCAGAAGCCGGATGAAGGGGAGGCGTTTTGAATTGCCTTCGGGACGATAATAGGTGGGCACCGGCAGCGCATAGCTCGACGCATAACCGCCCAAGGCGTTGAAGCCCCAGCGGATCAAGCGGCCGACCGCCTGCCGGGCGAACGCTTGGGGATTGCCGTGGAACTCGCGCGCAAGCGCGGCCTGCGCGATCACGCCGCCGTCGAGCGAGTCGACTCCATACACGGCGCGCAGCCAGAGCGGATGGCCCTGTGGGCTCACCAGCACCCAGCGTCCGCCGAGTTCTTGCAAGTGGAAGTAACCCGTCGCGGGCAAGGAGACGGCCTTCATACCGCCATAGAGATCGCGATCCGAAGTGGACGGCATCTCTGTGGCCGCAGGCGGGACCGCCGCCACCAGCGCCAGGGCAACCGTGGCCAACGCGATCGTGGCAAGCCGCGCTCGCGCCGGCCTCATCGGAAGATCCCTCCGAGGTCGCGCGCCCAGGCGCCAAGCGTCCCCGCCGGCGCGGCTATCGCCAAGCCGGCCTCGCTCGGCCGGGGCAACGCCACCGCGCGCGCCAACGCCTCTTGTTGCGCTTGCTCGCGAAGCTGAGCGAGACGGGCGATGCAGGGTGTCAAGAACAGCATCAGCCAGAGGAGCTTCTGCGTCGACGCGGAGAGAAAGCAAATGCCCACGGCGGCCCCTAATAATCCGGCTTGGACGCCGAGCCCCGCTTGCCGCAGCATGCTGACTTCGCCGGCGGCCAGCCGGACTGCCCTGCCCGCCAAGAAAAACGCGTCGGCGAACAGCGCCACGAACAACCCCAAGCCGGGCACTCCGAGCTCGGCCGCAGTGCCGATGTACGTGTTGTGCGCCAGACTGTCAACCTTGTCGGGGCCGGTCTCGTAGCGCGTCACTTCCGGCTTGAAATTGCCGAGCCCGATTCCGCTCCAGGGATGCGCCTTGATCATCTGCAAGCCGGCGCGCCACACCACTAACCGGTCCTGTTCGGCAGCGATGTCGCTGTAGTCGGGATGCAAGAGACGCTGCACGGAAGACGTCGGCGCAAGCGCCAGAATCGGCACCATGAGACCGCAGATCGCCACGGTATTCCGCAGGCGATGCCGCGAGCGCCACACCACGAAAAGACACGCCACGACCAGCCCGAGAAAGCCGCCCCGCGACGCCGCCAAGGCGACGGCCACCAGGGTGATCAAGATGCTGGAGCCGAGAAATATCCGCTCCCAGGCCGGCCGCCGCTCCAACAACATGAAATACGCCAGCGGCAGGCACAATAAGGCTGAGAGCGTAAAGTAGTTGGCGTCACCCACCACGTAGCCGGGGCGGAAATCCTTATAGACGGCATGGAACTCGAGCCATTCGCGCACCACGTACACCGAGCCCAGCGCGACGGAACCGATAGCCACGTAAATCGTCCAGCGCAGCCGGTCTTCGGTGTCGACGACTGCCAGCACGATCAGGAACAAGAGCACAAACGAGGTTAGGGAAAGAAACGGGCTGAGCTGCCAGGGCTGCGGCAAGCCCTTGGTCCCATACGAGACCGCCGCCCAGCCATAAAAGGCGGCCAGCAATACCGCCAGCGAGCCCCACCAGCCGTCGGGCACCGCACGCTTGAGCGCCAGGTGCAGGAACGCGTAACCGAGGGCGGCAATGCCCAGGTACTTCATCATCGTGAGCTGCTCGACAAAATGCGACAGCAGCGGTTGATTCACCAGCGGCATGCCAGAAACCAACAAATAAAAAATCAACACAGGCAAATCCTCGCTTGCTAAGCCACATACGCGCGGGGGCGACCGGGGCAAGAATTCATGGCCTGTTCCACCGCCCTTTGCAATGCACGGGCCGCCGCCGCTTGGGTATAGCAACGCTCGAAGGTCGCCCGGGCGGCGCGCCCCAGCGCGGCGCGCAACCCCGGGCACAGGAGGAGAATCGCAACATTTTCCGCGAAATCCTCCGGCCGATCGGAAATCAGAATGTCGAACTGATGGCGAAACTCAAGGCCCTCGGCACCCAGCGGCGTGGCCACGATAGGCTTGCCGAGGGCGGCGGCCTCGATGATCTTCAACCGCGTGCCGCTGCCGATGCGCAAGGGCACAACCGAGACACAAGCACCGGCCACAAGCGGCCGCATGTCCGGCACGTCACAATGGCGCTCAAGGCCCGCGATGCTCGCCAACTGCCGCTCAAAGCGCGCCGGTCCGCGGCGCCCGGCCACGAGCAGGCGAACGCCGGGCACGCGGCGACGGATGCCCGGCAGGATCCGGCGGCTGAAAAATAGGACGGCGTCGCGGTTGGGATACCAATCCATGCCGCCGCAATAGAGCACCGTCTGGGCCCGTTCCTCGGCGCGGAAGAGCGGCTCCACGGCCATGGCGTTGGGCACGACGGCGGTCAACGCCGCCGGCGCGGCGCGCGCGACGCGAACACGATCCGGCTCGGAACAAGTGACGATCAAATCGGCGCGCCGCCACATCGCTTGCTCCCAAGCGCGCAGCCGGCGCCACTCCCACGCCGCGGCCATCGCACGAGGGTCGTGCAGCACCATGCGAGCGGCGAACCGGCGCAAGATCAAGAACTCGATGTTGTGGGCATTGATGAAGAGCGGAACCGGCAGCATGCGGGGCAGATTGATCGCGGCATAAACCGTGTCCGCCATCACGGCGTCGAAGCGGTCCGTCTCCAGCGCCGCGAGGATGTGCGCACGCGCGTCCGCGGAGGCGAAACGCGCTGCGGAATACGGCGCGCCCGCAAACGCCGCCCGCAATCCGCGGCGCCATCCGCCGGAAAGGCTGGCCGCCGACGACGGCAACAGGCGCGCGCCGGGGCAAAGGGCGCGCAACTGCGCGGGCACGACGGCGGACTCGGCGCTGAAGCCGAGAAACGCGATATCGTGGCCGCCTTCGGCCAACGCGCGCAGCACCGAGGCGGTACGCAGCCGCAGCCCATTGTTGGCGGGCCAGGGACAATCGAGGGCAAGGAAGAGAATTCGCATCGCGCAAAACCTTCGGTGCTCAGGATCTTGTGTGCGTCAGCAGCGCGCGATAATTGCTTTCGACCGCCAGCGCCAGTTCGCGCCATGAAGGCGCCGGCGCGCGCCAGGGCGCAAGGATCGGCAGGCAGTCCGCAATTTCCGCGGCGTGCCGAGACGATGCATCGGCCGGCGCGTCCATCATCAGCGGCGCTTCGCCCAGCAGCAGGTAAGCGGCGCGATAGATCAGTTGCCGAGGCGTGGCGTGCGCCACCAGCGCGAGAACTCGGCGGGTTCGGGCCGATGGACAGCGGCGCAGGGCGCCGGCCCAGCTACGCCACCGCCGCGGCTTGGACGTGCGGCGCGCCAAGCGCTGCCAAGCGGCACGCCACGAGTTATCCTCGGTTTCGACGATTCGCCCCAACTCCCACGGCCACATACTTGTGGCGGCCTCGACGACCGAACGCCAAAATCCCCAATCGAGGCCCGTCAGATCGGCGCGACCAAGTTTCAGGTCTGTGCATTGGGTAACAAGACGGCTCAACGCCGACAAGGGCACTGGCGCGCGTAAGCGCGGTCCGGCGCCGGCCATGGCCGCCAGCCTGGTCGCCCGCTCCCGGTAGGACGGTGCGTAGGCGCCGGCGAAAACGAGATACGACGTGGCCATGTCGACTCCCAGCTTGACGGTGGAGTAGGCCAAATCCGGCGGCAAGGTGTGGCCGGTCCAAGCGCAGGCGGCCAACTGCCCGAGATGCTCCACGATGCGATTCGACAGCAGGCCCCAAGCATCCTCGGCCGGCAACGCGCGCGGATCGCAGGCGGGAATCAGGCTCAAAATGGCGGCGTCGCCGAGCACAGCGCGCCCCCATCGACGCAGCTCATAGCCAAAGATATGGGGTGGCAGGCGCCGCAGATAGCGAGGGTGGGCCGCGCTGATGGTCACGGCACATCGGCAGCCTCGCGCTTGCAGCCAAAATTCGGCGGCCATCGCCACCTCATCGAGGGCCGGGCGCGATGGCAGTCCTGTCTTGGCGTCGAAGATCGCCAAAAATTCCGCGTCGCCGATCACGCGGCAGCATCGCCCCTCGCGCGACAGGGTGGCTTCTCCGCGGGCCAAGCTGCCGGTCAAGAACAGCGCTTGCAGGCCGCTGCCCCATTGCCGTTCACAGCACAAGGCGACGCCGCGGCCGATGAGTTCAGCGACCGATTCGCTCCCGACCGGGTCCGGCAGCGCCGGCGCATTTCCCGGAAAAGGGCGGTGCGCCGACGGGCGCGGCGGCCGCATGGTTCTGTCTCGCCGGCTCACGGCAGAACGCCTCATGACGATCGCTCCTGATGCATGGAATCGCCGTCCCAGGCAGCGCCGCCCCGCGCATACGCGCGCTTCTCACAGCTCTCGCGCCATGCGGAGACATAGAGTTCTTGCGTTGCTTGGATCTGACGATGGCGATCAAAGCGGCGGCGCACCCAAGCTTGGCCGTTGGCCGCCAAGGCTGCGCGGAGCGAGTCATCCGCGAGCAGGCGAAGGATCGCCGCCGCCAGGGCGGCGGGATCGCCGGGGGGCACGAGCAAGCCGGTCTGCCCGTGCACGATGATTTCCGGCGTGCCGTCCACGTCCGTGGCGATCATGGCGACGCCGGCCGCCAGCGACTCCATCGCGACCAGCGGCATGCCTTCGTAGAAGGAGGGCAGGATCGAGATGGCCGCCAGCGCCAAGAACGGACGGATGTCGGCCTGAAAGCCGGCAAAGCGCACGGCATGCGCCACGCGCAGGGCGCCGGCCTCGGCGCGCAGATCCGCCGCGAGCGAGCCGGCGCCGACGCAAATCAGGCGCGTTGCGGGGAACGACGCGAGCACGCGCGGCAACGCTCGCAGCAGCACTGCATGTCCTTTCTGCGGCTCGAGCCGGGCGACGACGACCAGAACCGGAGCTTGGGGCGGAATTTGAAGTTGCTCGCGCAAGGCCGCGGAAGGCTCCGGCAATGCGCGGAACCGCTCGCAGTCGCAGCCGTTGGGGATGGCCACGATCTTTTGCGCCGGCAAGCGCTTCTCCCGCCGCAGATAGGCAGCGTTGGCGCTCGAAACCGCGATGTAGCGGTCGACCATAAGGCTGGCGCAGCGGTCCACGAAAAAGCGCGACTTGATCCACCCGCGCCGCCATTGTTCGCGCACATGCGGGGTCTCGATCACGACTGGAATCCCCGCAAGCCGCGCGATCGGAGACGCCATGAGGCTGGCATAAAACAGGTGGGAATGGAGAACATCGGGGCGGCGCTTGCGAAACCAGGCGCCGAGGCGCCCGGCGGCGGCCAGATGCCATGGCGCGCGCAGCGACAAGCGCACCAGTTCACAATCGGCGGGAAGGTCCGACGCGATTTGCTCCGCCAGTTCCGGCGTGCAGATCAACGCCGTTTCAAAACGCTCCCGATCCAGGCCTCGCAAGAGCGTCAACAAATGCTCTTCCGCGCCGCCGCGCGCCAGCGAATTGGAAAAGTACGCAACCGAAAGGCGCCGACCTGCGGGAAGCCCAGGAACCGCGGGCGCGGGGCCCGCCTCCGCTGGTTGTGGCCAAGCGCGGGCCTGGCCGGCAGCCGGTTGCGCGGTATGCAGCGCGCTCATTGGGACGCCTCCTCCACGCCCAATCGCAGGCAGGCATGAATGTCGGCGATGCTGCTCATAGCCCGCGGCGGCTGGCGATCGCTCAGGAAGATCGCTCGGGAGTCAGGATCGTCGGGCTCATAGCCATGCATGCCGGCCGGGTCCCAGCCGGCGCCATTGAAGTGGCTGCGCGCCATCATGCAGCCTGGCGACAAGAGAAAGATGGCTTGCCCGAAGCGGCGGTCGGGAAACAATACGCCTTGCCGCGCCAATTCCGCGTCGTTCAGCAATCGGCCGCAGGATTGGCGGCTTAGGCAGTCGAGAATGGCGCGGCGGCCTCGCTCGGAAAAGAACCAAAAGCGCGCCATCGTCGAGTCGTATACCGCCAAGTAATCGCGAGGTGATTCCACCGTAAGCCGGCCGATCTCACCTGCCAAGTCCACCCGTCGGACCACCGCAGTCATGCCGTGATCGGAAAAAATCGTCAGCGTCACGTCTCGGGAGCGCTGCCGCGCGGCGGCATACAAGGCGCGCAACTGGCCGCCGTACCAATCCAGCCGCTGCGCAATCGCGCGCTGATCCTGACAGTGGAAATGGAGAAAGCCATCCAGCTCGGAGAGATACAGGAAATAGAAGCGCGCGTCGCTGGCGGCGACGTCGGCGCGAGCCGCGAGCAGAGCTTGCTCGTCGGTGAAATGACGATAGGTGTAAACGCGGTAGGAAAGCGCCTTGGCCGCCAGCTCGTCAAAGATCGAGGGGGCGCCCAAGATGCCGCCGGGCGCGAAAATGTCCTTCTTCTCGACCCAGTTGAACCAGCGCGCCAAGCTGGGCTCGACGCCGCACTCGAAGAGCGGTCCGAGGCCCAGCAGATGGCGACCGGCCAGGGTCAGCGCCTTGCGCTCCAGCCGGCCATCGCGAAGGCGGCGAGGAACGAAATCCAAATGACGCAGCCAGCGAAACGGCGAGCCGGCGGGGTCGAAATAAAACAAGTTCCAATGCCCGGTTGCGGCGGGCAGCTGCCCGGTCAGGATAGTAGGAATGGCGCCGCTGCTGAAACCCAAAATGCTGCGAAGGGAGGTGCGATAAGGGCAGAGATCCGCGAGCCAACCCCGCGCCGCCGGGCACTCGCCTCCCAAGGCATCAATCAAGACAAAAATTCGCAGCGGCGGCGCCGCCGCGGAGCGAGGCGGAACGTGCTTGGACGTGCCAACTGGCGCCGCGCCGAGGCTGCCCGCAGCGGCGGCGCGGCAGTGTGCCTCGGGCCGTAGCGCCAGCCGCGCTCGCGCGCGCTTGAGCCGGCGTGGCGCCGCGACCAGCACTTCGCGCGCGACTCGCCGGACGCGCGCAGTGCGCTGCAGGCTGGCGAGACGGAGCACTTCGGCCGCCGCCGTGGAGCGATAAACGGCGAAGCGGGGGACGCAACTGGATCCCGGGCGCGCGAACCCCGCCGAAGAGTTGCAGACGCGGCGGTAACCTGCTTCCAACGCCAGGGCGATGACACGGCGATCGCAGAGGCCAAAGGGCACGGCCAGGGTCTCTACGGGAGCACCGATGCGTTCTTCGATTTCAGCCTTGGAACGGAAGAGATGGTCGCGCAGCACGCGTGAAGGAAGACGCGTGAGATCCAGGTGCGCCCAGCCATGGGACTGGATCGCCATGCCCGCTTCGGCCATGGCGCGGAGTTGACGCCAATTCGCGTAGCCCGCCGCGCCGACGTTTGCGGGGTTGACAAACACTTCCGCCCGCACGCCTCGCGCCTGCATAAGCGGCCAGGCGACCTCATAGACACTCTCCAGCCCGTCGTCAAAGGTCAATACCACGCGCCGCGCGCGACCGGCGGCGCCGGTTTCGCCGCCTTGGTCCAATTCGCTTAAGAGCACCGCGCGAAAACCGGCGAGCGCCGCCAATTGGGCGTGAAACTGGGCCTCCGGCACATGGTATTTTCTGGCCGCGAGGTCCGTACCGGCCGCGCCGCGCCGTTCGATGCCGTGATACATCAGCACAGCGACCCGGTCCTCGCGCGTCCCGGGCGGCGCCGCGGGCGTTTGGAGCGCCGGCAAGGGTGTATCCACCGAGGTCATCGCCATGACACGCCGTCCCGTTGGCTAACAGCACGCCAGAACCCGATCGCAAAGGCGGCGTTCATTGCCAGCAAGTAGTACGCCAGGCGAGGTCCGCGGGCGGCACGCTCGGCGCGCCGGGCCGGCCGTGAACTCACACCGCGCCACCAGCCCCATGCAGCCAGCCCGTAGAAGATGCCTTGCAAGGCGAGGACCGCGAAAAAGAGCGGCTGCGCCGCCAGCACGATGCTGCTCGCCAAGAGCACCAGCAAGGGGATGGGCAAAAACCAGCGCATCACCTTGTGCGAAATGAACGCCCAGCGCGTGCGCGCGTCGGCGGGTGCTCGAAGCAATTGGCCCAGCGCCTGAAAGCTGCCGACCGCCAGCCGTACCCGGCGGCGGAATTCGCCTTCGATCGTGGCTTCGGCGAAATCCCGGGCGCGCGCCTCGGGGTCGAAGACGATGCGATACCTCTGCGCGCGAATGGCCATGGGAGTCAGAAAATCATCGAGCAGGGCGCCGGAGGGAAGCTGGCGAAAGCACTCGCGACGGAGCGCATACAGCGCGCCGCTCGCGGTCAGCGTCGCTCCCAGGCGCGCTTCCATAAGCCGCAGCAAGCACTCATACCGCCAATAGACGCCCTCGGTGGCCGCGGATTCCTCGTTCGCATCGAAGGCCAAGGCGCCGCACACGGCGCCGACGCGCGGGTCGCGAAAATGACGCGCCAGTTTCGCCACGGCATCCGGCGCCAGCAGCGTCGCGGCATCGCACAAAACCACGATGGGCTGGCGAGCCGCGGCCACGCCTTGGTTCACGGCCAGCGCCTTGCCGGCTTGTTGCGGAAGCCGGAGCAGCCGGCACTCCGGAGCGTGAGCCGCAAGGTATTCGTCGCTGCCATCGGTGCAACCGTCGGCGATAAAAATGATTTCCAGCTTTTCCCGGGGATAGGTCAAAGCGCGCAGATTGGCCAGCTTCGCCGGCAGGCGCGCAGCTTCGTTATGGACGGGGATAACCAAGCTCACGCCCGGCAGTTCGGCGGAATCCAGCGTAGCGGTGCGACGTTCCCGGCGTCCGATAAGATAGGCCACGTCACGCCGGATCTGCACGACAAGATAGACTTGCAAAAGCAGCAGGGGGTAGAAAAGAAAGGTGTAGGCAATCCACAGCGCCGATGACCAAAACAGGAGATACCAGAGCAGCATGGCTAGCGTGCCCCCCGTCCCAGCACCAAGATCTTGAGTGTCTGCAACACAATAAAAAAGTCCAAACTGAGCGACAGGTGCTTGATGTAAAAAAGGTCCAGCGCGAGCTTTTCGGTGTTGTCAGCGAGCGTCGCGCAATAGCCAAGCTGAACTTGCGCCCAGCCGGTCGCGCCGGGTTGCACCAACCAACGCAGGCGATAGAAGGGAATCTTCTCGGCGAGCGCGAGTTCTTGCTCGGGAACGAACGGGCGCGGCCCCACAATGTGCAAGTCGCCGCGCAAAATATTCCAGAGCTGCGGCAACTCGTCCAGGCGGCACCGGCGAATCCGGCGGCCCACCCGCGTCAAACGCGCATCGCCGGCGACAACGGGACGAGCGGCGCCCTCGGCGTCGGCGCCGACGTGCATGGAACGAAATTTGTAAAGCGTGAAGGGCTTGCCGTCCTGGCCGATCCGCGTTTGGCGAAACAGCGCTGGGCCGGGGGAATCCAAACGGATCGCTAGGGCCACGACGAGCATCAGCGGCCACACCAGCGCCAGGGCGCCGGCCGCAAACGCGACCGCACAAACGCGCCGCTGCCAGCGGCGGCGCCGTGAATGTCCGAAATCCAAGCTGAGCCAGGAGCGGAGGTTTTGCGCCTGCAAGGCGACCTTGCCGGTAGCGCGCTCGTATTCTTCGGCGCCGCTTTGAATATCGATGCCACGGGCTTTTAGTGCCATGAGAGCGTCCCAGGGCACGGCGGGCTGGCCTTCCTCAAGCGCCAGCACGACGCCCGTGGCGTGGTGCCGCTCCGCTACGGCGAGGAGTTCCTCCGGCCCCCCGAGGTATGGCATGGAAGCCGGCTCGCCCGCGCCGCCGACGTACCCGAGAACGCGCACGGCGAGCTCCGGGCGCCGGGCATAGGCGGCCGCCAATTCCGCCGCGAAGGGACCACCCCCTACGATCACCACCCGTTGCGCCAGGCGCGGTGAGTGGTTGATCGCCGCAAACATGCGGCGATCGAGCGCCAGTGCTGCGCCCACGATGAGCACGCCGCCGACCAGGGTTTCCGCGCGTAAGCGCGCCCGCGGCACCGCGTAATACAAGAGTGCGAGGATGATGCAGGCCGTGCCCATCACTTGGCTCAGCCGGGGCACCGCTTCCTTGGGGTCGCTGACAATGCGCGACTCATACAGGTCGTAATAGTGGAGACACACGATCACGACCAGCGCGACCAGCGCCACCTTCAGCACTGCCGCCGCCAGCCGCTGGCCAGGCATCGCCGAATACCAGACGCCCCCGGCCAGCAAAAGCGTGATGGCGGTCAGGCTCGCGTCGGCGATCGCCAGCGCCAGCAAGCGGCGCGGCAGCAAAACGGCAAGAGCTCTACGCACGCGCGCTTTCCTCCATCGGCACCGCCGCCATCAATGGGTAGCGCGCATAGTACCCGGAGGACGGCTCTTCGTCGCTGTCGTTCATGACCAGACCCACGAGTGGGTACGACGCCAGGGCCTGCAGGCTCTTGGTCAACTCGGGCAGCGGGGTCCACCCATCCCGGGCGACGAGTACGACGCCGTGCGCCAGCGCGGCCAAGTAGCGGGCATCGGCGAACGGAACCAGCGGTGGCGAGTCCACGACGATCCAGTCAAAGATCGTGGTGGCTTCCTGGAGCGTCTGACGCAAGCGCTGGCTCCGCAGCAGTTCCGCGGGATTCGCGGGCAGGCGTCCCGCAGCCAAATAGCAAAAACCCAGCGGCGCCACCTCCCGGCAGACACCTTGCCAGCGCTCATTGCCCTGCAGCACTTCCGCCAGCCCCGAGTCGGGTTTTAACTCCAGCAGGTCATGGATGCCACCCTTGCGCAAGTCAGCGTCAATCAACAGCACGCGCGCCCCGGTGAGCGCGAGGGTTCGCGCTAGATTGACCGCCACCACCGTCTTGCCATCCTTGGGTATGGAACTGGCGATGAGCACGATCTTGCGTGGCTCCCGCCCGCGCCACGCCTCCAGCCGGAAACGCAGCACGCGAAAGCTCTCGGCTTGCGCGGTGCGGTCATGGCCATCGGTAGCCAGCAGGTGCTCAAGACTGGGGCGATAATGGCAAGCCGCAAAACGGTCCGGCGCAGCCGCCCTCGGTTGCAGGGCGCGCAGCAACTCCGGCAGCGCTGCCAGGTCGTCTTCGGCGGTCGGCGGCGCGGCCGGAGCGCCATGCTCCTGCTCGGCTCGCCGCAATGCCTCCAAGATGCGGCTCATAGTGCCACCTCCTGCCGAACGGCGCGCGGGGCCGCAACTTGGGCGGCGGGTTCCGGAACGGGCCGGGCATTGCGCGTGGAATTCACCGTCAGGCCCAGATCGGCAGCCACCTCGTCCAGCAGAGCCGCGCTGACCTTCGGCGTCCCCAGGCCGTAAGCGGCGAGCAAAGCCGCGCCGCAGAGCACGTTGATAAGGCGCGGCACGCCGCGCGAGTATTCGTAGATTCGTTCGCGCGCACCCGGTGAAAAAGCTTCCCGGCCCTCGCCCCCCGCCAAGCGCATGCGCCGCTCGATGTACGCCTCGGTTTCGGTCTCGCCGAGCGGCGGCAAATGAAAGCGCAAGGTGATGCGCTGGCGCAGTTGCCGCAGCGGGAACGATTGCAGCTTCTCATCGAGCTCCGGCTGGCCGGCGAGGATGACTTGCAAGAGCTTGGTATCAGCGGTCTCGAGATTGGTCAGTAGCCGAATCTCCTCAAGGCTCTCGAAACTCAAGTTCTGCGCCTCGTCGAGAATCAGTGCCGACGTCACGCCGCGCTGGTGCTGGCGCGCGAGATGCGCTCCCAACTGCAGCAACATCTCCGCCTTGCCTTGGGCGGGCGTTTCCACGCCCAAGGCCGCCATGATGTAGCGGAGTAACTCTTCGCCCGCCAGCAGGGTGTGGAAAACATAGGCGCAGACGACGCGTTCCGGATCCAGGGAGCGCATCAGGCAGCGCAACACCAGCGTCTTGCCTGTGCCGACTTCTCCGCTCAGCGCCATGACTCCTTTTTGCGCTTGCAAGCCATAGAACAATCCTGCGACCGCTTCCGTATGCGCCCGAGTCGGATAGAGGAACTGCGGATCCGGGCTAACGGCAAAAGGATCACAGCGAAGATGGAAAAAGGCTTCAAACATAGTCAGCTCATGAAAAACGCCGTGTACGCCACGGAACCGGCTGCCAGCACCACCAAGACGGCTACCACCGCCACCTCGGCCACACGGCGCAGCGCGGCCAGCCGCCGCCGCCGAGGAGAGGTCATGGTGCCGATCAAGGCCAAAACCGGCATGTTCGTTGCCAAGCTCAATGCGGTTTCGCCGTGCAAAGTCTGATCGCTCATTTGCCGCAGCGCCAAGGCGCCGGCGCCGGCGAGGAGGCCCAGGAGCCAACCTGCCGCCAGGATCAGCGCGCGATTCGGTTGCGCCGGACGGACCGGCAAATTGGCGGGGTCGATCACTTGGAAGCGTTCGCCTTGCTGGCTTTGTTCCAAATCGGTCGCCAGGCGCGACTGCGCAACCTTGGCAAGGAGGCTGTCGTAAGCCTGCTGGGCGTTCGTCACTTCATCTTGGAGAACGGCGATCTGCTGGGCGCGCAGGGGGGTGTCGGCGAGTTCGGCCTGCACCGCATGGATGCGCTGGGCCAGCGCCGCTTGCGCGGCACGGCGGCGCTGCACGCCAAGCCGCACGGCGCGCAGCCGGCTCGCCGCTTCGAGCTGCGCCGGCCCCTCGCCACTGGTGGAACCGTGGGCGGCGCCCTGGGGCGCCGCGGCCGCGATCGCCTGCCAGCGCTTCAGTTCACGCCGCGCCGCAATGACATCCGGATACAGGTCGGTATGATCGGCCTCCAAGGCCGCCAATTGCGCCTGCAGCGCCCGGATATGCGCTTGGGGGGAGTTGGCCGCCTCCGCCGCCGGCGTCCCACCGTGCGCATAGGCGGCCACCAGCGATTGCCAATAAGCCTCTTGCTGCTCGGCGCGATCCAACTCCGCGGCACCAGCGCTGTACTGAGCGCGCAGGCTGTTGAGAATCGCGAGGTTGGTCTGCTCTTGCTCCGGCAATTCGCCCAAGTAGCGCCGCTTGAACGCCGCCAGCGCTGCTTGTTGCTGCTGCAGGTTCTGCCGCGCCTGATCCAATTGCGCCTGGAGAAAGTCCGTGGCGCCCGCCGATTCGGCCGCGCGCGCCTGCAAATTGTCTTGAATGAAGAGCTCGGTCAGTTCGCTGACCACGCGTTGCGCCAGCCGCGCGGTGGGCGCCAGGTACGAAACCCGGAAGGCGGTGAGATCTCCGGGGCGATCGGCCGAGACCACCGGCTCGATGTCGATATCCTTGCGCATGCGCTTCACCAGACCGTCCATGTCCAAGCGCTGGCGCGCGCCGGGATACAAGCCGTCTTCCTCAATCAGGTTCTGCAGGCGGCTGCGGCTCAAGATTTGCTGGGTCATCGCTTGCAGGCGATCCGCGGCGGTGATTTGCACGTTGGGCGCGACTAATTTCGGAGCCACGACCTGCTCGCGCACCAAGATCAGCGCTTGCGAACGATAGCGGGGCGGCCACACCCATTGCACGATAAATCCGGCAAGGCCGAAAAAGAAAAAGGGCCCGAGCAGCCACCAGCGCGAACGCGCCAGCAGGCGCCGAACTTCGCGCACCGTCCATCGCTTCCCCGATCCTGCTAGACTTCCTTGCACTTTGCTTCCCTCTGCCATCACGGCACCACGACCGTGTCGCCCGGCTGAAGCAGAATGTCTTCCGCCTCGTCCTGGCCGCGAATGACTTTCTTGTAGTTGAACTTGAGCTTTTGCACCTGGCCCGCGGCATTCGCGCGCAGCACGTAAATGTGCGAAGGGTGCGCGAAGAGCGCGAGTCCGCCTGCGAGCGAGAGCGCGTCCAAAACGCGGGTGTTCGAAACCAAAGCGTACGTGCCGGGGCGGATTACGCGGCCCAGAACGTTGAACTTGCGGCTGTTGACTTGCTCCACGATGACGGTCACCGCCGGCGCGCTGATATAGGCGCGCAGGCGGGCGATGATCTCCGCTTGCAGTTGCCGCGGCGTGAGGCCGGCGGCTTGCATTTCGCCGGCCAGCGGTACGGCGATCTTGCCGTCCGGACGAATCGGCGCCTTGCCGGAAATCTCCGGCTCGTGCCAGACCTGAACGTCCACCAAGTCGCCTACTCCCATGTGGTACTCATGCGCCCGCGCGACTGCGACCGGCGCATTGCGGCCAGGCGCAACCGTCACGGCCGGTGTGGGCACAGCCGCGGCGGCGACGGCTTTCGGCTGCGTCGAATCAGCCGTGGAGGGATCGGGGGCGGCGCCGTGGCCGAAGATGTGCCAGGGGGCCCAGCGGCGATGCGGGCTGCCGGAAGCCGCGGCGGGCGGCTTCGCCGGCGCCGGCGCCGGCTCTTGGCCGGAGGCTTGCCAGGCCCAAGCCAGCGCCAGAGCGACCGCCGTCAGGAGCAGCCCTTGAGCGGCCAAGGCGAGCAGGGATCGGGAGCGCATCGCCATTCGCCTCACTGGATCGGCGGCACGGCCCGGGCGCTCGTGCGCCCCGTTCGGCGCGTGGGAATACCCGTATCCCGCAATTTGTAAAGGAGAGCGCGGTAACTGATTTTGAGCGCGCGCGCCGTCTGCTTGCGATTCCACTGATGCGCGTGCAAAACCTGCAGAATCACTTGGCGCTGGGCGTCGAGTGAGGCTTGGCGCGCGACCCGGCGCAGCGAAACCGCGCCTTCCGCTTCCGCCGCCGGTTTTCCCAGCAGTTCGTTGACAATGACCGCCTCCGAGCCAAAGATCGCATAGCGATTCATGAGGTTTTCCAGTTCTCGAACGTTGCCCGGCCACGGATACGCTTGCAGCAATTCAAGTGTCGAGGGCGAGAGCGGCGCCAGCGGCCGCCCGTAGCGCTGGCTGTAGGACTGCACGAAATATTCCGCGAGCAGCATCACGTCCTGGGGCCGCTGCCGCAGCGGCGGCAGCTCCAAGCCGATTACGTTAATGCGATAAAAAAGATCGGGGCGAAAGCGGCCGGCGCGCATTTCTTCCTCCAGATCGTGATTGGTGGCGCACATCACGCGGACATTGATGGGGCGCGGCTCGCCGCCGCCGACTCGGCTCACTTCTCCGTCTTGCAAGAGGTGCAGCAGCTTGGCTTGAAGCGCGGAATTCATCTCCGCGATCTCATCCAGGAACAGCGTGCCCCCCTCGGCTTCTTCAACCCGACCCGGCTTGGCCCGCACCGCGCCGGTGAACGCGCCTTCTTCGTGACCGAAGAGCTCGCTTTCCAGAAGCATTTCCGGAATTGCGGGACAGTGGACCTTCACAAACGGGCCTTGCGCACGCGGCGAGTGCGCGTGCAGCCAGCGCGCCAGCACCTCCTTGCCCGAGCCGCTCGGCCCTTGGATCAAGACTGGAACGTCCGTCACCGCCACGCGTTCAACACAACTCCGCACTCGCTCCATCGCGGGCGAGATGCCCAAGATCAGTGCCGTCGGCGGCAACGATCCGCCGCTCATCGCCACAGCGCTTTTACTCATTGGCCCCAGCACCCCTTTCGTGCAAATGTGAATTGCAATGGCATCCTCTCTCGCCCTTAACTTGCATCCGCTCGACCAAACATGACCGCCACAACCCCATGGCCTGGGGGGAACTCGAGGCGCTCCGGGGCGGTTTCGCGCGTCATGCGCAACACCTCTTCATGTTTCGGACGGAACCATCGTTCCCGGCGCCAGTTTTTCGACTGCGGACGCCGCCTCGACCGCAGGGGCAATTCCGTACTGCCGCATCTTGTGCAGCAACGCCTTGGTGCTAATCCCCAGCACGCGTGCCGCCCGCGGCCGGTTCCATTGCTCCTGCGCCAAGGCTTGCTGGATGGCTTTCAGCTCCGCCCGCGCCTTGAGTTCGCGCACCATCGTCTTCAAGTCAGCGCCCAGCGGCCCGCCAGGAAACTCGATGACGTTGCCGACCGCAGGGCCGTGTCCATCGGTCAACTCCGCAAGATTGACGTCGCAGCTCCCCAACACCAGACAGCGCTTAACGAAGTTTTGGAGTTCGCGCACGTTGCCAGGCCAGTTGTACGCCTGGCAGGCGTCCAATACCTCGCGCGTGAATGCCACGCGAGGGCGGCCCAGCCGCGCCGCCAAGTTGTCCATGAAGTAATGCAGCAACGGCACGATTTCTTCGCGCCGCTCGCGCAAAGGCGGCAATTGCAAGGTGACGGCGTTGAGCCGGTAATACAGATCTTGGCGAAACTGGCGGTTGGCAAGGGCCTTGCCGATCTCGACGTTGGTGGCGGCGATAATGCGCACGTCCACCTGGATTAGCGCTCGGCCTCCCAAGCGGCAGAACTGCTGATCCTCCAGCACTTGCAGCAGCTTGGCTTGCAGGGTAGTCGGCATCTCGCCGATTTCGTCGAGAAAAATCGTCCCCTTGTTGCACAGCTCGAATTTGCCCGGTTTGGAGCGAACTGCGCCGGTGAAGGCGCCCTGCTCGAATCCAAACAATTCGCTCTCCAGCAAATCCGCCGGCAGCGCCGCGCAATTGACCTTGAAAAAGGGGCGATGACAGCGCGGCGACCGCTTGTGGATCAGTCGCGCTGCCACTTCCTTGCCAACCCCGCTCTCGCCCAAGAGCAGTACCGGCACCTCGATGCCGGCAATCTGCTCCACGTGACGCGCGAGGCGGCGCATCACAGCGCTGCCCGCGGCGAACGCGTAGCCGTCGCCTAAATCCTCGCAGACGAGGGCGCTGAAACCGTTGGTGCCGCCGAAGTCAAACTTGCCCGTCGAATTAGTGGACATTGCAAAGTGCCTCTACGCGCTCCGTTGTGAATCCGCCTGCATCATTCCCCGAAGCGTCTGCACGATGACGCTGATTTCCGCGTTCTTCAGCAACAGACAGTCCGCGCCCGCGTGAATTGCAGCCGCTTGATAGGCCTCGCCGGCCGCTTCGGAGAACAAGATCACTCGCGTTGACGGGCGCAGACGGCGGATCTGGCGCGTCGCCTCAAGTCCGCCGTGATACGGCAGCGATATCCCCACGCACACCAAATCGGGGTTGACTTTGGCGAACTCTTCCAGGGTTTGCTTCATGTCGACGGTTTCGCCAACGACGTGGCAGCCCGGCTGATTTTCGAGAATTCGCGAGAGGTAGTGCCGAAACATGACGTCGCTGTCTGCAATTAGAACTCTCAAGGCCGCTCCTGCTCCTGCGTTTCAGTTGCGAACCCGGCCGCCGCTCTTCGCCCGGTCTCTTGTACGCTAGGCGTGCCCGAAGCTCTCGACAATCAGGCGTGATTAGGATGACAGGGGTCGGTTCTTTTCTGGATACTCCGTGTAGGGCCCCTCGAACGAAGGGACACACTGGGGGGCGACGTCATCAATCGGCGGCGCGGCGCATGTCACCGCGCGCAGGCGGCCACGCCGAGCGCTTAAGGACTGGCCGGCGCGCCGGAACTGCAGTGTGGGATGAAGCTAAGGCTGCACTAGGCCACGCCGAATGGCATAGCGAACCAGAGTGGCGGTGTCGTGAATATCGAGCTTTTCCATGGTCCGCGAGCGGTGTGTCTCGGCGGTCTTGACGCTGATATTCAACAGCGCGGCGACTTCCTTGGTGGTACGGCCCTCTGCGACCAATTGCAGCACTTGCCGCTCGCGCGGCGTGAGCGGATCATCGAGCAAATTCGCGTCCGATTGATAAGCGGCGACCACGGCTTCCGAGGTCTCGGCGTTGAGAAAGGTCTTGCCGCGCAGAGCGTCGCGAACCGCCTGCACCAAGTGCTCGGCGGCATGACTCTTGGTGACGAAACCCTTCGCCCCGATGCGCAGCGCCTCCAAGATGTATTGCTTATCGGCATGCATGCTTAGGAAGATGACTTTGGCGGTGGGGACGTCCTTCAGAATCTTGCGCGCCGCATCCAGCCCGTTGAGCAACGGTATGCCGATGTCCATGACCACCACGTCGGGTCTGATCTGCGCGGCCATCTGCGCCGCCGCCAATCCGTCCGCGGCCTCGCCGCTGACCTTGAAGCCAGCGCGTTCCAGCAACAGGCGCAGCCCATCGCGCACAATGTGATGATCATCGACGATCAAGATTTGAGCGGCCATGATCTGCCCTCCAGATTGATGCGAACGAAAATACCGGTACCTTGCCCATGCGCCGAGCGCACCTCGAGCTTGCCGCCCAGCGCCTGCACGCGTTCGCGAATGCCGATCAGCCCCAATCCGTCGCCGCCCGGTTGGAACAGGCGGGCGGGATCGCAGCCGACGCCATCATCTTGGATCGCACAAAAAACAGCATCCGGTTGGCCAGTCACGGCAACAGTTACGGAACGCGCGCGCGCATGCTTGCGGACATTGTTGAGCGCTTCCTGCACGATGCGATACAGTGTGGTCTCGATTTCCGGCGGCCAGCGTTGGCTCTGCCGAAAGTCACAATGCACGGGAATGCCGGTGCGCTGAGTAAACGATTCCACCAGCGTCTGCAAGGCCGCGGTGAGCCCCAAATCGTCGAGCGCGGCGGGACGAATCTCGTGCGCGAGCGCCCGCAGTTGTCCTTCGATCTCATCGAGAAGCTGGCGGGTTTCGCGCACGCGAGACCGCCCGGCAGGCGGCAGGCTGCGCGCCAAATCCTCCAGTTTCAGGTGTAGAACGGCGAGGAGCTGGGCGGCGCCGTCATGGAGCGCATAGGCAATGCGCTTGGCCTCTTTTTCCACGAACTCGTGCATCCGGCGCAGGGCGGCGCTGGCGTCGCCGAAGCCTCGATGCGTCATCTCGAACGCAGATATGGCTTCGCGTAGAAAGGCCCCGCCCCGCTGCAATGCCTGCCGCGGTTCGGCCGGGGGCCGCAGGGTCCAGTCGCGTAGCAGGATCTGGTGATGCTCCATCACTAACTCGACTACGCCGCGCCCTTCGCCCAAGGCGGCGCGGCCCAACTCGTAAGCGCGCTGCAACTGCAGTTCCTTGCCTTCCCGCAGGTACGCGGCCAAGGCGGCCGCGTAACGTTGCTTCCAATCCGCTGAACTTGCCTGCGTCGCCACCCCGCCGATCCCTCCCTTGTGCCGCCCCTTCGGTCCTGCAGTCGCCTTGCCAATCGCCGCCGCGCGCCCCGGCTGCACCAGGGTCGGCTTCGCGCTCATGCTGGCGCGACTCAGCGGCTGTTGGCCTGCCATTTCTTCACGACTACCCGCGTTCCCCCGCCTACCGAGGACTGAATCTCGAACTCGTCCATCAGACGGCGCACGCCGGGCAGCCCCAGACCCAAACTCCGTGACGTGGAATAGCCGTCTTGGAGCGCTAAGTGCAAATCGGCAATCCCTGGCCCCTGGTCCGCGGCGATGATCATCAAACCGCGCTTGCCGGAGTTTTCCACGGGGGCCAGGCGAACTTCTCCGCATTGGGCATACACCAAGATATTTCTCGCCACTTCCGAAATCGCGGTCGCCACCAGGGTCGAATCACTCGGGCCGAAACCCAGGGATTCGGCCAGCGTGCGCCCGCGTTGCCGTGCGGCCACGATATCCAAATCGGAACGGATCGACACGACAATCTCTTCCTGGGCGCCGGCCGTGCCCACGCCGGTCTTCGAAGAGGGATCAGGAAGCGATTTCATACCCATCCCCGGTTCACGCTCGCTGCGGCGGCTTCTCCGCCCCCAAGGACTTCACTTTTTGGTTCAAGTAACGAAGCCCCTCTTCCAAATCGAGCGCGGTGGCGACATCGGACAGGTTCAAGCCCAGTTGCACCAGGGCGAAGGCGACGTCGGGCTGGATGCCGACGATCACGGTTTCGGCGCCGCGCAGCCGGATCATGTGCGAGATGTCGCGCAGCGTGC